>LRBF01000215.1 GCA_001580565.1 Caballeronia megalochromosomata | reverse complement strand
GTCGCCGCGGTGTCGCGATCCAGGCCGATAGCGCCGATGCATCGGCGATTGAAGCGTCCGTGCGGAAGACGGTCGAAGCACTGGGCGGCCTCGATATTCTGGTCAACAACGCCGGCATTCTCCGGATGGGCGATGTGAAAGACATTTCCATCGAAGACATCGACGCCACGCTCGACGTCAACGTGCGCGGGCCGATACTGGCCGCGAAAGCCGCGATTCCCCATCTCACGCAGGGTGGACGCATCATTTCGATCGGCAGCTATTTTGCCGACCGCGTGCCCGCCTCGATGCTCGGCGTCTATTCCGCCTCCAAGTCGGCGCTCGTTGCGTTCACGAAGGGCCTGGCGAGGGAAGTCGGCCCGCAATGGATCACGGCGAACCTGGTGCAGCCCGGCTCCATCGATACGGACATGAACCCGGTCGAAGGTCCTTTCGGGCCGACGCTCAAATCGCTGACGGCCACCGGCGACTACGGCAAGGGCGAGGACATCGCGCAAGCCGTGGTATTCCTCGCGAGCGCCAACGCCAGCTATATCACCGGCGCGGCGATCACCGTCGATGGCGGCGCCAATGCGTAAAGGAAGTTTCGGTGTGAGCTGACGCTCACATTTCGATGGCACGTCGAGACTTTGCGCGCGTGTCGCGCAGCTTCGGACCCGAGACTGCGAGCGCAGTCCCGGATCTGTCGCTTTACGACGCGAAGAGGCTAAATGAGATACGTCAGGCCGGTCAGGTCGATGCTGGAATAAGCAAGACCTTGCTGGACTTCGCCAATCCGGCGTGAAGATCGGCAAAGGCTTGCGCACCTTCCGAAAGCGGCCGTTGTTCAAGCCACGTCAACGCACCGAACGCGCCTTCGTGCAACGCGCTGACCGTCGCGCGAAGGTCAGCCATCGTGTAGGTGTAGGTGCCCAGCAACGTGACTTCAGCGAGCGTGAGCTTTCGCATGTCAATCTCGCTCGCCCAGTCCTGCAGGCCAATATGCATGACGACGCCGCCCGGCTTGACCGCGACGAGTGCGCTGTTTCGTGTCGCTTTCGCGCCCACCGCGTCGATCACGCAGTCAAAGCGGTTCGGCTCCGCCTCATGCTCCAGCGGATTATAAGTTTTGCACTTCGCTTCGTTCTCCGCCGATGCACGTCGAGCGGCGTTCGTCTCGGCGACGGTCAGATCGCGACATCCGTACGATCGAAGAAGCAGCGCACAAAACAGTCCGATGGCGCCGCCTCCGATGATCAGAACGCTGCACTCCGGAATCGGCCGGCTCAACGCACGCATGGTCAGATTCACGGCATGCAGTGCAGTGGCCGCTGGCTCTGTAGCAGCAGCGACATGCGCAGGCATGTCTGGCGGAATAGCGACCAGGCTGCCGGCCGGAATCGACATATATTCGGCGAACGCCCCGGGCCGCGTCATGCCGACCATCGTGCGATTGGCGCACAGGTTATCCCGCCCTTGCACGCAATACTCACATGTACCGCACGTGATGAGTGGGTTGCCAGTCACGCGTGCGCCTTCCTTCCACCTCGCGTCGCGGCTTTGTGCGATGGTGCCTGCAAATTCATGTCCGAGAACCAGACCTGGCTTACGGCGGGGATCGTGGCCGTGATAGGCGTGCATATCGGACCCGCAAATGCCGACAGCATCTATCTTCAGTACGACCTCTCCGTCCTCCGCCACAGGTACCGGGCGTTCGAGCAATTGCATCTCATTAGGCTGTGTGTAGACGAGCGCTTGCATCACAGAGTCTCCGGACGTTGAGTGGCATTCAAGGTGCGAGCACGAATGCGCTCACACTGTGGCGACTTCCGGTGGCGCGCGAGCCAGGCGCAACACAGCGCGCTCAAGGTTCCGGCGCCTAGCACATAGGCGCACAGGTACCACGGCTTGCCGGACTGAATGCCAGTGAGATAAGTCGCCGCTACAGGCGTCAGACCGCCTGCAAATACACCCGCGAACTGATAGACGAAGGAAATACCGCTGTAGCGCACATCCGGTTCGAATGCCTCCGAGAACAGCGACGACATGGTGCCGAACACCGCCGCATGAAACACACCGAACGGGATGATGATCGCGATCCACACAGGCAACGCAGAATGACTCGCGTTTTGCATCAGCATGAACGCCGGATAGGCCGACAGACCGGCGAGCAACGCACCCATGCCGTAGACGACCGGCTGTCCAACCTTATCCGACACACGGCCCCAGAAGGGAATGAAGAACGTCATCACAGCAGCGCCGAACACGACGCCGAGCAGCGCAGTCATTCGCGGGAAGTGCAGCGTCTCGGTGAGATAGTGGATCGAAAAGACGCCGAATACGTTGAAGAACACACCGTCGATGACACGCGCGCCCATACAGGCGAGGACTGTGCGCGGATACTTGCGGAACACATCGATGATGGGAAGTGCATCGTGCTTCGTTTTCTTTGCCTTGTTGAAATCGTCCGTCTCTGCCACGTGCTTTCGCATGTAGAAGGTGAGGATCACGAGCACGCCGCTTGCGATGAACGCCGAGCGCCAGCCCCATGCGAGGAATTGAGCATCGTCGAGCGTGTAGGACAGAATCGCCACCACGCCCGATGCCAGCACGAGTCCGAGCGACATCCCGATCTGCGGCAGGCTCGCATAGAAGCCGCGCTTCTCGACGGGCGCGGATTCGTACGTCATCAGCACTGCGCCGCCCCATTCGCCGCCCAACCCGATGCCTTGCACGATGCGGCACGCCAGCAAAAGCAGCGGCGCTGCGATGCCAAAGGACGAGTAGGTCGGAATCAGGCCGATCATGACTGTTGCGCCTCCCATCAGAAGCAGCGTGAGCATGAGCATTTTCTTTCGGCCGAGCCGGTCGCCGAAATGGCCAAAAAGCACACCACCGATGGGTCTTGCGACAAAGCCAAGCGCAAACGTGGAATACGCGAGCATGGTCGAGACGACAGCGTCCGCCTGCGGAAAATAAAGTCGATTCAAAACGAGTCCTGCCACGACACCGTAGAGGAAGAAGTCGTACCACTCAATGACGGCGCCGAGCACGCTGGAGATCGTGACAGCTCTTAGGTTGTCGGAACCCAGTGCGGCGCGGCTTTGCATTGCTTCCACTGCGGCAGGGGGCGCCCCTGGAAGGCCCCGCCCCTGACTATGCCTGTCCTGTATCAACATGCCTGTCTCCACCATTGTCGATCAACGCGCGGTGTATCCGCCGTCGACCATGATTGTTTGACCACTGATATAGCTGGATGCATCGCTCGCAAGAAACACGGCAAGGCCGTCGATGTCCTCCAGTTTGCCGTTACGGCCGATGCACGTCTGTTCGGCATGCCTGCTCGCGAGCGTTTCATCGGCGAACACGGATGCGGTGAGCGCGGTAGGGAAAAAGCCGGGACCGATGGCATTGCACGTGATCCCGTGCCGGCCCCACTCCTGCGCGATTGCTCGGGTAAGCTGGACCACGCCGCCTTTGCCTGCGCCGTAGGGCGCGCTATTTGCGAACGCCCGATACGACTGCAAGGACGCGATATTGATGATTCGTCCCCAGCCATGCGCTCGCATGAGGGGCGCGAGCTTCTGCGTGAGGAAGAACGGCGCGCCCAGGTGAAGCGCCAGTTGTGTCTGCCAGCTCTCGGGCGTGACCTCGGCGAACGGCTGGCGCAAGTTGACGCCGGCAGCATTGACGAGGATATCGACGCGTCCGTTTTGCGCGAGCGCCTCTTCCGCGCACTGGATCGCGGCCTGAGGCGAGCTTACGTCGGCGGCGATGAAACGCGCTTCGATGCCCTGGGCCGCGAGGGATGCCGTCGCGTCGCGCAATGCGCCTTCGCGTCGGGCCGCGAGTACCACGCGCGCACCGGCACGTCCCAACGCGCTCGCAATCGCAAGACCGATGCCGGCATTTCCTCCGGTCACGAGCGCGACGCGTCCATCAAGACTGAACATACTGGCGAGTTCCATCGTCACTCCATCGTAAGTGTGTTGCCGGACTCAGACCTGGACCGCGTCGCCCTTTTCGAACTGCTCGTTCGGAAAGTACTTCTTCAGACGATCGTCCGCCGTACGTGCATGCGCTTCCATGCCTTCGAGCCGGGAAATGCGTGCCGTCACTTCGCCAATACGGCGCGCTGCGTCGCGCGTCATGCGCTGCCAGGTGAGCGTCTTGACGAACTTGTGGACTGACAGGCCGCCGGAGTACCGCGCCGCGCCCTTGGTCGGCAAGACGTGATTCGGGCCACTGGTCTTGTCGCCGAACGCCACAGTCGTCTCCTCGCCGAGGAACAGCGAGCCGTAGCACGTCAGGTTCTCGAGCCACCATTCGAGATCCGCCGTATGGACTTCGAGGTGCTCCGACGCATAACGGTCCGACACTTCGACCACTTCCTCACGCGTGTCACAGACGATGACTTCGCCGTAATCACGCCACGCACTTGCCGCAGCGTCGCGCGCAGTCGGCGGCAAATCGTCGATCAGGCGCGGCACGAGCGCCATGACTTCGGCAGCAAGCGCTTTCGATGTCGTGAACAGCCATGCAGGCGATTCATGTCCATGTTCCGCTTGCCCCACGAGATCGCTTGCGACGATTGCCGGATCGGCGGTTTCGTCGGCGATGACCGCGACTTCCGACGGACCCGCGAAGACATCGATGCCCACCTTGCCGAACAGCGTGCGCTTCGCTTCCGCGACGAACTTGTTGCCAGGACCGACGACGACATCGGCAGGCTTGCCCGAGAACAGGCCGTAGGCCATCGAAGCGATCGCCTGCACGCCGCCGAGTGTCATCACCACATCGGCGCCCGCCGCCTTGAAGCCATAGAGCACGTAAGGATGAATGCCGCCGCCACGGAACGGGCTCGAGCACGCAATCACGGTCTTCACGCCCGCTGCCTTGGCGGTCGCCACGCCCATATAAGCCGAAGCGATATGCGCATAACGACCTGCCGGCGCGTAGCAGCCGACCACGTTGACCGGGATGACGCGCTGGCCGGCCGTCACGCCCGGGTGCAACTCCACCGAGAAATCTTCGATCGAGCGGCGCTGCGCGACGGCGAAGTCGTGAACCTGCTTCACGGCGAAGTCGATGTCCTCGCGGATATGCTGCGGCACTTCGCTGGCGCGCCGCTCGATTTCCTCGCGCGGCACGATGATGTCGCCGTCCCAGTGATCGAGTTTCTTCGCGTACGCCCGCACGGCCGCTTCGCCGTTGGCTTCGATTTCAGCAAGCATCTCCGTGACGACGCGCTGCGCCGTGGCAGTTTCGGTCTCCGGGGTTTTGGTGGCTTTCTTCAGATAAAAAACCGTCATGGTCCGCTCCTGATGGGGAAGATGCTCTGTTGCGCCTGAATGCAAGCGCTTGCATTTTGAGGAAAAAAATAAGCCGGCGTGGGTTCCGGCGATCTGATCGCTCGCACGTCAGTGCAAGCGCTTGCATCTATAATAAAAGAAGCCGTTTCACTTTGAATCGGTATTGATACCTATAAGTCTCGTGTCGCGTCGGTGGGATGCTGACGCGGAGACCGACCAAGCAAAATGACGATGAACGATGCAATAGAAACCAGCAACATCGAGCGACCGCGCCTGTCCGATGTAGCTGCACTGGCGGGCGTGTCGACGGCAACGGTGTCGCGGGCGCTTTCGAATCCGGACATGGTCAAGAGCAATACGCGCGAGCGCATTCTGCAAGCGATTGCGCGCCTGGGCTACGTTCCAGACGGTGCCGCCCGGGCGCTGGCGTCAGGGCGCGCCCGCATGGTCGGCGCTATCGTCCCGACGCTCGACAATGCCATCTTCGCGCGCGCCGTTCAGGGACTTCAGAGCACGCTTTCGAACGCGGGGTATCAATTGTTGATCTCCGCCCACGAATACAGCCTTGCGGCCGAGACAGAGGCGGCGCGCGCGCTGCTCGAACGGGCGGTGGACGCGCTCGTTCTCGTTGGGGCAGAACATGCGCATGAAACATGGGAAATGATGCGCGCCAGCCGAATTCCGGTGCTCATCACCTGGACCAATGCCGCTGCCGCAAGCGAGATTTTGACGACGACAGCACCGCTCATCGGTTTCGACAACCGGTTGATCGGGAAGCTCGCAGCCGAGCATCTGCTCTCTCTCGGCCATCGGACCTTCGGCATGATCTCGGGGATGACGCGCCAGAACGATCGCGCTCGTCATCGGGTCGATGGCTTTCGCAGCGCACTCGCTGAGGCAGGCATCCGGCTGCCCGAAGCGAATGTGATCGAGCAGCCTTTCGGCTTCGACGGCGGCCGTACCGGACTCAAGCATCTGATGCAACTGCGCCCTCGTCCGACTGCCGTGTTCTGCGGCAACGACGTTCTCGCGCTCGGCGCGTTGTTCGAAGCCCAATCGCTGAACATAAGGATTCCAGACGAATTGTCGATTGTCGGTTGCGACAACCTGCCCATCTCGTCGCAAATCACGCCCGGGCTCACGACCGTATTGCTGCCGACCTATGAACTCGGGCAGCGAGCGGCGCTTACGTTGCTCGACTGGCTGACCACTCAGCGCCCTCCTGCGGATGTGTGCCTGCCGATCGAACTCGTCGTGCGCGGAACCAGCGGCCCCGCACCCGTTTGAGCGCTCGTTCAGCGGGTCACGGCCTTGGGAGGCATCCCGAGCCTTTCCCGCATGCATACGTCGTCACGCTGTTTCTCCCAGTGCGCGACGGCCACGGTGGCCACGGCATTGCCGATCATGTTCGTCGTTGCGCGAACTTCGGCGATGAAGCGATCGACGCCCAGCACGATGGCCGCGCCCTCGATGGGAATATGCTTGAACGCGGCGAGCGTTGCGAGCAGGCAGATGAAGCTCGCACCAGCCACACCCGCCATGCCGCGCGAGGTCAGCATCGAAATGCCGACGAGCACCGCCTGTTCCGCGACCGACAACTGAATGCCGAACGCCTGGGCGATGAACACCGCGCAGATCACCTGCGCCACGCACGTCCCCGCGAGATTGAACGTGTAGCCCATCGGCATGACGATACCGACGACACCGGTCGGGCATCCAAGCGCTTCGAGTTTCTTAACGAGTTGCGGAAATGCGGCTTCAGACGACACCGTGGCAATCACCAGCAGGATCTCGCCACGAATGTACTTGAGCAGACGCCACAAGCTCACGTCACACATCAGGCAGATCCCGCCGAGTATCAGCACGATATACGCGAGCGTCGCCGCGTACACCGTGACGAGCAGCATAAACAGCGAGTTCATCGTGCCGAAGCCGAACTTGCCGACCGCATACGCCATCGCACCGAATGCACCGATAGGCGCGAGCCGCATCACGATGCGCACAATACCGAAGAGCGCGCTACCCACGCCTTCGAAGAACTTGTAGGCCGTCTCCCCTGTCTTGCCCGAATGCGACAGGCCGATCGCGAAGAGTGTCGAGAACAGCACGACCTGAAGCATGTCCGCGTTCGCGAAGGCCGACACCGCGCTATCGGGAATGATGCCGAGCAGAAATCCCATCACACCGCCGGACGAAGCATGCAGCGATCGCTCGTAGCCGTTCAGCACGCTCGCATCGATCGAACTGGGCGTGAGGTTCATCCCCGCGCCGGGCTGGATGGTGTTGACCGCCCACAATCCGATCAGCAAGGCGATGGTCGTCGTCAGTTCGAACAGGATGATCGACTTGCCGCCGATGCGCCCGAGCGCGCCCGCCCCGCCCATCTCCTTCGCGCCGAGCACGATCGTCACGAAGATGAGCGGCGCGGTCACCATCTTCACGAGCTTGATGAACGCCGTACTGAGCGGCGCGACGCTTTGCCCCGCCTGGGGAAAGTAATGGCCGAGCAACGCGCCGGCTACGATTGCGATGAGAACCTGCACGTAAATCTGACGAAAGATCTTTCGCATGCTTGTCTCCGGGCGTCCTGCAGACGCCTGCTTTTGTATCGCTGTGGGAAGAAGCCGGATGCGGGGTTCGTTTCCTGTCGGTGTCGTCGTGCCGACTCGCGTCAGACTGCGTCGGCGCTGTCGTTCGCGAGCACGCGAAGCTGCTCTAACAGCTTGCGATTGAGCACGATGCCCGTGCTCTCGCTCGCCGCCGCGATCTCGTGACGTCGATAGCCAGGCAGGCGCACGTCGTCGTCCACGAGCATCAGTTCGATGAGCGTTTCGATGCGTTGCTGGTAGACGCGCGATCCCGCCAGCGCATCGGGGTCGAGCAGCCAGAACAGATGCCCGACGCGCGAGCGCGGACCCTCTTCGGTCAGAAACGAACCCGCTTCCGAGCCGAATTGCGCGCCGGAGAGCGCCGCCGCCAGCAGTTCGACCATGAGCGCGAGCACGGCCCCTTTCGCACCGCCGAAGGGCAGCATCATGCCGCCGAGCGCGGCGTGGGCATCGGTGGTCGGCTCGCCGTCGATGGTCGTCGCCCAGCCTTCCGGAATGGGCTTGCCGTCGCGCGCCGCGACCATGATCTTGCCCCGCGCCACCTGCGACAGCGACAAGTCGATCATCAACGGCTCGGCCTTCGCGCGCGGAAACACGGCGGCAATCGGATTGGTGCCGAGCAAAGGATGCCTGCCGCCCCACACGGGCATCGAACCCGGCGCGTTGCTGAATGCGAGGCCGACGAGCCCCGCGCGGCCGACCGCTTCGAGGTGATACGCACCCGCGCCGAAGTGATGACTGCGCGTCACGCTCGCCGCCGCGGTGCCGAACGTGCGCGCCCGTTCGATGCCGGTCGAGATGGCGAGCGCGCACGCGTCGAATGCGAGGCCGTCCGCGGCATCGACGAGAAACGCTGCGCCCTTGTCGCGCACGATGCCGGGCACCGCCTTCGCATCGACGCGGCCGTTGCGCAATTGCGCGAGATACATCGGCAGGCGCGCGACGCCGTGCGACGAGAGGCCGCGCGCATCGGCGTAGACGAGCGCTTTCGCGGTGGCTTCGGCGGTGGCTTCGGTGGCGCCCGCTTCCAGCAGGGCGAGGCGCGCCAGCGCGTGCATCGCGGCGGGCGTGATGGTGATGTTTTCGGATGCGGTCATTTCTGCATGTCCTGCGCGGGTTCGATCAACATGCGCGCGTCCTCTTCGAGGGCAGCACGCGGGGCGGCGAGTATGGCACGCGCTGCCTCGACATCGAACACGCCCTCCCAGCGCGCGACCACCAGCGTCGCCACCGCATTGCCGATCATGTTGACGAGCGCGCGGATCTCGTTGAGCACACGATCGATACCGATGATCAGCGTGATGCCCGCCACCGGAATGATGTTGTGCGAGGACAGCGTGGCCGTCAGCGCGACCAGCGCCGCGCCCGCCACACCGGCGCCACCTTTCGACGTGAGCAGCAGGATCGCGAGCAGGCCGAGTTGCTGCATCAGCGTCAGATGCGTGTTGGTCGCCTGCGCGATGAAGAGCGACGTCATCGTCAGATAGATGGCTGCGCCGTCGAGATTGAACGAGTACCCGGTCGGCAGTACGAGACCCACGACCGACTTCGGGCAGCCGAGCCGTTCGAGCTTCTCCATCAGACGAGGCAGCACGGACTCCGTCGTCGACGTGCCGAGCACGATCAGCAATTCCTCACGCAGATAGCGCAGCAGCGGCCACAGACTCACGCCCGCCCATCGGCACGCGGTGCCCAGCACGAGCACGACGAACAGGATGCTGGTCACATAGAAGCAGAGAATCAGCAAGCCGAGTTGCTGCAAGGTGCCGATGCCGTATTTTCCGACCGTGAACGCGATCGCGCCGAACGCGCCGAGCGGCGCGAGCCGCATGATCATCTCGACGATGCGCATCAACGCGTCGCCGAGTTGTTCGATGCATTGCGAGAGGAACTTGCTGCGCTCGGACATCAGTGACAACGCGACGCCGAACAGAACCGAAAAGAGCAACACCTGCAGCAGATCGCCACGCGCGAACGCGCCGACGACCGAGTTCGGCACGAGTTCTTCGAGCAGGCTCTTGTGTTCCGCCGAATGCACCTCGGTGACGAAATGCGAGACCGCGCCGGGATCGAGCGTCTTCGGATCGATGTCGAGGCCCGCGCCCGGATGCACGACGTTCGCGACGACGAGTCCGATGACGAGCGCGATCGTCGTGACGACCTCGAAGTACAGGATCGTCTTGAAGCCGACGCGCCCTACCTGCTTGAGGCTTTCCATGCGCGCGATGCCCACGGACACCGTGCAGAAGATCAGGAGCGTGATGAGCATCTTGATCAGACGGATGAAGGTATCGCCGAGAGGCTTGAATTGCACGCCGAGCGTCGGCGCGAAGTAGCCGACGAGAATGCCGGCCGCCAGTCCGATCAGGACCTGGACGTAGAGATGCTTGAGCACGCGCAAGATGGTGTCTCCTCCACTCGCTGCTGCAAGATGTGACGACGGACGGCGCGAACCCGGTTCGCGCCGCCTCGGTGATGGCTGTCGAACCGGTGCGCGCACCGGACGGGGACTGCTCGTTGTCTGCGTCTACGTGTCGATGAGGATGCGTCGCTGCAGGCTTACGCGCTTTCGAACAGACGCGTCAGCACAAATTCGCGATGGCCGAGCGTTTCGGCGGCGGTCCAGCGACCGTTGGCCGTCGCGAGCATGCATTCGAGCAGCTTGTCGCCGCTTTGATCGAGGTTCTGCTCGCGTTGCAGGATGCCGGACACGTCCACGTCGATGTGCTCTCCCATCGTGCGAACCGTGCGCGGATTCGCGCAGATCTTGATGACCGGCACGATCGCGTTGCCGATCACGTTGCCTTGCCCCGTCGGGAAGAAATGCACCGCGAAGCCCGATGCCGCGCACAGCGTCACCATTTCCGCCGCAGCCGACGACGAGTCCATGAACCACAGACCCGAATGCGTCGGCTCCTCGGCCTTGTCGAGCACGCCATCGACCATGCACTTCTTGCCGATCTTCTGGATGTTGCCGAGCGCCTTTTCCTCGATAGTCGTGAGGCCGCCCGCGATGTTGCCCTTGGTCGGCTGCGACTCGGAGAGGTCGTCGGTCTTCCAGCGGTTGATCATGTCCTGATAGCGGTCGAACATGAACTGGAAGCGTTCGCGCACGCCGTCGTTCGCGCAGCGCGCCGCGACGATCTGCTCGCCGCCCGTGAGTTCGGACGTCTCACCGAACACGAGCGTATTGCCGAGGCCGTAGAGCTTGTCGAACGCATTGCCGACGGTCGGATTCGCACCGCAGCCCGAGGTCGTGTCCGATTCGCCGCATTTGGTCGACACCCACAGTTCGCTGATGGGGCATTCCTCGCGTTCGAGCGCGGTCGCGTACTGCACCATTTCCTTCGCCGCCTTCGATGCACGCATGATCGTGTCATGGTCGCCGTGCAGTTCGATACCGAAGCCCATCACCGGCTTGCCGGATTTGGCGATGCCGTCGACCACGCGCTTGGTCCAGCCTTCCTCGATGCCGATCACGATCACCGCTGCGACGTTCGGATTGCTGCCCGCGCCGATCAGCGTGCGGAAGTGCAGGTCCAGATCAGCGCCGAACTGCAGGCGGCCGTACGGATGCGGAACGGCCATCGTGCCCTTGATCGCCGTTTCGACGGCCAGTGCCGCGGCGTTGGACAGGTCGTCGACCGGCAGGATGATGACGTGGTTGCGCACGCCGACGCGGCCGTTTTCACGGCGATAGCCGCGGAAAATAGTGTCCAGTTGAATCACGCTCATGATGTCTCTCTCGATATGGGTGGAAAAAGCCTGGTTGCGTTTCTGCTGATTACCAGCGCTTCGTCTTGATGTTGTGCACGTGCGCATGCTCGCCCGCCGTGATGGGCGCGACCACCTTGCCGATATCCACGCCGTACTTGAACACCGTATCGCCCACTTTCATGTCCTTCAGCGCCACCTTGTGGCCGATGGGAATGTCCTGCTTCGCGTTCACCGTGACGATCTCGTCCTCGTCCATGATCCACGCGTTCAATTGCGAACCCGCCTTGATGCCCTCGATCACCGCGACGCCCACCGTGTCCTTCGCCTCGTGCAGCACGATATGAATCGTCTTGCGCTCGCCCGCCTCTCCCTTCGCCGCACTGCTTGCTCCCGCTGCTGCTTGGTTCATTTGCTCCTCCTGGTTGATGAATCGGAGGCCAGTTCCCTTGGCGCCGTCCGTTGAATGCATAGTAGGCGCACATCTCATACATGTCAACTAGCTCATCTATATGTGTTGAATGTCTTGTTGGCGGCGGTACAATCGACGTCATGGAAAAATCAAGCCAGGAGACGTGATGAGCACAGTCACGGCCATGCCAACCAGCCCGGGCGGCACGCGGTACAAGGAAGTCAAGGAAGCGATGCTGGCCGCCTTGACGGCACAGGAATGGAAAGGCGGTGAGGTGATTCCGTCCGAGAAGCGCCTGGCCGAACGCTTCAGCGTGTCTATCGGCACGCTGCGAAAGGCAATCGACGAACTGTGTGCGGAAAAGATTCTGATCCGTCACCAGGGGCTGGGCACCTTCGTCGCCCAGCATCGGCGGGATCGTCATTTCTTCCGCTTTTTTCGGGTCGTGCGGCGCGACGGCGAGCGCACC
Organism: Caballeronia megalochromosomata; assembly: GCA_001580565.1. Lineage (GTDB taxonomy): Bacteria > Pseudomonadota > Gammaproteobacteria > Burkholderiales > Burkholderiaceae > Caballeronia > Caballeronia megalochromosomata. The sequence goes on along the minus strand of LRBF01000215.1, from coordinate 91,107 downwards.
TATCCAGCGGTCACGCTCGTCAACTTCAAAAGGGCGAAGGCGTCAGCGCTCGTTGCGGCGAAACTTGGCATCGAGAGCGGCACTCGGCTCTTCGTATTTACGAATGCGCTGTCTTTGCACGGCAAAGTGGTGGTCATCGACACGGTCATGCTCCCCGAGGCGAAATTCCCCGATCTCACCGAGACCATGCTGCGCGACCGGACCGATACGCTGTACAACTTCTATCAGGACGCTTTCGGCATTAACGTGACCGGCACGGATGAGCGCCTGCGCATTGCCCGCGCGAGCGAGCTCGAAAGTGAACTGCTGGAGATAGACGTTGCCGGTCCGGTGCTGGAGGTCGAACGCGTCGCCTATTCGTTCAATCAGATGCCGGTGGAATACCGCTTGACTCGTATCAACACAGAAGAATACGAGTACGTCGCGAGCACGATGAAGGACGGCGAGAGCTAGGCTCCTCGACGTTTGAAGCGGCCGTTCAAGCACTGCCCCCGATGAGCGTGAACCGAAACGGCAACGCCTACGCTAATCGCAGATCCCATAAGGCATCGAGTACGTGCTGAGTGGCACGCTCGACGTGCCCCGCACGGTGTGCAATGCCCAGCCGACGCCACAACGCCGGGCGCAGCGGACACATGACGACGCGCGTGTCGGGCAAGGGCGTCGTGGCTTCATGCGGCAAAAGCGCCGCGCCGTAACCTGCCGCTACCAGACTCTTGATCGCGTCGTTGTAGTTGAGCTGAATGCGCGGCGCAGGATGATGCCCCGCCGTCGCAAACCACTCCGTCGTCAGGCGCGAGAGACGCGTAGTCGCGTCATTGAGAATCAAAGGTTGAGCGGCGAGCCATGCAGGCGTTACACGGGCCGGGCACCGCCAATGCGCCGGGACGAAGGCCATCACCGGGTCGCGGCGCCAGGGCTTGATCACGAGTCCAGCTACAGGGGGCTGAGGCAGCGCGACCAGCCCGACATCGAGCGTCCCATCCGCCAATCGGGACAGCGTTTCATGGGACGTAAGCACTGCAAGATGAATATCGATTGCGGCATGATGCTGGCGCAGCGCCTCGAGCGCTTGCGGCAACAAGTACGCGATCACGCCGGTCGACGCACCGAGCCGCACGCGCCCTTCGAGCCCCTGCACCTGACGTTGAATATCGTCCAACGCCTGCTCCGCATCGGCCAGCAGCCGACGCGCGCGCTCCACCAACACTTCTCCTATCGCCGACGGCCTTACCTGCCCGCGCTTGCGTGACAGGAGCGGCGCGCCAATGCGGTCTTCGAGCTCAGCGATATGGAGGCTGACCGTCGGAGGCGCCAGATTCAACGCGCGCGCCGCATCGGCAAATGAGCCACGCTCGGTAATCGCGATCAAAGTGCGCAAGCGGTCCAGGCTGATCTCTCGCATGTCCACGTCCAGATTCAGAAAAACTGAATGTTCAGGTTATGAAATTCAACTTTTCATATTCTAGCGGTTAAGGAAATATGGGCGCTCGTTCCACCCGGCACAACCACTCGGAGAATTTAGCGTATGAGCGCTCCCATTGTTTTCATCGATGGCGACCAGGGCACCACCGGACTTCAAATCCAAGAACGGCTGCGCAATCGGACCGATATCACGCTGTTCACGCTTGCCGCTGCAGATCGCAAAGATGCGCGCCGTCGCGCCGAAGCCATCAACGCCTGCGACATCGCCATTCTCTGTCTGCCTGATGCCGCCGCACGCGAAGCGGTGGACGCCATCGTTAATCCTGCCGTCAGAGTCATCGACGCAAGTTCGGCCCACCGCACACAGCCGGGCTGGACATACGGCTTTCCGGAAATGACGCCGGGACAAGCTGAGCGCATCGCGAACGCAAGTCGCGTCAGCAATCCCGGCTGCTATCCGACGGGGGCAGTCGGCTTGCTGCGTCCCCTGTTGCAGGCCGGGCTCATACCTGGCAACTATCCCATCAGCATTCATGCGGTGTCCGGCTACTCCGGACGCGGTCGCGCCGGCGTGGAGGAACACGAGGGGCAGGATGCCGTCAACGCGCCTTCATTCCAGGTATATGGTCTGGAACTCGCTCACAAGCACGCCCCGGAAATTCAGACGCACGCCAGACTCGCGCAGCGGCCCATCTTCGTCCCCGCGTATGGTGCGTTTCGCCAGGGCATCGTGCTGACGGTGCCGCTGGCGTTGCGGCTGCTCGCACCCGACGTGGACGGCGCCACGTTACAAGCGTGCCTCGCACGCCACTATGCGGACGCAGCCCACGTGCATGTCTTGCCGTTGCATGAAGCGCGTGTCGTGACGCACCTGAATCCGCAAGCGCTGAACGGTACGAACGACATGCGCCTGAGCGTGTTCGCCAACATGGAACACGGGCACGTCCTGCTGTCCGCGGTCTTCGACAATCTTGGCAAAGGCGCATCCGGCGCTGCGGTTCAGAACTTGAATCTGATGCTCACGCGGGAATAGTGGCCGATGATTCGAACTAGCGGATGATCGCCCGACCTCGCCGTTGCCGCTTTTCGATCACAGTCGCGCGCGCACCCCTTGCGGCCCATCCGGCAACGCGAAGCACGTTTCATCGCTTCCTTGTATAGTGGTCTCGATCGCAGCGCCTGGGTCGCCGCCGCGCCTCTACCCCAAATCGATTGACCGGACGATAAGGGAAGCGATGAAATACAAGGACTATTACGCCGTCATGGGTGTGCCGCGAACGGCTACCGAAGCGGAGATCAAGACCGCTCATCGCAAGCTCGCGCGCAAGTTTCATCCCGACCTCAACAAGGACGCCAACGCCGAAGCGCGTTTCAAGGAGGTCGGCGAGGCCTATCAAGTACTCAAGGATCCTGAGAAGCGAGCGGCATTCGATGCGCTCGGCACCGGCCTCAAAGACGGCGACGAGATCCGCCCGCGCCCCGACGTCGGCGGCGGTTTCGATTACAGCAGCGGCGGCACGCAGGACGCAGACGAGTTCTTCAGCGATCTGTTCGGGACGCGCGCGCGCCATTCAGCACGCGCCCATGCGCCAGAGTGGCCTGGCGAAGATCTCCACGCCACGGTGTCCGTCAGCCTAGAGGACATATACAACGGCGCGCAACGGACTCTGACGCTGCAAATGCCCGTGATCGACGATCAGGGGCGCGTCACGTATCAAACGCGCACGCTCGATGTCACCATACCGAAAGGCATCCTCGACGGCCAGCGGCTTCGGCTCGCGGGCCAGGGCGGCGCGGGCATGGGCAACGCGCCCCACGGCGACCTGTATCTGGAGATCGCACTCGACACGCACAAACGTTACCGCGTCGACGGCCGGGATGTGACGACCGACCTTCCCTTGGCGCCCTGGGAAGCGGCGCTTGGCGCCGAAGTCGTCGTGCCCACGCCCTCGGGCGACGTCACCGTGACTGTTCCCGCGGGGTCGTCGGCCGGCCGGCGTCTCAGACTCAAAGGGCGCGGCATTCCGGGCAATCCGTCCGGCGACTTTTACGTGATGCTGGGTATCGTGCTGCCTCCCGCGGATACCGACGCTAAAAGAGCCGCCTACGCCGCGATGCGCGAGGCATTCGATTTCGATCCGCGCGCGCATTTTTACGGGTGATCATCATGAACGGAAACGATCCTTCTTATCTGCAAGGCGAGATCGTCGAGGAACGCATCGAGTTCACGCTGGTTGAGTTATGCCGCGTCACGGGCGCATCGCACGATGATTTAGTCCGATGGGTCGAAGAAGGCGCGTTCGAGCCACAAGGCACGCGGATCGAGGAATGGCGGTTCAGCGGCACGTGCCTGCGCCGCGCCATTACGGCGCAACGTCTGACGACCGATCTGGAAGTGAACGCGCCGGGCGTGGCACTCGCGCTGGATCTGCTCGATCAGATCGACGCGTTGCGCAAACGGCTCGCTCGTTATGGCGATCGTGGTGATATGACTGGCGATGCTTGAGCGTGCCTGCCGGTCCTCGATAGCGGATTCAATTGGCTCGTCATGTTCGCGCGAGCAGCCATCGCATCTGCTGCGCATCAATTCTCAGGCACAAAGCGAACGTTCAGGCGATACCCTGAACGTTCGCAGTCGGCTCAATTCGCAAGCTTGAGTGCGGGTCAAGCTAGGTTGTCTCCTCGATCACTTCGTCGCAAACACCGATATGCCTCCGTTTGGAAAAGCAGTCGAAGTGCTCGCCTGGAACGGCACGTAGACCTGGCCAAGACCGCTGTCGACGGCTACGGAATGCGCACCCGCGCCAACCGGCACCTTATAGAGCAACTGCCGGGTCGCTCCGTCGATCACGCCCATCTGAGGACTGAACCCCGACGAAGCAGCCGTGCCGCTTGCAACGTAGTGCCTTGCGGGCAGGAAGTATCGATTCGAGGCCGGATCGTATGTCACCTGGTCAGTGCCGCCGAAAGGCACGGAGGCCAACTGCGCACCCGTATTGCGATCCAGAATCAACGTGATGAGCGGGCTGCCGGCTGTAGGATCGCATCCAACCAGCACGTCGCTGTTCGGTCCCAATGCTATGCCTGTGGGCGAGCATTTATCGAGTGCAAAAGCTTTGCTCACGACGGGTGCGCCGGTCGTCACCGACTTTGCCGTGATGACGTCGAGCTCGCCATCGGGATGGGCTGCCGTTCCGTCGTTGTTGATATAGAAATTCTTCGTGGTCGGATCATAGGTGCAGGCTTCGAGCCCTGAAGATCCGTTGAATGCCAGTTTCGACACCACGGTTTGAGTAGTCGTCGAGATAAAAGTGACGAAGGGCGGCGTGTCTCCAGGGCTCGCGAACATCACGAGGTGGTCGTCCGGATCGTAACAGCCCTCATCGACGCGTGAACCGGAAGTGCTGATAGCAATGGTCTTGACCGTTTTCAGCGCGGCCGTATCCACGATCTTGACCGAGTTCACATCGCCCACGTAAAGCGTATTCGTGCCGGTGATCCCCACGATCCCGTCGGGTCCGGACGCGTCGGTCGACGCACCTGCGCCGGTGAAGGAGCCGGTAATCTGAGCGATGAGCGTATTCGATTTCGTATCGACGACATCGACGGCCTTGTTATTCCGATCGGCCAGATAATAGCGCCCTGCTTCCGTATAGCCGATATCAAAACTGAACGCCGGGCTCGTCGCATTCGGCACGGCGATATTCGTCAGCAGCTTCGAGTTCACGGGTGTCGGGGTTGAGGATGTCGAATTAGAATCATCGCCGCCACCGCACCCAGCTATCACGGCTGTTGCAGCAACAAGTAATGCGATCAAAGGCATTTTCATCGATTGGCTCCTTCGTTGGACCGGGACGGGCAAAGCACAGATTCCTTCCGGCGGAGCGCTTGTCTTTTGCTGACCGAGCGCTTCTCGCATGCCGCGACGGTGTCAAGACACCGCAACGAGATTCATGGGCGTAAGCATGCGCAAGCATTCGTAATAATGCACAGCAAATAATTTGATGGTTTCTATATGGAATGGTTGATGGACGTACGGCGGCTGTAAGTTTCCAGGAGGTGAGATGTTACTGTTTTAGTAATGTTCGAACCCGATCAGGAGCCGCACCTCAGCAACCTGTTTGGCGCGAACACTGCGCTACGCTGCGCATCCGCTTAGCTTATTCGCGCGCCGCGCCGTCTTCAGCCGTAAAGCAGTCTGTTGAGATTTGTAAGTTGTCCTAGGGTCAAAGTAACGCCTGTCTCACACGCGTTAAGTAAAAACACCGATGCTGTCTGTTAGCTGAATCTTGACGACCAAAAACTCATGAAAATTAAGTTCATGTTTTTCGATAACTTTCCTCTCTCCTTAAGCTCGCCATAAGATTATTCAAATACAATCTGAGTGCCGCAGCGTTTTTGATTTCCAGAATGAGGTGGCTTTTCTCCTTTAATGCTATCGGTGCCAGTGCCGCCGGCACTTCTTCCACGATTGGGATTCCCGCGACATTTCGCGGTGCGTGCTGCTCGTCCATTGCTTTGAAACAACTCAAATCCGAATAGCAATCGCGGAATATCGCGCGCCGCCTGATCGTTTACAGCGCATTGTCCGACTAGTTTTTCTTCCGCGTGAAGCACTTCGGACGTCAGTCTTTTATCGGCCCTATTGCACGGGGACTATCACGCCAGAGTCCTGCTCCGAAAACCGCGTACCTGGCGCTCACCGGGGATTTTCAGATCTCTCGTGCATAAGGACTCAACCTGCTCGCGGCTGGCTCGCGTGTTCTCGCCACCGCGACATTCACGGAGAACTGCCATGAGTCGTGTCCTTCCACGTTCAGTGGTTATGGCGACACTATGTGCCGCAGGTCTTATGTTCAACGCAAGCGCGCCCGCCATTGCCGGCGATGCACAATTGCTGCCGCCACCCTTCGTCACGTCGTCGACCGTGCCCCCGAACGGCGACGTCAATCCCTATGGCGTCGCCTACGTGCCGCAGGGCTTCCCGTCCTACGGCACGATCGCCCCTGGGGATCTTCTCGTGTCCAACTTCAACAACGCGAAGAATTTGCAAGGCACGGGTACCACCATCGTCAAGATCACGCCAAACGGCAAACCGACCGTGTTCTTTCAGGGGGCGCAGGGTCTTGGCCTGACGACGGCGCTTGGCGTGCTCAAAGCCGGGTTCGTATTGGTCGGCAACGTACCTACGGACGATGGCACCTTCGCCACCATCAAGCCCGGCTCCCTTATCGTGCTGAACAGGACCGGTGGGATCGTCACGCAGTGGACGGCTTCGAACGCAGGGCTCGACGGCCCCTGGGATCTGACGATCCTCGACATGGGCAACAGAGCGAAAATCTTCGTGTCGAACGTTCTGAGCGGTACTGTCGTGCGTCTCGACATCACGATCGACGAGGGCGGCGTGCACCTTCAGCACAGCACGCAGATCGCGTCGGGCTATCCGTTCCGCGGTGATCCTGCCGCGTTGGTCGTCGGTCCCACCGGTCTCGCCTACGATCCGCAGCGCGACGTCCTCTATGTCGCGTCGACGGTCGACAATGCGATCTTCGCCGTGTACGGCGCGGGCGGCACGCGGCACGACGGCGGCAAGGGCGTGCTGACGTACGCTGATAATGCGCATCTGCATGGGCCGCTCGCACTCGCGCTGGGACCGAACGGTCACCTTTTCACTGCAAACGGTGACGCGATCAACGGCGATCCGAATCAGCCGAGCGAGATCACCGAATTCACGCCGCAAGGACGTTTCGTCGCGCAATTATCGGTCGACCCGGCGCAGGGTGGCGCATTCGGACTTGCGTTCTCGATGCCGCGCAGTGACACCGTGCAATTTGCGGCCGTCAACGACAACGTGCCCAACATCACCGCTTGGAGTCTGCCCTTCGACAATGACCGGCGTTGATGCCATCACCCGACAGTCCGATGCGATACCGTCGCTGCACATGCTTACAGGAAAAATATCGTACGAGCGTCTAAACTGGTTATAGAAGCTAACCAGTGCGCCCTGATCCTATCCCCCTGCTGTAGCGAGTCGGATACCGTGTCGTGCCGGACGAGGCGCGGAGCTATCGAGGTGAGTATCGTGATTAAGCGTGACTTGCGCCTGCTGCTCGTCCTGGCGGCGCTGTGCATCAGCGCAACGGCCACCGCAGGCAGAGGCGGCGGCTGGGTTCACGGCGGCGGTGGGGGTGGCGGTTACGGCGGCGGCGGTTACGGCGGCGGCGGTTACGGCGGTGTCAACCACAGCAGCAACTGGAGCAGCGGCTACCACGGCGGATCTTACGGCGCCACGTGGTATCACGGTGGCTATTACCACGGCGGGTACCACGGCTGGTATCACGGCGGTTATTACCACGGCGGCTACTACGGCTGTTGCGGATCCGTAAGCGTCGGCTTCTACTTCGGTCCGGGCTTCATCTACGGTTATCCGTTCTATCCGTATTATTACGCCCCCTACTACGCCAACGTGTACTACCCATACGTATCCGGCGACTCGTCTGAGCCTACGCAGTACATCGAGCAGGGACAGGCTCAGGCCGGCGGCGCGGAGGGGTATGACCAGGGCGGCGACACATCGCAAGTCCCGGTCTGGTACTACTGCGGCAAGCCGCAGGGCTACTACCCATACGTGCGGACGTGCGCCAGTGGCTGGCAGAAAGTGCCCGCGCGGCCGCCCGACAGTTGATCCTTAATCACGCTCCATTCAGGAAGCTTACGACCACGTGGTTCAATAGAAAAGAGGAAGAGCCCGCGCCCTTCCTCTTCTTCGCGCGTTGCCGTCCCGATCAGTCGTAAAGCACCGCAGCTATCTTCGGATCGTTCATGTTGCTCTTGTCATACCAGTAGAAGCCGGTATCGACCTTCTTCGGCAGCTTTTCGCCCTTGAGCGCCTTCACTGCCGAATCGACGACGCACTTGCCGATGCCGACCGGGTTCTGTGTGATCGCGCCCAGCATGAGGCCCGACATGATGTCTTCCTTTTGCTCCTTGCCGGAGTCGTACCCGATGAGCACGAGCTTCTTGCCCGATTCCTTCACACCGATCGCCGCGCCCTCCGCCGACCCTTCGTTGGCCCCGAAAATACCCTTGATGCTCGGATTGGCCTGAATCATCGCCTTGGCGATCTCCGCCGACTTGAGGTGATCGCCGCCGCCGTACTGCACGGAGACGATCTTGATGTTCGGATGCTTGGACTTCATCTCGTTGAGGAAGCCGTCGCGCCGATCGATGCCGGTGCGGCTCGTCTGATCGTGAACGATCACGCCCACTTCGCCCGAATTGCCGACGGCCTCCGCCATCTTGTCCGCTGCGAGCGCGGCGGCCGCGAGATTGTCGGTGGCGCAGGTGGTGAGCGGAATGTCGCTATCCACGCCCGAGTCGAACGCGATGACCGGAATCTTCTGGCTCTGCGCGCGCTTGAGCAAAGGAATAGCGGCCTTGCTGTCGAGCGCGGCAATGCCGAGCGCCTGCGGTTTCTTCGCGAGCGCGGCGGAGAGCATGTCGATCTGCTTGTCGACCATCGCTTCGGTTTCGGGGCCTTCGAAAGTGATGCGGGCTTGCTGTTGCTTCGCGGCCTGTTCGGCGCCCGACTTCACGGCCTGCCAGAACTGATGCTGGAAGCCCTTCGATATCAGCGGAATATAGGGCTCGTCCGCATAGGTGGCGCTCGTTGCGCCGAGAAGCGCGCTCGCGCCGATCAGCGCGCCGATCATTCTTTTTTTCAGCATGATGGATCTCCTCCTAACGTCAGGTTATCGATTTGGACTCGCCGTGCGAGCCTGTGATGCTCCCTGTCACGCTCCGCCTTTCCTGCGCCGCAGTATGTCCGCATACACCGCGAGAATGATGATGAGGCCCGTCACTACGATCTGCCATTCCTGAGCGACCGACATGATGCGCAAGCCGTTGGTCAGCACGCTCATGATGAACGCGCCGATTATCGTTCCGAGTATCGTTCCCGAGCCGCCCGAGAGCGACGTGCCGCCGATCACGACCGCCGCGATCGCATCGAGTTCATAGCCCTGTCCGAGCGCGGGCTGCGCGGAATTCAGGCGCGACGCGATGAGCAGCCCGGCGATGCCGCAAATCGCGCCGCCCAGCCCGTAGATGGCGATCTTCCATCGATCGACGTTCACGCCCGAAAGACGCACGGCTTCCTCGTTACTGCCGAGCGCGAACGTATAGCGGCCGAGCGCGGTGCGGTTGAGCGTGATGGAGCTCGCGATCGCGAGAAAGAACAGAATCAGCACCGCATTCGGGATCGGCACGCCAGGCAGGAAATAGCCGATCAGCGAGTCCTGCGAGATCATGTAGAAGTTCTCGGTGTCGGTGAAGTAGATCGGCTTGTCGGACGAGACCACGAGCGACAACCCCTTCAGCAGCATCATCATGCCGAGCGTCGCGATGAAGGGCGGTATCTTCATCTTTGCGGTCAGCGTGCCCGAGATGGTGCCGCATATCGCACCCGTGACGATCGCGGCGATCACGCCGATCCACATCGGCATGTGCCAGAAGGTCAGGAACACGCCGCATATCACGGCGGTGAACGTCATCAGCGTGCCGACCGAGAGGTCGATGCCGCCCGTGATGATGACGAACGTGGCCGCGATCGCCAGCACGCCGTTGACCGCGGTCGCCTGCAGGATGCCGAGGATGTTGTCCATCTGCATGAATGCGGGCGACGCGAAGCTGAAGAAGACGAGCAAGAGGATCAGGCTCGCGAACGCCAGCAGCTTCTGCAGCGCAGTGGGCGAAAACATCCGGGCGCGCAAGCCGTTGATGCGTCTTTCGTTGGCGAGCGGGGCGGTATCCGTGGGTTGTGTCATGGGTTCGACCTCGTGTGTACGACGTCCGGCGGCTCAGGCCGCTTTCAAGGTTTCGCGTCGCGTCGCGAGCTGCATGATGCGCTCTTGCGTCGCTTCGCGTGAAGACAGCTCGCCGGTGATTCGCCCCTCGCACATCACGACGATGCGATCGCTCATGCGCAGCACTTCCGGCAGCTCCGACGAAATCATCACAATGGCCTTGCCTTGCTGCGCGAGCGCGCGCAGCAGCTTGTAGATCTCGCTTTTCGCGCCGACGTCGATGCCGCGCGTCGGCTCGTCGAAGAACAGCACGTCGCAGTCGCGTTCGAGCCACTTCGCGATGACGACCTTCTGCTGATTGCCGCCGGAAAGCAGGCGCGCAGGCTGGGCAGCCGAAGGCGTGCGGATCGCGAGCAGCTTGATGAAATGCGCGGCCGTCTTGCGGATCTTCGCGCGGCGCAGGAACATGCGCCCCGCGAGGAACTTGCCGAGATTCGACATCACGATGTTCGATTCGACGTCCATGCCTGTGGCGAGACCGAAACGCTTGCGGTCTTCCGACAGATAGCCGATGCCGAGCTTCACGGCATCGCTGGGCGCGCTGATCGCGGCCTTCACGCCTTTCACGATGATCTCGCCCGACTGCACGGGGTCCGCGCCGAACACCGCGCGCGCGACCTCGGTGCGCCCCGCGCCCATCAGGCCGGCGAAACCGAGGATTTCCCCGCGATGCAACGTGAAGCTCACGTCGCGCACCAGCGGTCCCGCGTTGAGATGACGTACTTCGAGCGCCACTTCGCCCTGATGCGCGCCGCCGAGAAATGACGTGAGATCGGTGAGCGTTCTGCCGACCATCATGCCGATGATCGTCTCGACGCTCGTCTCTTGCGTGTTCACGGTCGCGACGTATTCGCCGTCGCGCAGCACGGTCACGCGATCGGATATCTGCTTCAGCTCGTCCATCTTGTGCGAGATATAGACGATGGCTGCGCCGCGCTCTTTCAGTTGCCGGATGATGCGGAATAGTTCGGCGATTTCCGCATCGTTGAGCGCGGAAGTCGGCTCGTCCATGATGAGCACGCGCGATTCGAAGGACAGCGCCTTGGCGATCTCGACCATCTGCTGACTTGCGACCGTGAGCGTGCCGACGATGGTGCGCGGGTCGAGATTCACATGCATGCGCTGCAGGATCGCGCGCGCGTCTTCGTTGAGCTTGTTTTCGTCGAGCAGCAGGCCCATGAACTTGCGCGGCTCGCGCCCGATGAAGATGTTCTGCGCGACCGTCAGATGATTCATCAGTTGCAGTTCCTGATGAATGATGCCGATGCCGGATGCCTGCGCCTCGCGGGGACTCGTGAAATCAACCGGCTTGCCGTCGAGAAGCATCTCGCCGGAATCGCGCGTGTACACGCCCGCGAGAATCTTCATGAGCGTGGACTTTCCCGCGCCGTTTTCGCCCATCAACGCATGGACCTCGCCCGGCATGACGTCGAAGCGCACTTCATGCAGCGCGCGCACGCCAGGAAAGCGCTTGCTCAACTGATTGACGGTGATGAGGGCTGTCATGGATGTGGCTTGAACGCTCGGTTTCGTCGGAGGACCTGGACCATGCGCTGCATCGCTAGGGCGCGAACAAGTCTGGCCGCTCCTGCGCCGAACGACGCAACTCCGCCACCACCTGGTCGAGATGATCGTGCATCGCTTTGGCGGCCGCATCCGCATTACCGCTGCGAATGGCGTCGAAGATGCGCTCGTGTTCGTCGAGCGTATGGACGAGACGCTCCGGACTCGCGAGAAGCTGTCTCGCGCGATCGAGCGCGCTGCGCGACACGGCGACGATCTCCTTCACGCGCGGCAGGTTGATCGCATCGAGAAGAATTTCGTGGAAGCCGAGATCGAGCGCATGAAAGGCGAGGCGCTGATCGCTCCTGACGGTCATGCGTTGCTGATCGAGATTGAGTGCGAGCGCGTCGAGCGTCGCGGCGTTCTGCATCTGTGCGACGCCGCGCACCGTCTCGACTTCGAGGGCGCTGCGTATGAACAGATGTTGATGGATATCTTCCAGCGCGATCGGCTTTACGCGCGTGCCGCGCTGCGGCAGGACTTCGACCAGACCGGCATGCGCGAGCCGTGCCAGCGCGGCGGACACCGGAAAGCGCGAGACCCCCATACGTTCGCAGACGGCCATTTTGTCGATCATCACGCCGGGTTCCAACGCCAGGGTCACGATGGCTTCCCGCAATGCCGCCTCGACTGCGTCGGTCAGGCTGCTGCGTTCGCCGCTGCCGATCTTGTGCAGTGCGTCGTAGGGACTGACGGTCGTCGGGGTATCGAGAGACGTGTTCACCGGCGCTTGATTTCCGAACTGGATGCTAGCATGCTAGAAAGCAACCAAAGCGTTGTCAACGCGTGCAAATGCCTAGTTCGAAGAGTGGGACGTGGCCGCGACGCATTGGCTTTCCCGTCAGTTTTCCCGCAGACTCGAGTCGGTCGACGACGCTTTCGGAGGGCATTCATATGACAACGATCACGGGACTGTCCGTTCGGGACATTCGTTTTCCCACTTCGCGTTCACTGGACGGATCGGATGCGATGAACGAAGCGCCGGATTATTCGGCGACCTACGTTACGCTCGAAACGGACTCGCCCGAAGGACACACGGGCCACGGTCTGACATTCACGATCGGCCGTGGCAACGAGATATGCGTCGCGGCCGTGAACGCGCTCGCACCTCGAATCGTCGGGAAGAAGCTCGAGGACATCACCGCGAACATGGGGGCGTTCTGGCGTCACTTCACGTCGGATAGCCAGTTGCGCTGGATCGGCCCGGACAAGGGCGCGATACACCTCGCGACGGCCGCGGTCGTCAACGCGACATGGGACCTGTGGGCGAAGTCGGAGGGTAAGCCGGTGTGGAAGCTGCTCGTCGACATGACGCCGGAAGAACTCGTGCGTTGTCTCGACTTCCGGTACGTGACCGACGCCATCACGCCCTACGAAGCCATCGCGATTCTGAAGCGTCATGAAAAGACGCGCGGCGCACGCGAAAACGAAATGCTCGAACAAGGGTATCCGGGTTACACGACGTCGGCCGGCTGGCTCGGCTATGACGACGACAAGATTCGCCGCCTCGCGCGTGAGGGCGTGGCGCAAGGATGGACGCATTTCAAGCAGAAGGTCGGCGGCGATATCGAGGAAGACGTGCGGCGCGCGCGCATCCTGCGTGAAGAGATCGGCGAGAAGTCGAAGCTGATGATGGATGCCAATCAGGTATGGGACGTCGATGAAGCCGTGACGAACATGCGCCGTCTCGCGGAGTTCAATCCGTGGTGGATCGAGGAGCCGACGAGCCCCGACGATGTTCTCGGGCACGCGGCCATCCGCCGGCGCCTGAGTCCGCTGATCGGCGTCGCGACGGGCGAGCACTGTCAGAACCGCGTGATGTTCAAGCAGTTATTGCAAGCCGCGGCGATCGACTTTTGCCAGATCGACAGTTGCCGTCTCGGCGGCCTGAATGAAGTGATCGTCGTGCTGCTGATGGCGGCAAAGTTCGGCGTGCCGGTGTGTCCCCATGCGGGCGGTGTCGGGTTGTGCGAATACGTGCAGCACATTTCGATCTTCGACTACGTCTGCGTGTCGGGGTCGCTCGAGAATCGCGTGCTCGAATATGTCGATCATCTGCACGAGCATTTCATCGATCCGGTCGTGATTCGCAACGGACGGTATATGCCGCCGCAGAAACCGGGCTACAGCATCGAGATGAAAGCGGCGTCGCTCGACAAGCACCGGTTCCCCGACGGCGAAGCCTGGAACGGGCTCGCTGACCGCACTACGGTTCGTCAACCATGAAATGAATGCCAGTTGGGGCGTTTCCAACTCGTACACATTTCGAAAGAGCGGGGCCGCCCCATGTCAGCAATGGCCCCTTCGGCGACTAGTTCTACTGTGCCGGGTCCACCAACACCTTCATTTTCCGCCCGGCGCGCAGTTCCTCAAAACCTTCCGAGAGCACGTTCTCCAGCGGCACGGTTTCCACCCAGCCCGTGGTTTTGTAGTGTCCGCGCTCCATCAGGCCGATCACGCTCTTGTAGTCCTTGCCTGTGTAACAGAGCGTCCCCTGTATGCGCCGTTCACGCATGACAGTCTCGAGCAACGGCGTAAGCATCGGCTTGTCGTAGATCGCAACGCTCACAAGCGTCCGGTGCTCGCCCAACGATTTCAACGCAGCCGAGATTGCGGCCGGCACGCCAGCGGCGTCGTACGCGGCATCGACGCCTTCACCGTTGGTTCTATCCGCGATGAGTGCCGGCACGTCAACGCTCGTCGGATCGATCGTGCGCGCTCCCAGACCTTCAATTGCTTTGCGACGGATCGCCGACGGCTCCACCACGTCGATCTCGGTTACGCCCATACCGCGCAAAGCGAACCACAGACCTATGCCAATTGGACCTGCGCCGAAGACAAGCGTACGACTCTGGTCGGTCACATCCCCGAGCGTGGCCGCATGGTAGGCGACCGCCATTGGCTCGACCAGCGCGCCCATTTCGACGGGGACGTTGCCGGGTAACTTGTGAACCATGTGGCTCGGCACGACCGCATATTCCGCCATGCCACCATCGGACGAGAGTCCCTGAAAGCCGACACATCTGCACACGTTGTAGAAGCCGGACTTACATGGCCTGCACATGCCGCACCGAATCACCGGCTCGATCGCGACGTTATCCCCTTCCTCGATGCCGGTGACGTCGCGCCCCACTTCCACGACAGTTCCGGAGAACTCATGCCCGATCACCACGGGCAAGGTCCTTCCAGTCAACGGATGCGGCTCGGTCTTTGGAATCAGAACCGGACCGTCGTAGTATTCGTGGATGTCGGTCCCGCAGATGCCGTTCCGACTGACCTTGATCTTCACTTCGCCTTTCGATGGCGACGGCTCTGGCACATCGTCAATTGTGATTTGGCGATTACCATAGTAGACAGCAGCTTTCATAGCGATCGACTCCTTCTGTTAAATGCGGAATGCACGGCTTCTTGATCACCCCCCAGACGCCTTTTTGGAGAGACCATAGAATTCAAAATAAACGACATAAATCAACATGACGTAGTTGAGTAGATCGACCCAGGTGAGCGGGTCACCGCCGAAACCGGGGACTATTTCCGCTTCATGAAGTACCGATACGGCAAACCATCGCGTATAGATTTCGAAAGAGATCAAACCAAGGCCCCAGCAAATCGATGCGCGTATCACACGATTCGTCGACATGCCGAACCGGTTCGGCCAATTGCCCGTAACGTTGGCCCAGAAGATCAGCCAGAATGCGATCCACACACCCAACTGCGCCGGCCAGATTGGGAGCGATGCCCCGAGTTTTTCGACAGCGCCGGAAGGGATGAGAACCCATCTGAGCAGCGCGAGATGTCCTGCATAGAGTGCTGTCCCCAGCAGAAAATTGCCGACCAGTGCCGCGAGCGCGGCGTGACTTTTCCGCTTCAGCATGCTCCACGGCCAGTTGTCGAAAATAAGGAAGGTCGTTAGCCACGCGACGATAACGGAATAGAACCAGCCAATCGCCACTGGCAGAGCAAGCAAGGGCGCGTGAGGCCCGGAAGTTGTCGTCAGGTTCGGGTATATAAGCAGGAAATAACCGAGTCCCGTGAGGCAACAACCGGTAGCCAGTTGCGCGACACTGCCAACGACAGGTTTCACCCCACTATCTGACCATGGCCATCCGGACATGCCCGTAGGCAAGATGCCGAAGCCATAAAAGCCGATCAGCACGATAAGTCCGGCCGCACCATATCCGACACCGCCGACTGAGCTAAATGCCGGATCCAATGTGCCATAGCCATAGACAAGTACGCCCGGCAAAAGGAATGCAAGCGCGACCGTAACAACGGTCGCGATACAGCCGCGGACGGGTTGTTTGAAGGTCGAGAACCCGGCCATGCCGAAATTGAAGCCGATGAAAACGAGCACCAGGATGCCCCAGAAGAGATACATGCCGAACGGCTGTGGCGAGTACTTCCAGACGGCCAGTTTTGTATCGACAAACAGACGCCATATGCCAAGGCTTATGGCATGCACAACTAAAAACACGGCGATTGAGAACACGAAAGGTCGGAGTACTAATCCCAATGGCGCAACGGAGAGTTCCTCCTGCGCAGCAATGTCGGAGCTAATGGGTTCCATGATCGGCATATCCAATACGATAAAAGCCCGATCGAATAGCGCGCCGGACCCACGACGGTCAATCGCACGCTTGAAAATCGGACGAAGAGAGCGCAGCCGCGTCGGTCAACGTGGCGCTTTGGACTGAACGGACGCTGGCACGCTATCGGTAAACAATTCCTCCGTCGATCATCGGCGCCTGTCCGGTCATATAGTCGGAATCGGGTCCGGCCAGATATGAGACGAGTCCAGCGACGTCGTCTGGCGTTTCGGCGCGACCTAGTGCTATCCCCTCCACGTATTTCTTGTATGTTTCGCCGACGGGCACACCTGTTACTTCAGCCATGCGTTTGTCTATCTCGACCCACATGTCCGTTCCGACCACACCCGGACAATAGGCATTGACCGTGATCCCGTCACTCGCCAGTTCCTTGGCCGCCGCTTGCGTCAGCGCGCGAACCGCGAACTTCGTTGCGCAATAGACGCCAAGCAGTGCGAATGCATCGTGAGCCGCAATCGAAGCCGCATTGATGATTTTTCCCTTCTTGTTGAGCACCTTGAATTTCTTCGCGGCAGCCTGAATGCCCCAGAGCACGCCCTCGATGTTGACTTTCAGAATCCGCTCCACCTCTGCCGGGGTGACATCCAGAAGCGCTTGCACTTGAGCGATCCCGGCGTTGTTCACCATGATGTCGAGCGTGCCTAGTTCATTTACGGCATGTTCGACGGCGGCATAGATTTCGTCCCGCTTCGACACATCGGCCACGTAGAGGGTCGCCCGTCGGCCAAGATCGCGAATCTCGGCGGCAACCATCTGCAATTTCTCAACGTTGATGTCGACCAACGCAAGATCGGCGCCGTCCCTCGCAAGCCGCAACGCAATGCCGCGGCCGATACCTTGCCCGGCGCCCGTGACGAGCGCCACCTTCGAATGAATGGTCATCGGATTTCCTTCGTAGAAGTTTGAGCCGGCAGCCCTGTTTCTCCGCCTGCAAGAATGCGCTGCCGGATCGTCGCGTTGATTACGACAGGTGATGAACTTCCTGCAGTCCGAATACGGGCGTCGGAATGCCTTCCATGCGCGCCTTCAGTTGCAGCGACAGATACTGCGAGTAGTGGCGCGACTGATGCAGATTGCCGCCGTGGAACCACAGCGCCTGCTGTTGCGTCGGCTTCCACATGTTGCGCTGCTCGCCTTCCCACGGTCCCGGATCTTTCGTCGTAGCGGAGCCGAGGCCCCACACTTTGCCCACCTTGTCGGCGACTTCGCGAGAAATCAGATCGGCGGCCCAGCCGTTCATCGATCCATATCCCGTCGCATAGACAACGAGGTCCGCTGGCAACTCGGTGCCGTCCGACAGCAGCACGGAATGCGCTTTGAGCTCCGCCACATCGACGCCGCTTTTCAACTTGATCTTGCCATCGGCGACGAGGTCGGACGCGCCGACGTCGATGTAATAGCCCGAGCCGCGCCGCAGATACTTCATGAAAAGACCCGAGCCGTCATCGCCGAAATCGAGCATGAAGCCCGCGCGTTCGAGCCGCGCGTAAAACTCGGCGTCGAGTTCGCGGATCTTCTCGTAGACGGGAATCTGGAACTCGTGAAGGATCTTGTACGGCAACGACGCGAAGGTCATGTCGGCTTTCCATGTCGTCATGCCCGAGGCGACCGCACGCTCCGAATAAAGATCGCCGAGCGCATGCTCCATCAGCGATTCCGATTTAACGATATGCGTCGACGAGCGCTGCACCATGGTGACGTCCACGCCCGCTTCCCACAGCGCGCCGCAGATGTCGTGGGCAGAATTGTTTGCGCCGATCACCACCACTTTCCTGCCGCGATACGCGTCGGGGCCGGGATGTTGCGAAGAATGGTGCTGCTCGCCCTCGAACACGTCGCGGCCTTTGAACGCGGGAATATTCGGCTTGCCCGACATGCCCGTCGCGAGCACGAGTTGTCTGGGGCACAGCGTCAGCGTCTCGCCGCCACGCTCGACTTCCACCACCCATTCTTTCGCGGCTTCGTCGTAGCGCGCCGATTTGCAGATGGTCGAGCTCCAGTAGTTCAGCTCCATCACCTTCGTGTACATCTCGAGCCAGTCACCCACCTTGTCCTTCGGCGTGAACACCGGCCAGTTGTCGGGAAACGGCAGATAAGGCATGTGGTCGTACCAGACCGGATCGTGCAGGCACAGTGTCTTGTAGCGCTTGCGCCATGCGTCGCCCGGCTTGTCGTTCTTGTCGATGATGATGGTCGGCACGTTCAGTTGCCGCAGCCGCGCACCGAGCGCGATGCCGCCCTGTCCGCCACCGACGATCAGACAATATGGCTGCTTCGTCACACCCAGCGTTTCGCTCTCATGCTCGCGATGTTCCTTCCAGCTCGTTCGGCCGGCGCGCGCGCCGTGCTCCGCGCCCATCGGCCGCTTGAAATTCTTCGGCTCCTCGTGGCCCTTCAGTTCGCTCATCACCGTGAGCAGCGTCCAGATCCGGCCGTTCTTCAGGCGGATGAAACCATTGCCGCGCGCAACGCCCGTCTCGAACGTGATCCACGCCTGCGCGATCCCATCCGCTTCGGTTTCGGGCTCACCGGTTGCGACGCGAAAATTCGACGGATCGGCGCTATCCAGTTGCGCCTCCAGCATCGCGGCGATCTGTTCGCGGCCTTCCATGGTCTTGATGTTCCAGGTGAGACTCACGAGGTCGCGCCAGTAGCAGTCCGGCTGGAACAACTCGACGACGGCGGGAATGTCCCGGTTCGCGAGCGCGGTGTTCAGGCGCTCGAGCACGCCTGCTACGACGGAAATCGGATTGGCTTCGGCCACGGTTACTCCTCCATTAGAACGGATGGTCAATACATTGCTGAAGGCGGGTTTCTCGCCCGCACTGGAACTGGAACGGTGAAAGCCGCGTGAATCAGCGCCGATGAGGCGGCACGATGTCGTGCTTCGCGATGCGCCGGTAGAGCGTCGCCCGCGACATGCCGAGCAGCTTCGCCGCTTCGATCGGGCGCCATTTGGCCGTCGTGAGCGCGTTGACGATACGTCGCCGTTCGGTCATATCGGCTTCGCATACAGGTGCTTGGGGCGCGCTAACGGCGGCGGCCGGTGTGCTGTGCCGGTGCAGCGTCTGGAGCACCGGCTGGCGCATCCGCGCGAAAAGCGGCTCGCCGCTGCGCGCGAGCCGCAGCGATATGAAGTCGCTTCCCATGCGGGCATCGAGAAGCCGTAAGACGCGGGTATTGAAGAGTTCCGACGCATCGCACGGCAAGCGATCGAGGCCCGGCACGCATTCCTTTGCCCGGCGGTTCGCGGCAACAGCCCGGCCGCGCTCGTCGAAGGCAATGAGGATCTCGGGCTGCGATTCCACGTAGTGGCGGTTGCGGTGTGCGAGCATCACCCAGCGGTTCGTCGTGGCGTGGAGAAAATAGCTGTTTTCGATCAGAATCGCGCTTTGCCGCACGATATGGTTGACGAGGCGCTGGCTCTCGCGTTCGTCCGGAGACCGTACGGCTGAAGCGTCCAGCACGCCGATCAGCTCGCCGGAAAGGCCGAAGATGGGTGCGGCGCTGCACGTCAGCGTGGTGAACGCGGCGCGAAAGTGGTCGAACTTGTGCACCGTGATCGGTTCACAGTCGAGCAGCACGGTCGCGATGCCGCAGGTCCCTTCCTCGCGCTCCGACCAACACGAACCCGGGTACAGCCCCGCGCGCTTGAACGCGTTGCGACGGTCCGGGTCGACGCGATAGTCGATCGTCACGCCGGCCGCGTCGGTAAGCATCACGCAATAGTCGGCCTCTCGCACCATCTCGTGCAGTTGCGACAGGCACTGTCCCGACGCGCGCAGCACCGGTTCCTCGCGCTGGCGAATATCGCGAAGCTCCGGCGTTGTGAGGATACGGGGCCCGACCGTGGCACCCGGATCGAGGTGATATTGTTCGAGCGAACGCCGGTACGACGACACGAGCCGGGGCGACGCGCCGTCGCCCGCGCGGGGTCCGCGCGCCTCGATTGCACTGCGCACGCGTTCGATATGTCGGGTCTGCGGAACATACGGCATGGCGAGTCTCCGGCGGTCTGATAGCGTCGCGCACAATACGTCGTTGCACGGCACATCGATACTTCGTTGGTTGAAGCTTTGTACCACGCGCGTTCGCGGAGATCACACCGCATTGCACCATCGCCGTCATTGAGACGTCCGTCTCAGTCGACGGGATCGACTTCCACCTTTTTACGCGAACGCCAATCGTCAGCGTGAAGTGCTTCCGCGCTCAGCCTCAAGCCCGCTCCTCGCCTGCCGATAACCCGATGAATTCCCGAATGATGCGTTGTGCGCAGGAAGCCTTCGCACGCGTATGCCCTGGCGCGGGGTCCCTACCCTTGCGCCTTTAACCGTATGCTCCGATGAAGGACCCGAAGATGACGACCAAAAGCATCAGCCGACGCACTTTTCTTCTCGGCATGGGGGCATCGGGCCTCCTCGCCGCATGCGGAGGCGGTTCGGGTTCGAATCCGGCGTCGGGATCCACGGCGTCGTCGTCCAGTCCGGCTTCATCGTCCGGGCCGCAGGCGGGCGGCGCGCCATCCACCGCGAAGACGCCGCTGACGCTCGATCTCACGCAGACCGATCTGCCGGCCGGTACGGCCGTTTACGCCTACGTGATCGGCGAGACGAGTCTCCCCTCCGGCGTGACGCAGTACTGGGTGGACTCGACCGGCACGCCCCACGTGATGAGCGCCGCCGACAACACGATCGCCGCGAAGACGTTTCCCGGCTCGTCCGCGCTGCCCGGCAGCGAAGCCGCGGCGCTTGCCGAAACCTATCCGCTCGCATGGGCCGATTACAGCATTCCGCTCACTGTCGGTTCGAGCTTCGTACTGGATCTCTCGAAGCTCAACGCGACGAGCATTCCGGGTCTGGGCACCGGTACGGCAGCGTTCAGCGGCCGCATTTACTTGTCCGTCGGTGTGCCGAAACTGCCGTTCACGGCGCTCAGCAGCAGCGCATACACGGCCCCGGTGACCGTCGACGGTCCCGGTTCACTCACCTTGTTCGACTGGATCGAATTCTCTTTCGACAGCGAAGGCGATTTCAACGGCAACACCACGCAGGTCGATCAGTTCGGCTTTCCGCTCTTGCTGAACGGTACGCCGGGTGGCGCGCAGCAAGGACAGTACACCTCGTCGCGTCCGGCTATCCTCGCGGCGGTGTCGAACCTGCCTGCCGCGTTCTACCTGCCGCAAAGCGTGCCCGCACCGTCCGCGTTTCCGGCGGGACTCGCGGTCAACGGCAGCGTCACCTTGCGCGCGCTGTCGCCCAAGAGCATCTCGGCGCAGAACCAGTACAGCGGCTCGCTGCTGACGTATTTCGATCAGACCATCGAGAACTGGTATCAGACGTGGACCACCACGCCGCTGTCGGTCACCGATCTCGCGACGGGCACCTACACCGGCATCGTGCAATCCGGTGTCGGCCTGACGTTCTACGCCGGTGCGACGGCGAGCGGCACGGCGGCATTCACGGTCGGCGGCGCGGGCACGCCCGGCATCTCCAGCTATGACGTCTGGCAGTGCGCGAACAGCCTCGCGACCGGCAGCGACGCCGCCAAGAACGTGCAGAAGATGCTGGCCGCCGCGTTCAACCGAGGCGTGATGTCGAACACGCTCGCCGATGCAACCTGCAAGAACGACGCAGCCACCTTTTATCAGATCGCGAGCCCGAACACGCTCGTCTTCAATCCGTGGGCTCAGTTGTTCCATCGACTGAGCACCAACTCGCTCGCCTACGCCTTCCCGTACGACGACGTCTGCGACCAGAATCCGTCCATAGGGCTGACGGGGACGCAGTCGGTCACGATTACGCTCGGGAAGTTCTTCGGCTGAGCTTCGACGAAGTGGGATTTGCCTCATGTTTCATTCGTAACCTGAATGCGCCTTTCTGAAACGCGGCCGTAACGGCGCGACCACAGAATTCATCTCATGCGCTAAACGAAACGCGCCAAACAAACCGGAGAACAAATCATGCCGATGCCGTGCTACCTCACACTCGAAGGCCAAAACCAGGGCAAGATCGAAGGCTCGAACAAAGTCCAGGGTCACGAAGGAAAGATTCTCGTGCAGGCCGTCGATCACACCATCGAAATCCCGAAGAGCCCGCAAACGGGTCTGCCCACCGGCAAGCGCGTGCATGGCGCGATGACGATCACCAAGGAAATCGACAAGTCCTCGCCCAAGCTGTTTCAGGCGCTGACCTCGGGCGAGCAGATGAAGGACGTGTCGCTGGAGTTCTACCGCATCTCGCCGAAGGGCACGGAAGAGAAGTACTACACCGTGAAGCTCTCGAACGCGATTCTGACCAATATGAAGTCGTGGACGCCGAACGCGCTGGACCCGAACAACAAGCAAATGGGCCACATGGAAGACCTCGCGTTCACGTACGAGAAGATCACGTGGACCTACGAACCGGACGGCATCGAGGCCGAAGATTCGTGGCTTGCGCCGAAGGCTTGATGTTGGGTTGATCGGTGCACGGTGGTACGGCCTCACGTTCTCGATTCAGGCTCATCCCGTCCTGGTTACTGCTTCGTCGGCACCAGAGGAGAAAGAAACTGCTCGACATGCGGCAACCAGATGGGGATGGAATCGCTGATGGCAAACATCCCGTGACCGTTCCGTCCAAAAGGCGGCTCGACGATCAACTGTCCCTGACCGCCGGCCGCCTGAAACGCGGCAAACCAGGTCGCCACGATCTCGGGCGCAAAGTACAGATCGTTTTGAACATAGTGCCAAAGTACCGGCACTTTTATCGTTGACGCAAAGTGTCGGATCGCGTCGGCCATCTGTTGCGGGCCGCAGGGTACGCCCGGATGTTTCGTCGGATCACCGCCGCGGCCACCCGAAAAGTTCACGACCGCGACCAGCCCCTTCGGGGCATAACTCGCCGCTGCGAGAGACGCAAATCCACCTGCCGATTGACCCACCAGGACGACGTGATCCCGGTCGATCTGGGGCAACGTTTCGGCATAAGCGACGGCTGCAAGCACGTCCTGCGCTGCATCCTTGCCGGCCTGGATATAGTCAGGGTTCGCGCATGACCCGAAGCCTTCCCAGTAAGTTCCGCCCGTAGCGCCGAAGCCCCGACGAATCGGCACGATGACTGCGAAGCCGAGCTGGACGAATGTCCGGATTTGCGGCAATTCACGATAGCGGCCGATCTTCGGGCGATCCCTCGGATCAGGCGGACTGCCGTGACTCAATACGATCAACGGAAAAGGTCCGGAGCCGTCGGACATATAGGTGGTCGCGACGATGTCGCGCTCGTGTTCGCCGAACAGACCGCGCTCCATCATCGGCAGTTTGACGACGGTTTCGTGCAGGTCGGTAGCGCGTGTGTCCGCGTCATCGCCAGCCAACGCGACGCCAGCGATACCCCAGATCGATGCGCCCAACGTCATCGACCATGCCAGGCGAATCAAAATCTGTTTTCGACGATTCATCGGGCTCATACCAAGCCTCAGGCGCTCGGTGGCGCCCTGTACCACTTCGGATGAAATGCTTCGACGAGCGGGCCGTCGACGCGCAGCGCATGGCAACCATCGAGTTGAAACGGCCGTGTAGTGCCGCTCGCGTTGATCTCTTCGCTCATGGTCTGGAACGCGGCGGTCGCCACTGCGCCGATGAGTTCCGTCAGATGCGTGCAGCCTTGCACCCCACCGAACAGGCTTCTGATCTCGCGCATGAAACCCGGCGCAAGTGTCATGCCTTGCAGCTTACGATACTCCGGCGCGATCGCGTCGCAATGGCCCACATACGGCACGGTAATCGACTCGGCATGCGCATCGCGAATCACGAAGTCGACGCCTATCGTGATGCGCAGCATCATTTCGTGTACCGGATCGCCTGCCTTGACCACCACGCCGTGCGATGCGCGGTCGTATGACTTCGTATCGCGCAGACGGCCTTCGATGTCGTAGAGGCCGTCCGCGCGCCTGAAGCCTTGCAGCGTGATCTGCCGCGTGTGCAGCGGCACGCGATCCGTCGTCACAGCGTGCTCGCGAGTTCCGGTACGACCGTGAAGAGATCGCCGACGAGACCGTAATCAGCGACGCTGAAGATCGGCGCTTCCGGGTCCTTGTTGATCGCGACGATGACCTTCGAGTCCTTCATGCCCGCGAGATGCTGAATCGCGCCCGAGATGCCGACCGCCACGTAGAGTTGCGGCGCGACGATCTTGCCGGTTTGACCGACTTGATAATCGTTCGGCACGTAGCCCGCATCGACCGCTGCGCGCGATGCGCCCAGCGCGGCGTTGAGTTTGTCCGCGAGCGGCTCCAGCGTCTTCGTGTAGTTCTCGCCGCTGCCCAGACCCCGTCCGCCCGACACAATGACGTGCGCGCTCGTCAGTTCCGGACGATCGAGCTTCGTCACTTCGCGGCTCACGAACTGCGAGATGCCAGCGTCGGCTGCGGCTTCGATCTTTTCGATCTGAGCGCTTCCGCCTTCCGCCGCGACCGGATCGAAGCCCGTCGAGCGTACCGTGATGACCTTGATCGGATCGCTCGATTGAACCGTTGCAATCGCGTTGCCTGCGTAGATCGGACGCTCGAACGTGTCAGCGCTGTCGACGGCGGTGATATCGCTGATTTGCGCGACATCGAGATGCGCGGCGATGCGCGGCGCGACGTTCTTACCGTAGGCCGTCGCCGAGGCGAGAATGTGCGAATAGCCCTTCGCGATATTCAGCACCGTGCCTTCGATGTTCTCCGCGAGGCCATCGGCGAGTTGGGGCGCATCCGCCAGCAACACTTTCGAAACGCCCGCGATTTTCGCTGCGGCATCGGCCGCGCCTTGCGCGTTCGAACCCGCGACCAGCACGTGCACATCGCCGCCGATCTTCGCGGCCGCTGCAACCGTGTTCAACGTCGCTGCCTTGATCGACGCGTTGTCGTGTTCTGCAATAACGAGAGTCGTCATCAGATTACCTTCGCTTCGTTCTTGAGTTTCTCGACCAGCGTCTTCACATCGGGCACGGTAATGCCTGCGCTGCGTTTCGGCGGCTCGACAACCTTCAGCGTCTTCAGACGCGGCGCGACATCGACGCCCAGATCGGCGGGCTTCACCGTCGCTAAAGGCTTCTTCTTCGCCTTCATGATGTTGGGCAACGTCACATAGCGCGGCTCGTTCAGACGAAGGTCCGTGGTCACCACTGCGGGCAACTTCAGCGACAGCGTTTCCGCACCGCCATCGACTTCACGCGACACCGTCGCCTTGCCATCCGCGATCACGACCTTCGATGCGAACGTCGCTTGCGGCAAGCCTGCCAGCGCAGCAAGCATCTGACCGGTCTGATTCGAGTCATCGTCGATCGCCTGCTTGCCGAGGATGATCAAATCAGGCTTCTCCTGATCGACCAAAGCCTTCAACAGCTTCGCCACCCCCAGCGGCTGCAGTTCATCAGCGGATTCCACGAGAATCGCGCGATCCGCGCCGATCGCCAGCGCCGTACGCAAGGTTTCCTGACACTGCGTCACCCCGCACGACACCGCGATCACTTCGCTCGCAACGCCCGCTTCCCTCAACCGCACCGCTTCTTCGACAGCGATTTCATCGAACGGATTCATCGACATCTTCACGTTGGCGATATCGACACCCGTGTTATCCGACTTCACCCGGACCTTGACGTTGTAATCGACCACACGCTTGACCGGCACCAGAACCTTCATTCCTCTCATCTCCTCATGTCCGCTTCAGGCGGCCTGAATTCGTCGGGCACGATCGACGATCGGCTTGTCGACCAGTTTCCCGTCCACCGAGATCGCGCCGCGTGGATTGCCTTCGAGCGCGGCCAGAACACGTGCCGCCCATTCGCGTTCCGCCCCGCTCGGCGCGAAACCCGTATTCACCGCAGCGACCTGCTTCGGATGGATGCACAGCTTGCCGCCGAAACCGAAACGGCGCGCATCGAGCACGTCGGCGCCGATCGCATCGATATCGCCGGTGGCGAGCGTCACGCCATCGACCGGCGGCGGCAGTCCCGCAAAGCGCGACTCGATCACGAACTGCGAGCGCACGTAATCCAGCTCGCGCCCGGTGCCATCGATGCCCGCGTCCACGCCGAAATCGAAGGAACCGAAGGCGAGCCGCGCCACGCGCCCAACCTGCGCGATCTCGCGCATGCGCACCACGCCCGCGACGCTCTCCACCAGCGCGATCAGTTCGACACCCTCGACACAGCGCGCCGCGATATCGGCGAGTTGCGCCGCGTCCTCGGCCTTCGGCGCCATGACGGCGCGCACGCCCGCCGCGCGTACCATCCACACATCTTCCTCATGCCACGGCGTGCCGTAGGCATTCACGCGTATCACGACGCGCTCGCGTACCTCGTCCGATAGTGGCGATTGCAACCATTCCGCGATCTGCGCGCGAGCCTGTGCTTTCGCGTCGATGGCGACCGCATCCTCCAGATCGATGACGACGCGATGCGCCTCTGTCGCCAATGCCTTGTCGAAGCGTTCCGGACGATCGCCCGGAACGAACAGATAACTTCGTGCAATCATGCGCAATTCCTCGAATGCTTCAGGCTCCGCTCCAGCCGCGCTGGAACGTCTCCGAATAGCTGAAGCGGTCGGCGGGATGGATGCTGACCGCCGCCTCGACGATCTCCCCGCGCTTGTTGAAATATCGGCGCGACAGCCACAGCGCGGGCGAGCGTGCCTTCGCATTGACGAGACGCGCGATGTCCGCGGGCAACGCCACCGCGCGGATCTCCTGCTCCACGCGCGCGATCTGCTCGCCGAACTGACGCTCGATCATCGTGAAGATGGGCGTATGCGGCTCGTCTTCGATGCCCGTCAGCGAACGGAACGCGGGCTGTATATAGACTTCGGTATGACAGATCGGATCGACACTTTCGGGCGAGCGCCGGATGCCCTCCAGACGCAGCCAGGTTTCGCCGGGCTTCGCCTGCAACATCGCGCACAGCGAGGCATCGCTCACTTCGACGGTCTCTTTCTTCAGAACCTGAAGCGCGGTGTCCGCCGAATAGCGATGCAGGTCGCTCAGTTGCTGCATGACCTGCCGATAACTGCCTTCCGAATTCAGCGCCTTGACGGTAGTGCCGATTCCAGCCTGCCGTACCACCATGCCGAGTTGCACGAGCTGCTTGACCGCTTCGCGCACGGTCGAGCGGCTCGCGCCGAACTGCTCGCACAGTTCGAATTCGGTGGGAATGGTGGAGCCCACCGGAAAGCGCCCGCTCTGAATTTCGTTGATGAGCGTCTGCGCCAGTTGCAGATAGCGGGGCTGCTGACCGAGCACGTTGACCATCTTTTGCACGCGTGATGAAGGATTGACGGACGGACTCGCCTTTCGCGCGACATCATCCGGTGCAAGCATCATCATTGCACCGCGCCGCTTTCGCGCAAATGAGCGATCCGACCAGCATCGTAACCGAGTTCGGCGAAGAGCCTCGCGTTGTCCTGCCCGAGTTCGGGCGCGGCGCGCGCCGACAAAGTCTCGTTCACGCGCACCGGCGCGGCCACATTGCGGACCTTGCCGAAGCGTGGATGCTCCGCTTCCGTCACGCCCTGACGCTCCGCGACGAACGGGTTGTCGAGCGCCTGCTTGACGTCGTAGACCGGCGCGGCAGGCACGCGGCCACCCAGGCGTTCGAGCCACTCGGCGGTCGTCGCGCGCGAGAGCGCCGTATCCAGTTCCTGTTCCACGAGATCGCGATTCGCGAGCCGCGCCTTGAAATTGCAGAAGCGTTCGTCGGTGATCCACGACGGCTTGTCGAGTATCTCGGCCAGCACGCCCCAGAACTTTTCCTTGTTGCACATCAGGAAGATCCAGCCGTCCTTCGTCTTGTACAACTGGCTCGGCGTGAGCGACGGATGCGCCGATCGACGGTCGCGTCCGGTCACCGTGCCGCCGTTCAGATACCATGTGCCGACATAGGCGAGGTTATGGAGCGCGACATCGAAGAGGCTCGTGTCCATGTCGCGGCCGATGCCCGTCGTGCGCGCCTGCACGAGACCCGCGAGCAGCGCCATCGCGGCCGTGGTCCCGGTCATCAGATCGATGATCGAGAGGCCGAAGCGCGCGGGCGGCGCGTCGGGCTCGCCGGTCACGGAAAGATATCCCGCTTCCGCCTGCATCAGATAATCGTAGCCGGGCCATGATGCGCGGCTGCCGGTGCGTCCATACGCTGACAAATGCGCGCAGACGATCGCCGGATTCGCGTCCTTCAACTGATCGTAGGTGAGACCCAGTTTCACGGGCAGATCGCCGCGCAGATTGTTGAAGACCGCATCGCTCGTCTTCACGAGATCGAGCAGCACTTCACGCCCCTCGGGCTTCTTCAGATCGAGCGTCAGACTGCACTTGTTGCGATTGAACGCCTCGAAGAAATGGCTGTCGCCCTCGCCGAAAAAATAAGGCCCTACGTTGCGACCGACGTCGCCGCCTTCGCGGAAGTTCTCGATCTTGATGACTTCCGCGCCGAGATCGGCGAGATGCTGCGTCGCGAACGGACCCGCACCGTATTGTTCGATGGCGACGATACGTACGCCGGAAAGAGGCAGGCTCATGCGGGGTTCCTCGCAATCAGCATCTTGGCGATGATCAGGCGTTGCATCTCGTTGGTGCCCTCGCCGATGGTCAGGAGAGGCGCATCGCGATACAGCCGCTCGACGTTGTATTCCTTCGAATAGCCATACGCCCCGTGAATGCGCATGGCTTCCATGCTGTTCTCGACCGCCGCTTCGGTCGCGAAGTACTTCGCCATGCCCGCTTCCATGTCGCAGCGCAGGCCTTTGTCATACGCGCGCGCGGCGGAGTCGGTCAGAAGGCGCGCGGCTTCCACGCGCGTCGCCATTTCGCCAAGCTTGAGCGCGATCGCCTGGTGCTCGCAGATGGGCTTGCCGAAGGTCTTGCGCTGCTGCGAATACGCGACCGCTTCATCGAGCGCGGCCTGCGCGACGCCTACGCCACGCGCCGCCACGTTGATGCGGCCGAGTTCCAGACCGCTCAGGATCTGCTTGAGCCCGAGCCCTTCCTGACCACCGATCACGCGCGACACCGGCACGCGAAAATCGGTGAACGTGAGCTCGCAAGTATCGATGCCCTTGTAGCCGAGCTTCTGCAACTGGCGGCTCACTTCGTAGCCCGGTCCCTTCTCGACGATCAACAGGCTCATGCCTTTATGACGCGGCTGCGCGTCCGGATCGGTCTTGACGAGCAGCGCGAGCACGTTGCCGTACTTGCTGTTCGTGATCCATGTCTTGTTGCCGTTGACGACATACTCGTCGCCATCGCGGCGCGCGACGGTGCGGATCGCCTGAAGATCCGTGCCGCAATCCGGCTCGGTCAGGCCGATGCCGCCGCGCAGTTCACCCGTCGCCATGCGCGGCAGGAACTCGCGTTTCTGGGCTTCGGTGCCGTTGCGCTGGATCGTCATCGCCATGATGAGGTGCGAGTTGATGATGCCGCTCACCGACATCCACACCGCCGAAATGCGATCGACGATCTTCGCGTAGGTCGCCGTCGTAAGACCGAGACCGCCGTACTCGGGCGAGATCAGGCAACCGAACAGCCCCATGTCCTTCATCTTCTCGACGATCTCATGCGGATACTCGTCCTTCGCGTCGAGCTCGTGCACATACGGTTTGACTTCCGTCTTGAGGAAGCGGTCGAGCATGTCGAGAATGAGCGTCTCGTTCTCAGCGTAGTCGCTCATGTCCTGCTGTTGATCGGCGTCGATGGTGGCCATTTGCTTCTCCTGTATTCGTGTGTACGTCTTACGCGAGCGCGTGCGCCAGCGTGCGTGCCGGGTGCGCGTCGAGCGAAAGCACCGCTTCGCAGATGCGCTCGGCGGCATCGCGCGAAACGTTGCGCTGCGCGTTGTCGAAGAACTTCGCGACGATGTCGTCGTTGGTGAGCGGCTTGTCCGACGAGCCGCGATTGACCGACTCGCGATGCGTCAACGTGCGGCCGTCGCGCGTATGCACGATCACCTCGCCCGTGTAGTGACGCGGGTACGTCGAGTCCGGGTCCGCCTCGTGCGCGACGCGCGCCGCGAGTGCGCGCACGGTTTCATCGGCGAGCGCTTCGGGTTCGAGATCGTCGAGCGTGAAGCGGCCGTGCAACAGCCCGGTCGCGACGATGTACGGAATGCTGAACTGCGCGTCGTAACTGTTCGAAGGCTTCTGCTTCGGCGCGACCGGCTCGCAGACGATCGGGATCGTCGGGCCGGGCACGCGCACGATCACGCGCTCGATATCGCTCGCCTTCAGGCTATGCGCGCGATGCAGCGCGATCGCCGCATCCGACGATGCATGCGTGAAGTGGCACGCGGGAATCGGCTTGAGGGCAACGCCGTCGATTTCCCATGTTTCACCGAGGCCCGCCGTCGCGATGTCGATATCGCCGGCTTCGAGGGACTGTTTCATGTAGAGCGCATAGAGACCGAAGCGGCCTTCATACGCCGCGCCCGGACCGATATAACCATGCTTCGCGAGCGTCGCGGAGGTTGCGCCCGCTACCGCGGCCCATCCCGGATGCAGGCGCTTCGTCCACGCGCCGTCTTGCAAAAATTCCAGATTGCCCGATGCCATCGACAGCACGATGCCTTGCGCATGCTGCGCCTCTTCGACGGACAAACCGAGCAGGCGCGCCGCGCCCAGCGCGCAGCCGAATGCGCCGACGAGTCCCGTCGGATGAAAGCCCGCGTTATGGAAGCCGCTCTTCGCGGCGGAGCCTACGCGCGTCGATACTTCCATCGCGCAGAGATAGGCAGTGAGCAGATCCGCGCCGCTCGCGTTCTCGCGCTCGGCGAGATTGAAGGCGACGGGCAAGGCGCTCGCCGTCGAATGAATCACGCCGCGTGCGTGCGTGTCGTCGAAATCGAGGCTGTGAATCAACAGGCCGTTGAGCAGCATCGCATCGCGCAGGGCGAGCTTTTGCTCATGTCCGAACACCGTCGCTTCGCCGTTGCCGAGTTCCTGCATCGCGGCGAGCGTCGAGCTTGCGTAAGGCAGCTTCAGCGTCGCATAGGCAAGACCGATGCTGTCGAGGATCAGATGCTTCGCGCGTTCGCGCACGCGCTCTGGCACGTCGCTCAGTTGCAGATGCGTCGTAAAGGAAGCCAGACGTTGCGACACCGTTTGTGCCTGCTGCTGAATCTCGTTGCGTGCATTCATCGCGCGGCTCCCTGATGGTTGAGCGACAGATCGTTAGCGGCGGGTTCCTCATCGGGCGAGACGTCTTCCAGCGAGAACTGGTTGGCGTCCACGCCGAGGCTCAACACGGCGATCACGAGCAGGAGCAGAACGCCCGCGACCATGCCGAGCACGCCGAACAGGCCGAGTTGCGCGTACAGAATGACGGCGGCATAGGAAGTGAGCATCGACGCGACGCGTCCGCATACGCCCGCCACGCCCGTGCCGCGCAGGCGCAGCGCGGTCGGGAACAGTTCGGGCACATAGCCGAACAGACCCAGCGTGACGATGCCGAAGATGCAGCTCACGAGCGTGAAGCCCACGATGGCGATCGCCGCATTGGCCGTCATCTGCGGATAGACGAAGCCCAGCACGATGGTGACGACGCTAAAGAACACGAGTCCTTTCGCGCGGCCCAGCCGATCGGCGGTTACATAGCCGAGTACCGCGCCGAAGGGCGCACCGAAGGACATCAGCGTCGTGAAGCCAAGCGAAGTCACGATGTCGCGGCCTTCGCGGACGAAGAAAGTCGGCAGCCAGGCGACGAAGCCGTACACCGCGACATTGACCGCGACCGCCGTCAACGCCGCCGTGAGCGTGCGGCCGATCATGCCGCGACGAAACAGCGCCGACAGCGGCACGCGCGGCACTTCGAGATTCTGTGTGCGCGGAACGTCGGACAGCGGACCTTTGCGCGCGGCGACTTCAGCTTCGATGGCGCTCACGGTTTCTTCCGCTTCCCGCGTGCGTCCGACCGATTCGAGCCAGCGCGGCGACTCGGGCATGCGATGACGCAGCGCCCACACGATCACCGCACCGATGCCCGCGATGCCGAACATCCAGCGCCAGCCGAGATGCGGAATCACCACATAGCCCACGCTCGTTGCGATCACGAGGCCCGAGTTGACGATGAGGCCGAGCAGCGAGATCCAGCGTCCGCGATACGCGGGCGGAATGAATTCGCACAAGGTGCCCGCCGCCACGACCAGCTCCGCGCCGAGCCCGATGCCCATGACGAAGCGCGCGCCGATCAGCCATTGAATGTTCGGCGCGAATGCGGCGACGAACGACATCAAGCCGAAGAGCGCGAGATTGAACTGATACGAAGAGCGGCGGCCGAAGCGGTCGCCGAGATAGCCGGACAGGCCCGCGCCGATGACCATGCCGAGAAAGCCCGACGAGACGAACAGCGCGTTGAGTTGCAGCGTCGAGAAGCCTGATTTGAGCATCGCGGCGGACACGCCGCCCGCGAGATAGACATCGAATGCGTCGAGGCATGCGCCCGCGCTGATGAGACCGAGAATCTTCCAGTGAAAACGCGACATCGGCAGCCGGTCCAGCCGGGCGCCCGAGCTTACGTAATGACTCACAGTTGTCTCCAGTACTGTGACGATGAACCGTCGCGCCGCCGCGTGTCGTTGTTGTCGAGCGGTCTTGTGGGCGAAACGGAAACGGAGCGCCGGCGGCCATGTCGCCGGCGGGATGGACCAGGTTTGCGAACTCAGTCTTCAGCGGTGCCGTGGCCGCGCTTGGCGATTAGCGCGGTACGGATGAAGTCCATGACGGGCTTGCCGTCCTGATTGAACGCACGCGTGTGCACCGTGACGATGCCCTGCGTCGGGCGGGATTTCGATTCGCGCACTTCGAGCACTTCCGACTCCGCATACAGCGTGTCGCCCGCAAAAACGGGACCCGTCAGACGGATTTCCTTCCAGCCGAGATTGGCGATCGCCTTGCCGCTCACGTCGTTCACCGACATGCCCAGCACGATCGCGACGGTCAGGCCGCTGCTCACGAGAAGCTTGCCGAACTCGCTCTTCGACGCGTGATGCGCGTCGCAGTGCATCGGGTGGAAGTTCATCGTCAGCAGCGAGAACTGGATGTTGTCCGCATCCGTGATGGTGCGGCCCGGGCGATGCTCGTAGATATCGCCGACGGTGAATTCCTCCAGATAACGACCGTAGCTGGCCCGGTAACGCTGCTTGCCCACTCTGTCCGAATGCATGCTTTCACGCCTCCTGTCTTAAACGTTGCTTTGTACGGACAAAGTATCGTCTGCGATGTTGGCAGCGTCAAGCGGGAATGCGTAGCGGTAAACCCTGTTTGCCCCGATTACGCGAGTGGGCGATTGGTTCAGTTAGACATTGGCGGCGGGCTTGCTAGACTCATGTTCTGGAAGCTGGTGCTCACTTGCCGAGTGAAAGGCAAGAGGGAAAGCCCGGGTGCCGAACAGGAGAATCGTCCAGTGAAGAACCGCCTTCTCTGCGTGTTGTCCTTCGTGTGGTCTAGCGTGGCTTGGGGCGCCGCTCCTGTCTGCTTCCCGGTCGGAACGACCATGACGCTTCGCGGCACGCCGGTGCAGGACGTTATGGAAACAGACGGCGGCTCCCGGCAACCCGTCTGGCTGCTGGCGATGGACCCGCCGCTATGCGTGATCGACAAGCGTTTTTCTCAGGACGCGCAGGGGCGGGTCCTGGTCCCCCGGGTGCTGATCATCGGACCGCCGCTTCCGACAGGCGTAACGCTCTCGGTCACCGGCATGCTGATGCGGCGGAACGCGCCGCCCTATTACATGGCGCCGACGGCGGCCTGGGTCGTCCCGCCCACGATGGTTCCACCGCGCCAATAGGGGCTTCGCAGACGCGCGACCGTGATCGCGCGGTGTGCGTTTTATCGGCGTGGCCGTGTCGCGCACACGCTATGGAGTATCGCGCTTCACGCCTTATGGTCGCGGAGGAATCTGAAGAACTCCACCCCTTCCTGCAGGCGTCGTTTCATCATCTCCCAACTCACAAGCATCTCACGGACGATTTCCCAGATTTTTGTGGGTCTGAAATAAAAGCGCTTGTAAAACTCCTCGACGCCAAGAAAAATCTCTTCGCGCGACAGGTGCGGATAGCCGATAGCCGAATGCTGAGTGCCGGCGGAATTGACTAGCGTGATGACTTTGGTGTCCTCCAGCCATCCGTTCTCGACAGCTTGCTTATGAAGGACCGTCCCCGGATACGGTGCGGCGAGCGATACCTGGATCGTGTGCGGATTGATCTCTTTCGCATACTGGATCGTTTTCTGTATCGTTTCCTGCGTTTCTCCCGGAAGCCCAAGAATGAATGTGCCGTGGATCTTGATGCCAAGCTTGCGGCAATCGTCACTGAAGCGGCGTGCCATATCGGTCCGCAGCCCCTTTTTGACGTTGACCAGAATCTGGTCGTCACCCGATTCGTAGCCCACCAGCAACAGCCGCAGCCCGTTCTCCTTCATCACCTTGAGGGTTGAATACGGCACGTTGGCTTTCGCGTTACAGGACCACGTCACCCCTAGCTTGCCGAGGCCGCGAGCAATCTCCTCGGCTCTTGGCCTGAGATCGGTGAAGGTGTCGTCATCGAACATGATCTCCTTCACTTCGGGCATGTTGTCTCTGATCCATTTCACTTCTTCGATGACGTTATCCACCGAGCGGGTGCGATAGCGATGCCCCCCGACTGTATGCGGCCAGAGGCAAAACGTGCACCGCGACTTGCAGCCTCGTCCCGTGTAAAGCGAAACATAGGGATGCTTGAGGTAGCCGCTGAAGTAGTTCTCGCTCTTGAGGTCGCGCTTGTAGATGGGAGCGACGAACGGCAATTGATCCATGTCTTCGAGGATCGGCCGGGCTTCATTGTGCATGATTCCACCGTCGGGCAGCCGATAGCTCAGACCGAGAATCGACTCGAACGGGAGGCCCTGCGCGATGTCGCGGCACGTGAAGTCGAATTCTTCACGACACACGAAATCGATCGCATCGCTCGCAGTTAGCGAGCCGTGAGGATCCACGGCCACCTTCGCCCCGATCATCCCGATCAGGATGCTGCGTTTGCGCTGTTTCAGATGCTCCGCGAAATGCGTATCGCTCGAGAACGACGGCGAGCTCGTATGAATGATGACAAGGTCGTATTCCTGAGCGATGTCCAGCGTTGCATCCAGAGACAGGCCATCTGCAGGCGCGTCCACGACACGGCTATCCTGGACCAGTGCCGCAGGCTGGACGAGCCACGTCGGATACCAGAATGACCGAATCTCGCGTCTCGTCTGGAAACGTGAACCTGCTCCGCCATCGAAACCGTCGAACGAAGGTGCCTGTAGAAACAGTGTTTTCATGGATGCCCTCAAAGATAACAATCCGCTTGCAGGGATCGGTCACCCAGACGGACTCGTCGGGTTTCTGGTGATGATCGTATTGATTCAGGCTTTCGAAAAACTAGATTGTGGCGAGACGCCAAAGCATACTACGACGCTCGACTTATAAATTGCAAACGCTCGAACATAAACCTATGCCGAGCTTCGACTCGACCGAAACGAGAACGTTTTCGTTCGCCGAGACGTTCGACTGCTCACAGGTTTTGTCTCATACTGGCGGGCGGCGTCAATTCATCCAGTAAAGCAGCAACGACGGCCAAACGCACGATCGACGCGGACGCGCGTGACTTTACTCGCTCAGCGTCTTGAATCGGGAGACGATGGATGAGGCGAACTCGAGACGATACGGACGGTGTGCCCGTTGGCAACGGTCAACAGATCAGCCCAGCCGAGTTTCTCTTGATGGCCGGCTTTCTCGTATATCACGCCCCTCTGGCGTCGGCGGACGCTCGAGCGGCGGCCCGCCGCGTTTTGACGACCGTTCTCGAAGTAGCGGCTGCTCGCGGGTTCGTCGGTTCAGATGCACTTGAAGCGATGATGGCAAACGCCGAAAAGTCTTCACGTATGTGGCAGCTCGCAGAGCAAGCCACGGCTGCTGTCGGCGATACGGCCACCTATCTGCAAGTGATTCGTAGCGCAGGCGTAATCATGGATGCGAACGCATGAAAGCTGACGCTAATGAATGTCCTGAGTTGCGACCGCGCATTTATTAAAGTTTCTTGCCATTGCTGGCAATCACGTCCCGATACCAATAGAAGCTGTCTTTCGGTATCCGGCGCAGGTCTTTTTCGTTGGTTTCGTCACGGTCAATGTATACAAATCCATAGCGCTTTTGATAACCATTCAGCCAGCTCAAGATATCGGTGAACGACCACGCGCAGTAACCCAACAACTGCACGCCGTCGCTGATCGCTTGCTGGCAGGCTTCGATGTGGCCTTTCAGGTAGGCAATGCGGTAGGCGTCGTGGATAGTGTCATCGGGGTGCAGCGTGTCGAATTCGCCCAGACCGTTTTCGGTAATCATCATTGGGAGTGCGTAACGGCTGGAGATACGACGCAAGGCGATACGCAAGCCCGTGGGATCGATAGCCCAGTCCCAGTTGGATGTTTCCAGATTTGAATTGGCGGTGGTGCGATACAGGCCGGGCACGCCGCTTGAAGGCGTGGTGCCCTTCTGGCCGGTGGTGTTGATGCGCTTCATGCCTACGCCATCGAGCGGGTTTTCGGTAAACGTGGTGGTGTAGTAGTAGTTCACGCCGACGAAGTCGGGTAAGCCGCGCTCAAAGATTTCCATATCGCCCGGTTCGATTTGCGGCGCTTCACCGGTTTGCTGCAGATAATGTAGCGCCGCTTGCGGATAACGGCCGAGGCAATAGACGTCCAGCCACCAGTAATTGGTGAATTCGTCGGCGTTTTCGAACGCCAGAATGTCGCTCGGCGCGCTGGAGGCCGGGTAGGCAGGCGAGTAGGCAAAACTGGGACCGATCTGGCCGGTAGGTACGTGCTGGCGGAAGGCGGCGATCACTGTGGCATTGGCCAGAAACGCCACGTGATTGGCGGCGAAGAAACGCTTGCGGTCTCTCACGCCGGGAGGGTGAGTGCCCAACTGAAAGGCGTTGGTGAAGTTGAAATTCTGTTCGTTTAGCGAAATCCAATACCTGACCTTTTCGCCAAAGCGCTGAAACAACGTCACGCAGTAGCGCTCGAAATCCGCAATGATTTCGCGGCTTTCCCAGCCACCGTATTCATCCTGCAACGCTTGCGGCAAATCCCAGTGGTACAGCGTGAGCACAGGTTCGATGCCGTGAGCGATCAGTTCGTCGATCAAGCGCTCATAGAACGCCAACCCCGCTTCGTTCACCTCGCCCCGACCTTGCGGATAAATCCGCGGCCAGCTCACTGAGAAGCGGTACGCCTTCATGCCCATCTGCGCCATCAGCGCCACGTCTTCCGCGAAGCGGTGATAGTGATCGACCGCCACGTCGCCGTTACTGCCCTGAAAAGTCTTGCCGGGGATCTTGGTAAAGGCATCCCACACGGACGGGCCTTTGCCGTCCACGTTCCAGGCGCCTTCCACCTGGTAAGCCGCCGAGGCGGCGCCCCAGAGAAAATCCGGGGGAAAGTCTCTCAGTTTCCGGTGGAACATGAATGCACTCCTAATAGTTCACTTGAGCGATCTGGAAAAGCCTTGATCGTTTCAACACAAGCGAGCGGCTCACCACGCGCGAGCAAGTCGACACCGGCTGGCGTCGTCTGAATTCATCGATCGCTTATATCGCGTAACACACTGTAACCACATCCGAAACCTTCATGTCGGCGATTCCCGTTAAACTTGCCGGGCCGTACTCGTCTTTTTTCCCGCGGCGCTTTCGGTTTTCTCCATCTGATCCACGTCGCACCGTGTGAGTTCAGTTTTCCAGCCCTGCATACTCAGCGATAAGTAAGTCGGTTCCGCGCTACAAACGGTTGCGAACCCGCGTACGTATCGGAGGAAACCAAGATTGACAGCATGTTCTACAGGGCGAAGTATCCGTCCGCTCACTCACCTCATTGTCCTGTACGCAAGCATGGGATCGGGACAACTGCTTTTGCGAAAGCGATTTCAACCGTCACCATCAGCGTATTCGCAAACCATTCGTTCGATTCGGGGAATGGAGCGATCAACGATAATTTTTCAGTTTATCGAACATCCACCGATGCAGGCGCTGGCGATAGCACGCAGTCCGCATCGGGGCTGTCGTGGACAAACGGGCGCGAACGATGCGGCAACGACAGTTCCGCTTCCGCAGCTTTCGATGGACGGAGCGTCCAACGCCCAACATCGCAATAGCGATTTCACATCAAATAAACCAGATCAGGCCACGCCCTGAGCCTCGCGATCGAAAGGTTTCATCGGCTCATCAGCTCAACCCGACGAATCAAAGTCAGTAGCGGTCTCGCACGAGCGTCGCGGGGTCGTCGGAGCGCGCCATTCGCCATACAGGAGCTGTGTTGTGTCACATTTCGGTCATCTTCTCGTCGTAGCTTTACTTCGAACCCTCGCCATACTCCCCTACAAGGTCGTTGCGAGGCTCGGCAGCGCGATCGGTGCGGCCCTTTACGCGATTCCCAGCCGCCGCAAACGCATCGTTCTTGTCAACCTGAACCTGTGCTTTCCGGCGAAGTCGGAACGTGAGCGCGACGAGCTTGCAAGGGATCACTTTCGGCACGTTGTCCGGAGCTATCTCGAACGAGGCGTTCAATGGTATGGAAGCGCTCAAAAGATCAACAAGCTCGTGCAGATCGAAAGCGCGATCGATCTCGAAGATACGAACGCTCCCCCCACGATCTTCATGGGGTTCCATTTCGTCGGTATCGAAATCGGATGCTTGCATTACTCAATGAAGATGCCTGCCGCTTCGTTATATACGCACATGTCGAACACGCGTCTTTGCGATTTGGCCAAGCGGCAACGCGGCCGGTTCGGCGCCGAGATGATCGAACGTTCGACCAGCGCTAAGAAGATCGTGCGACTCCTCCGAGGCGGCAAACCGGTCATGCTTGCAGCAGACATGGACCATGGCGTCGAAAACTCCGTGTTTGTTCCATTTTTTGGCATCCCTGCATGCACGCTGACTTCCGTCTCTCGACTTGCAAGAATGGCTGGTGCGCGCGTCGTGCCGTTCGTCACTGAAGTCCTGCCGGATTTCAAAGGGTATAAGCTAACTGTTTTTGCGGCGCTCGCCGATTTCCCATCTGGGGACGACACGGATGATGCGCGGTGCATGAATGCGTTTCTCGAGAGCCAGATACTAAAATTCCCTGCCCAGTACTACTGGGTACATCGACGCTTCAAACATCGTCCGGTGGGCATGCCCGCAGTATATTGATAGACAATGCACTACCGTTTTACAAAAAATGACGCCAGGATGATAAAAAAGTGACGCCTCTCTCGGTATATGTTCTCACTTACAATAGTGAACGGCACTTAGACAAGGTCCTGGCAACTGCAAAACGGATAGCAGACGATCTCCTTGTCGTGGATAGCGGCAGCGATGACGCAACATTAGCAATTGCTGGCAGACACGGGGCCAGAATTGTGCATCGCACTTTCGATAATTTTCGCGCGCAGAGACTCTTTGCCAATCGCTCGTGCTTACATCAACATATAATGTTTTTCGATAGCGATGAGATCGCTAGCGAAGCACTGGTCGATGAAGTCATTGCGCTGAAAGTATCAGGGTTTTGCCACGATGCCTATGCTGTTCGCCGCGACTGGGTCGTGATGGGCAAACGTGTCCACGCCCTCATGCCTGTTGGTTGCCCGGACTACCCCGTCCGTATCTATCGCCGGGATAAAGCCGATTTCACCGAGCATAGCGTTCACGAAACCCCTATTGGCCATGATAGTGCTGGGCGCATCGAATCCCCGGTGGTTCACCATACCTTCGAGACTGTCCCGGAACTGATGCGCAAACTTGATCTCTATACAGACCTGGCTGCAATCGATTTACTCGCCAGACGTAGGTGGATCGGCTTACTCTGGGTCAAAAGATGGATCAGTCCGGTTGGCGCATTCGGAAAATGGTATATCCGTCGGGGAAACTGGCGAGACGGTCGAGTCGGAATACTGCTGGCGTTTTACGCCATCAAATACACACATCGTAAATATCGCAAAGCGATTCTTCTGACGCGTTCCTGAGCAATTCATTGATGTGCAGCGACCTGTCGCTCTTGATGCCTGGCGGAGCAGTCGACCTATCAGACCGCGAACTGTTTCGCGTTCGACACCGCTCCGTGCAGTTTGCGCCGGTACAGGGTTTGGCGGACATTCTCAGGCAGATCAAGCCAATCGACCAGTTCAATGCCTGCGGTGTCATAGCAGCCTTTGGCCCGATGTGCGGCATAGTTCTCTTCGAAGGTGACGATATGCACCTGCTCCATGCGCCGCACCGCTTCAATGAAGGCGCCGACGTTTGACCCATTTTTTATATGATCCGCGACAAGCAAGGTCAGCTTGTGCTGTATCCGATGAAAATGTTCAAGGATCAGCTTTCCCTCAGGATCGGCAGCAGCGGCGCGGGATACCTTGCCCGTAAACGTCCTCAATTGCATTTTGAGCTGGCTGGCCATGACGTGACTGTAGATCGCCCGCGCCTTGGTCGCATTGAACAAACCTGTTCCCGCCGCATGCATCATCACGCCATAAACGATCGCGAGTTGCTCGTCGACTGTCTGTTCTCCCGACTTTGCGTCCTTCCGCCCCTTCAACTCCTGCGACGGCTTCGACTCCTCTGGCTTCGGAACAATGCCAGCGTCTTTCGGGAACGTCCTGAACACATAGGATTTTCCTTCGTGTTCAAGGGTCGCCACGCCATCATTTTTCGCCTTGATGCGAAATGAAATATGGCTCCCAGTCGGCAATCCGTACGCCTTGAATCCGGCGTGGACCGAATTATGTTCAGTCGTGACCCCGTGACACGTGACCGTGCAACTATGGCGCGTTAGCCGTTTCTGGCGCACCTTTTCATCGTCCCAGGTCCTCGCGGTTCCTGCAGCTCGAATGCGGCGCGTATTCGCCTTCTTCAATTCATCCTGATTCATCATTGCCCTCGTTAGGGGTATTTCATGTTAACGGCATGTCGGACGAGTTCTTGCGTCGGCACGCTCGATATACGACGATCGGCACGAGAACTGGCGATTCACGCCCCCAATCCACGCGAAGCCGTCAACGCTCGATCTGCGGATGCATATCGAGCGCAAAAGGACCACAACTGAATTGATCCTTCAGGAATTCGAGGCACACCCTCACCTTCGCGGAACTCGCTGACCGGCTGCTCAGGACCGCCCAGATATCGGCGGGCTCCGAGTACTGCGGCAGGACGCGCACCGCCTGTCCGCTGCGAATCGCATCGGCGATATCCCAGACCGACAGCAAACAGATGCCTTTTCCGTCGAGGCACCAGTTCCGGACTACGTCGCTCATGTTCGATCCGAAGCGGCTCGTCACTTTCACGGATTCGAAGCCCTTCGGCCCCTCGAGACGCCAGGTACCGAACGCCTGCTCGCGCTCCCGGTACAGCAGGCATTCGTGTTCCGCGAGTTCGGCCAGCGAAGCCGGAGCGCCGTGCCGGCTCAGGTAGTCCGGCGCGGCAACCAGCACGCGGCGGTTGCTGGAGAGGCGATGCGCTATCAACTGCGGTTGCGTCGGATCCCCGAAACGAATGTCGATGTCGATATTCTCGTCGATGAGATCGGTGCGCCGGTCGAGCAGCTCCAGCCAGA
Organism: Caballeronia megalochromosomata; assembly: GCA_001580565.1. Classification (GTDB taxonomy): domain Bacteria; phylum Pseudomonadota; class Gammaproteobacteria; order Burkholderiales; family Burkholderiaceae; genus Caballeronia; species Caballeronia megalochromosomata. Next base: position 49,055 of record LRBF01000215.1, on the reverse strand, counting down.
CGTCGAGCTTCGGATACCGGTTGCCCAGACTCGAAAGGATCGGTGCAACATGCAGCCGGCCCAGACGCAGGCTCGTGCTGATGCGCAGCAGGCCGGAGAGTTCGCTGCGGGTGCTTTGCAACGTCTCCGTCATCGACGTCACGTCTTCCAGAATCCTCCGCGCCCATCGATAGGCGATCTCGCCGTCGGCGGTGATCGCAACACGCCGCGTGGTGCGATGAAACAGCCGCACTGCGAGCGTCGCTTCGAGAATCGCGATCCGTTTGCTGACGTGAGCCGGCGAGGTGCCGAGCTCCTTTGCCACGGCGGCGAAACTCGCCCGTCGCGCCGCGATGCAGAAGACTTTCAGGTCATCGATATCCATGCGCGGATTCTAAACGAAGTGTGAATGATGAAACAACGAAAGCCCCATTGATAGCAAAAGTGTTGTCTATAAAATCGCCTCAGATGCTGCCTTCGAGGCGGACGTTCACAACAGTGGAGACAACGATGAAATACGCATCAGGCCTTCAGGCCGGCGACGCGGCGTCCGCGACCGCGCGCCGCACGCGGGCTCGCTTCGGCATTCTTGGATTGCTCGCGGTCGGCACGATGATCAACTATCTCGACCGCAGCGTCGCCGGCATCGCCGCGCCCAACATGAGCCACGACCTCGGACTGACGCCCGCGACGATGGGCGTCATCTTCTCGGCGTTCTCGTGGACCTATACGGCTTCGCAGATTCCGGGCGGCATTCTGCTCGACCGCATCGGCACCAAATGGACGTATTTCTTCGCCCTGACGCTGTGGTCGCTGTTCACCGGACTGCAAGGACTGGCGCTGGGCTTCGTCACGCTGCTGATCCTGCGCCTCCTGGTGGGCATGGCCGAAGCGCCGTGCTTTCCGACCAACAGCCGCGTCGTCGCCACCTGGTTTCCACAAAGCGAACGGGCACGCGCCACAGGCGTCTACACGTTCGCGGAATACGCGGGGCTGGCATTCCTGAGCCCGCTTCTCTTCTGGCTCGAGCACCGTTACGGATGGCGCGCGCTGTTCGGAATCGTCGGCGCGGTGGGGATCGTGTTCGGCTGGATCTGGCTCGCGCGCTTCAGGGAACCGCATGAGTCCGGCCGTGCCAATCGCGCGGAACTGGAGCATATCGAAGCCGGCGGCGGCGTGGTAAGCAGCGGCCGCATCCATGTGCGCTTTCAGTGGTCGCACCTCGTCGCGATGCTGAAAGAGCGCCGCATGCTCGGCATCTGCATCGCGCAGTTCGCGAGCAACGCGACCAACGTTTTCTTTCTCACGTGGTTTCCGACCTATCTGGTGACGGAACGCCACATGCCCTGGCTCAAGGTCGGGATACTCGCCGTGCTGCCCTTCATCGCGGCTTCCGTCGGCACGCTCGCGGGCGGCTGGATTTCCGACGCGATGCTTCGTCGAGGCATGTCGCTCAACTGGGCCCGCAAGCTGCCTGTGACGGCGGGCCTGCTCACCGGATCAAGCATCGTCCTTGCGAACTTCGTCGACTCGACGGAAGCGGTGATCGCCATTCTGTGCGTCGCGTACTTTTCGCAGGGACTTTCGGCACTGGCGTGGATGATCGTCTCCGATATCGCGCCGAAAGGACTCCTCGGCCTGAGCGGCGGCATCTTCAACCTGTTCGCGAATGCCTCCGGGATCGTGACGCCGCTCGTCATCGGACTGATCGTCAATGCCACCGGATCGTTCGTGTATGCCCTCGCGTTCGTCTCCGCCATCACGCTGGTCGGCGCGTTCTGCTACCTCTTCGTGGTCGGCGACATCAAGCGCATCGAACTCGAAGCCTCTTCTTTCGAAAGCAAGGACGTCAATGAACGCATATCGAATCGGCGTAGCGCACCTCACCGCGCTGGAACTGAATCCGTCCGAACTCGTGATGGAGAGCGCGAGAGCAGGCTTCGCCGCGGTCGGACTGCGCACCCATCCCGTGGCGCTGGGCGCAATCCACTATCCGCTAAAAGCCGGCAGCGCTGAACATCGCCGGCTCGCCCGCTTGCTCGACGATCACGGCATGACCGTTCGCGAGGTCGAGTTCATCCCGATTCTGCCGGAGATCGTGGTCCCGTCTTATGAAGCGATGTTCGAAGCGGCAGCGGGACTGGGCGCGCAGAGCGTGACCGTGTCCGGTGACGACGGCGACTTTTCGCGCCTCGTCGCAAACTTCGAGGCGCTGTGCGACCTCGCCGCGGGCTTCGGCTTGCGGATCGATCTCGAGTTCATGCGCTGGCGGCATGTCGGCACGCTCGACGACGCGCGACGCGTGCTCGACGCCGCCGCGAGGCCGAACGGCTCGATTCTGATCGATGCATTGCATCTGATGCGCTCCGGAGGCTCGCCTGCCGATGTGAGTGAACTCCCGGCCGCGTACCTGCACGCCGTCCAGATTTGCGACGCGCCAGCGGTCTCGCCGGTTGGCGACGACGCGATCATCCGCGAGGCTCGCGAGGGCCGTCTGCCGCCCGGCCAGGGTGCGTTGCCGCTCGCGGGGCTATTGCGTTCACTGCCGTCCCATACGCTCATCAGCGCCGAAATCCCTTTTGCGACGCTCGAGGCCCCCGAACGGCTCGCGCTGGCGTTCAAGGCATCGAAGCAGGTCATCGGGCGAAGCCTTCTCGACGAGCAGCGGCTGGCCTGAGCGCGTCCCTGTTTTCCAACTAACCTGAACATCTCAATCATGAGCAAAATGCCCGTAGCCGTGATCGGCGCTGGATTGATCGGCAAGGTACATATCGACCTGGCCGCCAGGCATGACGACGTATCACTCGCGGCCATCGCCGATCCGACCGATGCAGCCAGACAAATGGCAGCGTCCTATAACGTACCGTGGTTTGCGGACCACCGGGCGATGCTAGATACCGTGAAGCCGAAGGGCGTGGTCATCGCGACGCCCAACGCGACGCATGCGCGCATCGCGCTCGATTGCATCGAGCGCGGCGTTGCGGTGATCGTGGAGAAGCCCATCGCGCATACGGTCGAGGACGCGCAACGCATCAGCGACGCTTCCCGCGAGTTCCGGGTCCCGGTGCTCGTCGGCCACCAGCGGCGACACAATCCGATCGTGCGGCGTGCGCGCGAGATCGTCGCATCGGGGCGCCTCGGAAAGCTCGTGAGCGCAACGGCCCTGTGCACCTGGCTCAAACCCGATGACTACTTCAATACCGCGTGGCGACGCACGGAAGGCGGCGGCCCGATCCTCATCAATCTGATCCACGATATCGACTTGCTTCGTCATCTGTTCGGCGACCTCGAAAGCCTGCAGGCGGTCACGTCGAATGAGACGCGTGGATTCGAAGTGGAAGACACCGCGGCAGTCGTGCTGAAGTTTCGCAACGGTGCGCTCGCAACGGTCAGCGTCAGCGATACCGTCGCGGCACCGTGGAACTACGACCTCGCCGCGGGAGAAGTCGAACGCTTCCCGCGTCAGGACGTCAATTCGCACTACCTCTGCGGTACAGACGCTTCACTGACGCTTCCGCGGCTCGAACTGTGGGAATACCGCAGCGGCAAAGGATGGCATGACCCGTTGACGCAGGAACGGACCGCGCCCCATGCCGGCTGCCCCTATACCGAGCAGCTTCGTCACTTCCGCGCGGTGGTCGACGGTGCGGAGGCACCGGTCTGCTCGGCGCTCGACGGGCTGCGCACGCTCGAAGCGACTACAGCCGTGCATGTCGCTGCCAGGTCGGGAAGCACCGTGTTCCTTCCGGGCGATTGATCACCTGACGCTTGTCAGCGTCTCTGCGAACCGATCTTCTCGGCCAGCAAATCCCTCAGTTCGATCCCGTTCTTCGCCTCGTCGAGTTGCTCGTCAGGCACGGGTCCTTCGCGTTCGAGATCGACCAGCGCCTGATTCAGATCGACATACGGCCGCATGCGGACTTCATAGGCCGCGAACGCGCTTGCGGAATCTTGCGGGTGGCGCACGAGTTCGTGCGCAAGGACGAACGCGCCGACAAGCCCGAGGCTCGTGCCCTGACCCGAAAACGGCGATGCGCAGTGCGCCGCATCGCCCGCCAGCACGACACGGCCGTGCGACCACGCCGGCATGCGTAGCTGCGCCAGCTCGTTGTAGTAGAACTGGTCTGTGCTCGTCATCGCATCGAGGAACCGGGGGAAGTCGCCCTTCAGATGCGCGCAACGCTTCGAAACGACGCGCTTCTGTGCATCGACATCACTTCGGGACAACGGCGGCTCGGGCGCCTCGAATCCCACCCCGATGCGCAATTCGCGCTTGTCCCGGCTCGGGTAGATGACATAGCCGATATCGTTCACCCGATGCCCGATCTGCCAGTCATCGAGCCCGATGAGATTGGGCGTGGAAAACAGCGCAAGCACGACGCCCAAAGGGAAAACAACCTCTGCTTCAGCGTTGAACACCTGCCTCCGGACGTTCGAGTAGATTCCATCGGCGCCGATCAAGAGATCGAACGATCTGTCCGGACCGCTTTCGAATCCGACAGTGACGCCGTCCGCACGCTGGTCGATCGTGCGAATGCTGTCGCCGTACATGAACTCGACCTTCTCGCTCAATGCGTTCATCAGCAATTCGCACAGATCGTCGCGGAAGATCTCGATGTCGTCGCTGTCGAGGCGGCCCGCGCTATATGTGCGTTCTTCCGTCCGATGGATCTCGTTGCCGTCGGCGTCGAGCATCGACATGCCTTTGAGCTGCGTGCGCAAGCTGCGGACGTCATCGATCAGGCCCATTGCCTCCACGACATGCAGCGCGACGCCACGGATATCGACAGCCTGACCGCCTCGCCTGAATCCGTCGGAGCGTTCCACGAGCGTGACGGCGAATCCCGCACGATTCAGCCAGAAGGCAAGCGCCAGGCCCGTGACGCCGGCGCCGGAGATGAGAACGTTTCGAGTCATCGCGAAACTCCTTATGTTCGGGTCGTGCTGCCGATTCCATCCGGTTCGAGCGTCGAGTTCAACCTGCGCTCACGGGCGCTGAAGCAAACTATAACGCAGGCGGCATGCTGGCTACGACCGCAGATACCCCGCTTTTGCGGGATCGCGCATCCGCAAAGACACGACGGCTGCGATGGCGGCGAGCGCAGTCACATACCAGTAGAACATCGATTCCGACCCGACGGACTTGAGCGACAGCGCGACGAATTCCGCCGAACCGCCGAAGATCGCGTTCGCGATCGCATACGAGAGCCCGACGCCGAGCGCACGAACCTCCGCGGGGAACATCTCGGCCTTGATGAGCCCGCTGATCGACGTGTAGAAGCTGACGATCGCGAGCGCGACAAGCACCAGCCCGAGCGCGACGATCGGGCTGGTCGTGTTCTTCAGTGCGTGCATCAGCGGAACGGTGCAGATGGCAGTCAGGATACCGAACAGAATCATCGACGTGCGCCGCCCGATCTTGTCCGAGAGAGCACCGAAAGCCGGCTGCATCAGCATGTAGATGACGAGCGCTACCGTCATCACGATGCTGGCCGTTTTGGCGTTCATGCCAGCGGTGTTCACCAGATACTTCTGCATGTAGGTTGTGAACGTGTAGAACGCGAGCGAGCCGCCTGCCGTGAAGCCCACCACCGTCAGAAGCGCGCGTTTGTGCGTCCAGAGTCCGCGCAGTGTGCCGGCGTCTTTGCGGCTTCTGCTTGCGGCCGATGATGTCTCTTCGAGGGAACGGCGCAGATGCAGTGAGATCAGACCCGCCACAGCGCCGATCGCGAAAGGAATGCGCCAACCCCAGGCGCGAAGCTCCTCGTTCGAGAGCATCATCTGAAGCACGACGACCACGATGAGCGCCGCGACTTGTCCACCGATGACGGTGACGTACTGGAACGAAGCGAAAAACCCTCTTCTTCCCGCAACGGCGATTTCACTCATGTAGGTTGCGCTGGTGCCGTACTCGCCGCCCACGGAGAGACCCTGAAAACAGCGGGCAGCGAGCAACAGTGCGGGCGCGGCCGCGCCGATGGTCGCATAGGTGGGAATGACGGCGATGAGGAGCGAACCGGAGCACATCATCAAAACGGAGATGATGAGCGAGTTCCTTCGGCCCAGTCGATCCGCTATGCGGCCGAACATCCATCCGCCGATGGGCCGCATCAAAAAGCCGGTTGCAAAGACGCCGGCCGTGTTGAGAAGTTGCGTGCTTGCGTTACCGGCCGGAAAAAACGCATGCGCGAAGTAGATCGAACAGAAGGAGTAGACGAAGAAGTCGAACCACTCGACGAGATTGCCGGACGACGCACTGATGATCGCCCTGATGCAACGTCGCGTGTCGGTTTGGGGGACGGCCGTGCTCCGGCCGAGCGTGTCTACAGTCATGACGTCTCCATTCAGTCTGATGAGCCGGCGATCTGACGTCGCTTCGGCATGGGTATCGAGCGCGGGACAGCGATGGCTGCCGCGCTCGTCGGATCAGCGAAGCACGAAAGGATTGCCCGTGCTGGCTCCGGTATTGATCCAGACGCTCTTTGTTTGCAGAAAGTCGTCGATCGCATCGATGCCGTTCTCGCGTCCGAGGCCCGAGTCCTTGTATCCGCCGAACGGGGACATGTAGCTGACGGCGCGGTAGGTGTTGACCCAGACGGTGCCGGACTGAATGCGTTCGGCCATACGGAAGGCGCGGCCGATGTCACTCGTCCAGACGCCTGCCCCAAGGCCGAAACGAACGTCGTTGGCAATGGCGACGGCTTCTTCCTCGTCGTCGAACGGAATGACGGCAAGCACCGGACCGAAGACTTCTTCCTGCGCAATGCGCATGTCGTTTTTGACGCCCGTGAAAATCGTCGGCTCGATGAACCATCCGCTTCCACACTCGGCCTGCGTCGCTACCCGCCCGCCAAGCGCGAGCCTCGCGCCCTCGGTTTGCGCGATGTCGATGTAAGAGAGCACCTTCTCGAACTGCGGACGGGTCGTGATGGGACCGACCTGCGTATCCGCGCTCATCGGGTCGCCCATGCGCGCGGTTTTCGCGAGCGCCACGACGCGCCCGACCACCTCGTCGTGCACCGATTTTTGCACCAGCAGGCGCGAGCCGGCGATGCACGTCTGACCCGTTGCGGCGAAGATGCCCGAGACCGCGCCGTTGACGGCGTCGTCGATATTGGCGTCGGCGAAGACGATGTTCGGAGACTTGCCGCCCAGCTCCAGCCCGACGTGCTTCAGGTCTTTCGCGGCTTGCTCGTTGATGCGCCTGCCGGTCGAATCGGCTCCGGTGAACGTGATCTTGCGCACCTGCGGATGCGAGACGAGCGCAGCGCCGACTTCATTGCCGAAGCCCGTCACGACATTGACGACGCCGCGCGGAAAACCGGCCTCCTCGAACAGCCGCACGAACTCGAGCGTCGACGCCGATGTGAACTCGGACGGCTTGATGACCACGGTGCAGCCCGCCGCGAGCGCGGGTGCGAGTTTCCAGGTCAGCAGCAGCAGCGGCGAATTCCATGGCGTGATGATCGTCACGACGCCGAGCGGTTCGTGCCGCGTGTAGTTGAAGTAGCCCTTCTTGTCGAGCGGAATGACGCTGCCCTGCACTTTGTCCGCGAGGCCGCCGTAATAGCGGAACCATTGCGGCACGTAGCTCAGTTGCGCGTGCATCTCGGAGTACAGCTTGCCGTTGTCCCGTACTTCGATTTCGGCGAGTTTCGCGGCGTCGCGAGCGATAAGGTCCGCGACGCGATGCAACAGCAGACCGCGAGCGCTGGCAGTCAAGGACGGCCACTCGCCCGATGCGAAAGCGCGGTGCGCCGCTTGCACCGCGAGTTCCGCGTCGGCGGCATTGCCGCGCGCAATCTGCGCCCACGGCTCGCCCGCAAATGGACTTTCGCTCGCGAACCATTCGCCCGATGCAGGATTCAGGTCGGCACCGTCGACGTAGTGACGATAGTGTTCCATCGAACTCTCTCCAAGGAAGTGAAGCGCGTGAGAGCGGCTTTAGAACGGCGCGTATCCCAGCGCCGCACGGAAGCGGTTCTTGACGAACACACCGTCGCGTGGAGGAAGCGCGCGCTCAGGCTCATTCGATGCGATCAGCACTTGCGCGAGAAGCGGTCCCGTCTTCGCACGAATCCGTTCGACGAGGTCGGGAAGATCATCGAGACTTCGAATGCGGCGCGCGTCGGACACATTGCAGCCCTTGGCGACGGCGACGAGATCCGTACCGAGACTGGTATGACTGCGTTGCATGCCCGTTTCGCCGAAATGGCCGTTGTCGAGCACGACGACCGACAGATTCCCGGGCTGCTTCGCGCCGATCGTGGCGAGACTGCCGATGCCCATCAGTTGCTCGCCGTCGCCCGTGATGACGATGACCGGCGTGGCCGGTTGCGCGAGTGCCAGACCGAGGCCCAGCGACGCCGCGCCGCCCATTGCGCCCCACAGATAGAAATTGCGATCGCGATCGCCGGCGGCGAACACGTCGTATGACGCCGATCCAAGACCGCTCACGATCAGCGCATCGGGCACCGACTCGACGAGGCTTGCGACGAAGGCCCGGCGATCGATGCCATCGGTATGATTCGACATTACTTTCTCTCCCATTTCTTGCGCCCGATCAGGCTTTGCGACAACAGCACGGCGACCTGCTCGCCCGCTTCGAAAGCTGCGTCGAAGCCCGCGCTGACGATCTCGCCGACCTGCTCGGGATCGTCAGCGCGCAACACCGTGATGCCCATCAGTTCCAGCGCGGCTTGCGTCTTCTTGCCCATCGGTCCCTGCCACGGATTGAATTCGGCGTACTCGCCGCGCATCGTGACGAGCGTAAAGAACGGGAAGCGGCAACTCGACAGCAGGGAAAACATGTTCACGCAGTTGCCGACGCCGCTGCTTTGCATGAGCAGGACTGCGCGCTGCCCGCCGAGCCACGCGCCGCTCGTCACCGCGACACCTTCCTCCTCGGTGGTCAGCACGACGTCTTCGATCTCGGGATCGGCGATGACGCTGCGAATGACGTGCGAATGTCCCGCATCGGGGACGTACGCCACCTGCCTGACGCCCCCTTCTTTCAGAACCTTGAAAATTTCCTGCTGCCAGACAGGCGCCTGGATCTCTGTCGAATTCATTGCTCCTCCTTGGAAGTCGGCGTTGATGTGGGCATCATAATTCGCTATTTCTTGACCTCTGAAATAGAATTTCGTGATTCCTGCATTCGAATTTGGTATTGCAAGGGTTTCTTCGGAGAGCGAGAGATGGACATCAAACAGCTTCGGGCGCTGATCGCGGTTGCCGATACGGGCAGCGTCACGAAGGCCGCGAGTCTGCTGCACATCGTTCAGCCGGCGGTATCGCGGCAGCTTCGTCTGCTGGAAGAAGACGTCGGCATGCCGCTGTTTGCTCGCGGCCGATACGGAATGGAAGTCACGGAAGCCGGTGCTGTGTTCGTCGAACATGCGCGCCGCGCGCTCGCCGAGCTGGATCGGGCGCGCTCGGAGCTGCGCGTCTCCGATGGAGTCAGCGGCACCGTCACGGTGGGACTGCTGCCGAGCACGTGTGACCTGCTGGCCAGCGATCTGGTCGCGGAGGTCGCATTGCGTTTTCCGGCGATCAGGTTGAGGGTCCTGATGGGCTATACCGGCACGCTGCAGAACTGGCTCGAACAAAACGAAACGGACGCCGCGCTTCTCTACGATCCCAAGCCGTCGCCGATACTCGCCGTGACGCCGCTCGTCGAAGAGAAGCTCTGGATCGTCGGACTGCCCGATGCGGGATTCGCCGCCGATGAGCCTGTCGCGCTTGCAGACGTCGCGCATCTGCCGATGATCCTGCCGAACGCGCCCCACGGCATTCGCTCACTCGTCGAGCAAACCTGCGTGAACGCGGGCATCGAACTGACCGTTGCCGCCGAGACCAATGCGATGAGCGTGCAGAAAGGACTTGTCGCCGGAGGACACGGCGTGACGATATTGCCCGGTATCGCCGTCGCCGACGATCTTTCGGCGGGACGGCTCAGCGCCGCGCCGCTCGCCGATGAGCTGCTGTCACGGCGGATCGTTCTTGCGATGCCGAACAATCGACGCATCGCCGCGGCGGTGCGATGCGTCGTCGACCTGCTCGTCGAGCAGATCGGGCGGGCCGTGCGCGACGGAAGGTGGACTACGGCGCAGCTTTTGAGGGGCACATCCAGCAGTTCGCAATAGGGTCGCGCCGGGAGGGAGTTCCCTGGCGTTTGTCTACGGACAACGAACAACTGGACCTACATCGCCACACGAATGAGTCGTAGAATTTGAATCAGTGCGCGACTTCAACGACTCAAGCAGCGCGAAACATGTCGGACGAAACGCTGGAAACAGACTACCTCGTGGTCGGTGCCGGGGCCGCCGGGATGGCATTTGCCGACACATTGCTTACGCATTCCGACGCGACACTCACCATTGTCGATCGCCGCCACGCGCCCGGCGGACACTGGATCGACGCGTATGCCTTCGTTCGCCTCCATCAACCGTCTGCCTTCTACGGCGTCAGCTCGATGCCCCTTGGACAGGACGTGCTGGATAGGGCCGGCACGAACAGCGGCTATTACGAACTCGCAGGACCGGACGAGCTTCGGGCCTACTTCGCCCAGGTCATGCAGCGCCGCTTTCTGCCAGGCGGCCGTGTCCGGTACTTCCCGGGCTGCGAATACATGGGTGAGGGCCGATTCGTATCCCGGCTCGCACAGGCGTCGTGGAACGTGCGTGTGCGGCGAAAGGTCGTCGACACCACGTATCTCGAAGGAACCATTCCCGCAACGAGCGCTCCGCCGTTTGAAGTCGCTGATGGCGTTCGATGTGTGCCCGCGGGCGAGATCGTGCACATTACGGAGCGGCCCGAGCGTTTCGTCGTCATCGGTGCGGGCAAGACCGCCCTCGACACCTGCGTTTGGCTGCTCGAGCAGAACGTGCCGGCGTCGTCCATCTGCTGGATCAAGCCGCGAGAGGCATGGTGGCTGAACCGCCGGTTCCAGCAGCCGCTGGCACTGCTTCCTGACTCGTATCGCGGTATGGCGATCCAGCTGGAGGCAATGGCCCAGGCCGCTTCCATCGAAGATCTCTTCGCGCGACTCGAAGCGGAGAAAGTATTCCTGCGCGTCGACCCCGACGTCGCTCCCACCATGTTTCGCGGGGCGGTGATCAGCGAGGCTGAACTGGCGCTTCTGCGCAAGATCGACGATGTCGTTCGTCTCGGTCACGTGCTCAGAATCGAGCGCGACGAGATCGTTCTTGAGAAGGGCCGCGTGCCGACAAGTGAAGCGACCGTGCATATCCATTGCTCGGCGCGAGGGCTGGCGCGTCGTCCACTGCGGCCGATTTTTGAGGCCGGGAAGGTGAACGTCCAGCCTTTCCTTTGGGGATTCGCGTGTTACCAGTTCGCCATGCTGGGCGTGGTCGAGGCGCTAGTTGGAAACGACGAGGAAAAGAATCGACTCTGTCCGCCGATCGCTTACTGGGATTCGAACACGGACTACCTCTGCGCGTTCCTCGCGACGCTCGCGAACGAGCGGGCCCGCATGGCCTATCCGGCGCTTGCGAACTGGGCGAAGGAGACGCGGCTCAACCCGTTCGGCGGAATCGGGCACTATCGCGAAGCGCCGGACGTCGTCGACGCACGCGAGCGTATCAAGCGCTCCGCAATGGCGGCGGTCGGCAATCTGGCGCAGCTTGTCAAATCGAACGCCGGTCGGGCGTGAGGCAGCACATCAAAACGCACACTGAAGGCGCTCGGAGGGGAAGCGTAGATGCCCATAGGCATTGAAGGAATTCCGGTGGAGCATGCCCTCGGCGTCTCAGGAATGACCAGCTTCCGCCGGAGCCGGAGCCGGCGCCTCCTGCCCTGCCCCCGCAGGCTCTGCCGTCACTACGCCATTCTCGACACGATGCACCACCACGCCAAGATGCGCCTGCGACTTTTCCATCAACCATGGCTTCTTGCTGAGCGCCGCTTTCAGGTCCGCATAGCCGGCTTTGCGCCGCTCGGCGATTGATTGCCGCGAGAATTCCGCATCGCTGCCGGGCACCTGATCAGGACCCGGTCGATAAACGACATGGACAATATCGAGCCGCTGAAACGGTGCGTCCTTCGGTGCAGCGTCCGGCTCACCAAGCCGGTGCGCGGCCTGTTGAAGCCGGGCGCATGCCACGGCCGCGTCGAGGTGATACCGGCTGCGGCTCGCGTACTGAATCTGCTTCGCTCGCCAGAGCACTTCGTTCATGTTTCGCGGCGCCTTTCCCGCGATGCTCCACAGGTCGATCACAAACACCACGAGATGCGCATGCCCCGAGCGCGCCACGATCTCGTCGAGCGGCGTATTCGACACGCAGGCGCCATCCCAGTAGAGCCGGCCGTCGATGGCCGTCGCCGGAAAGCCCGGCGGAAGCGAACCGCTTGCGAGCACGTGCGACGGCTCGATGCTTTCACGCTTACTATCGAAGTAACGGGCGGTTCCCGATTCGACATCCGTTACGCCAAGGCTCAGCCGGACCGAAGCGTCGCGTCCGACCGGAAACGTCGCGAAGCGTTGCAGCGTGGCCAGTACCGGCGTGGTGTCGTAGAAGCTCACATCTTGCGAAGGCGCGTCGGGCAGAGAGAGCGTGAAAGGATTGCGTGCTGAAAAGAAGCCGGGCTGCCCGAACATCACCGCATCGGCATAGCTCACCGCGTTGTGCAAGTAGCGCAACGCGGTCGCATCCTCAGGCAGAAAAACATCGGGCCGCGAGATGGCGTCCCAAAACGCCGCCAGCTGCTCCAGCCGGTCTTCGGGCCGGTTTCCGGCGATCAGGGCCGCGTTGAAGGCACCGATCGAAGTGCCGCACACCCAGTCGGGCAGCAGACGCGCTTCGGCCAGCGCCTCATAGGCGCCGACTTGATAGGCGCCGAGGCCGCCCCCTCCTTGCAAGGCGAGCGCAATGGCAGGTGTCGTGCCAGTCGACGCTGACCCGTTAGTCTTGGCCATACAGGACCTCTCATCCGCGGTTACGAACGCATACTCTCCAGGATCGCTCATGATACGGGATCGGCGTCGTCGCGGACGACTGCTCACGACGCGCAGCCTCGCTGTCCGCGGTTCGCAGCGTAGTGGGAACTGGTGAATAGAAAAGTGCACCGGGATCGCAAGCGCCCGTTCGCCTTGTCCTGACGGTCGACAGATCGCTGCTATGCGCCGGTGAGTGTTCTCCACGCGTCACTCGAGGTAAAAGAGCGACTCCAGACATACCGCCGCATCGCCTGAAGCGCAGTTGACCGGCTGCAATGCCTCCAGGAACAACTGCCCAAAGGCGAATTCGCACACAGCGGCCAGCACCACGAGCAACCAGACGAGCCTCATGCCGCACCTTTCACCGACGAGTTAACTGAGCAGTGGCAATGGTGCCTTGATCAGCTTTCAGCAAGATTTCTTGACAACGTGGAACTAGGACTAAGTAAAGCGGCAGTTCGACCGCTACGCGCCGCGTGTCCCTTACCGACCCACTTATGCCAGTGAACGATTTGAAAGCTTGGCGTCGCGTTCCTGGGGACATCGTGATTTTGTTAATCTGCGTGTGGTACCGATGGCTTACCGTGACACAGGGGTCCACCTTATTGGTATCTGCTGCACCTTTTCGCTCCCGCACCTCGGACAAATCGGATGAGCGGCTTCATGTTCAGCGAAAGGCTCGACATGCTCGAACATCGCACCGCACTTCTCACATCGGTACTGATATGTCGGCATGGTGTTACCCCATGACAAATTCTGCGTCGTTCATGCTGTCCAGAAGCTGACGCGACGCCTCACGTTTGCGGACGTTTCCGCGAGATTTCTCGCGTCGGATCGAACTGAACGTGGAGGATAGCGCCGCATTGTGAAGTATGCAAAAGATAAACCGCACGGCCCCCAATGCTCCAATCTCGAGCCAGTGCCACAATAGGCTGTTAGCTCGATTGCGAGCCAGCTCAGGTCACGGAGGTGGACGTGATGCACATCGCAAGTTCAGACGCTCCAGCGACGTTGAACGTCATGCACGCATCCCGGTTCTTTCGGTATTTCGCGGCGATCGTTTTGGGTGCCGTTGTCGCTATGGGCTCGGCATATGCCCAGCCTTCATCCTTCGACTCATTCGCCGTCCCCGCCGGCAGCGCCCCGCACGACGTCGCGCCTTCGCCTGATGGCACCGTCTGGTACACCGCGCAAGCGCAAGGTGCAGTCGGACGGCTGGACCCGCGTAACGCCAGGACTGACCGGGTCCCACTTGGCAACGGGTCGGCACCGCATGGTGTGATTGTCGGTCCGGATCGGGCGGCGTGGATCACGGACGGCGGGCTGAATGCCATCGTGCGCGTTGACCCCAGGACGCTGGCCGTCAAGACGTTTCCGCTGCCCAAGGACCGACAGAACGCCAACCTGAACACGGCCGTGTTCGATAAGCGGGGCCATCTCTGGTTCACTGGCCAAAGCGGTATCTACGGTGAGCTTGATCCGGCAAGCGCCAAAATGCGCGTGTTCGATGCGCCGCGTGGACCGGGAGCCTATGGCATCTGCGTCACGCCCGACGGCAGCCTGTACTTCGCGTCTCTTGCTGGCAGCTATCTTGGACGCATCGATCCGGTGAGTGGCGCGGCGCAGGTCATCCAGCCGCCGACACCGGACCAGGGAGCGCGTCGAGTATGGTCCGACTCCAAGGGTCACGTCTGGATCAGCGAGTGGAACGCAGGAAAGGTCGGCATGTTCGATCCGGCGAGAAATCAATGGCGCGAATGGCGGCTGCCGGGTTCGGAGCCGCATGCTTACGCGATATTCGTCGACGACCACGACATCGTCTGGCTGAGCGAGTGGAGCGCCAATGCGCTGGTCCGCTTTGATCCGCACACTGAGCATTTCGAGACGTATGCGCTGCCGCGGCAGCACGCGAACGTACGTCAGATGATGGGTCGCCCGGGAGAACTCTGGCTATCCGAATCCGGCACCGATCATTTGCTCCGCTACCGGTATGGCGCGTCAGATACCAGCGGCAATTGATGGTGCACTCCTGCTTTCCGGTCGCTTTTTACCTTGCGAACAGATCAAAGTTTTCCTCACCGGACAACTTTAATGACAGACAGCGCCGATAACGATCCAGATTCGGATCCTGACAAGCTGAAGGGCCCCGGTGGCATGACGTTGCGGCAGATCCACGAGCAGGTGCAACGGTCCGTACAGCGAGACCGTGTGGAGCAGGCCGGGCACAACTCACCCGCGCCGAAAGGCCGATGGCAACGGTGGGTCCGATACGTATGGGGCCGCAGCGGACGACGCTAGCTGCGATAGAGCGGCGAGTCCCTCCACCGAGTTCGGTAGGAACTTGACCGGCGGCTCGCGAACCGTTTTGAGTCGATTGGAACACGTGACCACTCCGACGGCGCCCGCATAGCAGGCGCCGTGAGTCGAACGTACTACCAGTCGGTTAGATATCGATGAACGCGTAGCCGGACGGGTCACTCACCGCGGCGGGTGTGCCGGCCACGATTGCTGTACGGTCTTCGTGATGCCAGCCACTCGAGAAGTTGAACCACAGCGCGTGAATGTGTCCGTCGGCCGTCCGGAACAGGTTATGTTGCTCCACAAGTCCAGTCGCGCTATCCACGAAGGCATAGCCAAACGGGTCTCCTACGGCAGGGGGCGTACCGGGCACAATGGCAGTGCGGTCTTCATGGTGCCATCCAGTTGCAAAGTTGAACCACAGCGCATGAATATGACCGTCGGCCGTGCGGAAGAGATTGTGCTGCTCCATGACGCCGGTCGCGTCGTCGACGAGTGTATACGCGCGAGGATCCCCAACCGCAGGAGGTGTGCCGGCCACCAGTGCTGTGCGGTCTTCGTGATGCCACCCGGTCGCGAAGTTGAACCACAACGCATGAATGTGGCCGTCGGCCGAACGGAACAAATTGTGTTGTTCGACGACCCCCGTCTTGCTGTCTACAAAAGCGTAGCCGAACGGGTCTCCAACGGCAGGCGGTGTACCTGCGACAATGACGGTGCGGTCTTCGTGATGCCAGCCCGTCGCAAAGTTGAACCACAACGCATGGATGTGCCCGTCGGCCGCGCGGAACAGGTTGTGCTGCTCCGCAGTCCCGGTCGGGATGTCCACCAGCGTGTAGCCGAACGGGTCTCCTACCGCGGCTGGTGTACCGGCCACCATGGCAGTACGGTCCTCGTGATGCCAGCCAGTCGCAAAATTGAACCACAAGGCGTGAATGTGGCCATCGCCTGAACGAAACAGGTTGTGCTGCTCCACTATCCCTGTGGGGTTGTTCACGAACGCATAGCCGAATGGATTCCCAACGGCGGCAGGTGTGCCAGCCACGAGCGTGCTACGGTCCTCCTGGTGCCAGCCCGTTGCAAAGTTGAACCACAGCGCGTGAATGTGTCCATCGGCCGATCTGAAGAGGTTGTGCTGTTCGAGCAGGCCGGTCGGATGATTGACGAAGGCATAGCCGAACGGTCCGCTCACGGCTGCCGGTGTGCCGGCAACGATCGCGCTACGGTCCTCCTGATGCCATCCGCTCTCGAAGTTGAACCATAGCGCATGGACGTGGCCATCGGCCGACCGGAAAAGATTGTGTTGCTCGATGACCGATTTCACAGCCGGCGCGATCACGCAAGCCGACTGGGCGTTCGACCATTCGGTCTGCACGAGAAAATTGCCCAGCCGTACGCTCTGCCGATTGCAGATGTCACCGATCTCGTCGCCGGGACCCGTCACAGGGTCCCACCATGCATTGAGTTGCGGATCGGTAATCGCTTCGGCGAACTCGTGGCTGGCCACCTCCGTCAGCGTGTCCAGAAAGTTGCCGGGGAAGACACAGCCCGGACAGTTAACGAACGGGATGACCGCATAGTAGATGCCTCCAACATGGTCGTGATAGCCGCAATACCCTCCCGCGGTGCACGATCCGGTGCCGAAGCTCAATGACACGACGTTGGGCGGAAGAAAAACGAAATAGAGCGTGTTGGCCGTCGTGGCAGGCGCCGTACCAGCGGCGATCCATCCCTGCAACGCCGTTTGAATCTGCGCGTCTGTAACCTGACGTCCCGTCGGCGTGACCGTGCCTGGTTCGCTTCCGCTGACATGTACGGAAGTCAATCGCTTCCCATGTTGAATGGTGGTCGTTGACGTGCTGTATTCGTTCAGCAGATCCATGTAGGAACTGGTGACGATAAAGTCGAAGAATGAGTCGAGCTGAGTCGCCAGGGTAGCGTTGCTACCCGTGGCCCAGGCGGCACCCCAATAAATCGGAATCACTTCGACAGAGCCAATGACGGGGCCGCCGTGATTCACCAGCTTGGGAACAGGCGCGCCGGGCACAGGCGACACACCACGGGGAACGAAGTCAGCGGACGGAACAATACGTCGCGGACCGGTCGTGATCGGCACAGTGTTGTCTTGAATCTCAGCCATGATGTCAGTCATGATATTCCCTTTATATATCAGGAAAACTTACAAAAAATAAACACGGACTGGGCGAAGAAGATTCAGACAGGTAAGAATCGGAAAGAAGAGCAGAAATACTTATTAACGAGAATCAAATCGTCTTGATGCATGTGCCGATACAGTTCGCTTTCCTACCGAAGGGCGAACCGAAACGACCTGATACTCATTCTCTGTTTGCGTGAGAAATCGAAACCAACGCACGGTCGGCGCCTGTTTGCGCTGACCTCTGTTCTTCATTTCGCGGAAGTTATCCGCGTAGAGACAAGCCTTTCCCAAATCGCCCACAAGGAAAGACGAACGGGCGCTCGGCATTTTGAAACGGGGCTCGACGATGGCGCCCGGGAAGAGTCAGCCGTTGACGTCGGCCATCGATCTCACAGACCCAGATAAGCCAGCGCGTTGTTACACCGCCAGTCTTCACGAACCGCATCCGGCATATCGAGCGCATCGAATTCGGCGAGCGCTTTCTCGACTGGCATCATCGGGAACGCGGAGCCGAATATCATGCGTTTCTTCAACACCGTGCGCCCGTATTGCAACAACGGCTCGTAACCCGAATGCGCGGTCGCGAGCAGCTTCGGGCGCACGGCGAGCGTGCCGATCCAGACGTTCGGATGACGCCACGCCACCGCGAGCAGTTCCGGCACCCACGGCCAGCCCGGCGGCGACGCGCACACACGCAACGCGGGAAGCGCCATCATCACGCGGTCGAGCGCGGCCGGATGGCCGTACATCATCGAGGTATGCGTCGAGAAGTTCGTGCCGCAATGGATGTTGACGGGCACGTCCAGCTCCACGCATTTCTCGTAAAGCGGAAACAGCAAGGGATCGTCGATGCACAGCCGGTGCTCGAAGCCCTGCACGTTCAGGCCGCGCAGGCCGAGCTCCCGCACGGCGGCTTCGAATTCGGCGACGGCGGCGGCACCCTCGTGCGGATCGACGCCGGCGAAGCCGATAAAACGCTCGCCATGCGCGCGGCAGAAGGCCGCGACGCTCTCGTTCGAAATCTTTACGCCGAAGGTGCTGGAGAGATCGCGCGCCTTGAGCACGACGTGCCGCGCGCCAAGGCGCTCGTACGTCTCGAGATAGGCGTCGAGCGGATCGGCGCCGCGCGCATCGGCGGTCTCGCGCTCGGTGCTTTCGTACACGCGTCGATAGTTCGCCAGATGAGTGGCGGGGCCGTCGAACTGCAGGGACGGCGGTCGGCTCGAAAAGTCCACGAACATGACAAGGGCTCCGGCATGCGCGCGGCATCAGCGCCAGCGCGACTCCTGACGATCGTAGGTATGGGCGAACGGATCGGCGGTCTCCGCGATCAGCCGCTTCTTCGCGATCTTGCGCGATGGCGTACGCGGAAAATCGCCTTCGATGTACTGCAGAAAACGCGGCACCTTGAACGACGCGAGATGTTTCGCGCAATGCTCGAAGATATCCGCAGGCGGCACGTCTGCGTGCGTGAGGCCATCGCGCAGCTTCAGATAAGCCTTCACTTCCTCGCGGCGCAGCGGATCCGGCACCGGCACGACGGCCGCTTCGGCGATCGCCTCCATGCCGCGCAGCACGGTCTCCACTTCCGTCGCCGACACGTTCTCGCCCGCGCGCTTGATCATCTCCTTGATGCGTCCGACGATGCAATAGAAACCATCGGCATCGCGCCGGAACAGGTCGCCGGTGCGAAACCATTCGCCGTCGAAACTCTCCGCGTTTGCTTCGGGCCGCTTGTAGTAACCCCACAGAATGCCGCGCCCGCGAATCCACAACTCGCCGGTTTCATCGATATCCGCGATGCTGCCGTCCTCACGGCGAATCTGCAACTCGCGAAACGGCGCGGGCAGGCCGCAGGTGCGTTCGAGCGCCTTGTCGCGTGCCCACGCGGGCACGAGCGCGCCGGTGCCCACTTCGGTCATGCCGAAGCCTTCGCGCGCGATCACGTTGAAGCGCGTCTGCACTTCCTCGCGCTTCTCGCGCGTCCAGCCATAGATGCTGACGTACTTGAGGCACACCTCGGCGTCGCGCGGACTGCGCGGATACTGGCTCAGCGCCGGCTCCGGAAAAATGCAGTAGTGGATGCGATAGTCGATGAGCCACGACATGAAGCGCGACAGACTCATGCGCTCCGCAATATACGCGGTGCCGCCGAGCTTCAGCGTCATGAGGAACTGCCACATCGGGTCCATGTAGAAAAACGGCGCCCAGATCAGCACGTTCTCGATGCCCGCCTCCGGCCCGCGCCGATGCCGCGCCGCGCCGTGGCAATGGATCATCCAGTAGTCGTGGCTCAGCATGCAGCCCTTCGGAAAGCCTGTGGTGCCCGAGGTGTATTGCAGGTTCAGTAAGTCATTGCGCGACACCGGGCTCGCTGGCGTGAAACCGGCGTCGCCCGCATCGACGAGCGCCTGCCATTGCAGCGGATGATCGCTCTCCCCGCTCACGATCACGCGATCCCACGCAAGCAGGCCGGGCAGCGCCGGAGCGCCGGCGATGAGCGGCACGAAGGCCGCGTCGATCACGAGATACTGCGCGTCGGCGTCGGTGAGCACAAAGGTCAGCTCGTCGAGCGTGTAGGCGGTGTTGACCGGCACCATCACCGCGCCGATACGGCCGAGCGCGATCCACGTGATCGGAAACTCGGGCGTGTTCTTCAACATCAGCGCGACATGACAGCCCTTGCGAATGCCGCGCCTGACGAGCGAATCCGCGAGTTGCGACGCCGCACGATCGATCTGCGCATAGGTCATGCTGACGCCGCGCTCGAACCACACGGCGGCGGTCCTGTCGCCATAGAGCGCGGCCTGTTCGCTCACGAATGCGCCGAGCGATTCGGGCAGTGCAAGCTGCTCCTGACGTTTTCGACGGGCGAGCTCATCCGCCACGGTCGAGGACTGTGTTCTCATGCTGTTCTCCAGAAACGGTCGGGCCCCGGCGAGCGAGGCGCGCACGATGATGCGGGTTTCAGTCCTGCAGGATCATCTGGCAATCCTCCGGCGCCCAGTCGAGCAGGACGGGCGCGCCACGCGCATGCGCCGCGGGCCTGCGATTGCCTTGCTGCTGCACGACGATCCGCGTATCGCCGTAGAGCTTCACGTGATGCCGCACCACGCTGCCGAGCGTGATCGAATCCTCCAGCGTGCCGGCGTGACGACGGCCTTCCGCGATGGCGGTGTCGACGGCGAGATCGGTCGCTTCGGGCGCGGGCTCCATGCGCACGCTTTCCGGCCGCACCAGCAACCTGACCGCCGTGCCGCGCGCGATGCCCGTCGGGCTCATCGCGGCCTGCAGCATGCCGAGCGGCGTCGAGACGATCGCATGCGGGCCCGCGTTGTCCTGCACCGTGCCCGCGATGAGATTCGCCGTGCCGATGAAGCTCGCCGCGAACACGGTGCGCGGCGAACGATAGAGTTCGTCGGGCGTCGCGATCTGCTCGACGCGCCCCTGATTCATCAGCACGATGCGATCGGACATCGAAAGGGCTTCGTCCTGATCGTGCGTGACGTTGAGCATCGTGATGCCGAGTTCCGCATGCAGGCGGCGGATCTCGAACTGCATCTGCTCGCGCAGCTTCTTGTCGAGCGCGCCGAGCGGTTCATCGAGCAGGATCAGCGCCGGGTTATAGACGATGCAGCGCGCGAGCGACACGCGCTGCTGCTGGCCGCCCGACAATTCCTTCGGCTTGCGCGCGCCGATGTCGGGCAGGCGCACCATGTCGAGCACGTCCTTGACCTTGCGGCGGATCTCGTCCTTCGGCAGCTTGCGCACGCGCAGCGGAAACGCGATGTTGTCGAACACGCTCATGTGCGGCATCAGCGCATAGTTCTGGAACACCATCCCGAGACCGCGCGCGCTCGGCGGTGCATCGGTGATATCGACGCCGCGCACGAAGATCCTGCCCGACGACGGATTCACCATGCCGGCAATCAGATTGAGCAGCGTGGTCTTGCCCGAACCGCTCGGCCCGAGCAGCGTGACGAACTCGCCCTGCTTCACGCTGAAGTCGAGCGGCGCGAGCGCCTGCACCGCGCCGTAACGCCGCGAGACCTGTTTCAGTTCGATCATGTTCATGGTTCGCTCAAGCTCCCGTTCGCGTCAGTGCCGCTCGCCGCGCATCACGACCTGCGCTGCGTTATGTCCGGGCACACCGGTCACGCCGCCACCCGGATGCACCGATGCGCCGCATTGATAAAGGCCCCTGACCGGCGTGCGATAGTCCGCCGCGCCCTGCACCGGCCGCCTGAAGAAAATCTGGTCCGCGCTGAGTTCGCCGTGATGCACATGTCCGCCCGGCAGCGCGAAGATGCGCTCGAGATCGACGGGCGACAGCACCTGTGCATCGTCGATGCAGTCGCGTATATCGGGCGCATGCGCGGCGAGCGTATCGAGCACGATGTCGTACAGACGCTCGCGCCAGGTGTCCCACGAGCCTTCGCGCAGCGCATACGGCGCGTGCTGGCCGAAGATGCTGATCAGATGCTTGCCAGCAGGCGCGACACTCGGGTCGACCGCGCTCGGCGTCATGACCACGAGCGGCGGATGCGGTGAAATCTCGCCGTACTTCGCCGCGTCCCATGCGCGTTCGAGATACTCGACCGATGGCCCGATGCGCACCTGCGCGGGATAGGCGAAGCCCGCCGCGTCCGGGTCGAAGTCCGTGAACACAGGCAGGCGCCTGAGCGCGAGGTGGACCTTGAACGCAGTCGAGCGATCGCGTATGTGCGCGACGCGCGACAGGAACTCGGGCGCCACGTGCTCCGCCTTCACGAGCTGCTGGAACAGCACCTTGGTCGCGACGTTCGAAATCACGCAACCCGCCTCGATGCGCTCGCCCGATACGAGCCGCACGCCTGTCGCGCGTTCCCCTTCGATCAGCACCTCCGCAACCGGCGCATCGCAGCGCACTTCCATGCCGTGCGCCCTGCCCGACGCCGCAATCGCGTCGGAAATCGAGCCCATGCCGCCGCGCACGAAGCCCGCCGGTCCCGCGCTCGTCGCATGATCGCGGATGAAGCCGCGCAGCAGCACGTAGGCCGAACCCGGCGAACAGATGCTCGTGGCCGCACCGCCGCACGATGCATAGAAGCCCAGCGCGGTGATCATCTCGTCGGACTCGAACCAGCGCGCGAGAAAATCGCGCGCGGACAGCGTGAGGACGTCGTAGAGATCGTAGAACTGCTCGCCGAGATCACGGAATCGCCAGGCGAAGCCGAGCAGCTTGCTGCGCGCGGCGAGCGCGTGGTCGGCGGGATCGGGCGGCGTCTCCCACAGCATCTCCGACACCACCTTGCCGAGCTTCGTCATGTGCGCGCGATACTTGCCGTAGGCGTCGGCATCGGCCTGACTGAAGCGCGCGATATCGGCGCGCAGGCGCTCGCCGTCCGCGCGAAACAGGAGACTGCGGCCCTCACCGTACAGATGCAGCATCGGCGGCGGCACGATGATCTCGTAGCCGTACTTCGCGAGCTCCAGTTCCTCGATGATGCGCGGCTGCAGCAGCGCCATCGTGTAAGACGCCGTCGACACGCGATAACCCGGCCACACGGCCTCGCTGACGGCCGCGCCGCCAGCGAGCTCGCGCCGCTCCAGCAGACACACCCGGAAGCCCTTGCGCGCGAGATACGCGCCGCACACGAGGCCGTTGTGTCCCGCACCGATGATCACCGCGTCGTACCGTTTCGTCATGTTCGTGTCGATTCGTTATTGATCGGCGGACCGATCGCGCCGCTGCAAGGCCATGATGCCGAGACAGGCCACGAGCGAGATCAGCGTGAGCATCGTCGAGACGGCCGCGAGCACGGGCGACACTTCCCAGCGGATCGCGCTGTACATCTTCACCGGAAGCGTCGTGGTCTGCGGGCCGGAGATGAAGTACGCGACCACGACTTCATCGAAAGACAGCAGGAACGCGAACAGCACGCTCACCGCCACCGATGCGCGAATCTGCGGCAGCACCACCTGAAAGAAGATGCGCACGCGGCTCGCGCCCATCACCAGCGCGACGGCTTCGAGCGACGCGTCCGCGTGACGCAGCCCCGAGCCCACCGCGATGACGACGAACGGCACGACCAGCACCGCATGGGCGAGCGCCAGTCCCCACACCGTATTGACGAGCGCGAGCGCCGAGAACTGCTTGTAGATGCCGAGCCCGAGCACGACGACGGGCACGAGCATCGGCGTGATCGCGAGCGATTCGAGCACGCGCTTGCCTGGAAAGCGGCTGCGTGCGAGCGCATAGGCGCCGGGCACGCCGACCGTGATCGAGATCGCCGATGCGAGCAGGGCGACCATCACGCTCGTCACGCACGCGCCCCACCATGCCGGATCGGACAGGAACTGCGCGAACAGCGCGAGCGAGAAGGTCTTCGGCGGAAAGCTCAACTCGCTGCCGCCGCCGAAGGAGATCGGCACGATCACGAGGCTCGGCAGCAGCAGGAACAGATAGCCGCACCATCCGCCGACAGACCCGAGCACGCGCAGCGCGCAGCGCCAGTCGCGGCGCTTCGTCTCGGGCTTTGCGTAATCGTTGCTCACGCGAGTCACGGTATCCATCATGCGAGCGCCTCCCTGCCCTGCTGCACGCGTCCGAGCATGGCGATGAGCACGGCCGAGATCACGAGCAGCATCATCGCGATGGATGCCGCGAGTGTCCAGTCGAGCGTCTGCCGCGTATAAAAATCGACGAGGTTGGCAAGCATCATGTCGCGCGGGCCGCCCAGGAGCGCCGGCGTGATGTACATGCCCATGGAGAGCGTGAGGCACATCAGCACGCCCGCGATCACGCCGGGCATCGACAGCGGCAGGGTGATGCGCGCGAAGATCATCCACGGTCCCGCGCCCATCAGTTCGGCGGCGAACTTGAGATTGCGGTTCTGCGTCGTCAGGCTCGTGAGGATGGGCAGCACCATGAAGGGCAACAGGTAATTGGTCATGCCGATCACGACGCCCGTGCGGTTGAATATCAGCTCGGGATGCCACGCATCGCCCGACAGCCAGCCGACCAGCTTCGCCACGATGCCCGCGCTGCCCAGCACCACCGTGAACGCATAGCTCTTCACGAGAATGCTGGTCCAGAAAGGCAGCATGACCATGACGAGATACGGTGCGCGCTTCGACGACGGCATGCGCGCGAGATGCAACGCGACGATGTAGCCGAGCACGAGGCTCGTCGACGTGGCGAGCACGCTGATCGTGAGCGTGTTGCCGAGCACGCGATGAATCAGCGCGCTGGTCAGCACCTGCTCGTAGCCGCGCAGCGTGAACGCGTGCTCCCAGACGCTCGACCAGCCGACCACGCCCAGCGGCCAGAGGAAGAACACCGCGAGCAGCGCGTACAGCGGCAGCAGCATCACGACGACGGCCTTCAGGTTCAGCGTGTAGTTCATCGCGCGCGCTCCGTAACGGTTACGTCAGCATCCACGTCGTGAAGCGGTTCTGCAGCGCATCGTAGTGATCGCCCCACCATTGATCGTTGATGACGATACTGTTCTTGTCATGCATGTCCGGCATGCGCGCCTTCGCGGCTGCGGAGACGAGCGGCATCGCGGCCGCAACATTCGGCGCGAATTCCACCATTTCGCAGAACGCCGCCTGGCGGTCCGGGCGCAGACAGAACGCCACGTACTGCATCGCAGCCTGGGTGTTCTTGCCGTACTTCGGCACCGCGAGATATTCGAGGCTGTTGAGCGTCTGCTTCATCGACATCTGGATCGAGGTGCCCGCGCGCTGCGCCGGCAAAACCCGGCTGAGATACGTGTAAGTGAAATCGAGCTCGTTGCTCGCGATGAGCGTCACCGTCTCGGGCGTCGTCTCGATCCACTTGCGCACCGCGGGCTTGATGCGATCCATCGCCTTGAACGCGCGCTCGACATCGAGCGGATAGAGCTTGTCGGGCGCGACGCCGTCCGCGAGCAAGGCCATCTCCAGGTTCTCGCTCACGCGCGGACGCAGCCCGCGCCGGCCCGGAAACGCCTTCGCGTCCCAGAACTCGGCATAGGTCGTCGGCGGCCTGCTGCTGCGCTTCGGATCGAAGCCGATGCCGCCCGCATACGAATACGTGCCGACGAAATCCGCGCCGGTCTTCGTGATCAGTCCGTCCACCTTGACGATGGCCGGATCGAGCTTCTCCCACATGCCCTGGCGCGAGCCCGCGACGATCTGCGGCCCGATGCTGTCGAATACGTCCCACGACACGTTCTTCGATTCGACCTGCACCTTCATGCGCGCGAGGTCCGCGCTGTTCACGAGATTCACCGCGATGCCGGTTTCCTTCGTGAACGGTTCAGCGAAGGCGCCGCGAATCGCGGCTTCGTAGGCGCCGCCCCAGCATGTCACGCTGATGCTCTTCGACTGCGCGCGCACGATGGCGGGCGCGCCGAGCAGCGCGGCGCCCGCGAGCGCGCCCGCCTGCATGAGAAAGCCGCGCCGCGAGCGCGACGAGGTATCGGATACTGTTGCGACTGCGACATCGGGCGTTTTCATGGCGGTCTCCGTGATTGCGCGAGAGGTTAGGAGCGATGCGTCATCCGGCGATCCAGATCGCCTTCCAGTCCATGTATTTATCGAAGGCGTGCATCGACTTGTCGCGGCCGAAGCCGGATTGCTTGAACCCGCCGAACGGCGAGGACATGGTGCCGCGGTCGAAGCAGTTGACCCAGACCACGCCCGCCTTCAGTTGCCGCGACATTTGCTGCGCCCGCGCGACGTTCGACGTCCAGACGGCGGCGGCGAGTCCGTAGATGGTGTCGTTGGCGATGCGTACCGCTTCTTCCGGCGACTCCACCGTGATCGCCGACAGCACCGGCCCGAAGATTTCCTCACGCGCGATGCGCATGTCATTGCTGACGCGATCGAACACGGTCGGCTCGATGAAATAGCCGCCCGATTCGGGCCGCGCCGCCCTTCCGCCCGCGATGATGCGCGCCCCGTCGGCACGTCCCGCATCGATGTACGACATCACCGATTCGTGCTGTGTCTGGCTGACGATCGCGCCCATCTTCGTGGCCGGATCGAGCGGATCGCCGGGCGCCAGTTCGCGCGCGATGGCGGCGATCCTGTCGAGCAGTTCGTCGCGCACGGCGGCGTGCACGATGAGGCGCGAGCCCGCATTGCAGACCTGTCCGCTGTTGCCGAAGATGCCGGCCGCGACGGCGCGCGCGGCGGCGTCGAGATCCGGGCAATCGTCGAGCACGATATGCGGGCTCTTTCCGCCGCATTCGAGCCCGACCCGCTTGATGTTGGATTGACCCGAGTACTGCATGAAGAGCTTGCCGACGGCCGTCGAGCCGGTGAAGCCGACCGCATCGACATCCATGTGCAGACCGAGCGCGCGGCCCGCCGTCTCGCCGTAACCGGGCAGCACGTTGAGCACGCCGGGCGGCAGGCCCGCTTCCATCGCCAGTTCGGCGATGCGGATCGCGGTGAGCGGCGACTGCTCGGCGGGCTTGAGCACGACCGAGTTGCCCGACGCGAGCGCGGGGCCGAGCTTCCAGCTCGCCATCGACAACGGATAGTTCCACGGCACCACGGCCGCGACTACGCCGAGCGGCTCGCGCACGATCATCGTGGTCATGTCGGGCGCGGCGGGCGCGGTTTCGCCGTAGAGCTTGTCGATGGCCTCGCCGTACCACTGGATGCAGGTCGCCGAGCTGACGATGTCGCCGTTATAGGCATTCGCGATCGGCTTGCCGACATCGAGCGATTCGAGCAGCGCCAGTTCCTCGCGATGGTCCATGATCGACTGCGCGAACTTCAGCATGACCGCCTTGCGTTCGGCCGGCGCGCGGCGCGACCACACGCCGGCTTCGAACGCGCGCCGCCCGCTTGCGACGGCCACATCGGCATCTTCCTTGTCGCATGCCGCGATCCCGGCGATCGTGCGGCCCGTCGCGGGATTGACCGTCGCAAAGGTCTTGCCCGACAGCGCGGGCACGTAGCGTCCGTCGATGAACGCGCGGCCTTCGGGCCGGATCTCCTGGGCGCGGGCGCGCCACACCGATGCGTCGGGAATGCTCACGGCAAAGCTCCTTCATGGATGAGTGGATTGCGTGCTTCCTCATGCGGTGAATCCAGTGTACGGTTTCAAAACCATGAAAACCAATACATTCTGCTAAGCTTGGTCCTGCCAGAAAGTTATACCCTTGACGAGTCGAACTCATGCTCAAAGTGCGGCATCTGGAGATTTTCCGTGCGGTCGTGAAGGCCGGCAGCGTCTCGGCCGCCGCGCGTCTGCTGTACGTGTCCCAGCCCGCCGTCACGAAGACGCTGCGCATGCTGGAAGAGGAGATCGGCCTCACGCTGTTTCTGCGCGTAAAGGGACGGCTCGTGTGCACGCCCGAGGCCGAGGCGATCCTGCCGGAAATCGAGCGGTTGTTCGGCAGCGTGCAGTCGATCGCGGAGACGGCGCGCGAGATCCAGCAAGGGCAGCGTGGCTCGATCCGCGTGTCGACCGTGTCGATGCTCGCGACCACCATCGTCGCGCGGGCGGTCGGCGAATTCCGCGAGACGCATCCCTATGTCGAATTCGATATTCGCGCGCTGCCGACGCGTCACGTCGTGGAGTACGTGAACAACAATCAGGCGGACTTCGGCATTCTCGACGTAGCCGCGCCTTCGGGTACGCTGGAAGTCGAGGAGTTCTGCAGCGCGGAGTTGCGCTGCGTGATGCGAGCCGAACATCCGCTCGCCGCGCGCAAGATCATTACGCCCAAGATGCTCGACAAGGAAACGCTCGCCACCTTCGGCGACGACACATTGACGGGCTGGCGTCTTCGCGAGGCGTTCCGGGGGCAAGGCAGGATGTTCACGAGCGTGTTCGTCTCGAACAGTACGCCGGTACTGTGCGCGCTAGTGCGTGAGGCTAACGCGGTGGCGCTCGTCGATCCGTTCGCACTCGTGGGCCGTTCGTTTCCCGATCTGACCGCACGGCGGTTTTCGCCCGCCGTGCCCGTCGAGCCGCGGTTTCTGTTCGCTCCTGGCAGGCCGCGCTCGGTGATCGTGAATCAGTTTGTGGCGCAACTCAGGAAGACCGCGGATCAGATGGCGGTTTAGCCAGAAGGCTTTGCGGTGATCGCGCGGCCCACACCGCGCGCAGCCCACGTCACTGATAGAAGTTGAGCGTCAACATCGCGGAACGTCCCGGCGCCCAGGTGGCGTAGATCGGGTACGCGCTCGAAAAGTACTTGCGGTCAAAGATGTTGTTCACGTTCAACTGCAAGTCGATGCTCTTCGCGACGTGATAAGTCGCCACCGCATCGATGCGTGCGTAGCCCGGCGTCCACTTGAGCACCGTCGGCGATACCGACGCGTAAGACTTGCTCGCGATCGTCGCACCCGCACCGACCTTCAGCTTCGGCAGCACGTCATAGAACGACCAGAGCGTGAAGTTGTGCTTGGGCACCATCACCATCGGCAGACCGGACGATGCAGCGCTAGCCGCGCCCGCGTCGACCGTGATCGCATCCAGATACGAGTAGCCGCCGAAGACGCTCCACTTGCCCGTGATGTTGCCCGCCGTGCCGACTTCGACACCGCGCACGCGCTGATGACCCGCGTTGATCGTGCCGCCCAGGCCGTCGCTCACGCGCGCGTTGGTCTTGTCCGTCTGGAACAGCGCCAGGTTCATCGACAGCCGATCCAGCACGTCCCACTTCGCACCGACTTCGATGTTGCGGCTCCGTTCCGGCGACAGATCCTGATTCGTGGCCGTGAGCTGATCCGTACCGCCGCCGAGACCCGAGTTCGCGCCCGGCGGATTCGCGGACGTGCCATACGA
This sequence comes from Caballeronia megalochromosomata, assembly GCA_001580565.1. Lineage (GTDB taxonomy): Bacteria > Pseudomonadota > Gammaproteobacteria > Burkholderiales > Burkholderiaceae > Caballeronia > Caballeronia megalochromosomata. The sequence continues at coordinate 19,886 of LRBF01000215.1, read as the reverse complement.
CGTGTACAGGCTAAGCGTCGGCAGCAGCTTGTACACGAGGCCGAGCTGATAGCTGAAGAGATTCGAGTTGTTGGTGAGGTCTTTCGCGCCCGCCTGAGTCGCGGTGACGTCGAAGCGGTCGAAACGCGCGCCCGCGTTGAATAGCCAGCGGTCCGTGATCTTCACGCTATCGAAGAGATACGCGGATGCGGTATTGGTCTGCGTATGCGTCGCGGCTCCCGGAAAGCCCTTGTCGCCGTTGAGCAGAACGCCGCCGAGCCAGGGGTTGTCCGGATTCCACGCGTTGACCGGCGTGCAGTTGTATGCCACCGAACACGGTCCGCCGGTACGGATATTGTTCCCGGCGCTATCCGTGACGAGATAGCCTTCATAGAGGCTGTGCTCGTGACTGAATTCCACGCCGCCCGTCATCGTGTGCTGCATGCCGAGGAGCGTTGCCTTGCCGGTCAGCTCGGTCTGATTCGTGATGCTGTTGGTCGCGTACTTGCCGCTCTTCGCCTGCAAGCTGAGCAAGTTCGACGTCGGGCTCGTCAACTGTGGATTCGTCGCGATGTAATCGAGCGTGGAGCGGCCGAACATCGTCGTGTTTCTGAGCTTCAGGTTTTCGTTGAAGCGATGCTCGACGCGCACCTCTCCCGTGTCCGTCTGCCCATAGCGATAGTCGCGGTTATTGAGCCCGTAGAACTGGCCGCGATCACTGTTGATCGGCGTGCCGCCCGTCGAGCGGAACGGCACGCTGAAATCCGGCATGTCATAGCTATTCAGATGGTAGTAGCTGAGCGTGACCGTCGTCGGACTGTTCAGGCCGAATGCGACGGACGGCGCGATGCCCCAGCGCTTGCTATAGACGTTATTGCGGCCCGCCTGATTCGCATCGAAGCCCATCGCATTGAAGCGGAACGCGTTGTCGCCGGCGAACTTCTGGTTCACATCGAGCGTCAGGCGCTTGTATGCATCGGTTCCGATGCCCGCGCTGCCGTTGATGAAGTTCTCGTTCTTCGGCATCTTGGTTTCGATGTCGATCGAACCGCCCACCGCGCCGCGCCCCGCATACACCGAGTCCGGACCCTTGATGACCGTGATGCTCTCGATGTCGAACGTCTCGCGGTTCTGCACGCCCGAGTCCCGAATGCCGTCGACGAAAATCGAGTTGCGCGATTCGAAGCCCCGGATCACCGGCCGGTCCGCCGACGGATTCGCGGCCGCATCGCCACCGAGGAACGTGATGCCGGGCACGGTCTTGAGCGCATCGGCGAAGGTCGTCGCGTTGGTCTCCTTGATCAGTTCTTCGGGAATGACCGTGATCGAGCGCGGTGTGTCCAGCAGCGGCGCGGTGAATTTATACGAAGGCAGTTCCTTCGTCTGCAAGTCGGATTGCGCCGTGGTCGCGTTCACCTGAACCGCGGGCAAGGATCGGGGCGAAGCGTCGGTCGAGCCTGGCGCCGGCGCGGACTGGGCGACGGCCTGAGAAGGAGCGAAAAAACTTGCGCAATAAAAAGCACCCACGGACGCGAGCAGACGCGTCCGCGTCTTTAACAGAGCGGGCATGGTGACAATCTGAAGAAGGATGAAGCCCCACGTTGCATGGAGCGGACGGGCGCGAGAGAAATCGCGTTAGACGCAGTTAATGAGAATCATCCTCAATAACCAACGGGACGGATTGTAATGTTTATTTACAAACATGTAAATATCCGCGACGTCATTTCGCCGGAATGCCCGCCAGATAAGGCGCTAACCTCAACGCTGAAAGATTACGCCAGGTAAACAAGCATTCGCGTCTCCCCACTTTCCTCACTAAGCGACGACTAAGTAAACCCCAGCAGAGTGCCACCTAAGCCGACGCGAGATCCCAGGCGTGTCGCGTCCCATACCAGGTGGAGGCCTCTGATGCCCTTATCTCAACGACCGTTTCTCATCCAGGCAGCAAACAAAGTTCCGGAAGTGACGATCGCGTTCTGGCTGATCAAGATACTGTCGACGACCGTCGGCGAAACAGGCGCTGACTTTCTCGCCGTCAATGTCGGACTGGGCATGCTCATCACCGACGCGATCACGGCCGCCCTGCTCGCCATTGCACTCGGCTTGCAGTTGCACTTCCGAAGACTGGTCCCGTGGGCGTACTGGCTCACCGTGGTGCTGATAAGCGTCGCCGGCACGCAGATTACCGATGCGCTGACCGATGGCGCCGGCATCAGTCTCTATCTGAGCACCGCCTGCTTCGGCGCGCTGCTGGCGATCGTTTTCTGGCTCTGGTATCGCAGCGAGCGAACCTTGTCGATCCGGCAGATCGACACCCGGCGACGCGAGATCTTCTACTGGGTGGCGATTCTTTGCACGTTCGCGCTGGGCACCGCGGCCGGCGATCTGGCGACTGAAGCATTGGGACTGGGTTTTTCGTGGGGCGTCGTGGTCTTCGGCGCGCTCATCGCGGTCACCGGGCTGGCTGCCTATCTCGGTCTCAATCGCGTGCTCGCGTTCTGGATCGCCTATATCCTCACGCGCCCGCTCGGCGCGTCATTGGGTGACCTGCTTTCGCAGTCTCGTGCGTATGGCGGTGTCGGGCTCGGCGCGGTGACTACGAGCGTGGTTTTTCTCTCGGCAATCGTCGCGCTGGTCATTTTCGTCAGTGTTCGCAAGCCGCCGGTCAAGCCGTCGCGCTCGGCACAAATCTAGTCCTCAACAGGAGAGTCCAAGCATGAAATCAAATCGATTGTTGGCCATTGGCGTCAGCGCTATCATCGGCGCGGCGGCCTTCGTTACTTCGTTTTCGCCTTCGGGTTTCGATCTGCTTGCTTCCGTGCAGGCCGCGTCGAAGCTCGGAGACTTGTCGCCGTTTCGCGGCATCGTCGTAGATACGGCGGCGAAGGTCGACAAGGGTGATCTCGCCGGCGCGAAGACGCGCATCAAGGATCTGGAGACTTCATGGGACGAAGCCGAGCCTTCTCTCAAGCCCAGAGCCGCAGCCGACTGGCATACGGTCGACAAGGCAATCGATCGCGCGCTGGAGACGTTGCGAGCCGGCAAGCCTGATCAGGCGGCCTGCAAGAAAGCACTGGCCGACCTGCTTGCGACAATGGACAAGCTCGGCGCATAGACCATGCGCAGTTAAGGGGTGTGCCTGAGCACCGCGAGATCCGGCTGGACAGCGATCTTCGAGGTGCGCGCCCCCTCGCCTGAATCGACAGCCTGTGTGCTCTCGGCCGCGGGGCGTCCGTCAGGCTGTGTCCCCGCGCCATTGTCCCTGGGCAATGTATGGAGTTGCATCTGCGGCATCGGAATCTCGATCCCTGCCTGATCCATTTTCATCTTCAGTATCGCGTTGAAGGCCCGGCTGACACTCCATTGCTGCAGCGGCCGTGTTTTGATCTGGCCTTTCACCACCATCCAGTTCGCGTCGAAGCGGTCGATGCCCCATACCTCGACAGGGCCCAGAATCTCATTGCGCAAGCGCACATCCTTGTTCAGTTCCACGCCCACGTCCGTGATCATGCGCGTGACCTCATCCATCTTGGCGGAGAACGGAATCCTGACTTCGAACAACGCGTTGGCATAGTCGCGCGACAGGTTCTTCACGATCTTGATCTGTGAGAACGGAATCGTGTGAACCGCGCCTTGTCCGTCGCGCAGGCGCACGGTGCGGATAGTCAGGTCCATCACCGTGCCCGCATGGCCGCCGTCGATATCAATCCAGTCGCCGACCGAAATCGTCTCCTCCACGATGATGAACAGTCCGGTGATCAGATCGGTGACGAGCGTCTTCGCCCCGAAGCCGACGGCAAGCCCGATCACGCCGGCACCCGCGAGCAGCGGCGTCAGATTGATCCCCAGGCTCGCGGCGGCGACGATGCCCGCGAGCGTCACGACCGTGACGAAAACGGCGTTGCGCACGAGGGGCAGCATCGTGCGCGCGCGCACGCCGGGACTGAGCGCCTTGTTGCGCGAACTGTTCGGTCCCAGCGTCTCCAGAATGAGCGTGTCGATCAGTATCCAGATGAGCCACGCGCCGAACACCGTTGCAACGACGGCAATGAGCGCGTGCTTGACGCCGGGTGTCATGGCGCTGTGCTTGATGAACCGCGCGATCGGCCCGCTCCACACTTCCAGTTCGAAGCGCAGATACGCGAGCCAGATGACGAATACGAGCGACACGCACGCGAAGCGCAGCAGCCGCGTCAGATGCGGCGCCCGCCGCTGCGCGCGGGTATCGCGGGGACGCGACAGGTGCAGCAGCAACGCCGACGCGAACAGCGTGAGGACGAGCAACGCGCCGCTCAGCAAGGACGGTCTCAACACGTCCCCTTCGGCGCCGCGTCCGTCGATGATCGCGACAACCGATGCGGCCGCGATCAGCAGCAGCGGGATGTGCCACAGCGAAGCGAGGATGTCGAGGGCTTCCGTCGCCAGTTTGTGATCGCGCCTGCGCGTATAGGGGCGATTGCGAATCAGATGGGTGACGGGGCGCCGGAACGCGAGCGCGAAATAGCCGCTCAGAAGCGCCGCCGCGAGACTGGCCGCAGTCGACACGAGCCCAGCGAGATTCGCGCCCATCTGGCGCGTGACATCGGCATTGGCCGTCGCATCGCCGAGCGCCCCGCAGGCGCCGATGGAAAAGAGCAGCCACAGCGTGCGCGTGAGCAGTTGCTTCACCGCGACGCGACGATGGGCCGAGCTGAACAACGAGAACACGATCATGCAGATGGCCGAAAAGATGGAGCCTGCGACGATCGCATAGGCGATGACCAGGCCGAGCGTGCGGCCGAGCGCGTCGGGCGTCGCGCGAACAAAGAGCAGCACCACGACGAAGGCCACGGCCCATGGGCCCGTCTGCCGCAGGGCGAAAGTGAGCAGATCGACCGACGTCGGATTCGGCGCGAGCGCGACGGCCCAGCCAAAGCGGGCGAAGATGCGTCGCTGGACCTGCATCAGCAGGAAAGCGCACAGACCCCATACCGCGAGCGTTGCCGTCATGCCGATCAGGATCTGGCCGGAGGACTGCCCCGTCCCGCCCACGACGATGGTCTGCAACTCGCCGGCAGCGGCGCTGGAGCGCGCCGCCCAGAGGCGCATCGGCGTGAGTTCCCCGGTCAGATTGGTCTCGACCGACTGAATCCCGGACGCAATCGCGCCGAGCAGGTCGCTGTTGACCGGCACGGGCGTCGTCGGGGCGGGTTTTTCGGTGGCGTCCCGCAGCAATTCGAGCTGAGCGACGAGCGCGCTGCGTTGCGCATCGCTCTTGAGCGCGCCGATCAGCGTATTCAGCGAACGCGCCACTTCGGCCCTGCTTGCGGGGGAAGGTGCGGAAGCCGCCGTCGCCTCCGAGGCCGCCGGGCGCGACACCAGGCTTTGTAACGCCGCGGGAAGCGGTGCGCCCGCCGCCGGACGGACAAACGCCGCCCACGCGAAAAGCAGGCATAGCACGATCATCCACGCAGGCGCGTGACCGAAGGCATGGCTCGCTTCAATATGCCGCGTGAACGCGCGCATGGAGAGTCCCTCCAGAATGTCATCCCCGACAAGGCGCCAGGCGGCTCGTGCCTTGCGCAACGCAGCAGTACAGGAGCATTAAAGGCGCTTTGCGGTGCGCAGTCCAGCATCGCCCCGTGGATTCGGCGCGATTCGAACCCGACGCCGTTTCGTTATTCGGCACGATGTCGCGCGCAATATCGACGATGCGCTGGCAGCCGGCGCTGTCGAGGACAGAAAGCGCGTGCTTTCATCCCACTATATCTTGCGCGGGCATGGCGCCGGCTAAGGCCCGAATTGGACGATGCCCCGCATTCATAAGGCATCCATATTGTTTCAGGCTTGCACGCATGCGTCGGGCAAATGTGCCCTTACTGCGTGCCTTCGAGCAGGCCGAGCACGACGGCGCGGCGCACCGCATGTTTGCGCGAACTCGCGTCGAGCTTGCCGAAAAGGTTCTTGAGATGCCACTTGACGGTGCCCTCGCCGATCATGCCCGCGCGCGCGATCTCCTTGTTCGTCAGATTGCGCGCAAGGAGTTCGAGAATCTCCCGCTCCTTCGGCGTCAGGACGACGCACGGGACCGCGCGGGGTCCGCCCGTCTCGCGCGCGTGCGGCCGCACATTCGTCAAGGCGGCGGGCGCAATGCCGGTGTTCTCGGGTGCCGCCGCGCTGCCGGTGCGACGCACCCAGTCCGCGAGCGAGGGGTGCGCGTCGATCAGCGTGCGAACCAGCCTGAAGGTCTGCGCGAGGTTCATCGCTTCGAGCAGGAGCGCGGTCGCATCCGTGCCGGCCTGTTGCTGCGCGAACGCGCGTAAAGCCAGGATTTCGATACGGTAACGGCCCATCTTCATCGCATCAGCGTGCTTTCCCGCCGAATCCAGCGCGTCGAGCGCCTGTTGCCAGTTTCGCGCGGCGATGGCGGCGTCGGCATGCGACAGCAATTGCAATAGCGCGACCGACTCGTGCCAGAGCGGCCCGCGACCGGCCTCGCGAGCCAGAATGTCGTCGATGCGGCGCACCAGCGCCTGGCACGTTTCCATGCGGTAACGGCCCGCGTGCAGGCGGACTTGCTCGGCGAGACTCGCGACGCACAGGCGCGGCTGACACCGGCTCATGCCCAGCGCGTACAACGCTTCCAGCATGTCGAGCGCGCGATGCTCTCCACCGCGCGCGGCCGCGATGCGCGCCGCCGTGCGATAGGCGAGCATGACCGTCTCGGGCGTCGCGGCGCGTTCGAGCATGTCCAGCCGGTTGGAGAGCAGGGCCGCCGCTTCGTCCAGCCGATCGTCCTCGTAAGCGATCGCCGCGCACGCCACCGCGAACATGCAGCTAAGCGGATGCCGCCGGCCCAGCTTGGCCTCGGCGCTCGCGAGCGCGGGCGTCAGCAGCTCCTCGGCGAGCGACATCTGCCCTTCCCACAGATAGCTGGCTCCGGCGATGTGCTCGCCCCAGCGCACCAGATAATCGAGCGTTTCGGCGCCGTCTCCGTGGCGCACGCGTTGTTGCGCGCGCCGCGCCTGGGCCGGCTCGCCGAGCAGCATCGCGCGCGCGGCGAGCCGATTGGCGTGAACCTGCGCGAGCCACGTGCCGCCATCGGGTGGCGATTGCGCCCACGGTTCGAAGAGCGCCACGAAGCGGTCGGGTTCGTCCGCGAAGTACGCCGCCGCGCTCAGTATCAGCGCGCACTCGTAGCGCAGTTTCACATCCACCGCCGGGTCCGCGAGAATGCGCTCGACCTGGCGCTGCGCCTCCTCGTGGCGTTGTCCGACCGCCAGCGCCCACGCCGCCGCGAGCCGCAAACGGGGGCGCTGTTCCAGTTCCGGTTCCGGAATCAGATCGAGCCAGTCGAGGACGAGGCTGAGGTGCCCGTGACGCACCGCATCGTGCAGACTGCGCTCGGCGAGTTCGTAGGCGCTCTGGTGCTCGCCGGCCGCATGGGCATGGCGCGCGGCCTCCTCGATCATGCCGCGCCCGACGAACCATCGCATGGCGCGCGCATGCAGCGCCTGGCGCTCAGCGGCGGGCAGTTCCGCGAGCCGGACACGCAGCGCGTCGCGCACGAGGGTATGCAGGCGGCACCACGCGCTGTCCTCGACGGTGATGAACACGGGGGTTTCACGCACCAGGCGCGCGAGCCGTTCCGGCGTTTGCACGTCGCCCGTCAGCGCCTGACACAAGTCCGGATGCAGCATGTCGACCGCGCTGATCCGGGTGAGAAACGCCTCGTCATCGGACGAGAGATTGGCGATCAGCGCGCCGACGAGATGTTCGCGCAGGCCGCCGGGGCCCGACGACAGCGCGTCGACCGCCCTGCGCGGGTCCGCGGCATGGGCCATCGCGGCGAGCGCGAGCTGCAATCCGAGCGGCCAGCCGTCCGTGACCTCGAACAGACGCGCGCACGCGTCGGCGTCCACACGCTCGCCGAAACGATTGCCGATCAGCGCGATGGTTTCGTCGAGTCGAAAGCGCAGCGCATCCGGTCCGACGAGCGCGCCCTGACCATAGGTCAGCAGATCGACGATCGAGGCTTCGAACCCGCCTCGTCCCGCCACCACGACGCGCAGGTTTTGCGGCGCATTGTGCAGCACGTAGGCCAGCAACGCGGCGCCGGCGGCAGGCAGCCGCTCGGCCTCGTCGATGATGAGGACGACATCCAGAGACAGCAGCGCAATTTCGGCGAGCCAGCCCGTTGCGCCATCCAGATCGCCGACCGACGCGAGGGCGCCGTCGAGCAGCATCGCGCCGAAGCCGGTCCGGGCGCACCCCGTTCGCACCGCCTGCACGAGCCCGCGCAGAAGTCGTTCGGCATCGTCGCGCTCGTCGGCCAGGAGCCACGCCACGGCGATCCCGCGCGCCAGATACTCGCGCCGCCACTGCGCGAGCAGCGACGTTTTTCCGTAGCCCGCCGGCGCCTGAACCAGCGTGATCTGGCGATCGCGGTAATGCGCGGCATCCGCGCTGAGCCTGAGCCGCGCGAGGAGATTGAGCGGCGCCCGCGGCGCAATGGTCTTGAGGATCAGCTCGGTCGTTGAAGGTATCGCGCCGCTTGAAGTGAGGGCCATCGGGAACAGGTTGGGCTAAAGCCGCCAGCGGTCCGGGAGGGCCGCCTCTGACTGGGATCGCGCCCCACAGCATCGTTCGAATCACCAGCGTGCGTCAACCCCTCCCTTCGCGAGAGGGTCGCGCGCGACCGCCCTGCACTACGATGCATATACGTTCAGGCAAACGCCCAGACCGCTCAGTGGACCCTTTCACTACGCACTTTACGAACTATCACACGCCCAGCGGGTGCGTTTCGGCCAGGACGCCAATGCCATCGCAAGATGGAGCGCGCCGGGATCATCGGCGACGCGCCTTACTGATACCCGCACGCCTCAACCGAACTCATTTACAAGCCGGAGCAACACATGCAATTCCTCGACGACTCGCTGCATCCCGAGAACCAGGACAAGGTCGTGATCACGGTCGCGCCCTACGGCCCCGAATGGATGCCGGCCGACTTCCCGGAAGACATTCCGGTGACGATGGAAGAACAGGTGCAAAAGGCCGTCGACTGCTATGAGGCCGGCGCCACCGTTCTGCATCTGCACGTGCGTGAACTGGACGGCAAGGGCTCCAAGCGTCTGTCGAAGTTCAACGAGCTGATCGCGGGCGTGCGCAAGGCGGTGCCGGACATGATCATCCAGGTCGGCGGCTCGATCTCGTTCGCGCCGGAAGACGACGGCCAGGCGGCCAAGTGGCTCTCCGACGATACCCGCCACATGCTCGCCGACCTCGATCCGAAGCCCGATCAGGTGACCGTGGCGATCAACACCACGCAGATGAACATCATGGAGCTGCTGTATCCGGCGTATCTGGAAGGCACTTCGCTGTCCAATCCCGCGTTCATGTCCGCCTACAGCGAAATGACCGTGCCCGCCGGCCCCGCATGGGTCGAGGAGCATCTGCGCCGTCTGCAGGCGGCGAACATCCAGCCGCATTTCCAGCTCACCGGCATCCACGCGCTCGAGACGCTCGAACGCCTCGTGCGCAAGGGCGTCTACAAGGGTCCGCTGAATCTGACGTGGATCGGTATCGGCGGCGGCTTCGACGGTCCGAACCCGTTCAACTTCTTCAACTTCGTCCACCGTGCGCCGGACGGCTGCACGCTCACGGCCGAGTCGCTGCTGAAGAACGTCCTGCCGTTCAACATGATGGCGATGTCGATGGGCCTGCATCCGCGCTGCGGCATCGAGGACACGATCATCGATCAGCACGGCAAGCGCATGACCTCGGTGCAGCAGATCGAGCAGTGCGTGCGCGTGGCGCGCGAGCTGGGCCGCGAGATTGCGAGCGGCAAGGAAGCGCGCGAGATCTATCGTATCGACGTGCAGTACGAAACCATCGACGAGACGCTTGCCGCCAACGGCATGGCGCCCAACCGCAAGCAGGGCCAGGTCAATCTGCCCCTGCGCGCGGCCTGAAACGTAGCCTGACACTCCACGGCACAAGCCGGGAAGCCCGTCTTCCCGGTCATAACAATCAAAGGCACGCTGCGCACGCATGCGCATGACGATGCTCACGCCGTACATCGGAGGAGACACTCTTGGACATCGACTGCATCGAACCGGCCTCGCGCGGCGTCAACGCCACCACGGCCGCATCGCGTAGATATGCGTGGATCGTATTCGCGCTCACTTTCGGCCTGCTGTTGTCGGACTATATGTCCCGACAGGTGCTGAACGCGGTATTCCCTCTGCTGAAACAGACCTGGGGCCTCTCCGACACGCAACTGGGATCGTTGAGCGGCGTCGTCGCGCTGATGGTGGGTCTTCTGACCTTCCCGCTCTCCGTGCTCGCGGACCGCTGGGGCCGCGTGCGCAGCCTCATTCTGATGGCCGCGCTCTGGAGCGTCGCCACGCTCGGGTGCGCCGTCGCCACGAACTACGGCGAAATGCTGATCGCGCGCGCCTTCGTCGGTCTCGGCGAAGCCGCTTATGGCAGCGTGGGCATCGCGCTCATTCTCAGTATTTTTCCGGCGCACCTGCGCTCCACGCTCACCGGCGCCTTCATGGCCGGCGGCGCGTTCGGCTCGGTGATCGGCATGGCGTTCGGCGGATTCGTCGCGGTGCACTTCGGATGGCGCGCGTCGTTCGGCGCGATGGCGGGCTTCGGCCTTCTGCTGGTGATCGCGTACCGGCTGGTGGTGTCGGACAAGCGCATCGCCGCGCGGTATCCCGATGCCCCGGCTGCGAAACGGCACACGAACGGCGTGCGCACGAGTCTGCGCACGCTGCTGGCGGGACTTTTTTCTACGGTGTCGGTGGTCTGCGCTTATGTCGGCAGCGGCTTGCAGCTCTTCATCATGGGCGCGGTGATCGCGTGGATGCCCAGCTTTCTGAATCGCTATTACGCGCTGCCTGCCGACAAGGCCGCCGCGGGCGCCGCGGTCTTCGTGCTGCTGGGCGGCATCGGCATGGTCGGGTGCGGCGTCGTCACGGACCGGATCTGCAGGAACGCGCCCTCGCGCAAGTGGATCACGGCGCTCGCCTACTGCGCGATCTCGGCTGTGCTGTTGTTCATCGGCTTTCGGCTTCACGCCGGCGCACTGCAACTCGTGCTGCTCGGCGCGGGGATTCTCGTCGTGGCGGGAACCTCCGGTCCGGCGGGCGCGATGGTCGCGAATCTCACGCCATCGACCATTCATGCGTCGGCGTTCGCGACGCTCACGCTCGCGAACAATCTGATCGGTCTCGCGCCCGGTCCGCTCGTCACCGGCGCGATCGCGGATCGTATCGGTCTCTTGGGCGCGTTGCAGCTGATTCCGCTCGTGAGCGTCGCGGCGATGATCGCCTTTGGCATCGGCCGAGCGCGGTATGCGCGTGATCTCAGCCGTATCGATGCGCTGCGTGGGGAAGCGGCGCAACCATAAAACTCTACAGGAACAACCTCGATGTCCTCTCACTCGACGCCTACCGTCCTGATCGTTCCAGGACTGCGCGATCATGTCGATGAACACTGGCAGACCCTGCTCGAACGCAGGCTCCCCAACGCGCGCTCCGTGCCGCCGATCCAGCACGACAAGCTGAGCTGTGCGGCGCGTGTCGCGGCACTCGATGCAGCGCTGGCGCAGATCGACGGACCGGTCGTGCTCGTCGCGCATAGCGCGGGCGTCATGATCACCGTGCACTGGGCACAGCGTCACACACGGCCCATTCACGGCGCCCTGCTCGCCACGCCGCCCGACTTCGAAGCGCCGCTTCCGGAAGGTTACCCGACCCTCGATGCCCTGCAGCAACACGGCTGGATGCCGACTCCGCGCATGCCTCTGCCGTTTCCGAGCATCGTCGCCGCCAGCACCAACGATCCGCTCGCGCGCATCGAGCGCGTCGCGGAACTCGCGCAAGCGTGGGGCAGCCGCTTCCTCGATATCGGCGCGGTTGGCCATTTGAATCCCGCGTCGGGGCACGGCGAGTGGCCGCTTGCCGATGAGCTGGTCGCCGAGCTCTGTCTTATCAGGTGATCGATCGCGCGGCGAGGTGGCCTTCGCGTATCGCGGGTTGAAGGTCGCGTGCGGAAAGCGCATCGCCGACCAAGTGAAGCTGGGCCACGCGGCCCCGCAATGCCCGCCATATTTCAATCTGCGACTCACGATAGCCCACGATCACGACCGTTTCCGCCTGAAGCACTTCCGCTTCGGTGCCGAAAATCGGCTTGATCGTTGCTCGTCCCTTTTCGATCGCAACCAGTTCCGCCTGCGTGACGATCCGGAACGTGCCCGCCTTGTAGAAGCGCTGCAACGCCGCCTGCGTGCGCCCGGTCGCCTCCATGGCGGGCGCGAACATCAGGTGACGCGTGACGTAGGTCACCTCCAGCCCTCTGTTGATGAGTTCCTCGCAGCAGCCGATCGCTTCGTAGTGCCCGACATCGTCGAATACGAGCGCCGTTCTGCCATGGTCTTTCGCGCCGTCCATGATCATATCGATCGACGTGAGCACGCGCGCATCGGCGGCGATCCGTACCTCTGCCGCGGGATCGGCGGTCTGCATGAACGCGTGGACATCGGCGGGCTGCGATCCGGTCGCGACGATAACGACGTCCGGGTTCTCGGCAAGCACGTCCTCGGCGTCCATGTACGTCGACAGCTTCACCTCGGCGCCCAGCCGGTAAATTTCATTTTCGAGCCAGACGGCGATGTCTCCGATCGCGTGAAGCTTCGGCATGTGTCGGGCGTAGTTAAGCAGACCGCCCAGATCGGAGGCCGCTTCGACCAGCGTGACGCGATGACCGCCGAGCAGCGCGACACGGGCGGCCTCCATGCCCGCAACGCCGCCGCCCACGACGATCACCTTGCGCGGCGTCGCCGTCCTGACGATCCTGTCTTCCGAGAGCATCTTCTCGTAGCCCACGACGGGGTTCACCGCGCACCCCATGCGCCCGTTGAAAACGCCGCCGATACATCCCTGGTTGCAGCCGATGCAGGGCCGCACCTCGGTCCCGCGACCGTCGCGCGCCTTCACGACCAGTTGCGGATCGGCGATCATGCCCCGAACGATATTGATCAGATCCGCCTGGCCTTCTTTCAATGCCTGTTCGGCGTCATCGAGCGTGGCATAGCGGCCGACGATGATCCGCGGCACCGATATATCTCGTGCGATGCGCTCCACGAAGGGTAGCTGATAGCCCACCGGCTGATCCATGCCCGCATATCGGTCGACATGAAAGTAGTAGTCTCCGTGAGTGACGTTCACGAAATCGATCAGCCCTTCCGCCTGTGCGCGCAGAGCGATGGCATTCGCATCCTGCGCCGACAGGATGCGTTGATCCGAACTGTCGCCGATCCGGATGCCCAGCGCAAACCCCGACGACGTCACCGCGCGAATGGCGCGCAGCGTGTCGAGCAACGCACGAATGCGATTCTCGAAACTGCCGCCGTATTCGTCGGTACGCTGGTTGAGTACGGGCGAAAAGAATTGCGAAAACAAATAACCATTCCCCGCCAGGATTTCGACGCCCTGAACACCCGATGCTTCGACGCGTACCGCAGCCTTCGCGTACGCATCGACCAGTTCGCCGATCTGGTCGGTCGTCATCGGAATCGGTGGCGATACCGCATACCGCCCGGGGAGCGCCGCTACCGCCCAGGGCAAACCGCCGCTCGCGGAAGGGTCCGTATAGCCGCCGTGCCAGAGCTGCTGAAAGAGCTTCATCCCGGTCGGCGCGACGGCATCGACCAGTCGCCGCATGGGCGCAATGGCGCCGTCATCGCGAATGCTCAATGCAAACGTCGACGACGGATGAACCGATGCGCCTTCGATAATCGAGAGGCCCGCTCCGCCCTTCGCGCGCTCCAGGTGATAGGCGATCAGATCGTCGTTGACATAGCCGCGCGAAAATGCCGTCGCGTGCGCCGTTCTGACGATGCGATTGGGTATCTCGACGGCGCCGATCTTGATCGGTGAAAATACACGTTCGAACATGCGACTACTCCTCAATCCGCGGCACACGGCATGAAACGGCAGCACGCACGGTTGTCATCAGGCCACCGAGCGCCTCGACGTGATGCCGCCGTCCACCGTGATGATCGTGCCCGTCGTGTAACTCGAGCGCGGGGAAGCCAGATAGACAAACAGGTCGGCGATCTCCGCCACGGAGGCGGCGCGACCGAGCGGGTAGCGTGCCAGCAGCTCGTCCGAGCGCGCCTTGTCGCCCAGCAGGCGGATCGCATGACCTTCGAGCACCCTGGCGATGCGTTCGGTGGCGACAGGTCCCGGGTTCACGCCCACCACGCGAATGCCGTCCTCGAGGCTGCGACCGCCGAGCGCGCAGGTGAACGCCATCAGCGCTGCATTTCCTGTCGTCCCCGCGATGTAGTTGAAGTCGAAGTTCTGGCCGCCATTACCGATGTTGTTCAGGATGACGCCGCGCCCCCGCGCTTTCATTTCCGAGTACATCGCACGGGTGAGATTGATATAGACGAACACTTTCAATTCCCAGCCGCTGCGCCAGGCCGGCTCGTCGATGTCCCACAGCGTGCCTCCCGGAATCGCGCCGGCGTTATTCACGAGGATATCGGCGTGTCCTGCGAACGAGACGATATCGGCGATCGCGCCCGGTCTCGTCATGTCGAGCGGGAGCACATCGACTTCCACGTCGTGCGCGGATCGAAGTTCTCCGGCAAGTGCATCGAGTTTTTCCGCTGAGCGCGCAACCAGCGACAGATGACAGCCTTCGTCGGCGAACGACCTCGCGACGCCTTCGCCGATGCCTTGCGATGCACCCGTGATCAGCACGCGCCGGCCGGCGAGTCCCATATCCATGTCTTCCTCCTTTGGCGCCGTCTCGCCTCTCAGTACGACTTCTGATTCGATGCTAGTGAAGCAGCCCGGCCCACTCAATTGATCACTGACGAACCCGTGATTCGTGTTGCACGAACCACTGCTGTTCGCATTTGGGAAACCGCGAGATCGCGAATCGGGAATTGAAGCTCGCGCGGCGCGCTTCTAGCATTCGTTACTACAGACCCGAATTACGCGATGCGCGTGTCGGCCGGCCAACGTACAGGAGACAGCTCGTGCAGTATCCCGATTTCGAAAACAAGGTGGTTCTGGTGACCGGCGCATCCGGTGGACTTGGCCTGCGAATCGCCGAGAAACTCGCTGGCAGCGGCGCCGTCGTTGTCATCAATAGCCGTACGCGGGAATCCGCCGAGAAAGCCGTAGCGCAGTTGCGGGCGTTTTCCGATCGTGTGAGCTATGCGCTCGGCGATTGTTCGGACTACGATTCAGCAACTCGTGTGGCGCAAACGGCCGCGGCAATCGACGGCGGTATCGACATCGTGGTCAGTTCTGGAGCGCAGGGCACCGTCAGCCCGATGCCTTTCGCCGAGATGACGGGCGCACAGCTTGTAGAAGCCTTCGAATCACGCTTTCTCGCGCGCATCTTCCCGGTCCACGCCGCGGTGCCCTATCTGAAGAAGCGCGGAGGCGCCGTCGTCATGGTCGGCACCGATGCGGGCCGGCATCCGACGCCGGGCGAATCGATCGTGGGCGCGGTAGGCGCAAGCGTCATCCTGATGACAAAGGCGCTCGCCAAGGAATTCGCGCGCTGGAACATTCGCGTGAATAGCGTCTCCCTGACGCTGACGTCCGACACGCCCTCGTGGGAACGCATCTTCGCGCAGGAGAACTTTCAACATCGTCTTTTCAGCAAGCTCGTTGAACGCTTCCCGTCCGGGCGTCCGCCCACCGCGGAAGAAGTGGCGCGGGTCGCGGTATTCCTGGCGTCGAACGAGTCTGCTCAGGTGACCGGACAGACAATCAGTGTGAACGGCGGACTATCGTTCGGCGGCTGGTGAGCGTACGGCCCGGTTTGCGGACAAGCATTCACGAAGCGCGGCTCAATTCGGCGGCGCTGTTTCCTTCCGTGGAACGCGCGTCGCGCAATACGGGCGCATGCTGCATCAGTTGATCGATCAACGCCTTTGCGGCCGCTTTCAACGAACGTCCACGCAGCGTCCCGATGTAATGGCTGAGCCGCGCCCAGTCGCCGATGAGCGGCACCACCGCGAGTTGCGCGTTGTCTTCCATCGACAGCATGCTTTCCGGCTGCACCGTGATTCCCAGGCCCGCTCTCACGAGGCTGCGCGCGGATTCAATCGTGTTCACGCTGTATTTCACGTGAAGTTCGCGACCCATGGCGAGCGCCGCGCGCTGAATGCCGGTGATGGCGGTCGTGTGGTGCGCCACGAAGTCGAGATCGAGAAGCGCTTCGAGTGCAAGACCGCTGCAACCGCCTGACGGATGATTCATCGGGAGCACGGCCACCAGCCTGTCGGACTGATATTCGACGATGTCGAGCATGTCGTGAGGCAGTGTGTCGTTCCCGACGAATACAGAGAGATCGACGTCGCCCGCGGCGACGGCCCGCACCGCATTCGCGTTGCTGTCTTCCAGCAGTTCGATGTTCACCAGCGGGAATCGCCGTGTGAAATCGCCGATTTCCCGGCCCAGAAAGTGAGTGATCAGCAGGCGCGGCGCGCAGACGGCGACATGACCACGAACGCCTTCGGCAAACTCGCCGATTTCGCGGCGCATGTCGTCGAGGTTGGCGAGCATCATCCGGATGTGCCGCGCAAACACCTCACCGGCCGCACTCGGCACGACACCTTTCGGACTGCGATCCAATAGTTTCATGCCGGCGAGATCTTCCAGATCCTGAATGCGCTTGGTGGCCGCTGACGGCGCGATGTGCTCGCGCACCGCGGCCCGGCCGATCTGACCTTCTTCGATTGCGGAGAGAAAGAGCTTCAAGGTGAAGAGATCGACTTTCCTCACCAAAGAGTGGATGCTGAGCCCGTTCATGGCGCCTCCTGGGTGATCTTTTATTATTTTTCTGGATCAAAAAAAGCTAACACGTCGCCGGGTTAGCCGTCAATGAAGGGTATACGTGCGGGCATGTGAGAGAGGCTGGCGAGCGCTCAGGGTCGTCCAAGGATCTCTGCATTGTGTTCGCCGAGCACCGGTGGCGGGCGCACATGCGTCGAGCGTTCGCCGTCGTAGCTGAGCGGGCAACGTACGGTCCGGAAATCGCCCATCGTTTCGTGCCGGGCCGTGATCAGCAGTTCCAGATGCTTCGCCTGCGGATCGTCGAGCGCGTCGCTTGCGTCGTACATGGGAGCATGCGGCACATCCTCTTTCTCGAGGCGCGCGCACCATTCGGCGCGGTCGAATCGACGGAAGATGTCCGCGAGCATGTGAGCGAGGACAGCCTGATTGGCAATGCGTCCTTCCCGGCTGCTGAAGCGTGGGTCCGCCAGAATCGTGGGATGGTCGATCGCATTCGCAAGGCCGATCCAGAACTTCTCCGGCGACGACATATGCAAGGCGATCCATTTATGATCGGCGCATTCGAGTGCGTATGTTTGCGACACGCTCGGCCGCGTATACGGCCCGACGATCTCGCCCGCCTGGTAGAAGTGCGTGAAGGCATCTAGGTTGAAGTGAGTCATGGCTTCGAGCATCGACAGTTCGACTTTTCGGCCGTGACCTGTCCGTTCCCGCTCGTAAAGGGCGCCGAGTATTCCATATGTCGCGTAGAACGCGGTCAGGGAATCGGCCAGCGCGGGCCCGATCACGCGGGGTTTCTCGGGGTCGATCAGCAAGCTGAGCAATCCGCTCGCGGCTTGCGCCACGCCGTCGTAAGCGGGGCGTCGCGCCGATGGGCCGGTTGGCCCGAAGCCGCTGATGGAGCAATAGATGAGCCGCGGGTTGATCTTCCTGAGACGTTCTGCGCCGGCGTTGAGGCGATCGGCTACGCCGGGGCGGAAGTTCTGGATATAGACGTCTGCGTCGCGAATCAGCGCATCGAATTTTTCCAGGTCGGCCGGGAGCTTCGTATCGAGCGTGACGCTGCGCTTGTTGCGGTTGCACGCCTGAAAGTGCGGACTGTACAGCCCGCCCCGGAAGGTACGGAACGGATCGCCGCTGCCCGGCTGTTCGACCTTGATCACATCCGCGCCGAGATCGCCGAGCAGCATGCCGGCGGCAGGACCCGTGATGAATGTGCCCTGATCGACGACCCTGATCCCCTGTAGAACATGTGCCATGACCTTGTCTCCACTGTGTCATCGTTGCATGAGGTGTTCGTTCAGCTCACGTGCAATGAGCGTCGCTCGTGAGTCAGCCGTTCGAGCGATTCACGGAAGTCGGGATGGGCGATTGCGACAAGGGCGCTGGCACGTTCACGCAGACCCTTTCCGCGCAGTTCGGCGATGCCCCATTCGGTGACGACCATATCGACATCGCTGCGCGGCGTGGTGACGACCGAGCCCGGCAGATGTTCCACGATGCGGCTGACTGCGCCGTTGCCCGCCGTGGACGGCAACAGCATGATCGAGCGGCCGCCGGGTGAACCGTTGGCGCCTCGCACGAAGTCGACCTGCCCGCCCACCGCGCCGACGTATTTCCCATTCCGGCTTTCGGCGTTCACCTGACCGCTCAGATCGATCTCGATCGCCCCGTTGATTGCGATGAAACGGGGTATCGCGCGCAGCACGCCGATGTCGTGCGTTTCGCCCGGAGGCGCGAGAAAAACGCGCTCGTTCCTGTGAGCGAAGTCGAGCAGCCGGCGGCTGCCCATCAAGAGGCCCGCCACGCTCACACCGCGAAAGTTAGGCTTGCGGGCGTTATTGATGACGCCGCGTTCCATCAGGTCGGCGACGCCATCGCCCAGTACGCCGGAGTGGATGCCGAGATCACGGTGACCGTGCAACGCCTGCAATACGAGATCGGGCAGCGCGCCGATTCCGAGTTCGAGCGTCGCCCCATCCGGAACCAGCGATGCGACGTGCCCGGCTATGGCACGATCCTGTTCGCTCGCGTCGTCGAGTGCCTTGCTTGCAAGAAAAATGGGTTCGCGCGATGTGCGCACCACGACGTGCGGGCGGATATCGTCCGGCAATTCGGCGCCGTGAACCCACGGCAGGCGATCGCTGATTTCGGCGATGACGAGCCGCGCGCGTCGCGCCGCGTCGACGATGTAGTCGTTTGCCAGTCCCAGGTTGAAGCGCCCGTGCGGGTCAGGTTCGCTCAAGGTGAGCAGGACAACGTCAGCCGGAAAGATTCCTCGCGCAAACAGACGCGGCAGTTCCGAGTAGTGGGCGGGCACGACATCGAGCACCCGCGCGGCCAGGAGTGCCGCGTTGCGGGCCGTGCCGCAATAACTTCGGAACGCGATGGAATCGCCATGACCGGGGTGGAAGGTGTCGCTGTAAGTCGGTCCGATGAAAAGACTGATCGGACCGAGGGATTGCCGTTGCTCGACCAGGGCACGCGTCAGTGTCACCGGCTCGGCGAGACCCTGCCCGCAGACAACGGCATCGCCCGCGCGAATAAAGGCCGACAAATCCAGCGCGTCGACGCTGCTGCAGACAATCATGGGGCTCTCTCCCGTTCGGAATGCGCATCGATCGCGCACCGAAGGTGTGTGGATCGTACGTTTCGAATCCTAGAGAGCAGGCCGCATGGCTTCAATTGGCGTGTCGAGAAGTGGGGCTTCGCGAGTCGGAAATTGCTTTCGCGCGTAAGCCGTCGGATTTGCTGACGCGCTTTTGGGCTTACGCTGGATCCCGTTTTCGTGTCGGTTTATTAGCGTTGCCCCTGTGCGGGGCGGCACCTACTTTCTTTGCTGCTGCAAAGAAAGTAGGCAAAGAAAGCAGCGGCGGATTCAACCGGTCAACGCAACCCCCAACGTCTCGGCCAATTTCTCCGCTGGAGTCATAAAGCCCAAGGTCTGCCGCGGCCTTTCATTGAGCCGCTTGGCAATTGCGTTCAACTCAGCCTGTGAGTAATGATCCAACGGCTGGCCTTTTGGAAAGTACTGACGCAGCAAACCATTGGTATTCTCGTTACTTCCTCTTTGCCACGGCTTTCGCGGTTCGC
>LRBF01000214.1 GCA_001580565.1 Caballeronia megalochromosomata | reverse complement strand
CAGGATGGCCGCGGGAGGCAGAAGCCAGAAGCTGAAGTTATTCATGCGAGCGAAGGCCATGTCACTCGCGCCGATCTGCAGCGGAATCATCCAGTTTGCAAAGCCGACGAATGCCGGCATGATCGCCCCGAAAATCATGACGAGACCGTGGAGCGAGGATAGCTGGTTGAAGAACTCCGGCCGCATGATCTGCAAACCTGGCTCGAACAGCTCGGCACGTAACATGAGCGCCATCGCCCCACCCGAGAAGAACATCGCAAACGCGAAAAGCATGTACAGCGTGCCGATGTCCTTGTGATTGGTCGCCAACAACCAGCGGCGCCACCCCCGCGGGCGTTCATGCGCAGGGTCGTGCGGAATCGGAATGCTCGTGCTCATCTTGAGGACGCTCCGGATATTCGAAAGGATCGACTCGGTCGCCTTTCCGTCGACGAAAGGTACAGCGTCAGCGAGTCGTATCGTCTTGCGCCTTCGATCGTCGATAAGAATCGATTTCACGACGACGATGCCGCGCGTCGTTACCGTCAGGAGATGCGCGCCAGCGTGTGGAGAATCATCTGGCCGTCGCGAGTCAGACGAATTCGCTGAGATCCTGAAGCGAGCGTCTCGCGCGTGATCAGCTGCCGACTGAGCAGCGCGTCCAGATCTGCAGCGCTCAGGTTCGTGTAGTCTGGGACTTGCTCGATCAGCATAAGCGCGGCGAATTCGTGGAGACTCAGCATCGCTATCTCCTCTGGGGATAAATTCAATGTCCGAAAAATGGACGGACACTAACGCGAAAGCGTCCTTTCCGGGTCATCGAACGTCTGCGATAACCCGCCGACCTGGCGGAACGCGCCCAGCCAGTCCTCCAGATGCCACGTCTTGGCGATGCGACCGCCTTCAATCTCGTGAAACGAATGAATGGCGAATTCAACCGGCTTCGATGTCGCGGAAATGCCCATCAGGGAGCCGGACTGCTTACCGGTAATGCGCGCTCGCACGCCCACTCGGTTGCCGTGGATAAGAACGTCGACAATGCGTATATCAATGTCCGATAGTGAAGAAGAGAACTCGGTAAAGGCGCCTACCATGGCCTCGGGACCCCTCGCAGAATGCGGACCGCACGACCCGGGAATGTACTGCCAGTCATCTGTCACGATCGTGCGCAGAAGGGCGATATCCTGACTAGCGACGGCTCGATAGAAGCGTTCGAGCACCCTATGTGCAGATTCGCGCGATATCTCGTCGTAATCCATGATGATGCCTCCGTGTGTGAGCCCTCGAGTGTCGACCTGCTCAGGCAGAGGATCGAGTTGCCACACGACGCGCGCGACGAGGACGAGGCGCGCAAATTCGAATGCGGCGGCCAGTCGCTTCACGCTGCCCCAGACCCGCAAATCTGCCATGGTCCTGCGCCGTCACGAATATGGCCAATGGTACGAAGCGGGCTATGCCATACGTAACGGCGACGCCCATTCCGAGCAGACCCAGAGCAAACGCCGCGATTGGAAGGAAGTCCATGTGAGTCTCCGAATAGATTGATGCAACGTGACAGATTGAAGTCCGATTTCTGTGTATCAGGCGCTGCCGATTGCTTGCAGGGCGGTGGCGTTGCGGCCCCCGCTCTGCGGCCAACGATGTGAAGGATGGCGGTCTTGTCGTGCCTTGAGGCGCGCGTGCACAGCCGATCGAATCGCCAGCCGATGCGGTGTATTCACGATCCGATTAGTATCGGACGACAAGTTAAGGTGAATCGGCGTATCACTCTCTCCTTCATGCAGATGATCCGAGCCCTAGTTTCTGGCGCCGACTCAAAACTGCCACGACTGCTTCCACCGCAATTCATTTTCGCACCGACGTTGGCACCACACAAATGCATTATTATTGAAAATTCAAGCAAACATTTTGATAATAAAACGATGGATATCACCTTGGCACGGACCTTCCTTGAGGTGTCGACGAGCGGCAGTTTCGTGCTGGCAGCGCAACGTATGCACCTGACTCAGACGGCCGTCAGCGCTCGCATCAGAACGCTGGAGGAGCAGCTCGGACGGCGTCTTTTCGTTCGTAACAAGGCAGGGGCCCGTCTGACCGCTGCGGGAGAACGGTTCGTGCGTCACGCGACAACTCTGGTTCAGGTCTGGGAACAAGCTCGGCAGCACGTGGCGCTTCCGCCCGGACGTGACGAAGGCGTAAGTCTGGGCGCTGAACTTAGTCTGTGGCATCCTCTGATGGCGGACTGGCTGATCTGGATGCATCGCGAGTGTCCAGAGGTCGCGCTGCGCGCGGAGGTCGACAGCCCGCTGAGCCTGCTTGATCGTGTCCACGGCGGATCCCTCGACCTGGCTGTGCTATACAATCCGCCGCAGCGTGTGGACCTTGTATCCGAACTGCTCGTCGAAGAAAAGCTCGTGATGGTCACGAGTGAGGCCAACGGGCTGATGCACCCGGAGCAATACATTTACGTCGATTGGGGCCCCAGCTTCGCGGCCAACCATCAAGCCGCATTTCCAGCACTCAGCAGCCCGCCAGTTTCCATTTCGCTCGGTCCGCTCGCGTTGACTTATCTGCTGACCGTTGGCGGGTCCGGCTATTTCCGGATCGGGATCACTCAACCATTCCTGGAGAACGGAACGCTGCGACGAGTGGCCAACGCACCGGAATTCTCGTGGTCGGTCTATACCGTCTATCGCATGCGTCGCGAGGAGCATCTGATCGAACGGGTGCGTCACGGTCTTCGCACCGTCGCAGGCGTTTACAGCCCGCCTTCGCTCGAAGCGCGTCCAGGAACGCGGCCGAGTGCGGAAAAAGAAAGGCGGGCGCATGGACGAAGGACCAACGGGTAGGGTCCTCTGCTTATATCACTTCCAGGGTAACCGCCAGCGGTACGTGTGGTCCAACTTCCGCAGCAGCTGCGCGCGCCGATGCTCGCACTGGTAAGATGGTCGCGAACGGCAGCACTGCCAAACCGATCACCACGCTTACCCAGCTTTCGTTCATCATTGCCTCCTTCGATCCTAAAAAAGGCGCTCGTGCGTGAGACCAACCGCGTCACTGAAGCCTCGATCTGACTTAAGGAACAACTTCGCACCGGTTGTGTGATGCCGGGGGCCTGGGTTATCGTCCTTCGGAGTGAAGTTGGTCGTTTTGCGAAGTAACATTACGACTCGGCTGATCGGGGACTTGCAAAATTAGTCGGGAAGGCCGATTTCGGTTCGTCAGGTATTCATAGTTTGTGGCGCGGTTGCAGGCGAGCGCGCCTCGCCATTCGATACCACTCGCCGATGCGCGAACCCTGGCTCAGCGGTCGAGATAGTCCCTGAGCTTGTCGGCGCGGCTCGGATGCGTCAGTTATCGCATGGTCTTGCGTCCAATCTGGCAGATCCGCTCGCGCGTCACGTCGAACTGTTTGCCTAGTCCCTTGAACGTATAGTCCGACGCAGTATCGATCCCAAAGCACATGCGCAGCACCTTCGCCTCACGCCGCGACAGAGTAATGAGCACCTCGTCAATCGCGGCCCGCAGGTTCGCGTGCACGGCGGCGTCCGCAAGAGAGGCCTCACTCGGATCTTCAATCATGTCGCCAAGCGTTGGATTGGCCTCTTCGCCCTCCGGCGTGTCTAGCGATACCGGCTGCTTGGCGATCTTCAGGATGCCGCGGAGCTTTTCTTCCGGCATCTCCAGGCGCTTGGCCAGCACAAAAGTACGCGCTGCCTGTCTAGTCCGCTGAAGGACTTCGCGCGAAATCCGGTTGAGCTTGGTGATCGTCTCGTTTATGTGCACCGGCACGCGGATGGTGAGTCCCTGATCCGCGACCGCACGCGTCACGGTCTGACGCACCCATCATGTCGCGTGAGTCGAGAACTTCCGCCCGCGTCGATATTCGAATTTATCGACCGCCTTCATCAGCCAATGTTGCCTTCCTGGATCAGGTCCAGGAACTGCAAGCTGCGGTTCACGCATTCCTTCGCGATCGAAATCACGAGACGCAGGTTGGCATCGATCATCTTGCGCTTGGCCTGGCGCATCTTCGACCCAACCGCCTTCATCTGCCGGTTGATTTTCTTCAACTGTTGCAGCGGCAGTACCGCGCTCGCTTCAATCCCGATCAGCTTTTGCTGCTTGGCCTGGAGCGCTGGCAGGCTGCGTTCGAGCGCGCCGCGGTATTCGCGCGGCCGCCGCGATATTTGCGGTTTAACCGAAATCGGTTTCGTGACGCGGATTCAGGCGGTCGCGGCGTGCCCGGCGACGATCTTCACGATCCTGACGAGTGCGCAGCAGGAAACGCCTCGACGGACTGTTAACGCGGCATCCCGCACCGGTCCGCGGCGATCTGCAAAATGCGGCGCTCAATCGTGCGTACGCGCGCCACGTGCTGCACATCAGCGCACCGCCGGTCGATCGCTCGCGCCGTGAACCGAATGGGAGTTCGCGCCGGATTTCTTCACACAGGCGTTCGAAGACGAGGGACCTTTGCTTTCCGTGACGCCGGCATGCGGAATTTGGTCGAATAGCGCACCCACTCGCGCCAAAATAGCTAGACTGTCGCTCGTCAAATGTTTCAAGCGCGCCTCGTTCGTTTTGTTCGTATCCGCCGCTTCGAGCTCGCTGTCGTCGGCGTGGTCACGTCGTCACTGTCGGCAGCGTCCGTGTCAATGTCCCATAAAGTAGCCAAGTCCGACTCCGGCGGGTCGTCCTCTGCGATGTCTTCGGTGAGCCGCTGCGCACTCGCGAGGATCGTGGGGATCGTCGGCGGCCAGGGCGCGATCGCCTGAATCATCGCCTGAAGAGCGTCTTCGTTGCGTTTCGCATCTCGATCTCGCCGGCGCGCGTCAACTCCGAGTCGACGGTGGAGAGCGCGACTTCCGCTTCCTTGTCGGCTTGGTCGTCGGACACGCTTGACGGGGCAGCGTCGTTTAACATCAGCGTTTCCGCGTCGGGCACCTGCTCGTAGACGGCCACTCCCGTATCATTGGACGCTGACAATCGGTTCGATCGCATGCGTCTCCGCGAAGTCGTCCCGCAAATGATCATTGATCTCCGTGTGCGTCAGGTAGCCGCGCTCCTTGCCCGACTCGTTCAGTGTGCGCATTTGGCGCTGCCGCTCTTCACCCTGCCGCGCCGTTGATGCAGCGTCCATCGGCATGAGGAGGGCCGCGAGCTTGTCCTTCGAGGCGCGACGGGCGGAAGCTTTCCGTGCCGATGTGGTTGCGATGGGTCCAGAATCATCCCGATCAAAACTGGCCATTGGCTCTCCTCGACGGGTTGGCTCGGCGCTGGCGCAACAACCATGGCCATCGGCATGGCGGCCTGCGCGACACGATCACGATCACGGCTTCCCATCACTGGTGCGCGTTTCGTTCAAGGTCTGGGCACGTGCTTGTTTGTTTATATAAAGTAGGATAACTAAATGAATACATGTCGCCAATTAGCCTTCTGTTAAGTAATGGAAAAAAAGGGAGGGCACATATTGGAACTGGACGTTGCTTTTCTTAGCCATTTTGAATAGCCGATCTGGGAAGCTAGCTAGCGACACTATCCAGTCCCTCGGGTGCCTTGTTCCTACATCAGCCTGACAAGCGACGACTCTCCGGTTGCAGTAGAATCTTCCCGATAACGTAATGAACCGGTGCGCCGCTCGGCGGAAGGCAGGTGATGACCTGTCCGCAACGTGCGCCCAACAATGCAATGCCGGTCGGCGAGAGGACGGACAGTCGCCCACGCTGATAGTCTGCCTCGAGCGGGTAAGCCAGCGTCCATGTATGCGTCTCGGTGCCGTCGGTGCTCGTACATTCGACCGTTGTATTCATCGTAACGACGTCTGGTGGCATCTCGGCGGAATCGACAAACAAGGCTGTCGCTTCTATGCCCTCCAGGAGGGCGCGCTGGGTCGGCGACACCGTCGGCCGGTGCGCCCATTCGCGGAGTCTTTCCATGTCGGATTCGGATACGACCGGTTGACTTTCCATGCTGCCGGTCATGGCCATGATGGAGTTGGTCTTGACAGACAGCATGTGTGCCTCCGGTTGGAAAACAGGTTACAGATATCCGCGCAATAGCGGTCGTTCCATACGTCGAGCCACGAACCATCCAGGAAAATGAGGCGATTGATGGTTCTCAACTCCTGTATGCCGAGCGGCGCGCTCCGATTGACGAACGCACCGGGTCTATCGTCCGGAAAGACGACCTGCATTAGGGGAGCGAAGCGCTGGTTTATCTCGGTGACGCTCGCCTCACTGGACGGCTCCGCCACGTCAAGCCAGTAAAGAAGCGCCGCCGTTGGACTTCCTGCCTTCCGAGCGATAAAACGGAGTGTCTTCCCGCTTGGCGATTCATTCATGATCATCTGCCCGGTTAGTATGTAAAGGCAGTTCCGCACCGCTTGCAGGGCTCGCCGGTGCGACGCGCGGTGCGGCGACTTTCGCCAGCCGGTGGTCGACCCATATCCGTCCCCAGCGGATCGCGTATCGCAAGGCCTGTGCTGGGTCGTAAAAATAGTCCAGCGCGTGGAAGCAGCGCGGTGTCGGGCAGCCCGGCCCTTCGATCACGAGATGGGCCGCGTGCAACGCATCGTTTCCGGGTTCTGCTCGGGCCGTCAAACGGTAGCCCTCGTGCTCGGCCTGATCAAGCACCGAGCCGATGCGCCTGCTTTGCGAAACGTTCCACTGGGCTGCCGAATTCTGCCCGCTGATCGCGACGGAGCGTTCCTGCCTCACCGTCGGCGTCTCATTCAGATGTTTTGATTGCGTTCTCATGACTTCTCGATCCTTCGAAGACGATCCCATCCCGCCGCGGTTCGGTCGCGCGGCTTAAAGGCCTGCGCGTGGCAGCGCGACGGATCTCGAGTTCGTTCGGCACGCGAGCGGACACGCATCACGCAAGTGGTGATGGAGTACCGTCGGTGGTCGACAAAAAGAGGGTGGGCCCGGCTCTCGCTTTACTGACTTTTGGTTTATGCGAAGAGCCGGGCAAAGGGGAGTGCTGACTTATCCGCGGGGCAAGCGCGGTTTCGTGTGCGCTTCAAGGTATCGGGTTTTCGGTACCCGCCAGAACGCGCCCCAGCTAATGCTGGAATCCCCCAACAGGCGAGGCGAGAACTCGGAATGAAAACCACAACGATGACCTCTAAGCAGTAACGGTGAGCAAAACGGTGCGGCAGGCCTCATTAGAGCGCGTCTGTTAGCATTTTGCAAGCTTCGTGGGCGTCAAACCTCGCGTACGCGCTCCTTTACACGCAA
Organism: Caballeronia megalochromosomata; assembly: GCA_001580565.1. Lineage (GTDB taxonomy): Bacteria > Pseudomonadota > Gammaproteobacteria > Burkholderiales > Burkholderiaceae > Caballeronia > Caballeronia megalochromosomata. The sequence goes on along the minus strand of LRBF01000214.1, from coordinate 8,172 downwards.
GGGAGAAGGTTGACTCAATACGCGTACGAGACCGTGAGGAGGTGTGGGCATTTGGCGCGAGCGGATTGCAACCGCTCGCTCTCGTTGTTGATTGAGATAAGGAAGCTCGATGGAAAAGCGGCCTTGCTCGGTTTCGGGCAGATGCCACCCCATGGTCGCAATTGGCGCAGCCTTGCGATTAGTGTAGCGATACTGTAAGGTTGTGGAAGACTAGACATCACTCTGATCGCCGTTGCTTCGAGGCAATGTTAGCCTGTGCGCTCCGCACCGGTTCCACTTGTGATCGCGCCGCCAATAGAATGGCCCTGCGCCAGAGCGCTTTAGGACCGGTCCAGGGTCTCACACGCGAGGCGGTATGAGACCCCCCCAAACGAGTAGCATCTCGCCCGCTTATTTCGTCCGGCGTATCGCCGCCGGCGCGGATGGCTGGTTCCGCGGACACTTGAGCTTGCACAGCGTGCGTCCCATGCGCCCTGATTCGCCAATATGACGACCGAGCTTCTTTTACCGCCGACGGGCGGGGGAACGTGGGAGATTCAGGGAGGCGGGCACCGCCCTCCGCTGCACCCGAGCCAAAAGTGAACGAGCCGCCGCCACGGAGCAAATTCCCTCGCGATTAGCTGCGAAGGTTGCCACTCCATATGACCGGGACGGTCGACCACAAACTGGATGGCTTGAAAGCTAGTCGAGACCTATTTGTAGAAGGGTGTGCCAAGCCGACCCTGAAGCGGGGCGACGTTGATCACATGCTAAGGATGACCACTTAGGATGCCGAATGAACCATAGTATTTCTGTAATCACAACCATTGCGTCCGGTTTCGGTCCCGATAAAGCGAAAGGGGCAGGTCGAAGGCTGCCAGCTACCAAATAAAACAGTCTACCCGTCAGATGACCGACAAAGGGTGAATGCTCCCTGTCTGCTTAACCTTCGACCCTTGCTTTACGTCGAAGCTGACCTTCTGGTTCTCAGATAACGTCTTAAAAACCCTCGATTATAATCTCGGAGAAGTGCACAAATAGGTCATCGCCGCCATCATCAGGCGAAATGAATCCATAACCTTTGGCGTCATTGAACCACTTCACTGTGCCTGTTGACATCACTGCTCCTATCCTGACGTTGAAACGTTTCTGATGGCTGCGCCGACAACAACACCTACTGCAGCGCTTGACGTTAGGATTCCAAAGCGAGAACCCATGTGTCACGCGCATGGATGTTGCCGTCTGCTCCTGAAGCAAAGAGTTCTCGTTCTCGCTCCTTCTCTTTCACTACACGTTAATTTTTTGTCAATCCGAAAGCAAGTGTCAAGTAGTTGACTACCTGATTCGCGCGATATTTTCAGCGCGAGTGGTCGTTTCTACTTTCCCACTCTGGCAGTCGTCTATTTCTAAGATATGAGGAAACTCACCGTGTAGCCGCGTCCACAGAGACTTCTCCCAAGCCGCGCGCCCCTCGCTTGCCTGAATGCCGCGTCCGTCGACCGCTAGATCTTACTTCGATGGTGCGTCCGGTGGCGATATACCTGCCGAATTAAGCTGGACCGTTGGCAGCTGCTCGGTCACTGCAATAAGTTGGTAAAAATCGACGGGCTTCGGCAAGAAAGCATTCCAAAATTTCGGCGTGGCGGCTGGCGGTAATCCGCCCGAGATGAGAATGACTGGCACTCCAGCGAGCATCGGATGACACCTCAGTCGTCTGCAAAGCTCAATGCCGTCAAGCTGAGGCATTTCGATATCAGTGATGACTAAGTCCGGTAAGTGCTTCGCTAATTGAGAAAGGGCGACGTGGCCGTTCTCCGCCACGGCGACCCGATACCCATGGACCTCAAACACAAATTGAAGCGCTGATAGAGATTCAGCGTCGTCGTCGACTAGCAAGACGGAATGCATGTCGTTCGTTCGGTAGGTTCTTCCATTGCGTCGCAACGACTGTACCGGGAAGTGCCCCGGAATTTCGCAACAAACCCCTTGAAAACTATCACTCAGAACATATCTTCGACATCGCTCAGGCAGGTGTTCGCAGACTTTCAGGCTGCGGGCTCTGCGTGTTTCGCCCTTGTTTTTCCGCGGCACAGGACAAACGGACTGAAGCCCGTAAGCCGGTCCGTTTCCTTGCCGCGAGAGGAGAAAGCGACCATGAGTGACTTCTACTTCGGTACCGACCTTTTCAGCGAGCTGGAGCGGCTGCAACGTCAATTGTCCACGTTTGGCGGATTTCCTTCCAGCCTGCGTTCAAGCCGACTCGGCGCGTTCCCTCATATAAACATCGGAACAACCGACGACTCGATAGAAATTGTTGCATTCGCTCCTGGAGTCGAGCCAGCAAAGCTCGAAATTTCTATCGATAAAGGGCTGCTCTCGATTTCCGGCGAGCGGATGGCCCCGCAGCAACAGCTGGAAGGCGTCCGGCAGTATGCGAAGGAAAGGTTCAACGGCTCCTTTCGCCGAGTCGTCGAACTACCGCAGCAAGCCGACCCTGACAAGGTGCAGGCGCGCTATGTCGACGGATGCCTACTAATTTCCGTGGGCAAACGCGAGGCCTCCAAGCCCCGGGCAATCGTTGTTCAGTAAGGAGCGGACATCATGAGCGAAACCACGCAAGTCACCCAGCACGATGAAGATGCGTTGACGCGTGCGCAATCGGACGAACCCTGTCGTCGCGCAACGATGACACCAGCCGTCGACATCTTCGAGGACGCCCATGGGGTGACTCTGTGGGCGGACCTTCCGGGCGTCTGGAAGGAGAAGCTGGAAATCAAGACCCACGACGGAAGGTTGATTATCGAGGCGGAGTCCGTTGTATCAGTGCCACCAAATCTTCGGCTGTCACATGCTGAGTTGCGGGCGCCCTTCTTCTCGAGAAGCTTCACAGTAAGCGATGACTTCGATACATCGAGGATTGATGCAGTTCTGAAGGATGGCGTACTTAAGCTAAGTATTCCCCGTCGGGAAGAGGCGAAACCGCGGAGAATCGAAGTCAGAGTCGCATGAGGACGAACTGAGGTAGCTCAACTCGGGGCCGGCCCTTGGCCGGCCTTCGGAGTTCGTTTGCGGCACTTCGAACCTATACTGGGTAGAGTCCTGCGTTTCTGCGCTCACACATTCGGAGCTGCAAACATGTCTGGGCCGTACAACATGCCACCGCCAAGCCGCGTGGAGCGGACCGGAACCATTGTCACGGCGGAGCTGGCCGCACGTGCGGGCCGCTCCCCCGACTACGCTGCCGAAAACGAGGCACTTCATTCCCTGGCGCAAGCGTTAGCTGCTTCGGATTCGGCGATGCTTCAGAAGTTGGTCGATACCGCCCTGGCACTGTGCGGCGCCGGTAGCGCGGGCATCAGTTTGCGCGAATCTGGGTCTGGCAATCCTTGCTACCGGTGGGTTGCGGTCGCAGGGCGGTGTGCACATCTGGTAGGCCACGTCATCCCAATCGCCAACAGTCCAGCGGGTGTCGCAATCGGACTGAATTCGCCGCAGCTTTTCTCGTTGCCGGAACAACACTTCGACTGCATGGCCGATGTTGCTCCGCATGTGACAGAAGAACTCGTGGTGCCGGTTCCCTGCAATCCCGAGCCGATGGGTGCGCTATGGGTGATGTCCCACGACGACCATCGCTTCGATAGCGAACATCGCCGCATTCTCACGAGCTTAGCGACCTTCACGAGTGCCGCGCTGACTATCGCCGAAGCCAAATCAGCTGCGGAGGCACGTGCCAACGAAGCCGAGAAAGCGCGGAACGAACTGTCAGAGGCGGAGAACGCGAAAGATAATTTTATCGCCACGCTCGGTCACGAATTGCGCGGTCCGCTTAGCCCGATTGAAAGCGCGCTGGGTGCCGCGCAGAAGCTGGCCACTGGAAGTCCGGCGGTACTCTCAGCATTGGCCCTTGCCAACCGGCAGGTGCAGCAACTCAAGCGCATCGTCGGCGATTTGCTGGACGCTGCCAAGGGACGGCACGGCAAGCTATCGGTGCATCCCACTCATTGCTTGCTCGGGGACATCGTGAAAGACGCAATCGGAGCGGCGAGCGAGGAGGCCGAGCGGCGACATCATCAGCTTCACGTCAATCTGCCAGCGTATCCTCTTCCAGTGTTCGCCGACGCCGCGCGACTGACGCAGGTCATCTCAAACGTTCTAGGAAATGCCGTCAAATACACGCCGCCGGGTGGTGAAATAACGTTGCAGGTGGACGCGCCGGACCCTAATACGATTCCCGAACATGACTCAACGCCTCGAGAGGTTGTCGTCACAGTGCGCGACAATGGAATGGGCATCTCACGCGACCTGCTGCCACGTGTCTTCGACCTCTTCTCGCAATCTCGGTGTGCACGTACGGCGGCTGAAGGGGGGCTTGGGTTAGGCTTGTCGGTCGTGAAATATCTCGTTCAAGCCCATCAAGGTGATGTGTCCATTTCGAGTGAAGGCGAAGGGAAGGGAACCGAAGTCGCTGTGCGGTTGCCCATCGTCCGTCGCAGTGCCGTTGAATATACCGGTCCAACGAGCCATGGAATTACGCCGGCCCGTATTCTCCTGGTCGACGATAACGCGGATGCGTTGGAGGCGCTGGCGATGCTACTAGCCTTAGATGGACATGAAGTGAAGCGTGCCTACAGCGGCGAAGCGGCCTTGTCGCTTGTCGAATCTTTCGTCCCGGATGTCGCGTTGATTGACATTCACATGCCGGGCATGGACGGTAATGAGCTTGCCCGACTTCTGAGACAGCGGTCTCGCTTGACTACCACACGTCTGGTTGCACTGACCGGATATATCGACCACGGGGGCCATGACTCTGCTGCCGTGTTCGACTGCTATCTCGTCAAGCCCCCTTCCCTCGAGGACCTCGCTGACGTGCTTAAGGCGAAGACCAAGTTACCGCCCCTTGGTTCCGCAGACGGCGAATTTCAGTTGAATCGCTTGTAACGAGAGAGATTGTTTCTCAGGCTACATTGTCCGGCCGTACACGCGTCTCAGTGTCCTTTGACACACCTTCAATAATTATCGTTGAAGGCAGTCGTTCTGCGTTCGGCGAGCCACTCACGGGACATTCATGCTGCATTGCGGGAATTTCGCAGTAAAACGACTTTCCATAGTCCGGGCAATGTATAACCATCTCACGCTCCGTGCACTAAATTGCTCGGGTTTGATGAAACAGCATCCCGGGGCAGAACGCAAGATGTTCGACCGTTCCGGACGAGAGAGGTCGACGGAAAGCAAATAGCCGACTAAAAAAATTTGCGGAATGCGTTTCTTCGGATGTGTCGATATAGTGCTGGGATGTGAATTGCTTTGGGTTGCTCAGTGATTGTTATGCGCCCCAAGGGACCGACACCATCTGGCTCTTTTTCGCAGTTCTTCCTAGTGCTTTCGGAAAGGGCTCAAGTCGTTTTCCTCCTCAAGCTCTTCGCGATCGAGCAGAACGTTGTGCGCACGTTCCATCGTGCGGATCAGCTCATCGAGCTTGATCTGTGTCGCCGCCGTGTCGCGGTTCCCCGTGGTCTGTATCAGGAAGCCCATCAAGAACGTGACGACCGTGGCCGACATGTTGAGTTGCCAGGTGTCGCTATAGTGACAGAACAGGCCGGCGATTACCTAAACGATCATGAGGGCGACGGCCATCACAAAGGTGGCGGGTCTACCGGTCATCGTGGAAAGGTGGCTCGCCAATTTCGAATACCACTTGCTGCTCATCATGATCTCCGGTAGTCCAGGTCAATATATCGCGTGATATAGACGGCGGAGTCGCTTCCTCTCACGGGCATGAGGGCGCAATCGGTCGGCAAGGAGGACCGGGGTGCGCACGGGCGGGATGCCGAGAGGACCGGTGGAAATCGGCGGTCGGAACGCGGACGCGGTGCTGAGAGCACTCCATAACGCTGTGCTGCGACCTTGGCCATCCGCGATGGGCATATGGGTGTTCGCTGTACGAGGATTGGACCGGTCCTCTCAGACTATCGGTTGGAGGACTAAGTTGCAACGGCGCTTGGAACCGTGCCCTTCGCTTGATCGGCCGGATTTCGCTGATGGCACAGGTGCAGTCGCAATGCGCGTCTCTGCGAGGAGCGTTCGTGCGCAATAGGCACACGACTGCACTCAGGTGCTCAAATCCGCCCACGACGGTGGCGAAAGGACCGAGCCTTGTCTGCTGTTCAGAACTCGGCTTCGGGATAGGTGACGGTTCCGTCGAGCCCGATCACCGCGCCGGGAGTAAGCTGAGCAGAATCCAGACGTCCCTGACCCATGATATGGAAAACGGCTTTCCCGGACGCTATAAGGTAGTCAGCAATGATGCGGCGGTGACACCGCCACCATACTGCCTCCGAACACATTATCACGCAGCGTCGTTTTCGCCCCACGTCGAGCAAATGGTCCAGGCCAGCACGGAAAGGGTCTGAAAGCGCATAGTCGGCGTAATTGTGGAAACTCTCATTCGTCCAAAAGCCGTTAATGTCTCGAGGCAGACTGGGTATTTTTCCTCGCAGGCCTCCAAGTGCGGCGACGTGCTCATAGGTGATGTCGATAGCCGCCAGCGAATTGGGGAATGCGTCCTCGTTAAACTGCGGATTGGACCTAGATCTCGGAATTTTCCTGACGTCCACGAGCGTGCATATATCGGCATCGCGCAACAACCCCACAAATTCTGCGAGGGTGCGGTTCGAATGGCCGATGGTGCAGAATGGCAGCATCACCGGTGGCCTTTTCGGGGTGCCAGTTCAAGGACAGCGCCCCTGTGTGCGGCGACGTGGCCCGTCCGGTCGCTGCGGATTTCGTGCTGGGGATCATCTTTGGATGCGTGATGCACATGCCCCTTGTAATCAAAGTCAGCGGTATGGACCGCGATGATCGTCCCCGCGACACGACCTGCCTCGGAATTCCAACACACGTGGTCGCCAACCTTGAATACTTTCACCATTTGATGATCCCTCCAGCATTTACAGGAAACGGGTTCGACGTTCCTTGCTTAGTTTTACGGGGCTCAGCGCGACGAATGTACCGCCGCGTCCGCCTGTGCGCGAGGACGGGCAGACCGTTGCACGACGCCTGGTCGATCTCCTCACACATCACAAGCAGATACATTTCGGTGTTACCTCGGCATGCCCTTGGTCCGAAGAGATCGGGTCCGAAGACGTCAGCCGGGACGTCTGGCAGCATTCGTCATGTGATAAGGGAACGCGAACACGTTGAACAGTTAAGGGGGTCTTCCCTATGTCCTCGGTGATTATCGGATAGATCATGTGCGGTAGGCTCAAGCAATCGGCGGCACGGTTTCCGCGAACGCACGTGTCCCATTCAGAATCATTTACCATGCGCGCGACTGTAGGAACGGACGCCGCATTAAGAATTTCCCAACTATCGGGTGCACGCAGGTCAGCCGACAGCTGAGTGGTCGTCGTTAGACGGCCGTCGCGCCTCTGCGCACCCGACGGGCCGGAACCTGTTGGGCCATCTCAGTCATAATGTATCACACTGTGATATAGAACTAATGAGTTTTGCGTTCCTGTTTTCAGCCGAATGCTAGACGAGTCAACGACTGGGGTGGCTACCGTCGCGGATCGGATCGACGAGGAGCGTGTTGTGAACGCATCGTTTCGGATGCCAAAGACGGCCACCGGTGCTGAGCACATCTTCAGTCGGATCAGCCGCACCCTTCGGTTATTATCGGCGAGCCTCGATCAACCCCCGGATCGAACGTTCTGTCCACATTCGGCTCGGTCGAACCGTCACGCTCAAATCCATTTGGCGGCACACCGGACAGCGGGATTTCGCGAGTTCCCAGAATCGTGAGGGCTACATCTTAGTCGACAGCAACAGGCTGCTACTCGCTCGTCGTTCATCGACCCCGAGGAAGTAAGCGAGCCGGACCTGCAACAACGTCATCTTGGGCAAGCTTGAGGGCCACAACCCAGCGGGTTCGGTGAAGGATCGCGCTGCGCTGTCGATGATCACAGGAGCTGAAAGCCGCGGACAGATATGCCGCGGTGATGTGTTAATTGAGGCTACAAGCGGCAACACGGGCATCGCACTCGCGATGACGGCTGCCTGCCGCGGCTACAGAATGATGCTCGTCATGCCGGAGGACGTTTCGCTCGAACGCCGCCAGAGTATGCGGGCGTACGGAGCTGAACTTATCTTAACTCCGGCCCAGGGCGGTATGGCGTTCGCTCGTGACGCAGCTAA
>LRBF01000213.1 GCA_001580565.1 Caballeronia megalochromosomata | reverse complement strand
GGGCGCGAAGAAGTATGACCTCAAGACCGTGGACATCCTCGTTGAGTTGGGCAAGCGCCGCATGGTCGGCGGTCAGGAAGACATGATCGTCGACGTCGCACTCGATCTCAAGGCACAACAGCAAGGGGAGGTGCTCAAATGAATATCGCGCACGCAGCACATTATCTCGATGACGCAGCACGCCAAGCAAAAGCTGTCGAACAGATGAGCACGAGCGCGCCTTTCTCGATTGGCGATGCCTACCGGATCCAGCGTGCTTCAATTGAAAGGCGCAAGCAACGCGGTGAGCGGACCATCGGTGTGAAACTCGGCTTTACGAGCCGTGCGAAGATGATCCAGATGGGTGTCGACAGCTTGATCTGGGGCTGGTTGACCGATGCAATGCTAGAAGAGGAAGGTGCGCCCGTCGACCTCGATCGCTACATCCATCCTCGAGTCGAACCCGAAGTATGCTTTCTTACGAAACGGGACATCCAGAGCCCGCTCACGGCGCTAGAAGCACACTCGTATCTAGAAGCAGTCGCGCCCGCAATGGAAATCATTGATTCCCGTTACGAGGCCTTTCGCTTTTCGCTCGAGGATGTGATCGCCGACAACTGTTCGAGTGCTGGCGTCGTCGTCGGTGCATGGTCGCGGCATATCGAAGGACTTCGCAACGCCGGCGTACGAATGCGTTTCAATGGCCGCGACGTACAGGTTGGATCGACGGGCGCTATTCTCGGCGACCCGCTGCGTTCAATCGTGCAGGCCTCGCGCGCCGTCGCGGAGGCGGGCGTGGTGCTACCAGCCGGGTCGCTGATTATGGCAGGCGCGGCGACTGCAGCAGAGGCATTGATTCCTGAATTGCATGTCCAGTGCGTGATAAGCGGTCTTGGGCAAGTGGAATTCACTACGACCCGTCAGGCGTGACATGCACTGGCCGGAAAACAAACACCAAGCAGCGAATATCGGAGGCCTTGGCAACTAATATGCGAATCGACATTCACTCTCACTTTTTTCCGCTCATCACACGTGAGGAAGCTGCCCACCTGGACGCCCACGAAGCGCCCTGGCTCGCACTCGACGAGAACGGAGAAACAGGCACGATCATGAGTGGCGACCGGGCCTTTCGCCCCGTCACCCGTCCTCTGTGGGATCCCGCGCGACGTATTGAAGAGATGGACAAGGTTGGCATCGACGTTCAGCTGATGTGCGCGACACCCGTCATGTTTGGTTACCGCTACTCACCGCAGTTAGCGCTACAGTGGGCGCAACGCATGAACGACCGCGCGCTTGAACTATGTGCTGCTGCGCCAGACCGCCTCATGGCACTTGCACAAGTACCCCTGCAAGACATCGAACTGGCCTGTGCTGAAGCATCCAGGGCCTTTGCTGCTGGCCACCGCGGCGTGCAGATCGGCAATCATGTTGACGCGAAGGACCTTGATGACGAAGGACTTACGCAGTTTCTCGTCCATTGTGCGAACGAGGGCATCCCCGTACTCGTGCATCCTTGGGACATGATGACCGACGGCCGGATGAAAAAATGGATGCTACCTTGGCTAGTCGCCATGCCGGCAGAGACCCAGCTAAGCATTCTCTCGTTGATTCTCTCTGGCGCCTTCGAACGCATTCCACGCACCCTAAAATTGTGCTTTGCTCATGGCGGTGGAAGTTTTGCGTTCCTGCTGGGACGCGTCGACAACGCGTGGCGTGAGCGTGACATCGTTCGTGAAAACTGCCCTCACCTGCCGTCATCCTATGTAGATCGCTTCTCGGTGGATAGTGCGGTGTTCGACCCGGGCGCACTCAGTCTGCTTGTAGATACGATGGGCGAAGAACACGTTATGCTCGGTTCCGACTATCCTTATCCATTGGGCGAAAAGCAGGTCGGCAGCCTGATTGACACGCATCTCGGACTCAGCGAACAAGGAAAGGCTTGTCTGCTAGGCGGGAACGCCCAACAGTTCTTTGGCGTTCAATCACTTCAGAGCTTGGCTTGAAAATGGAAGTGGCGCGCGGCGATACCGCAACGCGCCTGCCGAACCCCGCAAATTTCATGGTGCATCGCCGAGCGACCGCGCGGTAACTTTCATTGCGCTTGCCGCTTCAACGAAAAAGCAACCACCCCTATACCTAAAATTTAGACGCGATGCTCAAGTCTTCGAGAATCGCGCATTTTTGCTCAATTCAGCTTACGTCGTCATTCGCACTGGCCTCAATAACATCCGCAAACAACAAGACTCTCCGCCCTTGTGAGCGTTCGTATCCAGGCCAATAGGGAAGATTTGCGCCGTTCGGATTGCCCGACTCCACAAAATTCAACACATACTCCTGGATGGTAGCCGAGAGAGAGCGAGCCGCCGCAAGATCAATTCCTTCAAGCATTGTCGCGTCGCTCCAATCTTCGAAGTTCCCGAACACGAACGGCAGTTCAAAACAGTGGCCAGCACCCACATTGACTTGGGGAGACTGAAAATCGAATCGATACACGTAGACGCCGCTGCCCGTTGATCCCATTTCTGCAGCGAATTTCACCGCAGGAAGTCTGAATACTTTATCCGAACCCAGATCGACAAGTGTCGTGTATGGTCGCCCCTTGGCGCGTCGCTTAAGTGCCCGTTGAAAGAGTTCATCTCCTTGCTCATCAAACGCTTCGCTGTATTTCTTCGAAGCTTGCTCTTGCGTCGCATCGACCAGGGCGGGGTTGCTCGCGAAGAAACTCCCCATTTCCTCCCTGGTCCAGCCGATCATCAACGGCTTACCGGCAAAATTCTTACGGGCCTGTTCCCCTGGATTCGCCGGAACTTCGTCACCGGAAACAGTCTGGAAGAGTACGGGGACCTCTCCGAATTGACTGTCCGCGCGCAACATTGAGGTCTGAAGCTCCAGAATGCGTTCCACCGGCATAGTCCGCAAAGCTTCCCCATGTGAATCAATTCCTGCCATCTTGCAAAATCTCTCCGCCTTGATTTGCGCGGCGTCGGGCGTAGCAGGCGGTAAGCCCGGATAACTGAGCATGATTGCCCCTTTGACCAGTACACTCGTAGACTTTATGGCAGTAAGCAACTGCGTGTACCATGCTCCCGCGGACTGCCCTGCGAGTACAATCGCTTCTGGATCCCCGCCAAATCCAGCAATATTGGACTTTACCCACCGCAGAGCCATTTCGAGGTCGCGAACTGCAAGATTGCCTTGCGAAACGCCCTTCATGAAGAGATTTCCTAGCAGGCCAAGACGATAGTTCATTGTCACCACGACCACGCGCCCGCCCTTTGCCAGGTGATGGCCGGAATAACACTGTAGCGCCCCACCACCCGTCAGAAAGCCACCACCGTGAATCCAGAAGATCACAGGTAGCTTTCCAGAAAGCGCAGGGGTAAAGACGTTGAGGCGAAAAGCGTCCTCCGACATGTCAACGCCCTTCGCTGTTGGTCCCATAACAAAATCGAGGCGGCTTGGTAACTGGGGAAAGACAGGCCCGGGTCGTGTACAGTCACGCTCGCCCGGCCATGACGAAGGGGGATGTGGGGTAAGAAATCGGCCCGCATCGTTTGCATATGGGATATCGAAGAAGGTGTGGACGCTATCATTCTGCACGCCTTTGACTATGCCTTGTCCGCAATGTGTGATGGTTGTCTCTGTCATTGATCTGTCTCGCTCGTGTTCAAACCGCCGAATGAGCACGTCAAAAAAAGCCGATTCGCGCTCACCGACTTCATGATCTTGGTGTTCGGCCTCGTTCTCCTGATATCCTAGGGGCTCGCGGCTGAGGGTTGGCGTTGTACTCCGGCAACCATGTTCATGTAGCGCGCCCGGAAACAAAACGGAATTTTTCGCGCGCGCCCTTGAACAAAATTCATGCGTCATAGACTATGAACTCGTTACAACAGCGCCTTAAGCTCCGCCACATCTCAGTCGTGCTCGAAATTGCCAGATGTGGAAGCCTTCAAAAGGCGGCGGAGGCGCTTGCGCTAAGTCACTCAGCAATTTCGAAGGCGCTAGCGGAGGTTGAGGCACTTACAGGCGGACAGCTTTTCGAGCGCACACCGTCGGGCGTACGCCCGACCGTTCTTGGCGAGGCTCTCGTGCGTCATGGCTACCTAATCGCCAGCGACGTCCAACGGGCTGAAGCCGAGCTTGACGCGCTGCGACATGGCGATATGGGCACGTTGTCGATCGGCATATTCTTTCCGCTCAACTGGTGGGGCGTGCTTTCCGAATGCGTAGGAGATTTTCGGACGAGAATGCCCAGAATACGCCTGATCGTTCGTGAGGACTCGATGGAATCGCTTCTCGAGCGCCTGGATCAGGATTTGGTAGACGTCGTTATCGGACGGCTAGCGAGCGGTTTCAGTGGGGATCAATACCTGCACGAACCGCTTTGCGATGACCTTCCGTTGTTTGTCGCAAGGCAAGGGCATCCGCTCACTCAGAGACAGGTCTCGCTTGAGGACCTACTCGGCTTTCCGTGGGTCTTACCAGAGCAACCTAACATCATCAGGCAGCAACTTGAATTTGCCGTGCGAGACATGGGCCTACGCTTCGGAGCAGACATTATGTCCTCACAGGCGTCGCCACTGACCTTTCGCCTCGCAAGCAACAGCGATACGATCGTGCTCGCCTCTCAATGCACTGCGAAAGAACTCGACGCGTTATATCGCCTGCAACCGGTAATCTGCAAGTTGCCGCTTCATCTTGGACCGATAGCCGCGGTCACGCGTAGCGACAAATCACTCAGTAAAGCGGCGGCTACATTCTTAAAGCAGTTAAAGCACGCGGCAAAGGTCAATCAACTCATACCGGATTAGCGTTTCTATCAACCCCGCCTGCCTATTTTTTTCCTGAGGGCAACCGTTATTAGATGCATTCGTACCATTGCCAGTTGATTTTGCCTGTCGGTGAATCCCCGCCGAACTTGATACTCCGCGCTTCTCATACGTCCCCGAATCGGCGGGTAGACCCGCCAACTTCCATCCGGGTGCCGGAAGAAGTACATTTCAATCGACCCAAGGGAACTGGCCGCCTCGACCCGTACGTAGCATTCTTTTTTCGACACCTCGTTCGGTCAGGAGTGGTGCGAACTTGTGCTGTTAACGCAATCGGAAGCCAGTGATCAATCACCGAACGTAGTGTTTTCGGCACACACCATCGAGGTCTCCTAAGTCTCGACAGCCGTCCCTCGCGGGCGTCCCGCATGCGCGGGACGATTTCGGTCACTCATCAATTTCCAAACGTCAACGCTACTCGTGGCTGGGTAAGCATGGCGGGTTGCAAAATCTCGTCGAGTTGCACGCGTGTCAGCAGACCCTTTTCAATAACAATCTCAGGAACTCCACGACCTGAAACGAGCGCTTCCCGTGCGACTTGCGTCGCATTGACATAGCCGATATACGGATTGAGCGCGGTCACGATACCGATAGAGTTCTCGACTAGCGAGAGCAATCGTTCACGGTTCGCGGTGACGCCTTCCACACATTTCGCCGCAAGGGTCACGCACCCCGCTCGAAGATGCGCTAGGCTCTTAAACAGGCTGTGGGCAATGATCGGCTCGAACGCATTTAATTGCAGTTGACCTGCCTCCGCCGCGAAACTCACAGTCACGTCGTTGCCAATCACTTCGAAGGCGATTTGATTCATGACCTCAGGGATCACGGGATTTACCTTGCCCGGCATGATGCTCGACCCCGCTTGCACCGGCGGTAGATTGATTTCACCAAATCCCGCACGTGGTCCGCTAGACAGCAGACGAAGGTCGTTGCATATCTTCGAAAGCTTGACCGCAACCCGCTTCAGTACACCAGAGAGCTGCACGAATGAGCCTACGTCCTGGGTTGCCTCAACGAGATTCGGCGACGTAACAAGCGGAATACCCGTGATCGCAGCGAGATGCCGACAGGCGAGCGATGCGTAGTCGGGTGAAGTATTAATGCCAGTCCCAATCGCAGTAGCGCCAAGGTTAATCTCACAGATCAGCTTGGAGGCTTCTCGCAGCCGCTCCTCATCTTCACCAATCATCACGGCAAACGTACTGAACTCCTGTCCGAGTGTCATTGGCACTGCGTCCTGGAGCTGGGTTCGACCCATTTTCACTATGTCTTTGAATTCCTCCGCCTTCCGTTCGAATGATCCGCGAAGCACACTCATTGCGTCGATCAGTTCGCCGATGCTCAGGTATGTGGCGACTTTCAGCGCGGTGGGATACACGTCATTGGTGCTCTGACCTAGATTCACATCTTCATTCGGATGAAGCACTGCGTAGTCACCGCGCCTGGACCCCACATGTTCGAGCGCTAAATTCGCGATCACTTCATTCGCGTTCATGTTGGTCGAAGTTCCCGCCCCACCTTGAATCACATCCACCACAAAATGCTCATGCGCGACGCCCGCCCGAACTTGCTGACAGGCGTACGCAATTGCTGACTTCTTATATTCTTTGAGCAGTCCCAGTTCGTAGTTCGCAAGCGCAGCCGCCTCTTTCACACAGGCAAGCGCGATAACGAGATTTGGGTAAGTAGAAATTGGAACTCCCGTGATTGAGAAATTCCCTAGCGCTCTCAACGTGTGTACGCCGTATAAAGCATCGTCAGGCACAGCTAGATCGCCAAGTAGGTCATGTTCAACACGTGTAGTCGTCGGCAACATAGTATTCCCTATTTCGTTAATTTCCCGATAGTCAGAGGTCCGTTTGACAGCTCCATTTCTAATTTGCTCAATGCGGATTGTTCGCTCCCAAAATTTGACTGAGCCTGCGGAATAGTGCGAACCGAGATAGAACGGATAGGACGGAGGGCCGCAAGGTCAACACGACCTACCGTCACGTAATTTAAGCACCCCCACGTCGCCTATCTTGAGGCAGAAAATGATTTAGCGTATCTTTGAAATTAGTGGTTGCAAGAACGTCTTCTTCGACAAATCAAGCTCGACCTAGCCTCTTCGTAGCTCGAGAACGTTATTGACGAACATGTTTAGGTAAAGCGCGATCCAAAAATATACTGAGGCGGCGGTCATGAGTTACACCTTCACTGCCGACCCGTTTGACCGCCTTCCGGCTCACTACTCCATATATCGACTTCGACCTATTACATCGTAATTTGGTCAAGTAGCGTCTTCTTTCCGCCAATATATCTGTACAAGGAGATTACGCCGTGTTGAAGATCCCCTTTTGAGTCAAACGACGTTTCACCGATGACTCCCTGGTAGCGAGTAGACGGCATCGCGGCGAGAATCTTCGACGGATCGGTTGAAGCAGCCCGCACCATCGCATCCGCGACGATATTTACGGCGTCATACGCGAAAGGGGCATCGTACTCGATGACATGTCCGAAGCGGGCCTTGTACTTGGCTTGGAAAGCGGCTCCGCCCGGCATTTTTGCAATATCGCCACCCGCCTGCGAACACACGATATTGTTCGCTGCTTCGCCCGCTAGGTTCGACAAAGATTCGGTACAAATACCGTCTCCACCTAAGATCTTCGCGCGCAATCCAAGTTGCATCGCTTGTTTGGCCAGCGGGCCACCCGTCGCGTCAGTACCTCCGTACATGATGGCATCGGGATTCTCGGATTTAATCTTCGTCAGTACCGCGCGAAAATCAACCGCCTTATCGCTCGTCGCATCGTGTGACAGAACGGTGAGGCCCAGTTCCTTCGCGTGCTTCTCAAACTCACTCGCGAGACCCTGACCGTATGCGGTAGAGTCATCTAGGATAGCGACCCGGCGAATATTTCCAAGCTTCTTGGCAAAATCAGCAAGGGCGGGACCCTGCTGCGCATCGGTGGCTACCACCCGATAGGTCGTCTTAAAACCTTGCTGCGTATATGCGGGGTTCGTCGAAGACGGCGATATCTGAACAATACCGGCGTCGCTGTAGATCTTTGAGGCCGGGATCGACGTTCCAGAGTTTAAGTGACCGACTACTGCTACGACTTTGTCGTCCACAAGCTTTTGGGCAACCTGCGTTGCAACACGTGGATCGGCCTGGTCGTCCTGTGTGTCTAACTGAAGGACCACCTTCTTGCCATTGATTGTCAAGCCCTTCTTGTTGATGTCCTCAATTGCAAGCAGGGCACCATTTTCATTGTCCTTTCCAAGGTGAGCAATACCACCAGTTACGGGCTCTACACTGCCGATCTTCACCACTTCATCCGCCTGTGCGCTCGTCGCCATGGTAGCCACGACGATCATGGCTGCACTGCGAGGAAGGAACTTGCAAATGAAAGAAACTTGTAGTGCCATTTCATGTCTCCGTTTTAAATTCTGTGCAAATTTTCCGATGAAGTCGATAATCCAAATTTAGACACTGCAACTCAATCACACACAAAGAATAGATCAAACTTAAAAGTTATTTACCTCACGGAACATAAGTTTATTCAACCGCTTTGCGTCGCATCGTAGTCCTATAGTTTTAAATCAAATAATAAAATTGGCTCGTTGTACCAACCAGACCCGAAGCGACCTTGCGTGAATTTACGGCGCATGATCGCCCGGGCCTCTGTCGTTTAGGAAAAGGTTTCAGCGAGCGCGAATTCTATATCCGCAATCAGGTCATCTGGATCCTCAAGGCCAATCGAAAAGCGCAAATGACCATACTCCCGAAACGCGTCCGGATAACGATCCGAACCTCCACGCCCCGACTTCCCAACATGCACGATTAGCGACTCGTCGTGACCGAGTGAGACGGCGGAAGTAATGAGACGCAGATTGGCAACAAAGCGATTCTGAGCATCTGGATCACCTTTCACAGCAAAAGCCATGATGGCACCATACCCCATCCCTTCGAACTGGCGTGACGCCAAGTCGTGCTGCGGATGAGAGCGCAGTCCCGGAAATGCTACGTAGGCGACACGAGAATCTTGCTCAAGGAATTCCGCGACTTTTTGCGCGGTCGACATGTGTCTTGCTAGACGCAACGGTAGTGTGACGGATCCGCGCATGATAAGCCACGCGTTAAAGGGAGATAGTGACCCTCCCACATCCACAAGTGCATCGCCTTTTAGCTTCCGCATTAGCTCGGCTCGTCCAGCGACGACGCCGCCCATCGCATCACCGTGTCCATTTATATACTTGGTCAACGAATGTACGACGAAGTCAGCACCGTGCTCTAAACCTCGAAACATTGGCGGAGGCGTGAACGTCGCATCGATCGAGAGCATCGCACCGGAATTTTTCGCGATTGTGGCTAAGGCCGCAATGTCTGCGACCTTCGTCGTAGGATTGGCAATTGTCTCCGCATGAATCAGCTTCGTGTTTGGGCGCACGGCTGCCTGCACAGCAGCGAGGTTACTGATATCAACAAACGTCGCCTCAATACCGTACCGTTCCGGAAGCAGTTCTTCGAAAAGACGCCAGACGGCTTCGTAGGTGACATCGCTGACCACGACATGGTCGCCGCTTTTCAGAAACGTAAAGAAAATCGCGTGAAGCGCCGCTACTCCCGTGCTAAAAACAACTGCGTCCTCCGACCGTTCCATCGCCGCCAACTTTCGTTCCAGACAAAGCTGATTGTGGCCAGAGTTACGAGTGTAAAACAGTGTCTGTGAGTCCGACCAGTCAAGTGCCGAGGGATCGTCCGGCAGTTTATACGAATTCGCCATGACAATTGGCGTGCGTATGGCACCAGTCGTAGTATCAGTCATGTTGCCACTATGTACAGCCTGACTCGCAAACGAAAGACTCGCTGGCCGGTCTTTATCGGGTCGTTGCTTAATGCTTCTAGCGTTCATATCATCCTCGGAAACACACCACTTTGGTTTGCGTCATCTCTTCGTACACACGCCGGACGCTTTCGCGAGCGACGAGGTTATCGTATCTAGAACGAGAACTGAGCTCTGCGTCACACCTACAACCACAGGAATCGTTGATCTCCACAGGACCACCTTCGATCCTTTCGGCCATATCTAATGCAGATTTCAGATCTTGCGTAAATACGCTGACTCGCGATCGATGCTTCGAATCATTGGCAAGCGCGAGAGCTTCCTCTATTGTCCGTACCCGTTGAAGGACAGCTAGCGGGCACAAATCCGTCCATTCCCAAAGTTCGGATGCGTCGCATACGTTTTCGAGGAGCGTTGGAGCGTAGATCGAGCCTTCGCGAGCGTTCCCGCACAGCAACGTAGCGCCCTTGCTGATGGCTGAATCCACGATGCCCTGAATGCGCTCAGCTACGTCAACAGAGATCATTGGACCAATGTCCGTCCTCGGCAATGCAGGGTCACCCGTCCTAAGCATGTTGGTTCTGGCAACAAGCCGAATCTTAAATTCCTCGTAGACAGCCCCTTGCACGATAATGCGTCGAATGCCGATACAACCGCTACCAGCCGTTCCATATGCCATCGACACACACGATTCAACCACCTCTTCCAGATCGCATTCACCTGTGACGATAATTGAGCCGTTTCCGGCTAATTCCATCGTAACTTTCTTTAAGCCAGAGGATCGGGCGAGTTGCTCGCCGATCTTTAGCTCGCCAGTTACCGAAACCATCCCCACATCGCGCGATGACACGAGTTGACCGACCAAGGCCGCTCCGCCAGTCGCGACTGTAACAACCTCAGACGGCAAGCCGGCTGACATCAGATAGCTGACAAGCTTGATTGCGGACAAAGGCGTATATTCAGAGGGATTGACGATCACGGCGTTGCCTCCAGCAATCGCCGGTCCGAGCTTACGGGCGACCTGGTAAAGAGGATCGTCGTAGGGCGTAACGGCGACAATGATGCCGAGCGGCTCTCGCGTGTACCACCCCCGTCGGTTCCATGATTCGCCAAATGCATCAAAAGGTAGCACTTCACCAGCGTTATGACGCGCCTCAGCAGCCGAAAGCCGCAGTGTGTCTACGCATTTCAGCACTTCGCTCGTCGACTGCCTAATGGTCTTTCCTCTTTCCGCGACAATGAGCGCGGATAGAGCTTCTATATCTTGCAATATGAGAGACGCACAGTTCTCAAGTATGCTTGCCCGTTCGTGCCGAGGAATTCGTCGGGATAGATGCGATCCCTTTTTTGCTGTCTTGATTAACAGGTGCGCAATTCCGGCCGGGATATCTGCGACCATCCCCAAATCAGCGCCATCAAACGGATTTGATACCGCGATAAAGCCGGGCGACAGATCGCCAGGACGGATAGGACCATTCATATTGGAGCGACTCCCGCGATTTTGGGTGTCCTGTCACCGAACGATGCCAAGAACACCACCGCCTTAGCATTGGCGCGACCACTGGAAACAGCGACCTCCCCGCAGCGTCCCCTAAACTGCGGGTGCTATCACGATGTGGCGCGTGCGCATCGCGACAGGATCGTTCTTTCTTCGCATCAAAACTCAAAGTGACCTTCAATACACGTAACGCAAGAACCTCCAATGTTCACCCGTCCGTGCGCGTCGACGCTCACATGCACTTTCCCCGCTCGGCCGACACGGCACCCTTGTGAAGCGACGTAATTCTTTCCCTCAGAGGGGAGTAAGCCGCGCTTCCACTGGAAAGCGGCTACGCTCGCATTTCCGCTTCCACAGACTGGGTCCTCCTCAACTCCGCACGAAGGTGCAAATGTGCGAACCTCAATCGCAGCGTCTCGATCGTGATAAGCACCAAATACCGTCAACCCCGTGACTCCGAGGCGGCGCTCAACCTCCGCCAATTTCCCAAAATCGGGTTGGAGACTCAGCACAGAATCTGCATCTTGCATCTGAGCAATGATCCATCGCGGACCGACATTCACGATCGCGGGTGCCGTCTTAGCGTTCACACTTCGCCCCACGATGGTCTCTAGTTCGGATATGTGCACCGCATCCATCTCCTCGATTTGCGCGCCCGGAAGGTTGAATGCGATCTGCCGATCTCCGCCACGATCTTCAATCGTCAGATCTACAAGTCCGACAGTACATTCCTGAATCAGCCGTCCATTCGACCGGAGCGCCACCCGTCCAGCATCGAGTACCGCATGAGCACTGCCCAGAGTGGGATGACCTGCAAACGGAAGTTCGCTTCGCGGCGTGAATATCCGCAAGCGGTAATCGGCTTCGCTGGTTGTTGGTGGAAGGACGAATGTGGTCTCGGAAAGATTTGTCCACCTCGCAATAGACTGCATCTGCTCAGTGTCAAGTCCGTCAGCATCTAGCATCACCGCGACGGGATTTCCTTGCAGCGGCCGGTCCGTGAAGACGTCAACTACCTTATACGATCGTTTCATGATTGACTCGTCAAACCGCGCAACCTGCATTCGCCATTCGTTGGAGGCGAAGATGTCGCGGTTTCAATTTCGATTGCTGATCCACGATCGGACCCGATACCCCGTGTCCCTGATCTGGTGGCGATTTACGCATCGTAACGTTTGAGCGTCGACCGTAACAGTCACAATCATCAATTGAATCAACCAGCACAGTTTACGCCGCGACCTGTACGCATCGAAAGTCACGCGCACGAAGTCCGGCGTTTGAAGGCGAATTCCGGCGGGCGAGCTCCGACGGAGCACGCCCGCACCTTGTGATGCGCTGAGAAGAGCTGATTTAATCGCGGATGCGGCCGACAGACGCAGTCTCTAACGGTTCACAATCCGTTTGGGCATCACCAGCGCAAGCACGCAGCCGGCGAGCAGGCAGACACCAAACGTCACCACTCCAGCGGTCATGCTATGAGTCTGATCCTTCATCCACCCGAGGAAGTACGTGCTCGCAAAGCCACCAAGGTTGGCAATCGAGCAGGCGAACGCAATACCGGCTGCCGCAGCGGTGCCCCTGAGGAACGTTGACGGCAGCGACCAGACAACCGGCATCGCGGCTGCCGCTCCGGCGTTCGCGATCGAAAGAACTACAACTGTTGCGACCGCGCTTCCAGAACAGAATGCGCTGGCGATCAGACCGAAGGCCGAAGCCAGTAACGGCACTGCGACGTGCCAACGGCGCTCCCGAAAACGGTCGGAACTCATCCCTGTGACAAGAACCATCACTACCGCAAGCGCGTTCGGGATCGCCATGAGCAGGCCAATTTCGCCCGTGCTCTTAACGCCGGCCTCGCGCAACATGGTGGGCATCCAAAAGCTGATTGAGTAGAAGCAGAGCAGGATACACAAGTCCAGATATCCGACAGCCCATACTTTTGGATCCTTGAACGCCTGACCGAGTTGGTGCCCTTTCTTCTCCCCCTGATCGGTCCCGATATCCCGCTTCAATCGCGCCGCTTCATCTGGAGTGAGAAAATGCGCGTCGTCGTAGTTGCCCGGCAGAAACATAAAGACGAGTACGCCGAGCACCACGGAAGGCAGGGCCTCCAGGAAAAACAACCATTGCCATCCCTGCAGACCGCGCACGCCATCGAAGTACGACAGAATCCATCCCGAGAGCGGTGCGCCTAGCAGACTGGACATCGGCAGACCGACCATGAACAGCGCAACAATCCGGCCACGTCGCGCATCAGGAAACCAGTAGGTCAAGTAGAGCAGCGCTCCGGGCAGGAAACCTGCCTCGGCCAGCCCAAGGAGGAAACGCACGGTGTAGAACTGCCCTGGTGTCTTCACGAACATCGTCAGGCCCGAGAGTATCCCCCAGGTGACCATGATTCGAGCGATCCAGAAACGTGCTCCCACTTTATCCAATATCAGGTTACTGGGAACCTCAAACAGGATGTAGCCAACAAAGAACAGCCCCGCACCCAAACCATAGACAGTCTCGCTAAACCCCAACGATTCAAGCATCTGCAGCTTAGCAATCCCTACGTTTACGCGGTCCAGAAACGCGGCGAAGAAACACAAGCACAAAAAAGGGGCAAACCGTAACGTAAGCTTGCGATAGAGGCTACGCCCGGTCAGGGTGTCATGCTCAAGCTCACCCATCGAGGATTTCAACGAAGATGTCGACATGTCGTATCCCGGAAGAGATCATGGAAGGCGCGCGTTCCGCGTTGATTCAACGAGACGCGCAACGGGACATCACGAGTAGTTGATAACGAGAAGCTTGATTTCCGACATCTCGTCCATCGCGTATCGCGTACCCTCCCGTCCCGTACCCGATTCCTTCCAGCCACCAAAAGGCATGTTATCGATGCGATAGATCGGCACATCATTGATCATTAACCCACCGACGTCCCATGTCTCCAGGGCAAGGAAGGCGCGCTGCAGATCCCGCGTGAACAGCCCTCCCTGCAGGCCGTAGCGCGAATCATTGGCACGCTTCAGCGCTTCATCGAAAGTTCGATAGCTGTTGAGCGTGAGTACCGGCCCAAAGATTTCTTCGTCTTCAACCAGCATGCCCGACCGTGTATCCGCGAGCACGGTAGGTTGCACGACCGCGCCTGCGCGAGGACCACCCGCCAGCAGGCGCGCGCCGTCAGCCTGGGCTGCGTCGATCCAACTCTGGATACGCGTTGCAGATTTCTCGTCGATAACCGGACCAACGTCGATGCCCTCTTGCATCGGATCGCCGACGCGGCACGCGCGAACCTTCTCGACCAATTTGGCCTCAAAAGCCTCCCGCACGTTTTCATGTACGAGAATACGTTGCACGCCAATGCAATATTGGCCACCGAACACCACGCCGCCGCGGACACAGCGTGCCGCTGCAAGGTCGAGATCTGCATCTTCGGCCACGATCACCGCGCCATTGCCTCCGAGTTCGAGCGCAACCTTCTTTTGACCTGCAATCGATTTGATATGCCAGCCGACTTTCGCACTTCCTGTGAACGTCACCATCGCAAAACGCTCGTCGCGAACCATGGACTCCGCAAGGGGGACACTGCAGTGGCATACTTCCAGTGCGCCGTCGGGCAGGCCGGCATCGCGCATGACTTCCTGGATCAGACGGCTTGTAAGCGGCGTCTGAGGTGCGGGCTTCAGTACCACCGCATTGCCCACGGCGATCGCTGGCGCTACTTTGTGCAGTACAAGATTGAGTGGGAAATTGAACGGTGAAATGGCCAGGATAAGGCCAATTGGGAAACGCCGCGAAAGGCCCACACGGCGACGCATTCCTGCCAACTTGTCAAAATCCAGCGCCGATAGCGCTGCCGCCTTGCCACTTGCATCGGTCGTCTGATACTCAAAGACGCCCGCATCAACATCGAGCGGCACCTCTTCGCCATGACTGCGCCTGGCTTCGGCAGCAGCGTTACGCAAATTGAAAATCCCGCGCGACACTTCACCTCTTGCGTCGTACAACGGCTTTCCCGATTCCGCCGCGATAGTACGAACGAACTCATCGCGTCGGGATTCAATCAGATCGGCTGCACGATGTAGGATATCCGCACGCACAAAGCGAGGCATATTGCGCATGATCTCGAAAGCCGCTTGAGCACGCTTTATCGATCGCTCGACTGCGTCCGCATCGGAGACTGGCATATGGCCTACGATGGACCCATCGAAAGGGCTTCGAATTGCGTCGACTTCCATCGTCTCCGTGTTCATATCGTTTTTCATTTGGTATCCTTACCTATGTGATTTTAGGGATGAGTTGCTTTCTGCTTATTAGCCACGAGGGGCTCGCAGGAGTGGAATGCGTGCCTAGGCGACGACCAGCGTCTGATTCAGATTCGCGATTGCGCGCACCAAGCTGTAGGGCGCCAACATTGAGGTCTTCGGGTTGCTCGGAAGCGTTTTTCCCGTCACGGAAACGTCAATCTGCCCGAAGTCTCCTTCGGCCTTGATTCGGTGCGTGTTGCCGATTGCGCGCGGATCGGCATGCAGAACCACACTGGTCTGGTCAAAGCCGACACCCGCCAGCGCAACCGCCGCGGTTACATTGGCATTCTTAGGAAAAAGGCGCGCCGCCTCCCTCGCCGTGCCTTCGAATACGACAATCGAATGCGTTACCTCATCAAGCGCAACTCGCTCCTCAGCAGGCGTACCACGCCAGGCATCGGGTGCCTTGTGTGATTCGTATCGCACTTGGCTCAAACCGGCGAGCTTGGCAGCTCCGAGGGCATCCAAGCCGCCCAGTGCACCGGACGGAATGCGCAGCCGCCCTCCTCCGGTTGTCGCGGCGTCGATCAATCGTGTCTCAAGCGAGTGGTCCGCCAACGCACCAACTGAAGCGACAAGCAAATCACGCCCCGCCGCCAGAACTGACGGCCCCAGATTTTGCAGTGCCTCGTGACCAGCACATTCGACAATGAGGTCAAGGTCGTTGGCAAGCAGTTGATCAACGCTATCGATAATGCGCGCCTGAGCACCGAGCGCTTTCCTTGCAGAATCTCGAAAGTCGGCCCGCTCGTACACCGCTTTGACATTCACGCCCGGCACGTATCGCCCGAGCAGTTCATACAACAGACTTCCTATCGCACCACACCCTATCAATCCGACGTTCATCATTAGCCTCCTGGACCGTCTGCACGGGATCGTTACCACCTGATGACCGCATTAAACGCGAGCCAATTTCCTCTAGGAAGGTGTTTGAGGTGACGGTAATGATCACCAAAACAGAACACTCGGGTTCGGGCAGCATGATGAACTGTAGGCAGAAACCCACCTGAGATATGTTGACGACACGGATTTCGGGAGGCCGCGTTCCGTCCGACAAAAGACCGTGTCGTGCTTTTGAGGTATGTCGATCTGACTCACCTTACGACGCGGTAAGGTAAGGCTCAGTCCAAGCTAACGCCAATGTTGGCCATTCGGCTGGCGGGTTTGTAACCGTGATTGACGAGAGAGGCGGTGTCGCGGGAAGAGAGAGGCGCGCGATAGCGCAGAGGTAAACAAAGAAGGCAGGTTGAGAGCACGCGGACCAGCCCATGCAGCGCGGCATTTAATCGGACAACATGCGTCATTCCCTGGCGGCTGCAGTTCCCCGGCTGAAGTTCCTCATCGACGACAGATCGATACTTCGGCGTGCGTCAGCGGAGAGTGCATTGAACGTACGCCGACAGCGGTGAACGTTCCCGCGCACAACGCACGTCGAACGCCACCGCTTCGCCGGTCTATCTTCCCGCTGCCGATCGCCCACAATTCCGTGAGCGGAACTTCAAGCGCCCGCATGCGGAACGCCCTCACGCTCCGGGAAGGGACAATGTCAAGTTGAGACTACATCAGTCTTACAGTGAAGCGAGTCGAAATGCGGCACATGCGCAGCTGAAGGCCATCGAGAAGTTAACGTACACTTTTTTCGGCATCACTTCGGTAAGAGCTGTTTGAGTCCACTCGTTGGCATTTGCAATCGCTCGGCATGACCGCGAATATCGTCTAGCCCTTGCCGGCAACAACGCTATCGATCTCCGCATCAGTGAGGCCGTATTTTGCCATACGGGTTCGGTGATCGGGCGAACCCAGGTATTTGCGCAGTTCCTCATTCACGGCCTGGAGCAACGCATGATTACTCTTGCTAAACGAGAAGGCGCCAACTGGAACCTTCGCATCGCCGCTTTTGTCGTGCGCGACTGCCTCGAACCGACTGTTGGAACCGGCAAGAGCACGGTTGCCGACTGCGGTCGCCGCGTATGCGTCGATCTTCCCTGCGAGTAATGCGTCAAGCGCCTCGTTCTGCCCTCCAAATACCACAATCTGGTCTTCGCTTACGCCAGCCGATTTGGCGGAGTCGATCTGAACGGTCGCGGCAACGACTCCGAGACGTGCGTCGCTTTGTTTCGCCAGCGTTGCATAGCTCGTCAGCGCTTTCGGATTGCCAGAAGGCAAGAGGAATCCATCAACAAGTGCCCACACGGGAGAGCTAAACGCAACAGTCTTGGCGCGCTCGGCAGTCACGAAAATCGGGACATTCATGTCCCACCTGCCTTCTTGGACGCCGGGAAGAAGCTCTTCGAACGAAGTCGGTTCATGTTCAACCGAGGTCGCCCCGATCGCTCGAAGAACAACGTCGGCCAGTTCAATGTCAGAGCCCGTCGCGGAATGATTCGCGTCGGTCCAATAAAAGGGCGGTTCCTCAAGGTATGCGATTCTTACTTTCACGGAAATACTCCCTATGAATTGAGGTGAAGCGTTGCATCAGTGAGGTATCAATCAAGCGGGCAACAGTATCGTTTGCTGACCTTCCCAACACAAACGACACTGCAATCTCACTCAGTTGGCGAGTACGGCATCCAAGACCGTCGAGAGCGCAGCCAATGCAGGTGCGAGACGAGCAAGAGGCAGATATCCAAAACCAAGCCGGAACGCTCGCTCGCTTTCCCCGAACCAGATGCCCGACGCCAATTGCAGATCATGTTCCGGCAACAACTCCCAGAAGCGCGAGACGGCAGCGTCATCGAACGCCTCGCGACGCAAGCGCACGCAACACAGCGCCCCGGCATCAGGACGAACCCACTCAATTCTTCCGCGCTCGCGCTCACACCAATGCGAAAGTTCCTCAAGGGCTGCGGCGAGCAACTTACGTCGCTGCTCGAGGATCCCTTCCCGACTCCGCAATAGTGCAGCGGCGAGTGCTTCGTCGAGGACTGAACCGGAAATTACGGTGTTCATCTTCGCGATCGTTAAGCGCGACCGAAGGTCGGCGTCGGCGACGGTCAGCCACCCAGTCCGTAACCCCGGCGCGCCAAGCGCCTTTGACACTGACGCACCGGTGACGATACGTGCGTCGAGTCCCGCGAAGCTTTCGACCGCTGGATTTCCTCCATAAGTCGCCTCACGATAGGTTTCATCGACAAACAGTATTGCCTCAGGAGAGCGCGTCTCCATCAATGCAAGGAGACGTTCGATCTCGGATCGCGTTGCCTGGACGCCGCTCGGATTCTGCGGAGATGCGATGCTCACCAGCCGGGTGTTAGCCGACAACTCCTCTCCAATTTGCTCCAGATCCAATCGATACCCGGTCTCAAACGAAAGCTTGACCTCACGCACGATGACACCCGCTCCGACCAGACAATCGCGACTCGGCGGGAAGCACGGGGTGGCGAGCACCGCTTCATCCCCAGAACGACAAACCTCGAACGCGAGGAGAAACAGCCCGAGGGCTGTGCCTTGCGTTGTAATAATCTGCTCAGCCGGAACTTTGCAGGCCTCTGCAATTGCCTCACGCAAGGCCACGCTGCCTGCGGACCTTCCGTAGCCCAGCTTCAGGTCCCGAATGTGCTCTAGTCCCGGGAGTTCAAGGAGTTCTCCAAGTGTCAGATCTTGCGACGTGCTCTCTGCGAGATTGAGCGGTCGATTTACATCAAGCAGTGAAATGATTTCGTTTCGCGGAAACCTGCCTTTCCACTCAGACGATCCCTTTTGGCTGAATCGGTCTTCGCTATGTTCGCTGAGATCTTTTTGAACATTCATTGTGAGTCTGCCTTCGTTTGCTGTGAAATCTGCAATGGGTGATCCGCGATAATCAATACCGGGTCTCCCACTCATCCGCAAAGACGACAAATCACGCGCCAAAGCCTGGTTGGCACCGTGCTCGTCGGTCGTAACGTATGCATCGTATCGCTGCCATGCGGTTCATAACAGTCACAATTTTGGCCTGATAGAGGAGCACAATTCGCTCGACAGGCAGCTGCTGCAATAGTCCTTGTCCGACCCCACAAACCAAATCAGCTTAAAGTGAGCCTCAAAGCGTGGCACTGCCACTCTCATAATTGTGATGGTCGAATCAGTGGAAACTGTGGCTGTTATGGTGGATGTACCGGCGCTAAGATGTGCTACTCACGGACCTCCATGGGCCAATCATCCTGGCACGTTGTGTTCTTTCCAAGCGAATCGAGCGGAGTCGTGCTGCATACGCTCCTGCCCTAGCGGAGACGGAGGTAGACAGTCGTTTGGCGTTCGCATGTTGCTGAGTTGGATGGCGGTACGTCCGTACATTCATCCGCTGAACTTAGCCGCCCGGAAATCCCAAGGTCACCGCGGCGCAAGCCGCCCGGTCCATGTCAACAGCTATACGTTTAGGTTGTGGTAGCTAGGTCAGATTTGTCGATAGACTTTTCGCGCGAATAAATACGGTAACAGGAAGGGCTTCCATGAAACTAGTCAGATTCGGTCCAGCCGGTAACGAGCGACCAGGTATCCTCGATCGGTCGGGAACGCTACGCGACGCCAGCGCTATGGTCAGTGATTGGTCCGCAAACGCGCTAGAGGTAGGAAACTTAGATCAAATAGCCCGCTTAGACTTTTCTAAACTTCCGGAAGTCCTCGATGAACAACGTCTTGGTTGCCCAATAGCGACAACCGGAAAAATAGTATGCGTTGGCCTGAATTACGCTGATCATGCAGTTGAAACAGGGTTTGAATTACCCAACGAACCGCTGGTCTTCTTTAAATCACCGACGTCACTTACAGGGCCCTATGATGCCATCGAGATCCCAAAGACCGCTCAAGCAGTGGACTGGGAAGTGGAACTCGCCGTGATAATGGGCGCAATCACGCGCAATGTGTCAGCTGAAGATGCTGAAAAATCTATCGCCGGGTTTGCGGTGGCAAACGATGTTACTGAGCGACAGTGGCAATTCGAACGCGGAGGCCAATGGAGCAAAGGAAAGAGCGCCGATACATTCGCGCCTCTCGGACCCTGGCTGGTGACGCCCGATGAAATCTCAATTCCTTTGGATCTTAGAATCTGGCTGCGAAAGAACGGGGAACTGAGGCAAAACGGTCGTACTAGCAACCTTGTCTTCTCCGTGAGCAAAATCATTGCACACTTAAGCGAATTCATGACCTTATTACCCGGCGATCTTATTTTCACTGGCACCCCATACGGCGTTGCCTTCAATAAGCCTGACCCAGACTATTTGGTGGACGGAGATGTACTTACCTGCGGGATAGATGGACTCGGCGAACAACGCAGCACGGTTCAAGCAGCGAAATCCTCGTAGTACAAGAACAAAATATTAAAATCACCGTTGCGCGGCCGGAGTATCGGCATGCGCGTAATATTGATTTTTTTATAAGCATAAAAGCGACTTTCGACTCACCGCGGGCCCCGTTTCATGCTGAAGTTCTACATTGAAATCACATCTCCCTTTGAGACACTGGCATCTTATTAAGAAAACTGGCGGAGGCTGTTCGTAGTGGATAATCATGCATCGATTCTTACTTCATCGTTTGGCTCCATTTCGGTGACGAGTCCCTTTGACGGAACCCAGGTAGGAACCGTTTCAAACATTCCACCAGAAGCGGCGCACACGCTCATTCAAAATGCGAAAGATGGCGCACGAGTTTGCCGAAAACTTTCTCGTTACGAACGTGCACGAGTGCTCGAAACGTGTGCATTAGCAGTGGAACGGGATCGCGACATATTCGCCAATCTCATCGTAGCCGAAGCCGGTAAAACAATCCGGCAGGCAAATAAGGAAGTGTTGCGTTGCGTGAATACGTTGAAACTGTCTGCAGACGAGACGCGTCGCAACGGAGGAGACGTTATTCCATTCGACGCTTATGCGGGATCAGAAAACCGACAAGGTTGGTTTACACGCGAACCCCTCGGAATTATTCTCGCCATTACACCCTACAATGATCCTTTGAACCTCGTCGCTCATAAGCTTGGTCCGGCGATCGCTGGTGGTAATGCAGTGATCCTTAAACCATCGGAGCTGACGCCGCTTTCGGCAATCAAGCTCGTTGACTATCTATTGGCGGCGGGCCTGCCCGAAAGGGTCATCACGATCGCAACGGGCGAGGGTGCTCTCGCACAAGCGCTCGTTTCATCCAAGGATGTGAGAATGATATCGTTCACCGGGGGATTTGCGACAGGCGAAAAAATCGCCAAAACGGCCGGACTAAAAAAGCTAGCGATGGACTTGGGTGGTAATGCTCCAGTCATTGTATTAGAAGACTGTGCGCTTGATGACGCTGTAGAATCGTGCGTATCGGGCGCTTTCTGGGCGGCAGGCCAGAATTGCATTGGAGCACAGCGCATTTTGGTCCAGTCATCGATTTACGACACTTTCAAGAATCTATTCGTCAAACTGACCCAATCCTTAAAGATTGGAGACCCCGCACGTCTGGATACCGACGTCGGCCCGATGATCACGGTTCACTCGGCGGAGCGGACTCAAGCTATTGTAAATGACGCAATCGACCGCGGCGCAAAACTCTTATGCGGCAATATCCGTAAGAACTCAGTCTACTTCCCAACGGTACTAGAAGATGTCAGCTTCGATTGTGACGTTTGGAAGCACGAGGTATTTAGTCCCGTTGTCATCCTTCAGCGAATCGAAACACTAGAAGAAGCATTAGCGCTGTCGAATAGTCCTGAATACAGTCTTCATGCCGGGATATTTACAAATGATCTATCTGCAGCATTCAAAGCTGCGGATCAACTAGAGGCTGGTGGGGTGATGATCAACGACTCCTCCGACTACAGGATCGACGCGATGCCGTTCGGTGGATTTAAGTACGGAAGTCTCGGCCGCGAAGGAGTTAGGTTTGCATACGAGGAGATGACTCAAACCAAAGTGGTCTGCATGCGGAAGATCGACGATTAGGCAGTCGTACGGCCCAGCAATAGGCTATCTACTGTCCTGCTGCGCGACTTTAAGTTTGCGCGAGTCGCGCCACCGAGTTCGCCGATCAGTTCGAAGCGAAGCCACCAGCGGATTTGACTCCCAAAGCCTTCATCGCAAACGAATGGCGCCTTGGACCTCCAGGCGCCACCACTCATCGATGGTTAATACGTTACGGCGCGCACTCTTGTACGGTCGGAACAGAACACGACAACTCCTTCAGACGCCCTTCCTCTGCGGCGTGACAGCGCAGTTCATGGACATCGCTTGTGCGAATGGGGCGAGGCGTTTCTTTCTTGCAACGCTCGTTCGCGATTGGGCAGCGGGGATGAAAGTGGCAACCAGTGGGGGGAGACATGGGACTCGGTACCTCACCTCGCAGCGGTGTCCGTACGTGGCCGCTCATCTTCAGGTCCGGAATCGCCTGCAACAACAATTGAGTATAAGGATGCTGGGGATCCGCAAAAATCTGACCCGCTGCTCCGGTCTCGACTAGCCGACCAAGGTACATGATTCCCACATAGTCGGATATGTGGTGAACGACAGCAAGATCGTGACTAATGAAAAGGTAGGTCAGTCCAAACTCTCGCTGCAGATCTTTCATCAAGTTCAGAATCTGTGCCTGTACTGAAACATCCAGTGCGGAGGTAGGCTCATCACACACCAGGAATTCTGGATTACTAGCCAACGCCCGAGCTATGGATATGCGCTGTCGTTGTCCACCTGAAAACGCGTGCGGGTACCGACTTCCGTCTTTCGCAGTGAGGTTAACCATCTCAAGGAGTTCACCTACGCGCCGGTCGACAGATTGACGATCGTTCGCGAGTCCGTAGGTAATGAGCGGTTCCGCGACAATATCACGAACACGCCAACGCGGATTAAGGCTCGCGAACGGATCTTGGAAGATCATCTGCATTCGTTTCCGCACTCCTCTTCCCTTTCCCTGCTGCGCTGGCGCGCTGTCGTACTCGACACTACCTGACGTGGGCTGATAGAGTCCCATCACGAGCCGGGCGATTGTTGATTTGCCGCAGCCAGATTCGCCCACAAGACTAAACGTGGTTCCTTTCGGAATCGAAAAGCTGACACCATCGACCGCTTTGACGACACTACGATCCTGTCCGTTTAACAACCGCGAGAGAAACGGTGGCGACACATCGAAATACTTCGTGAGATCTTGAACCGCTATCTTTGCCCGGGTGTCAGTAGTTTGGCTTTGAACGTCATTCATATACGTCATCCTTCAATAGAGCAAGCAAGCCGCCTGGGAACCATCCGCAGGAACAAGCTCCGGCCGTTCGCGACTGCATCGATCAAACGTTTTAGGGCAGCGTGGATGGAACGCGCAGCCAGTGGGAATGTCCGTCAGCCGCGGCATGGCCCCGGCTATCTGAATTAGACGCTCGTGTTTGTGCCCGATTACTGGAATCGATGCCATCAATCCTCTAGTGTATGGATGAGCTGGCGAGCTGATGACATTGCGCACGGACCCAATCTCGACGAGACGTCCGGCGTACATCACACCTACCCTGTCGGCCGCTTCAGCAATAACTCCCATATCATGCGTAATCAGGATGATAGCCGCGCCATAGTCACGGCACATACGCTTCAACAGGTCGATGATCTGCCCTTGTATTGACACATCCAGAGCAGTCGTGGGCTCGTCGGCGATCACCAACTTCGGGTCTGCACAAAGCGCGAGCGCGATCACAACCCGCTGCCGCATACCTCCGGAAAACTGATGTGGGTATTGATCGATCCGTCGCTCCGGAGCTGGAATGCCTACCTCGGTCAATAGCTCGATTGCACGGCTGCGCGCGACTTTATCGGATATATTTCGATGGGTCCGAATAGTCTGAACGAGCTGCTGCCCGACGGTAAAAAGAGGATTGAGGCTAGTCAGCGGGTCCTGAGAGACGAGGCCAATCTTGCGCCCGCGTATGCGGGTCAGCGCGGCACGACTCAGGTTGTCTATCCTCTTTCCCTCCAAGAGGATCTCTCCGCCAGCGATGTGCCCAGGCGGCTCGAGCAGTCCAATAATGGCTCCTCCCATCATCGACTTGCCAGCTCCCGATTCCCCGACCACACCTAACACCTCGCCGGCACTAAGCGAGAAGGAGACATCGTCAACAGGAACGAGCGTTCCGGTTCTGGTTGGGAACTCGACGCGAAGATTGCGCACGTCGAGCAATGGCGCATTAATATGACTAGACATCAACGGAGCCTCGGATTAAGGGCGTCGCGAAGCCAATCTCCGAGCAGATTGACTGCAAGGACCAGCACCACGAGCGCTGCAGACGGGAAAATCACAATCCACCAATCCCCGGACAACATGTACTCGTTGCCGACTCGAACAAGCGTGCCGAGTGACGGCCTTGTTGGCGGCATGCCAACGCCAAGAAAACTGAGCGTTGCCTCAGTCAGCATCGCAAGAGCCAGATTGATGGCTGCAAGCACGGTGATCGGACCAGTTGTATTCGGCAGGATGTGTCGGGTGGCGACGAAAAGTGCGCTGCGCCCGAGAATATTCGCGGCCTGGACGTATTCCTTGTCCTTCTCGACCATCACTTGGCTACGAACAGTTCTCGCATATTGCACCCAGTTCGAGATGCCGATGGAAAAGACAAGGATCGGCAATGCGACACTGTTAAAGACCTCTCTAGGTAGAGCCGTGCGAGCAATCCCATTCACAAGGAGAGCAACCAGAATCGCTGGAAAACTCAGTTGTATATCTGCGACTCTCATGATAAGTGTGTCGATCCACTTTCCTGCGTATCCCGCTGATAGTCCTAGAGAAACGCCTATCGCCATCGAAAGCAGCACGCTCCCAAAGCCAACCAGCAACGATATCCTGAGCCCATAGAGGATGGTCGATACGACATCTCGCCCCTGAACATCAGTACCAAGCAGAAAGTGGCTGTCTCCCCCTGGGAGCCATGCAGGGGGTAACTCCGAGCTGAGCAGGCTGAAGGTCGACAAGTCAAACGGATTTTGTCGTGCAACCCAAGGCGCAAAGAGCGCGAGGCACAGAAAAATGCTGACTGCGATTGCTGCAGCGATAGCTGATGGCGTCTGGCGGAAACTCCAGCACAGATCGCTAGACCAGGCTCTGCGAAGTGCGGCAGCACCCCGCGTCCAGGGTGAAGTCACGGAAGGTGTCATTTGGACCGTCCTTTCGACCCGGCGCCACTGGTTTGAAGACGCGGATCGATGGCGTAATACAGCAGGTCGACAATAAGATTGATACTCACAAAAATCAGGGAAATAAGAACAAGGTAGGAAGACATCACCGGGATATCCGCGAAATCAACGGCCTGTATGAAAAGCAAGCCCATCCCCGGCCATTGAAAGACCGTCTCGGTGACGACCGCGAAAGCGATGAGCGATCCGATCTGCAATCCGGTTACCGTGACGACGGGGATCAGCGTGTTCTTGAGCGCTAGTTGGAAGTTGATAGTGCGATCGCTCAATCCGCGCGCACGAGCAAACCTGATGTAGTCCGTTCGAAGAACTTCCATCATCTCGGCACGCACAAGCCGCATAATTAGCGTCAGCTGGAATAGGCCAAGTGAGATTGACGGAAGGATAAGAGACTTCAATCCGCCCGCAGTCAGAAGTCCTGTCGTCCAGGCACCAAAGTGGACAACCGCCCCTCGACCCGACGAAGGCAACCAGCCTAAATAGACCGAGAAGAAAAGGATGAGGACGATACCGACCACGAAGCTTGGAAGGGATACGCCAGCTAGCGACACGATCTGAATGCAGCCCGAAATGAAACCGCGCCGATGTATCCCCGAGTAGACGCCCATCGGAATTCCAAGAGCAAGCGAAAAAATCGTGGCACAGACTACAAGTTCGAGCGTTGCGGGTAACCGCTCGATGAGTAGCGTCGACACTGGCACGCCATTTCGAAACGATACCCCAAAATTTCCAGTGGACACGCGTGCGACGTATTTCGCGAACTGCACGGTGATGGGATCATTCAAACCGAGACTCGCCCGCAACTGCTCGCGTACTTCAGACGTGACCTGCTCACCGACCATATTGTTGACCGGGTCTCCGATAAAGTGAAAAAGGCAGAATGCGATCAGCGCCACGACGAACATGACAATCACAGCCTGAAGAAGTCTTCGAAACAATAACGAAATCATTGCTTCAGCACCATCTTTAAAGATAAGAGGAAGGCTTTTACAACCTGTCCCGCACGCACCTGACAGATCGCCTTGCCTGCGGGACCAGCAGCACGTAGTCAGTTAAAACGGGCCCAGTAAAGACGAACGATTGAGTCGGAGCCCTGGAAGATGTTGAGGTTTTTATTTGCACCCCATATCATCGGTTCGGCAAACAATGGGATTGTTGCGAAGTCCTGCTTGTAGAGGCGGAAGGCGTCGGCCATCAAGGCAAGACGCTTCTCCATGTTCGGTTCCTGCCGAACCTGCTCAATGAGTTCGTCGACTTTGGGATCCTTGTATCCACCGGGATTCCAGGTACCTTTCGAGCTCGTAACGTTGGTCAGGTATGAGAACGCATCTAGTTGCGGCGCATTCGACCAGCCAAGAATGAACACGTCCGTTTTTTTGCCGAGCACCCTGCCCGTGTAGTTCGAGAACGGCACCATGTTCAGATGAACCTTGACGCCAATCTGCGACCACATTGAACTAATTGCCTGGCACAGCTGCTCGCTGTTGACATAGTTCCCGACCGGACAGTCAAAACCGATTTCAAAGCCGTTCGGATACCCTGCCTCGGCGAGCAGCTTCTTCGCCGCAGCTGGATCATACGGCGCTGAAGGAACGTCAAGGGCCTTGCTGTAGCCCTGTACCTGCGGGGCGACGGACGTACCCGCCGGTTTAGTCAGGCCGCGCATGATTCGCGACGATATAAGGTCGACGTTCAATCCTTGGTACAGCGCCTTCCGCACGCGGAGATCCGCGAGCGGATTTTTGTCGGTGACGTTGCTGTCATTCAGCTTTGGCGCACCCGGGTAGAAATTCAGCGAGATGATTCGCGTGCTGGTTCCCACCATCGGTTTGACCCCGTCCGAGTGTTCAAGTCGTCCAACATCCTGCAAAGGAGCCGGCGTGACCAGGTCGAGTTCGCCGGAAAGCAGAGCAGAAATACGAGTCGCGTCCGAGCCGATCGGACGGTAGATAACTTCCGAGATATTGTGCTCGGGTTTATCCCACCAGTTCGGATTGACCTTCAGCACGGTCTCGTTGTCAGGGCGTCTGCTAACAAGCTGGAACGGCCCAGTACCGTTTGCGTGCTCGTCCGCGTAGCTCTTTTCTCCTTTGGCCGGGTTAACCGCCCGGAGTGCGTCGTGCTCGACCATCCACTTCTTGTCGAGAATGTAGAGCCCAGTCAGGTCGTTCAGGGCGGTGGCATGAGGTTCCGTCGAAATCACCTCGACCGTGAGGTCGTCGATCTTCTTGACGTCCTTGATCCAGTATGCTGCGGGACGGTACGGTGAGTTCGGATCAGCAGCGCGCATCAGCGATGCGGCTACGTCATCGGCGGTGAAGGGATCCCCGTTCTGGAACTTCACATTCGGACGAAGCTTGAAACGCCACGTGTAGTCGTCGACACGCGTCCACGAAGTCGCAAGCGCAGGCTGGATCTTGAAGTTGCGATCGAGGCGTACAAGTCCCTCGTAAATGTTACCCAAAAAGCTAGCGTTGAGGATCACATATACGGCATCCGGGTCCATCGACGTGACGTCGGTGGAGTTTGCCCAGCGCAACACATTTCCGGCTGCATTGGCAGGTGATGTCAATGTCGTCGCGATCGCGGTCAGTGACGCGATGAACGCGAGTTTTATCCCAAACCTTTTCATAGTCCATGTCTCCTTTTATATCTTGTGCGTGGCTACACTTTCAAATCTATGTAGTCCTCTAGGACAGCTTCCCAGTTATGTACCGGAGGAAGGTCCAGAAATGCCTAATTTATTGCTGCGATCAGAGAATATTGATCAGAGGTCTGAATGGCGAAGCAGTCGTCCAAAACATAGAATTCAAGTCCCGTGCGTTCAGGAGTTCTTGAATCGTTCGCGAGAGACGCTTCGTTTAACTTCGAGAACGTTGACGCACCCCTCAAGATGCCTCGGTCAAATCGAAAGTTACATTTTGATCAAGCGGGAAGATGGGACGTCTGAGATTCTTGTACAGACCAGCCTCTCCCGCCTGTAGTACCGTTCGATTGGCGCCATTACCCCCACAGAAGATGATGTCGGCAGCAATCTCTTTGTAGACGGGAACGAAGTTGAAGCACCCTTTGAGAATCAGGTACTGTTTCTCTCGAGGATTGATGCCAACCTTCTCAAAGATGCCGAAGTCAAAAGGTTCAGCTCGCTCGGTCGTCACCACAAATTGAACTCCTCCGACAGTCAGGCATCCGCACGGCCCCATGTCTCGGCGCGTTCCAGTGAAAACGGGCCCGGTGACGACGAGTTGTCCGTCGTAGAGTCCAGATACGGTGCCGGTTACGTGCAACGGCTCCGCGCCAAAGCCGTCGACCGGCTTTACCTTGTGACCAAGATCAACAGTAATGGTCGCTCCATTGCCGGCTGCATGCATAGCAGCCGCGACTTCCGGGTCGCGAATGGGAGCGATGGCAACATCAACGAGGCCCTGCTTCATCACTTCCCGGATCACCGCCATATCGTCGTCGGCACCGCCGCAATTGGCGCTGTCGCAGCTATCACCCAAGACGACAGGTCCCCTGGCACCACCGGCCTTGATCGCTTTCGCCTTAGCAACCGACTCGCTCAGGGGCTCGTGAACACATACAAACTCTTCACGCCTTTCCCACAAGGCAGAGAGAATCCTGTTTCGAAGCTTAATTGCGAGTTCCGGGTCGTTGTCGGTAACCACCACGCAGCTCGGCCCGGACTCGCGAGTGTCTGCTACACCGCAGCCGCCGAACACGTTGCAAGCAAGCACCCGGGGATCTCGCTCGGCTTCAGCTGCCATAGCCATTACCGGCGCTAGGACTGCACTGGCGGTCGCCATGCCCGGAGATTCCGAATCGCCGATTGCCGGGATGTTTCCCCAAACGGTAACCGGGCTCACTTCGCCGTCGAGCACGCGTCGGATAAGTCGTGCTACAGCCTGGCCGTTTTCGAAAGTATCGGTGTGGGGCGCTGTCCGATAGCATCGAGTGATTGTCGCGTTGTTGACTTTCCGGGGATTCATGGTGGCGTGAAAATCCCACGACACACCAATCGGAGTATCAGGTGCAAGCATGCGCAAGCGTTCAAGCAGCCATCCGTCGTCAGATCCGGACTGAGTTAGAAGAGCACCATGCATTCCCAGAAGAATGGCGTCACAGCCCCTGCTCACCGACTCCAGAATCTTCTCCGCCATTACCTCGTAGTCGGCGTCCGATACAGGCGCCCCAGTATTACATCGTCCAATGACCGGCACATCAATTTCTGCCCCCCAGTCCTTGGCAATGTTGTACAGACCAGCGAACGAAATGCGTGTGTCTTTGAATGCATTCAGTGCGTCAATTCCGAAGAGCGGTCCCGGCCCGCTACCGAAGTTTTTCAAAGGACTCGGAATTGGAGAAAAGCTATTCGTTTCCGTGGCAATGCCGGCAAGAACTACGCGCATGTCTTAGTCTCCCTGCGTCAGAAGCAGATGAGGATTTTCTCAATCAGTCCGGCCCAGGCATCGGTCGGACCGAGCAGTGTGCTGCACTGCCTTACTTGGCCAACTCGCGAAGCTTGCTGGACAATGCTCCAAGTACGCCATTGGTCGCAGCCTTGATCGCGTCGAAGCCGTCGTTCTTCTGGAATGTCGACACGTCCATAAATCGCTTCTTGTTGATCTCGAAGAGGATACTTTCGACGCCGTTTTTCGGGTCACCATGGCGACGATTGATTTCGCCACCGCCGTAAGGCATGTTGATGGTGCAGCTGAACCCCTGGTCACGGATGATCTGAGCCACGTACTCAATGAAGTCGGTCGATGACGTCTGCTGCCCATTGTTCAGGTTTCCGAGACAGAAATCGGCCCGTTCTTGGCCGGCGTCGGGGTGCGTCGGCGCACCAACAGCAGACATGCAATGGCAACTGATGTGATAAACCGTGTTTGACGAGGCTCGCGCTCGATCAACAATCGCCTTTAGCTCACGGTGATACGGACGGTGATAACGATCCAAGCGATCTTCAACTTCCGCGTAGGTCAGCTTGCGCTCCTGAACCGGCTCACCATACCGCGACTTTGACTTCAGCAAGCCAAGCCCGCGCTTGGACACGGTCGGTTGCAGAGGGACGGGCCACTCACCTTCGACCAACTCTGGGTCGATATCGAGTTCGTGTCGGTTTGCATCGATATACATATGGGGAAACAACGCGTAAAGCAGCGTGCCGCCATATTTGGGAGCGTCTTCCCAAATCTCGTCGACATACATCGAGACGTTGTCGTGGATCGCAGTGAAGGAAACCCCTGAGCGGAAGTCCGTTGGGTATTCTCGGCCACTGCGTGATACGTCGATCACCAACGGAACTGGTGAGACGGTCGGCTCGTAGCGATAGAAGATTCCCTTTTCAACGAATGGCATTTGACTCACTCCTGTCTTCTGGTTCTAAGAACGGCCCGCGTCGTCAGTAATCGCGCGCGTAATGGCCCTTAAATGGTGAATTCTTTGGAACTGGCAGTCGCTCCGACTGACTTGCGCACACAGGTCAACATCGCACCCTGAAGATCGCCGTGACGTTCAGCCTGCGTTCAGGCACTAGATCGGTCTGCCCTTTGCGTTCGCCACGTGGCTCGGCTAGACATGCTTGATCGACGTGGGCACGTTCGATGGGACTGATTCTGCCAACGAATTTTCGAAAATTCAACATATTTTCGAAATTTTTCGAAAGCGCTATAATCTGGCCGCCCCACAAGCAGGTGCGTCATCCCAGCGCGTACACCCGCCAACACCGGTGGGCGATCAACTATGACGGAGTTCACGGAATGACTAGAACTGCACAAGCGGCAGCGCGCGAGATGCCGCAGCTGCAGGAGTTGGACAACGACAAGGGGACGCTTGCCGCGCGCGTCTATGAGCAAATTCGGGACGAAATCACGCGCGGCATCTTGGAGCCAGGGCAGAAACTGACGTTGGAGTTCCTGAGGGAACGTTACGGTCTAGGGATGACGCCGCTAAGGGAAGCCCTTTATCGTCTGTCCGTATCGATGCTTGTCACGGTAGAGGATCGCCGCGGATTTCGAGTGGCTCCCATATCGCCTGAGAATCTTGCGGAAGTCATCACACTGCGGAGCGAGATTGAGATTTTGCTCTTGCGCAGTGCGTTTCAGCACGCTGACTTGTCGTGGGAGGGACGGATCGTTGCAGCCTTTCACCATCTGCAACGCACTGCAGAGTTCAAGCCACGGCAGGCGCCCTACACGGCGGAATGGGAGGCGGCACATCGTGAGTTTCACACTGCGCTACTATCCGCTGCTCGCTTGCCCATGCTGCAGGAATTTCATCGATCGTTGTGGGACCACGCAGCGCGGTATCGCAATCTCGCCCACGCGGTCGGACATGGTAACGATGTGTTCGAGGGTCACAAGCAGCTGATGGAGGCCGCAATCGCGCGTGATGCAGAGTCCGCTTGCGCACTTTTGAGCCGGCATATCTCACTCGCTACGGCTGACATCATGGAAAGACTTTTTCCTGCGAAAACTGAGAGGAAGTGATGAGCTTCGCCGTGGAAAAGCTTCTTTCCGCTATCTACAAGGAGCCGCAACCTGTTTAGTGAAATTGTGTGCGGCTCCGCGCAGGCTCTCAGACGCCCCACGCTTACCACCAGCAATGCCTTGGCGGCACTCGGCTGCTGCTTGGCGGAAAGGCTGCTGCGCCGAGATCATCCGCTCACCCGACAGTGAAGGAAGGCGTGCAAAACCTGGTTAGTAACCCAAGAGGTTTTTCCTCACACGCTGCAGGTGGCCGACGATCGCCTCCCGGGCCTGGTCCACATCCCTGTCCCTTAATGCATCAACGATAGCGCGATGCTCAACTTGGTAAGCGGCCTTTCGCTCAGGGGTCACGCTTTTTCGTTTCATTGCCCCCCATTCGCCTGCTGCCCGAACACGATTCATCGAATCGAACACGTCCAACACGAAGTTGTTGTGCGCGGCCGCCGCGATCTGGCGATGTAATGCTCCATCCCAATACTCAAACAGTTCGAGACTATCGGCAGCTTCGGCTTCATCGCAGCAGCGATCCATCTCTGCAAAGTCTGCAGCTGTAGCGTTGCGAACGATTAGTTCAATCAACGACGGTTCGAGGACCATCCGCGCCTCCATTAGGTCCGCGGGACTGACATTTACAGTTGCCCGACGCTCAGCGCCAATGGTCGCTTCGATATTGTCCGCAACATAGGTTCCACTCCCGACGTTCTGGCGCAGCAAGCCCTTTGCCTTCAATTGCGCGATTACGCGTCGCACCGTCGAGCGCCCAATTTTGAAGGATTCACTGAGCTTCCTTTCCGTCGGCAACTTCTGGCCTGCGATCCACTTGCCGCTCCGGAGGTTCTCAAGAATCTGGTTCCTTAAGGCCAATGCCCCCTGGATGCTGCCTTCCTCAGTGAGTTGCGTCATTGGCGCTTTCCTTTCTCCAGTCCGAACAGTCCTGATTCTACCTGCAGACCATCGAATTGGGCTCGATTGGGCCTGCACTTGGTTGCTCAGTTACCCAAAAAACCGGCAGTGTCGGTTGACAGTGGCCAAGATTCGGCGTCAAATTGGGCTTATATCAGACCCATATAGACCCAAATAGGCCCAATTTATGAAGTTAGCCCGGATTCAGACTGTCAGCGGCCCCTGTGTTGTAGCAATCTCCAGTGACGGTAAAAGGTTCTGCCAAACGTTCCGTGCCGGTTCCGGCGAAGCAGACATGGAGTCGCTGATCGGCGAACTTGTAGCATCAGGCTCAGAGCTGACCACTCCGCCGGCAGAAGCTGACTGGAAGTCGCTAGATGAAGTGAAACTCCTCGCGCCTCTCAGCCCACGGCGCAATGTGTTTTGCGTTGGCAAGAATTATCACGAACATGCGAAGGAGTTCCAGCAATCAGGATTTGACTCGTCGTCCAAAGATGGAGAACATGCGCCGCCCTATCCGGTCATCTTCACCAAAGCCCCCACGTCCATCATTGCCAACGGAGAACCGGTCGATGCTCATCGACAGATCACCTCACAGTTGGACTATGAGGCGGAGCTTGCCGTTGTCATTGGCAAGGGGGGAAAGGCCATCCCGAAGTCGGAAGCTTGGAAGCACATCTTCGGCTACACGATCGTCAATGACATCACTGCGCGGGATTTGCAGCAACAGCATCGACAATGGTTTCTTGGGAAGTCAATTGACACCTTCTGCCCAATGGGCCCGTGGCTTGTTACTGCCGATGCTATCGATGCCACAAACGCGACCATCCAATGTCGCGTGAACGGTGAATTGCGGCAGAACGCGAACACCGCTGATCTCATTTTCGACATTCCCACGCTCATTGAAACCTTGTCCGCCGCTATGGAACTGCATCCTGGCGACGTGATTGCGACTGGAACGCCCGCCGGTGTAGGACTTGGCTTCAAGCCCCCAAAATTCCTGCAACCAGGGGACGTGATCGAGGTAAGCATTGATGGCATTGGCACGCTAACCAACGTTGTTGTCTGAGCCAAGCCTCGGCTCGCATTGACCCGTTGAGACAAGGAAGTTTGCGAGGCAAACCTGCGTCGGGTGAAAGGCGCGAGTCTCGTACCTCGAGGCTGGACGCACCAAGGATGAACAGAACACGGCACAACATCGCAGGGATGGTGCTGCTCCTCGCGGCTCCGCTCGAAAGCGATCAAGGATCATGGCCGACGCGCCCGAACTTCACTTGTACCTTTTGCTCTAGGTGACGGAACAGGTCCAGTTGCTGCTCGACCAGTCCCCGTCGCGCTTTCTCGCGAGCTTCGCCAACCAATTGCGGTCGAAATTCTTTCAACCGCCGATGACGGAATCGGTCCGGGTCATGTTGCTACATCGGCTGTCGATGGCATGGTCTTCAAAGCTCTAACACAATGTTCGCCGAAGGTTGCAGCATCAATTTGGAGTGTTCTATATGTTCGGTCTCAAAGGTGAGAAGCTATGAAGCGCATACAGGACAGGCTCAATCACCGCTACTCGGTCTTCATTCTTCTGTACGTCGCCTGGTGTATCTCGTACATCGACCGCGCGGCAATATCGCTCGCGGCCACGAGGATTGCCAGTGAGTTCAATCTGGGTCCGTCGAACATTGGCTTGTTGCTGAGCAGCTTCTACTTCGGGTACGCGTTGATGCAGATACCCGGTGGACGTCTAGCTGGGAAATTTGGAGCCAAGCCCGTTATTGTGGCAGCCATTTTGGCTTGGTCGGCTTTTACTGGCCTCACTGGCCTTGCTTGGTCATTCGTCAGTATCCTTACTGTTCGGTTCGCGTTCGGCTTTGGAGAGGGAATGTTCCCCGCCGCGAGTGTGCAAGGAATCGCTGAGGCGTTTTCCAAGGAGAACAGGCCGAAGGCGACGACCTTCATGCTTTCGTCTAATTATCTGGGAAGCTTTATCGCTCCGTTAATTATCGCACCGCTCATTCTGAATTTCGGATGGAGAGCGGTCTTCCATTATATTGGGCTGGCGGGCTTGTTATTCAGCATCTTTTATTGGGCTTTTTTGCGCGATAACAGAGTCGTACAACACTCGTCTGCTACCTCAGATGAGAGGAAAGGTGAGTTCGCAGCGCTTCTTAGACAGCCCTTGATGTGGAAGATTCTCGGCGTTTGGTTTGGTGCATGCTTGGTCAACAGCGGCCTCGAATCGTGGATGCCGACCTACCTAATGACCGAGCGTGGGCTCAACTTGAAAACGATCGAGATGGTGACACCACTGCCATACCTGATCGCTTTTATTTCCACGGCGATTGGTGGGTGGGTCATCATGAAGTTTTTTGATGGTAGAGAAAAATATGTGCTTGTCTTCGCCACTGCGATGGTGGGCGTTTTTCTTTACATGATGTACACCGCTTCGTCCGTAGCGGGCGTGGTGACTTTTCAATGCGGCGTTTACTTCTTCAAATCTTTCATACTTGCAACAGTCGTATCTCTCCCTACCAAAATTCTATCCCGAAATATGGTAGGAACCGGAATTGGCATGGTGAATTTCGGCGGCCAGCTAGCAGCTCTGCTCGCCCCAATGACGATGGGTTTTATTGTTGAGACATTAAAAAGCTATAACTATGCCTTTGGCTTTCTGGTTCTGGCCACGGCATTTTCGGTGCTAGTTGCATGTTTCATCAAATCTGAGCCGCTAGCTTCAGATGAGACCGTTCAACCAAGTCGCAACGCAACTACGCAATATCTGAAGGTTTGAATCGTCCACACAAAAACGGGCTGCTAGGGTCGCAGAGGTGCTGGAATCGAGGCACAACTGAGCGGAGTGGGTTGAGGAAATTCCTTGATGAGGCAGCTTGGACTTGAATCGGATCTCGCAACGAAGCCCGCACGTAAGGTGAGATCTCTCGATGATATGCGGTATGGCTGAAAATGTTTAGGTTGCCTCTATAGCATACTTCACTAAATCTTGATACGTTATACTTATAATTAAATAGATACCAAGCAGGATGATGTGGCTGCGTGGGAAAGTTCTATAACTTAAACTAGGAGAAGTAAAAATGAACGGCAACGAAATTAAATTTGTCGATGCACGAGATCACGACCGACCGTTTTCACACGCCTCGATCGTAGGGCCGTGGATC
Source organism: Caballeronia megalochromosomata (assembly GCA_001580565.1). Taxonomy (GTDB): domain Bacteria; phylum Pseudomonadota; class Gammaproteobacteria; order Burkholderiales; family Burkholderiaceae; genus Caballeronia; species Caballeronia megalochromosomata. The sequence goes on along the minus strand of LRBF01000213.1, from coordinate 114,491 downwards.
TTTACGAAGGGAACCGCGGGGTTTAATCCAGAGACTGGGGAGTTCCCATTGGACATACGTGAGCAGACAGCTCAATGCATGAAGAATCTCAGCGAGATTCTACGTGAGTGCGATGCGACATTTTCCGACGTCGTTAAAGTGAATCTATATCTCGTCGACGTCAGAGACTATGACGCGGTCAACGAGGTCTACCTGGAAGCGATGAGTGGATTGAAGCCCGCACGATGCTGTGTAGGTGTCGCAGCGCTACCTTCGCTCAATGAGAACATGAAGATAGAGATGGTCGCCTACAAGGAGAAGGCGTCCTGACAATCTGACCTCTCCGCGTTCCTGACTGAATTGGGAGTGGCTGCCGCACCGACGGCTAAGCCACTTCGCGACTACATGCTGCGAGCCTTCAGCTCTTCGATACAGGACTGTTTTGCTCGTCACCCGCGCTTTCATGTGCACGTCACACCGACATTCTCATCGGTCCACAAGTAAATCGAACGGTGGCCCAACACGCGCGCTGACAAGTACATCGGACGGGGCAGGCATCACTCGATAGACGACAACTTGAGCGAGCGATTTCGCAGTACCTCGAATTCAAGAACGCAAATCCTCGACCGCTCGCATGCAGCAAGTCGGCCAGTGAAATTCTCAGGAGGCTGCACGGTTTTCACGCACAAGTTCAAAGAGCCGTGGAATGTCGCCACTAGGATCGAGGCTGCTGCCAGCGACGATGTTCTTGCGTTTACCCACCTTCTTCGAAAACGGTCGTAGCGGCTCGTGGCCACCAGGTTCAGTGACCGCGGCGCGTTTCTGCCTTGCTGCTCGCCTGCGCTAACCTCGCTCACAGCGTGATCGATTGCCTTGACGCTACGCGCCTTCGGTGCGGCATACAACGACGAACTCTAGAAATATCGGCGTGGACTTGACGGGTTAGCGGACCTTCGCAAACTGACGTTCATATGGACATTGCACTGGAACTGCTTCCTTGCTGGGCGTCGGAAAATCCACGTCGCCATCGTTTTGGAGAATGCCACCATCGTGGCGGCTCGAACGCGAGTTGCGCGTACCGCCGGCCGTGATCGTCCGGCGCGGCGATGAGAGCGAACGACATGGCATCAGCCGTCGCGGCTAAGATCCTGAAATGGCGGGTAGCCGGACGTTCTCGCGCACCAAGACTTTGGGCCCTTTAAAAGGCGTGACTGTCCCGGCATTTACGCGGACACTCGACGCGGAAAGCCGCGCTCAACTGCGATTTTAAACCTTCGGCGCCAACCAGAACAGTCACAATTTGCGAAGAACAGACCAGCACAATCATCCTTGGCAAACGGCCGGCGCGGATCGATAATCGTTGGAATTACTCAACATGACAGGAAGCTGCCGTGCACGCACCTACTCCGTTTCGTTACGAGCAGTTGGCTTCGCTCATCGTCGGTATGATCGACAACGGTGCGCTGGCTCCGGGCGCTCGCCTCCCCTCTGTTCGCGCAGTCAGCGAACAGCATCAGATAAGTATTTCCACAGCGCTACAGGCATACAGACTTCTCGAAGATCGCGGTGTCCTCATCGCAAGACCGCAGTCGGGCTTTTACGTGGCAGCGACGAGACGTAAAGCGCTGGGCTTGCCGTCGACGTCGCGCGCGGCCGCGAAACCGTCTTCTGTATCGATTAGCGGAGTGGTGGCCGCATTACTTGAGCATGCGTCAAACCCCGCGCTGGTACCGCTCGGCTGCGCGTTTCCTGACGCAGAACTGATGCAAGCAAAGCGACTCGATCTGGCGCTTGCTCGCGCCGCACGACAGCACGGCGTGCGGCATAATATCTACACCCCACCAAGCGGCGACATGCGATTGCGATGCGAAATCGCGAAGCGGGCGATGCGCGTCGGTCACACACTTTCACCGGATGATGTGATTATCACAGCCGGTTGCACCGAGGCACTCACCTTGGCGCTGACCGTGGTCGCAACGCGTGGAGACACGATCGCCATCGAATCGCCGAGCTACTTCGGCCTTCTCCACACTATCGAAATGCTTGGCCTGAAGGCTTTTGAATTGCCAACACACCCGACCCGCGGTGTAGACGTTGACGCGCTTGCAGGGTTGCTCGAATCAGTGCCTGTGGCCGCTTGCGTATTGTCCTCAAACTTCAACAATCCGCTGGGCTCGGCGATGCCGGAGCCAGACAAGCGGGAGTTGCTCGCGATTCTCGACCGACATAACGTGCCGCTCATCGAGGACGACGTCTACGGCGATATTTACTTTGGCCGCGAGAAGCCGAAGCCCTTTATCGCTTTAGACAACGGCGGCAACACTATCTACTGCGGGTCGTTCTCGAAAAGCCTTGCGCCGGGCTATCGGATTGGCTGGCTAGCGGCCCGTAAATACGCCCAGCAGTTGATGGAACGGAAGCTAGCGTTCAGCTTATGCAGTCCGGCCTTACCGCAAGTCGCTCTTGCGGACTTCTTGGAGAGCGGTGCTTACGAAGTGCACCTGCGAGCGATTCGTAGAATATTCGAAGACAATTTAGCGCGCATGACACGTACCATCGAGGAAAGCTTCCCACCTGATACGAAAGTCAGCCAGCCCGTTGGTGGATATGTGCTCTGGCTCGAAATGCCAAGGCGATTCGATTCGCGTGCGCTCTTTGACCGAGCGCTCGAGGAGGGCATTTGCTTCGCCCCTGGTATTGCTTTTTCAGCCAGCGGCCGGTTTCGCAATTGTCTACGCTTAAGTGCAGGACACACTTGGAGCCAGCAGGTCGCGGACGGTGTTCGCCGTTTGGGCCAGCTTGCAAAAGATCAACTCGTGAGTTCGCCCACTAGCAACTAGGTCATTTGCACTCGAACTTTAAAGTTAGTGGCTTATCGTCCACTCATTGTAGTAACGAAACGCAAGTACGCCATTTAGTTCGACGCCGGCCTCCTAAAGAGGTCAATACGGGTCACGATTCGCTGGCGTATCGCCTTGATCGAATCCGCTTAGTTTTGGCGCCGTATCGGGTCGCGGTGGAGGAGATAGGCCACTTCACCGTCCATGATGGAGTATTCGAACTTTTGGTCCAGGCAGCGGTGCGCATTGTTACAGCGCGTTCAGTCCAAAACGAACCGGGAGCGACCCACGGTGCGAGTTCTATCCTCTTCTGCTACTTGCCGGCGTCATTCTAGTATCGGCACTCGGGTTGTTTGCGCTCCGCAACGGCCTGCGAAGGATTGAGACTTCCCCGCAAACGGTGGCTAGGCTCAAAAGTCAGTAATCGTCGCGCCGGTATATACACGCCACGGATATCCGCGTCACTGCGCGCTGCGACGCGCCGAGTAAAATTGGCTCACTTAACGCCGAAGTCAAACCGACTGTCGCGGCGCGCGGAGACGTAGGAGCAGTAGTTTGAGGAAATTTTGTGCCGCTGCGGGGAGCTGGCGGCTCCGCGAGGTGACTACGTCAATAGTCGCTGATTCAGAGTCGTGCCCGTCAAGCGGTATCGCGCGCAGCCATCCATGAGACACTTCATGCATTAACGTTAGCGGTGGCATGAAACTCACGATGTCTGATTGCCTACAGAGGTTTTTGATGACCTGCAGTGAGTTCGCTTCGACCGTGGCACGGAGTTGAATGTTTTCCCGCTCCGCGGCTTTGTCGATCAAATACCGGATTCCGAAAGCCCGAGTCGGAAGAGCAACCCTCGTGTTGGTGAGTTCAGACATCGACACCGATTTTCGCACAGACAACGGATGCTCCGGGCGACAGATCATCATCAGCGGCTGGACCGAGCGTCCATGAAGATTGATATCGTCTCGATTTAGGACATTAAATGCCATGCCAATGTCGGCACCATGCTCGACGAGCGCTTCAACAATCTGTGCGGTTCCACAGACATCAAGATGTACCGATATCCCGGGATACTCTACTGAAAACTCGGTGATAAGGTCGGGGATGAAGCTGTGAACAGCTGCCTCAACCAGCGCAATTCGCACCAGACCGCGCCGCAGAGAGCTCAGGTCATTGATCGCGGCGTATAGCTCTTCAACACGGCGGGTGTTGGAATTTACGTAATCTAGCAACAATTGGCCCGCTACCGTCAACACGGCACCTCGTGGCGAACGGTCGAACAGCGCCGTGCCTAATTCCTTCTCAAGGTTACTGATCTGTTTGCTGATCGCGCTAGGGGCAACAAAGAACGTCTCCGACGCTTGTCGCAGCGAGCCAGTACGCGCGACTTCAGCAAAATACTTCAGTGACTGCGGCTCGATGAGCATGTCATATTTGGTCTATGGGGTGAACGTGACGCATTCTGCCTAATCACCCAACGTTCGGAGATCCCAATTTCCCAATGCACGGATTCCTGCATCATCCCGTCATACGCATGAGACACGTATCGAGATCGACCACCCACGCGACTCATTAGGCACAGCACACCGTTAGTCTCCCATCAAGATAAATTTTCGTGGTGTGCAAAAAACGCGCGACAACTATCAATCGTACGCAAGCTTACTTCGCTCAATCATCGCTTTCCGAGACAGCGATTCTTCGGCTTCTAGATTCTACTATGCTCATAACTAGAGCGGCCACGGAAGCGAGACAGCAGGTTTGTCACGAAGCAATTGTCTGGTCGCCCTCATGGGTGGCGCGGAGTCACGAGCCAGAGATCCCGCGGAGCAAGCCACGGGGCACTCTTCCCTGGCTACACGCCGATCAATCGAACACGGTTATTTTGTCGATTTTCGGAGACTATGCTTCAACTCGGAGCGTTATTTAAAAACATACTGCCGCATTGCACGCTGGATTGATGCGAACGGCAGAGTTGCTGTTCGACGCGCGCGGCTTTTGCCACCGCCGTCAATGACGGACCGGAAATCTTCTGGCTGAGTACTCAAGGCTATCGTCCAAGGCCGAGCACGGATCACGCAATCCATCGTGGCGCATGGGGGAGCGATTCGTTTTGAGCTATATCGTGATTTACAATCAATGTTGCGCCTTCTGACTCAAGCAATTCGTCCACTTTGTTCATGGAGGCAACAGACAACAGCTTGTTGGCATTGAACGACGGAACACACCGACACTGGAAGTTTCGTCGGTTATGCGCAACGTCTCCGCTCAGTAAAACCTTTCCCTTTTCAGGAAGATTTATCAGCAAAGAACAATGGCCTGGCGTATGACCTGGCGTAAAAATGATCCGTACAGCGCTATCACCAAAAACATCGTGATCGCCATCGATTAACGTGCGCTTATTGGCTCGCAGCGACTCGTAAAGTTCTGGACGAAAACCATACTCAGCGGGATCTTCTCCGAACATGGCGTCGTACTCTGCCCTCTGGACGATCCATTCCGCATCCACGAACAGCCGGCAATTCCCAACGTGATCATAGTGCGCATGCGAGAGCGCAAGGATGCCTACATCATCGGGATACACTCCGATCTCTTCTAGTTGAGATGCGAGCGTCTTGGTGACGGTTCCGCGGATCCCGTGAGCGATGACGCGTCCTTCGGGTTCATCTATCAGGTCATCCTGCGTACCTGTGTCCCACAGCATCCACTTGCCCTGATGACGGATGAGGTACGCGTTACAACTTAGCGTCATTGGCTTCCCAACGTCGACGCCAGGAGAATAAATGGACGCATCGTCGACCTTGGCGATGCCGCCATCGAGAATGTACAACTTTTCGATAGTCGCGTCGTTGGTCATGACAAGCTCCGTTTAGCGAAAATCAATGATTAATTCATCAAGCCCTTCGATTGACGATACGACTCTGTCACCGGACTTAATCCATTGGCGTTCTTCCCGCGGTATTTTTTGACCCCAGATGACACCGGGCGGCGTGCCAGTGAAGAGAACGTCGCCGGCCTCCACAGTCATGATGCTTGTTACATAGCTAATGATTTTTCGGCAATCGAAGATCATTTCGCTAGTATTGCTGTGCTGCCTGATCTCACCGTTCATCCGTGTTTGCAGATGCAGGTTGTTCGGATCAGGAATGCGATCGCTAGTAGCAAGCCAGGGCCCCAAAGGAGCGAAACCGTCAGACATCTTCCCGGCCATGAACTGCGAGGTAATGTTTTGCAAACCTCTAGCGCTTATGTCGTTTCCAATGCTGTATCCGGCTACCACGGACAACGCATCGGATTCGGACACATTCCTGCAACGTTGTCCGAACACAACTACGAGTTCAGTCTCGTAGTCAAATTCCCTGTCCACAGACGTCGGAAGCTCGACCACGCCGTTATGGTGGTTTAGCGCGTTTGCATACTTTGCGAACAGCGGAGGTGCCTTGGGAATAGCAGTGCCGGTCTCAGCCGCGTGCGCCTGGTAGTTAAAGCCAACGCAGATGATCTTCTGGGGCCGAGTTACCAACGGCGCGAAAGTTGCGTTAGGAAGGACGAACGGCTCAATGTTACCGTCGGCATGAAGCCGGTCTACAATTGCACGAACATCAGCAGCTCGATTATTCTGGAGCAAGTCGTCCATGTCGACCGGCGCCGGCAGGAACAATGCAGGGCCCGCGTGCGTGATACTGACGACGCGCCCGTTGATTTCAGCTCCGAGGGCCAACCCGCCGCTTACGCGAAGGTTCGCGAGCTTTAAATTTAATTGCCCAACGTTGAGCGCAGTATTATCCATTCTGTACTCCTAAACGTTCGCTATTTGTTAGCGAGAGGACGAGCGTCTGGCAAACGACGCGACAATCGGATCATTGAATCCACTCGCGAATCTGAAGTAGATTAAATCTTCCATAGAAGAACGTCAAGAGGAAAGAGATGCTGGATGTTGCCGGCATGTCCTGTTACTTATCGTCGCGATGCGAGATCACGAGATAGTACGAGCAGTTTTTCTTCGAACGATTTGTGAAGGCGTGTTCGACCTTCGCCTCGAAGAAGAGCGCGTCGCCTTCAGCAAGTTGGATCTCTTGCCCAGGGAGGGTAACGATCAGTTCGCCCTGCGCCACGGCAACATGCTTTTCCGTACCGCTGCGATACGCAGGCATCATTCCGGTGGATACTCCCGCCGGGAGCCAGTGCTGCAACAGTTCAACCCGACTGCCAACCATGGTTGGCGAAAGCAGGTGGCGCTCGAACCCTGTCTCACTGTCGCGAAAGACATGACGTTGGTCGTGACGGACAACTACCACTGCCTGCCGGTCCTCCATCCCACCAGTCAGAAAGCTAAGCGTCGAATCGAGTGCATGCGCTATCCGCTTTGCCACCCCAATGGTCGGCGATTTCTCTCCCCGCTCGACCTTGGAAAGCATGGCCCGACTCACGCCAGACCTGCTCGCGAGTTCTTCGAGTGTAAGCTCGCTGCGGTCTCGGAGCGTGCGCACCCGCCGTCCAAATTCCTGTGCAAGATCGTGTTCCGCCAAAGGTTCTGGCGGAGGGGTAATCTTCCTACTCATCTATTTAGTCCGTTGCCAAATCGACAAAATGCCGCCTAACCGGAGCAATGACCCCGAAAACGGTCGAAGGAACGTATCGCGTCTGCTGATTTACTCTTCGATGGAAGAGGCATTCTACTATAATACCAGCATCCGCCACGTATTTGGTCGAGGTCGAATCACACTTCTGACTTCTTTGTTCTCGCGGCCTCAACTAGGGCCATTCCGCATTCCGGAATGCAGCGGCCGCTCCCCGCATGGTGCCTTCACCATATCGCGGCTTGACTCGAATCTTGGGTTGCGGACGAAGGCATCTAAATCAGGCTATCACGTTGATACCGCACGCTGTTGAGGCTGGCGTTCCGCCTTCCAAAAGCTTGCAGGTTTCCGGGCGCGCCGAGTGGATGCCGGGTTTTCCGAGCGGTAACAGAAATGGCCCGAATAGCCTGGCCCGGGAAGGAACCGACGACCATTGAGTGGTCTCCAGTACCGCCGCCCAGTCGTATGCATCTCCAGACGCTCTGAAGCAGTGAAGGGCTCGATTTTTCTAGGATTTGATACGCCCGTCTCACCGAGCGGCGGGTTGACGCCGCCGCGCCGTTTGAAGCTGCCTTTCAGACAGCGGATATGCCCCGTTAGCCATCACGGAAAAGCTCATACTTCCCCGTGAGGCTACATTCCGCACCGCAACCTCTGCGTAGGCTGCCCATCCTTTCGATGCCGAAGTTGCCCTTGTCGACAGTCTTCGCGGAGCCCGCTGTACTTTTAGAGTGTTTCCGCTTTCGAACTGCTCCGCTGAGCGCTCGGACTGGTTGACCCAGCTAGCTCGGGAGGGTCGGCAGGCTCGTTGCGTTGATCGTAGCGTTGATCGTTGCGTTATTTGGTAGCGTTGATTTCAGCGCCGGCAAGTAAGCGAGTCCTCAATACCGTGTAGATTTCGTCGTTGAGTTTGGCTACTTTGGTGCCCACCAAATGAATGGTGGACGCAACAGTGGACAGCTCTCCTCAATCCAAACGGTCCAAGCGACCGAATTTTTCTGTCGAGTTCAAGCGGCAGATCGTCGAGGCGACGCTCAAGCCGGGCGCGTCGGCTGCGCTCATCGCTCGCGAGCACGACATCAACGCCAATCTGCTGTTCAAATGGCGTCGTCATTATCTGTCCGGCGATTTCGGCATACCCGACGTTCCGCTGCCGGAGGCGACTGCACTCAACTGGCTACCAGTGGCCGTGGCTGAGCCTTCACCGGAAGTACCGACGTGCCCATCATCGGGCAGCGCCAGCATGTACGAGGTCGAATGTGGCGAGGTCCGGCTACGCCTGAGCGCCGACACGCCTATCGCAACCCTGATCAAGATCGTGCGGGGCCTTGCTCGATGAGCTTGCTGATGCTGCCGTCCGCCGTTGGCCTGCCGTCCGGATCACGGGTGTGGCTGGCCGCAGGAGTCACCGACATGCGGGCCGGATTTAACAGTCTCGCTGCCAAGGTGCAGACCGTGCTCGAACAGGATCCGTTCTGCGGGCACGTCTTCGTGTTTCGCGGCAAACGCGGCGACCTGCTCAAAGTGCTGTGGTGGAGCGGCGATGGCATGTGCCTGCTGATGAAGCGACTCGAGAAGGGACGCTTCGTATGGCCTCAGGCCGACGGTGGCGTTATTTGTCTGAGCCCGGCGCAACTATCGATGCTGCTGGAAGGCATCGACTGGCGGCAGCCGACGAGAACAGCACGACCGACCTCAGCGTTGTAAACGTCGTTGCCCACGCGTAAACTGGCGGCATGACGCGCGTGAGCCCACTTCCCGACGATGTCCAAACGCTGAAGGCGATGCTGATCAGCCAGGAGGCGGCGCTGCGTGAGCGCGACGCGCAGATGCTCAAACTGCAGGAAACGGTTAACTCGCAACAAGTCGTTTTAGCATCGCGCGCAGCCGAAGTCGAACACCTGAAGCTGCTCATTGCCAAGCTGCGCCGTATGCAGTTCGGTCGCAAGTCGGAGAAGCTGGACCATCAGATCGAGCAACTCGAGTTGCGCCTCGAGGAGCTTGAGGCCGATGAAGGCGCGGCGCCGGTCGAAATCCCAAAGACGCCGCGCGCGGTTGTGGAACAGGCACCGCGCAAGCCACTGCCGGAGCATCTGCCGCGCGAGATCCGGACGCACTTGCCCGAATCTGCCGGGAAGTGTTCGGAATGCGGTGGCGAGATGAAGTCGCTGGGCGAAGACGTCGCCGAACAACTTGAGTACGTACCGGCAAGCTTCCGGGTCATCCGTCATGTGCGCCCGAAGTTTGCGTGCGTGTGTTGCGATCACATCGCTCAGGCACCTGCACCGAGTCGTCCCATCGAACGCGGTCTCGCCGGCCCAGGGCTGCTGGCACACGTGCTGGTCTCGAAGTTCGCAGACCACGTGCCGCTTTACCGGCAGTCGGTCATGTACGCCCGGGAAGGCGTCGCGCTGGATCGCTCGCTGCTTGCGAAGTGGGTCGGTCACGCGGCAACATTGCTGCAGCCGCTTGTAGAAACACTGCGTGCTCACGTGATGTCGGCGACGAAACTGCACGCGGACGACACGCCAGTTCCAGTGCTGGCACCGGGCAACGGCAGGACGAAGACCGGTCGCTTGTGGGCTTACGTTCGCGATGATCGTGCGTCAGCTGACATGACGCCACCGGCGGTGTGGTTCGCCTACACGCCGGATCGCAAGGGCATCCATCCGCAACAGCATCTCGAGTCATTCAGCGGTACGCTGCAAGCCGACGCATACGGGGGCTACCAGGCCATCTACGAAAGCGGGCGCGTCACCGAGGCGGCTTGCTGGGCGCACGCGCGACGTCAGTTCTATGAATTACACGCAGCGCGTCCCAATGCGTTAAACACTGAAGCGCTTGAGCGCATCGGCGCGCTATACAGGATTGAGGAGACAATCAGGGGCAAACCGCCCGACGAACGCCGTGCGTATCGTCAGGCGCATGCGCGGCCACTACTCGATGAGTTCCATGCGTGGCTCAGAACGATGCTGGCAACGCTCTCGCGCAAGTCGGACACGAGTCGGGCAATCCTTTATGCGCTGAACCGGTGGGAAGCGTTCACACGCTATTGCGATGACGGCCAGCTTGAAATCGACAATCTGCCAGTCGAGCGCGCGCTACGCGGGGTGGCCATAGGGCGACGTAACTACCTGTTCGCAGGAGCCGATTCTGGCGGTGAACGTGCCGCCGCAATCTATAGCCTCATTGGCACCGCAAAACTGAACAGCCTCGATCCTGAGGCATATCTACGCTTCGTGCTCGCACGCATCGCCGACCATGCGATTAACCGCATCAACGAACTCACACCGTGGGTCGTTGCCGATCAGCTCCGCACCGCAGTCTGAGAATCATAATCTCCAGTCAAGACGTTGCTGGTGCCGCGCTTACGCCGGCAACGAAGAATCGAATTCAGTTCCTATTGCTCGGCTGCATTGTCAGAGCCACTTTCTTACACAAGTCCGGCTTTAACATCGGCTTCGTAGCGAGCCTGATTTTCAGTGCTCAGGGGATAGAGTCCGCTGAGAGGCGCGCCCGCTTTCACCTGCTGGAGGATCCAGGTTTCTGTCTGCTCTTGCTCTGAGGCAGTCTCGAGAACGTCTTCGAGAAGCGCCGCTGGAATAACTACTGCGCCATCTTCGTCGGCGACTATGATATCCCCCGGAATAACTGCGACCCCACCGCAGCCGACCGTCTCCTGCCAATTGATGAAGGCAAGTTGAGCTACCGCTGGCGGCGCGGCTACGCCGCAACACCAGATCGGCAGGTCCGCTTGTGCAAGCCCTGCCCGGTCGCGAAGCGCGCCGTCGGTGACTAAACCGGCTACACCTTTCTGATGCATCCGCGCACATAAGATGTCGCCGAAGATACCTGCGTCGTGAATTCCCGCCGTGTCGGCCACAACGACACAGCCTTCGGGCATGGCTTCCACAGCCATTCGCGTGGACTTTGGTGACGACCAGGCGGCAGGAGTCGCAATATCCTCACGCGCGGGCACAAACCGCATCGTGAACGCTTCTCCAACAATCCTCGGCTGTCCCGAGAAGAGAGGCGCCGTCCGACGAAGCCAAATGTTGCGCAATCCCTTTTTAAAAAGAATTGTGGTCAACGTCGCAGTAGTCACCTTGGAAAGGCTCTGTACAATTTCTTTATCTAGCATTGCCTGTTCTCAACAGATATCCCGTTAAAAACCAATCACATCTCTTTTAAACCGCCCTACCGCTCATACACTGGCGATCAGTCCACCGTCGACTCGCAAAATCGAACCCGTAACATAAGAAGCGCGCTCGCTCGCGAGGAAAGCGACCATATCCGCATACTCCTCTGGACGCCCGTATCGACCGACGGGAATGGAGTCAGTGCTTTGCGCACTGATTGCATCTACGGTCGTACCTTCGCGCTTCGCCTTTTGTTCGTCGAGAAATTTGATGCGGTCGGTCGCGATACGTCCTGGCACAACGATATTGGCTGTTACACCATCTGCTGCAACTTCCCTTGCAAGCGACTTGGACCAACCTACAAGCGCCGACCGCAACGAATTCGAAACCGCCAAGTTGGGAATGGGAGCGACAACTCCTGAGGACGCGCTAGTTATGATGCGCCCCCATCGCTTTGCGCGCATGCCCGGTAAAACGCGATCAGTGATCGCGATAGGCGCTTGCACCATTTTTTCGAAATGCTCCCGCCAAACCGTCGCGCCGAGTCCGTATGAGACAGAGGGAGGCGGTCCGCCAGTGTTATTTACGAGAATGTCGACGCCACCGAGGCGTGATTCGAGCGCACTAATCTTCGCGTCAATGATATCGAGGTTCGCAAGGTCCCAAACTTCTGACTGGCAATCGAGCTTCAGACCGACCAAGCGTTCCTCGACTGCTCGCAGTCCCTCTTCGTCCCGATCGGCAAGTACGACCGTTGCACCCTCACGGGCAAGAGCCGCTGCTATAGCTGATCCGAGACCACCCGCTCCTCCGAGCACGAGTGCAACCTTTTTCGAGATACCAAGATCCATTCCGCCCTCACGAAAGAATTAAGCCCTGTCGCGCGGGCACATTTCACTCGCGCGATCCGTCAGCTGCATGGTAGAGTCCAAACAATCCATTCCACAAGCGACTTTTTAGCCAGTGAAGGATGAATTTTATTCCCTAAACTGAGACCATCGACATGGTTACGCTTAAACAACTCGAGGCCTTCTACTGGGCCGCAGAGCTCGGCGGCCTCGAGCAGGCAGCCTCCCGTTTGAACACAACCCAATCGGCCATCTCAAAGCGCCTTCAAGAGCTCGAGTCGATACTCGGCGTCGCTCTGTTCGACCGCACGCGCCGTAGGGCACTCATAACCGGCCAAGGCGAACGCCTGCTTGTTCTGGTTCGAGAAATGCTGGAAGTACGTGACCGAATCATGGGGCTGAGCGTCACAACAACACCCACGTTACGTACGCTACGCCTCGGTGTCACTGAACTGACTGCAATGACTTGGCTTCCAGCGCTGGTGCAGCGCATAAGGAACAGCTACCCCGAAGTCGCACTGGAGCCGACCGTCGACTCAAGCGCCAACCTGATCGGCAAGCTCGAGCAAGATGAACTTGATATGGTCGCTGTACCCGACACATATCGGAACGCGAAGTTCGAGTTGATGGCGCTCGACTCGGTCGAGTATGCCTGGATGTGCAGCCCGTCTTACCTGGATAGAGTCGACGAGTTGTCACTCAGAGAGCTTTCCCAATACACAATTATCGTGCAGCTCTACGCTTCGGGACTGGGCGACATGATCGGAAGATGGCTACGGGACAATCGGGTAAAGATTGAAAATACCCTGTCAAGCAGCAGTCTGACTGCTATCGCATCACTGACTCTCAGCGGGCTGGGCATTAGTTATCTCCCGAGGCGTATCTTCGACAACCTTGTTTCAGCGGGCCAGTTGCGGCTCATTCGAAGCTCGCCGCCCCTGCCGCGGGCGGCCTATGTGATGATGTACAAAAAGGCGAACGCCGATGATTTTCTGCGGCACGTCGCGTCGTTAGCCTCCGATCTCTGCGATTTCACGCGTACCGCGCCCGCCTATTTCTCCCCCCGGTAAGCGTCCGGTTGACCTGCTGACCGAATGACCTGTTGATCGGTGCGACCAAGAACGAGCCGGCACCACCTTCCTTCAATCCGGAAATCCTTGCCACACCGAGCCCCAAACCCACCAAGGATTAGAGGATCTTTGCGAAAACGGCGGCCTCGCGCATGATGGTCCTTCGCAAGTCGGCAAGGCTGTCCTCGTCCGTCGCTCGTCTCCCGAAGATACGTTCGCAGACGTCGTGCGATCTGGACGCGACCACTTGGTTTCGACCTCGTGCGAGAGAGCCTCGCCCGGACTCCATGTTGGTACCCATCCGCGCATCCCAGAACTTGATTGAAGGAAAAAATGGACTGTTTTAATGTCCAAATATTCCCTTGACGACTATATTGGCTAGTCGCAAAGTCCAATACAAATAGGAGTTTAGGGTTGGTTACGCTCTACCACCGCACAGCCATTGAGAAGCTCGCGGGACCCCGAATTCCAGGCGGTTCAAGCTTTTTATGGGCAACCGTCCATGCGGGTTAGCGCTCTCCTCGCAACAAATACTGATAGGTGAGTTCCAACATGATCGAAATCAGCAACGTATCCAAGCGCTACGGGAGTTTCCAGGTCCTCACGGACTGCACTACCCGGGTGGAAAAAGGGGAAGTGGTCGTGGTCTGCGGCCCATCCGGGTCAGGCAAGTCTACGCTGATCAAAACGATCAACGGGTTGGAACCTATTCAACACGGCGAGATTCTCGTGAACGGTACGTCGGTCAACAGTTCAAAGACTAATCTCTCGAAACTGCGATCCAAGGTCGGAATGGTGTTTCAGCATTTCGAACTCTTTCCTCACCTCTCCATTGTCGAAAACCTTACGATTGCGCAAATTAAAGTGTTACGTCGACCAAAGGACGAAGCCATTGAGAGAGGACTGACCTATCTCAGACGTGTTGGTCTCAAAGATCACGCTTCGAAGTACCCGGCACAACTTTCAGGCGGTCAGCAGCAGCGTGCAGCAATTGCACGCGCCCTATCGATGGATCCAATGTGCATGCTCTTCGATGAGCCAACGTCCGCGCTCGATCCCGAAATGGTTAACGAAGTCCTCGAAGTCATGGTCGAGTTGGCTAAAGAAGGAACGACAATGATGTGCGTGACGCACGAAATGGGCTTTGCTAAGAAAGTCGCCGACCGCGTCATCTTCATGGACGCAGGAAAGATCATTGAAGATGCTCCGAAAGACGAGTTCTTTGACAACGTTGACGGGCGGACAGATCGTGCGAAACAGTTTCTGTCCCGGGTCCTTCACCACTAATGGATATGTAGACGCCAAAAGTTAGCAATAGCACTGATATGTCCGTAAGACGTTTTAATTTGCAGACTGAAACATAGCTGGCTCGCGCAAGACCACTCGTCGCTGAAACGTTTGAGCCACACAAAAGTATCTCAGGAGACGTATGTTTAAGAATTACGTTTGGGATTGGGGCATTTTTCTTGAGCCTGTCGCGACTGGAGAACCAACGAACTACCTGGGCTGGTTGATTGCTGGCCTTCATAACACGGTAGTCCTTGCACTCTCAGCAAGCGTCATCGCCCTTGTCGTGGGGGTCCTTATGGGCATTCTTCGCACTATGCCCAATCGCACCGCGGGTGCAATCGGTGCCGTGTACGTCGCCGTCTTTCGGAACGTCCCTCTGATTGTGCAACTCTTTATTTGGTACTTCGTGCTACCCGAAATACTTCCATCTGGCGTCGGAACGTGGGTTAAGCAACTCCCCTCTATGATGCAAATGATGGCTGCGTCAGTCCTCTGCATGGGTCTATATATGGGCGGGCGCGTTTGCGAACAGGTTCGGTCAGGAATCAACACGCTTCCGCAGGGGCAACGAGCCGCGGCCTTTGCTCTCGGATTTACTCTTCCACAAACGTATCGGTACGTCCTGCTTCCGGTTGCAATGCGGGTCGTCATCCCGACACTGACATCCGAACTCATCAACATATTCAAGAATTCGGCGGTTGTTTCTACGATCGGTCTGCTGGACCTGTCGGCCCAATCTCAACAACTCGTCGAGTACACCTCGCACGCGTACGAGTCGTTCGCAGTAGCAACTCTGATCTACATCCTGATCAACTGGCTCGTTCTCGCCGTTATGCGCAAACTGGAGCAATCGGTACGCCTGCCGGGCTACATTGGGAGCAAATGATGGCGTTTTTTGACTTGTCCGAGATTGTTACTTCACTCCCGGCTCTCGCCGCAGGCATGGTTGTAACCCTCAAGATTACCGGCATCGCGATCGCTGTGGGGATTGGCTGGGGTGCAGTTCTGGCAGTCATGCGCCTATCGCCAGCAAAACCACTCGCATTGTTCGCTCACGGGTATGTGACTTTGCTAAGGTCGATTCCCCTCGTGATGGTCCTTCTGTGGTTTTTCCTAATCGTACCGAGGCTCATCCAGAACGTCTTCGATGTGTCACCGAGAACCGATATCCGCCTCGTCTCGGCGATGGTCGCGTTTGCCCTGTTCGAAGCGGCTTACTACGCCGAGATCATTCGAGCGGGAATCCAGGCCGTTCCACGTGGACAGCTGAGCGCGGCAAGCGCGCTTGGGATGTCGTACCTCGCGGCAATGCGGCTGATTGTGCTCCCCCAAGCATTGCGAGCAACAGTACCCCTGCTCCTAACACAGGCGATCGTCCTGTTCCAGGACACATCGCTGGTGTACGTAATCGGGCTGGACGACTTTTTCCGGACAGCGAATAACATCGCTGACCGCGATAGTACGACTGTTGAGATGCTTCTATTCGCAGGCGCTGTGTACTTCACGGTCTCGATCCTAGCTTCCGGAGCGGTCAACCTGATACAAAATCGAATGTTTAAGCGCAGCGGTCGCGAAGACCGTGAAACGCTGAAAAAAGAGCGCCGCGCTCAGCGTCTCGTCGCGATTGGCAAAACGAGATTGTGACCAGACAGAGAGTACGCGTCCATGCGACGTGCCCCGCGTACTCGTAAAAGTCCTACCAGATGAATCTCCAGCCTGTCAAAGGCGTCCGTTCAACACTCATGGCATGCCATCATGAAATTTCCAATCATTTCGCTGATTCTGTGCGCATCGACCGTCCTTTCTCCGGCGTTTGCACAAGAGGGCGGAACGCTCACAAAAATTAAGAAAAACGGAGTGATGACACTTGGAGTACGTGAGTCAGCCATTCCGTTTTCCTACTATGATGACAATCAACATATCATTGGCTATTCGGCAGATCTCTGCGGCTTCGTCGTAGACGCTGTGAAGAAAAAGCTCAACATGCCCAACCTGATGGTCAAGGAAATTCCTACAACCCCGCAGAATCGGCTTCCTCTTATCATCAACGGGACCGTTGACCTCGAATGCGGATCGACGACAAACAATTTGGCTCGCGAAAAGCAGGTTGCGTTCTCGGACACCACTTTCGTGATCGCCACTCGTCTGCTTGTGCGAAAGAATTCAGGTATCAAGGATTTCCCGGATCTTACTGGAAAGAACGTGGTAACCACTGCGGGAACCACCCCCGAACAGATCCTTCGTGAAATGAATCACAAGAACAACATGAATATGAACATCATCAGCGCGAAGGACCACGCGGAGTCGTGGCTAACCTTAAAGGGTGGCCGAGCGTCTGGTTTTTTCATCGATGACGCCCTCCTCTACGGTCAACTCGCAAAGGCGAAGGATCGTAACGAATACGAAGTCGTGGGGAAGCCGCAATCGTTTGAAGCCTACGCTCTCGTTCTGCGTAAGGACGATCCAGAGTTCCGCTCTCTCGTGAACGACACGCTGCAACAGGTAATGAAATCAGGCAAGGCAGCCGAACTATATGCCAAATGGTTCACGTCCTCGATTCCTCCGAAGGGAATTAACCTCAACTTTCCGCTGAGTGACGCGCTGCGTGATGCCTATGCTCACCCCAACGACAAACCTTTCCAATGAGGGAAGGAATGTTCATCGCTCGATTCTGTGGAATGTAAGTTTGGCTGACGGTGGACCGACTCCCCGCCGTCATCCGCTCGAACTTGTCAACGTTCTTCTTGGGAATCAGTAGTTGTTCCCGATTCCAGAACCTTGATTTGACCATCGCCACATGAACGAAACTTACTGCTTTAGGGAAACAGAAGATGTCCACACTCTTGTCCATACGCACCATCGAAACTCACGCTGAAGGTATGCCGATGCGGGTCGTAGTCGCTGGTGTACGCGAGGCCCTCGGAAAATCCATGAGCGAACGACGCGCATGGCTTCAGGAAAACCTAAATGACATCCGCGACTTGCTTATGAACGAGCCGCGTGGTCACGCTGCTATGGTCGGCGCCATTCTCATGCCACCAGCACGATCCGACGCAGACTTTGGTGTCGTTTACATGAGTGCCGGTGGCTTCTGGGCGATGTGTGGCCATGGAACAATTGGCGTCGCGACCGCAATCGTTGACCATGGGATGGTGAAGGTTAAAGAACCCTACACTGAGGTCCGACTTGACACGCCGGCCGGGCTCATTGTTACTAATGTTCGGGTGCAGGACAAAAAGGCTGTCAGCGTGACATTTACAAATGTTCCGTCGTATGTGCTTGCTCATGACCAGCCAATCGAAATCTCGAGCTACGGTAAAGTTCCGGTAAGCGTCGTGTACGGCGGAAATCTATACGCAGTCGTCGAAGCCAAGCACCTTGGAGTCAAACTCGATCCTGCGAACATCGAGGAGTTGCAAGACCTCGGCATGGAAGTTGTCAGAGCTGCACAGAACCGGCTTTCCTACGCACGTCCCACAGGAACGGATATTGGGCCACTACGCTCAATGATATTCACCGAGGAGGCCACCTCGGATCGACCTGCGAAAAACCTGATGGTCAAAGAGCCGCGATACTTTGACCGCTCCCCATGTGGCACGGGTACGTCTGCTCGTATGGCACTCGCACATCATCTTGGCAGACTCAAGCTTAACGAACCGTTCGTCCACGAGTCTATTATTGGTACGCGATTTGTAGGCGAATTGATGAGCGTTACTGACGTTGGCGGCGTACCTGCAGTCGTCCCCCAGATTACTGGTCGCGCTTGGGTGACCGGTACATCGGAATTCACGCTCGATCCCACGGACGTTTTTCCGAGAGGCTTTAAGTTCACTGATCCGAAAACCTGCTGACGATGTGCGCGCTCGTGCTATAGGCACCTCATCCGGAGCGGGCTGCCCTCTCTCGGGTATCGGATGCTGAGACACACGCTTTCCCCCCTGCGGAACCTGTGGTCACGGCATCTGCGAGCGTTTCGTCAACTTGAAGAAGTCACGACATCGCCGAAACCATCGCCCAACACGCTCGGTCAGAAGATCACCAAGCTATCAATCTCAAAAACCCAAAAAAAGGGGCCCGTTGAGAGGCCCCTTCTGAATTACCTAATCTGAGACCACTTTAGCGAGCAGCAACAGCCTGGATCTCGACCAACAGATTCGGTTCTGCGAGGCCAGCGACGATCACCATGGTGGTCGCGGCCGCATGGCCGGCAAAACGCTTCTCGCGTTCTTTACGGTAGAACGGCACGAGGTCCGGGCGCGTGATAAATCCGTCGATCTTGACCAGATCTTTCACAGTCATCCCGGCATCCACCAGAACGGCGAGCAAGTTGTCCCAAGCCAGCTCAATCTGCTTCTCGGGATCATCCGGAACGACACCATCGGTTGTGACGCCAACCTGACCAGAGACGTACAGCCAACGAGCATTTCCATTCGCCGACGCTCCATGGCTGTAACAGGAAAATGGAGGTGCGATACCGACAGGGTTGTGCAGCTGAATGCTCATATGCGACTCCTTCATTCGTGGTACTTTGGAGATGACAATCAGAAGCGGCACTGAGTCTTTGACACTAATCGAAAGACATCATATCGAAAGCGATTCAGTCAATACTCGAGACTTTACATGCTCAATTCGACTATAA
This sequence comes from Caballeronia megalochromosomata, assembly GCA_001580565.1. GTDB lineage: Bacteria > Pseudomonadota > Gammaproteobacteria > Burkholderiales > Burkholderiaceae > Caballeronia > Caballeronia megalochromosomata. The sequence goes on along the minus strand of LRBF01000213.1, from coordinate 95,112 downwards.
GACGTCATAGCAACGACATGCGACCGACTCTGATTGGGTGGTGACGCGGGCGACACAAATCTACCCGCATCTACAGTAAGAAAGGATCCTGCATCCTGCGACGATTAGAGGCTGCATCCTTCGAGTCACCAGTTCTGACGGTCAACCCCTTAGAAGAGCGGCGTTCCTTCTAACGTCAATAAAAGAGTGAGACCGGGGTAGAGTGCATGCACTGAGATCGGTCTAGCAACATCAGCGCAACTAAGCCACTAAGCCACTAAGCCACTAAGCCACTAAGCCACTCTCGCCAAACCTGAAGGCCTCAAACGTCCGTCAATGACCAGTAGATGTTGAAACCGAATTTGTAGAATATATCTACTATAGAAGACTTGTCAACATCGAGAGTTACCTTCATCGTCCAAGCCGATCAGATGTCTGCCAGGCGTTGAAGCAGTGAGCGATTCCTGCTCACCGGTAGACGTGCGTTCGGCTCTCATTTAACTCACGACTGCCTTTGCGTGACGTCCGCGAAGCCACTCAAGCGCTAGTAGAAGAGTTGTCGAGAACACGATGAGAATGGTCGCGAGCGCGGCGATGGCGGGAGAAATATTCTCGCGAATCCCAGTGAACATCTGGCGAGGTAGCGTAGTCTGATCTGCTCCCGCCAGGAAGAGCGTGACCACGACTTCGTCAAACGACGTTGCAAAGGCAAACAATGCGCCGGAGATGACACCAGGCGCGATCACCGGAAGGGTCACCCGAAAAAAGGTGACCACGGGGTTGGCACCAAGTGACAGACTTGCTCGCACGAGATTGTGATTGAAGCCCTGCAGCGTTGCGGCGACCGTGGTAACAACGAATGGCACACCTAACGCCGCATGCGCTGCGATAAGCCCCGTGTAAGTGTTGGCAAGACCAAGTGGCGCAAAGAACAGGTACATGCCGACGCCGACCACAACAACAGGAACAATCATAGGCGACAACAACACTGCCATCAGAAGTCCTTTGCCGCGAAATTCAGCTTTGTCGAGACCAACCGCCGCGAGGGTGCCAAGTACAGTTGCGACGACTGTCGCCGCTGGAGCCACAATGAAGCTATTTTTTGCGGCCATCTGCCAACTGTCCGATGCAATTAGATTCTCATACCAGCGGGTCGAGAAACCTGGGATCGGATACACCAGGAACGTGCTGGAAGAGAACGACAGCGGCACAATTGCAAGGATGGGTAGGATCAAATATAGCAACGTCATTACCACCAGCAATCGTAACGCGACGTACCATGCTCTCTCGACAAATGACATGTGCGGTGCGAAAAACCAACTTGTAGATTTCATGTTCCTGGTCCTTGCATTGCTTCTAATGTCTGATTCAGCCAAGGCTAAGATTCGAGCGCGTGAAGCGGCCGTATACCGTGTACAAGACAAGGGTCGCCGCGAGTAGCAAGCCACCCAGCGCACAAGCCATTCCCCAATTAATCGTCACATTTGTGAAATACGCGACGTAATAGCTGACCATTTGGTCCTCTGGGCCACCCAGCAGCGCGGGAGTAATGTAGTAGCCTATGGCGAGGATAAAGACAAGCAGAGCTCCTGCCGCGATACCGGCATACGTCTGGGGTACATAAACACGCCAAAACGCCGCGAACGGGTGGCTTCCTAGCGACACGGCCGCTCGCTGATAAGTCGGTGGAATCGCCTTCATTACGCTGTACAGTGGAAGAATCATAAACGGCAGCAGAATATGCGTCATCGAGATGTACACGCCAACACGATTGAACAGCAGCAGTAACGGATGCGAAATCAGTCCACTGCCCACGAGCGCCTTGTTGACCAGTCCCTCTTGCTGCAGCAAGACGATCCATGCGGCTACGCGCACAAGAATCGACGTCCAGAAAGGGATCAGCACCATGATCATCACGAGATTGGCCCGTCGCTCCGAAAGCTTAGATATCCAGTATGCCAGTGGGTAACCGAGCAGCAGCGCGAAGAACGTGACCGCGCCTCCAATCAGAAACGTTCGCTTAAAAATCTGAATATAGATTGACTGGTCGGGATCCGAGGGCATAACGTGACCGAAACCGTCTTGCTTATGGTCTAACGCAGCTAGGATGTAAAAAGGCGAGATCGTACTTCCATTCTTCGCAATCGCCTGCCAGTATTCAACATTGCCCCATCGCGAGTCGAGTTCGATCAGCTTTTCGCGAATCTGTGAAGGAATAAATTTTTGACCGCTGGTATTCCCGACCGGCATTGCCCGGGCGGTCTTTGCAACCAACGAACGATAGCCCGAGATTTCCGAGTTCAATCGCCGCGCAAGTGCGCCCATGGTGTCCGTGTGCGTCAGTTTGGTCATGTCATCGGCTAAGGCGGCGTATGCCTTGTCGTCAGGAAGAACCTTGCGGTTCCAGTTTGACAATACGTCGATCGTCTTTGGAAGTGCTGTCGCGACCTCCGGATTTTTCACGGCACGCGTAAGCAGCGTACCGATCGGAACAACAAAGATGAGTAGCAAAAAGACCGCCAACGGAGCAATCAGAAGCAACGCGAGCGTGCGTTTGCGCGCTTCAGCAGCCTTTAATTCGCGCTTAAGCGCAGCAGTCGACTGTGCTGACGGCGGAGGAGCGATGGATATCGTATTCAACAGTATTCTCCAGCCAGGCAAGTGCCGGCGGATTGCCACGCGACACCGAACGCACCGCGTGGCAAATAGTTTCAGGCCTGACGCTTACTTCGATGCCCAGGCGGCGAAGCGCTGCTCGAGTTCGTCACCATGGTCCGTCCAAAACCGGATATCCTGCTTCAGCGAATCTTTCGAATTCCCCGGCGAATTTGGCAAATTTGCAAGGGTTGTAGTGTCAAGTGACTTCAACGCAGAAAGATTCGCCGGACCGTATGCAATGCGCTGGGTGAACGCTTCCTGAGGCTTTTGTGTCAACGTGTACGCGATAAATTGCTCTGCAAGCGCCTTCTTCGGGGAACCCTTTGGAATCGCCCAATAATCAAGATCCTGGATGCTGCCATTCCACATGATCTTCAGGTTCTGGCCTTCCTTGCGCGCAGCATCGATGCGTCCATTGAACGCAGTCGACATGACGACGTCCCCGGCAACCAGAAACTGCGGAGGTTGTGCTCCGGCCTCCCACCACTGGATATTCGGCTTTAATTCGTCCAGCTTTTTGAAAGCCCGATCCTGCCCTGCCTTAGTACCGAGCACCTTGTACACGTCTTTCGACGCGACACCATCTGCCATCAACGCGATCTCGAGGTTGAAGCGTGCTCCTTTGCGCAGCCCGCGCTTTCCAGGAAACTTTTTTACGTCCCAAAAATCCGCCCAGCTTGTCGGTGGTGTCTTGAGTTTGTCGGCGTTATACGCATTTGCCATCGACCATACAACGAAGCCAACTCCGCACGCTTGCGGTGCATCAGGAACCAAGTCGGACTTCTTTGCTATCTTCGCCCAGTCGATTTCTTCAAACAATCCATCGTCGCAGCCACGATTCAACTCACCCGATTCCAACTCCACAACGTCCCAGTTGACAGCCTTTGCCTCGACCATGGCTTTCACCTTGGCGGTCTCGCCGTTGTACTCGACCACGGTGATCTTGTTTCCCGTAGCTTTTTCAAATGGCTCGTAAAACGAAGGTTTCTGGACCTGTCCCCAACTCCCGCCGAAATTCACAACTGTCAGCTCCGCTGCTGTTACGTAGCCGCTCAGCAACGTCAGCGTCAAGGCTGCCGCTGCTTGGCGTGTGGGAAAAGCCGCTCTGGTAATCATGGGATCTCCTCTTGAGGTAAACGAACTTCGTTTCCGAACATAAGTCGTAGCAACATAGAAATGCATCAAGCAAAGATCCGTAGATGCTCTGGAGCGAACGCCAGCGTCACTGGCGCTCCCGGGGAAAACTCTGTAAGAGCATTGGTTCCCAGCGGGACCTTCACAAAACACTCATCCTGCCCCGTAAAAGAACAGCGCATCCGTATGTGATCACCAAAATAGATAACGCTTCGCGCCTCGCCGAGAAGGGAATTCGCGGCTGAATCGTTTTGACGACCGCTCCCGTACGCGATGTTTATGCGTTCTGGTCGAATGCATGCGATGGCGGACGCCCCCGAGGCCGCATTACCGACGTTGCGACCGACAAGCCTCGTACCGTCATCAAGGCGCAATGCGCAAAATTCGTCGTCTATCGTTTCGACCGTTCCGCGCAGCCGGTTGCTGTCGCCAATGAAGTTTGCGACGAATTCGTTGCATGGTGACTCGTACAAGCGATCCACGGTGTCGAGTTGCTGCACCATGCCCTTGTCGAATACCGCGACGCGGTCCGACATCGTCAGTGCCTCGTTCTGATCGTGAGTGACATACACAAACGTCAGACCGAGTTCTTCGTGCAGCGACTTGAGCTCATACTGCATGTGTTCCCGAAGTTGCTTGTCGAGAGCACCCAGCGGCTCGTCCATGAGCACAAGCTTCGGTTTGGAAACAAGCGCGCGGGCCAATGCGATGCGTTGTTGTTGACCACCGGATAGCTGTCCGGGATAGCGTTTCGCAAAACTTTGCATACGCACCATACTCAGCGCGTCATCGATCCGCTCCGCTCGTTCGCTCGCCCGCACTTTTCGAACGGTGAGTGGATATCCAACGTTCTGTTCGACCGTCATGTGCGGAAATAGCGCATAGTTCTGGAACACCATGCCAATGTCCCTCTTGTGCGGTGGGACATTGTTTAGGAGTTTGCCGTCCAGGCGAATTTCACCACCTGTAGGGAACTCGAACCCCGCTAGCATCATCAGGCACGTCGTTTTACCAGAGCCCGACGGTCCTAGCAGACTCAGGAATTCTCCCCGATGAATGTCAAGGTCGAGCGCCTTAACGACGAGCGTCTCGCCGTCGTACGTCTTTCGAACTCCTCGAAAATTGACGATGACGTCCTCAGATTTCTGCACTGCTACCTCCATTCAAAGCGACAAGCATGATCAAAGACGGAGGCCTGGCCGCCATTGGGTAAATAAGTCATCTAGATTCACGCAATCGATGAATTACACGTCACTCTGACAACACGCGCAGACACAGGCCTCGGACGCACTTCGCTCGTATCATCGGGCGCGCGCTCAACTCCCGTCAGCACGCATCGGTTAAATTTCGTTCAGCGACCAGGTCAACCGCGTGCTTCACGATATCGACAATCTCGTCGGCATCTTCCTGAGTCATCACGAGTGGCGGAGCAAAGCCCAGAATATCGCCGTGCGGCATCGCACGAGCAATCAAACCGCGTTCCAGCGCCGCTGCGGCTACCTGTGGACCGATCCTCAACGCTGCATCAAACGGCTTGCGCGTCTCTCTGTCCGCCATGAATTCGAGCGCGGCCAGCATGCCCGTACTCCGTACTTCTCCCACGAGTGGATGGTTGCCAAATGCTTCGCGAAGCCTAGTTCCGAAATAAGTACCGACCGCAGCGGCGTTCTCCACGAGGTTTTCTCGCTCTAGTATCTCGAGATTCGCCAGAGCTGCCGCCGCGCACACGGGATGCCCCGAATAGGTCCAGCCGTGGCCCATGGGCCCATGTTCTTTCGAACCGCGCGCGATAACGTCCCAGACCTTTTCGCTCACGATCACGCCCGAAAGCGGCGCGTATGCGCTGGTGAGCCCTTTCGCAACGGTAATGAGATCGGGTTCAATGCCGTAATACTGAGAACCCATTTTTGAACCGAGTCGACCGAAGCCGCACACCACTTCGTCAGAAATCAGCAAGATATCGTGCCTCTTCAGCACCTCCTGGATCGCGGGCCAGTAGCCGGGCGGAGGTGGCACGATCCCTCCCGTGCCCATTACTGGCTCACCGATAAAGGCAGCGATCGTATCGGCGCCCTCATACGCGATCATTTTTTCGAGCTCGTTGACACAGTAGGCGACGAAGTCGGATTCGTTCATCCCGATAGGTGCCTTGCGATACCAGTGCGGACAGACCGTATGCTTCACGCGGTCCAGTGGCAGATCGAAATGCTGGTGGAAGCTCGGCAACCCAGTCAGGCTCCCTGTCACGATGCCAGAGCCGTGGTAACCCCGCTCCCGAGAGATGATCTTTTTCTTATTCGGACGATTCAGTACATTGTTGTAGTACCAGACAATTTTTACCTGAGTTTCGTTTGCATCCGACCCAGACATGCCGTAGTAGACTTTCTTCATGCCATCGGGCGCCCAATCGATGATGCGCGAAGACAGTTCGATGATTGCGTCAGACGAGTGACCAACGTACGTGTGGTAATAAGCGAGCTTCGTGGCTTGCTCATGCATCCGGTCCGCAACTTCAGTGCGGCCGTATCCAATGTTCACGCAGTACAGGCCGGCGAATGCGTCGATGTACTGCCGACCTTCATGGTCTTCGATCCTGATTCCACTACCACCACGAACGATCTTTCCCGGCAGCGCACCGCATTCATGGTCATAGGCATGCGTAGACGGATGCATGAAGTGGGCCCGATCTTGTTCTAAAAGCGCGTCAATCGGTTTGTTCATTTTGTCCTCAAAATTTGGTTCAGTTGATCTTTGACTAGGTCCGCCGCTCGAATTCTTGACGCGGGCTATTCCCAGAACAGTCAGGAAATCGCAAGGAAAGTGCGTTCTTCCACTCATTGAGCCGAGAGACATTTGCATCAGTACGTGATCAGAGACGCCATGTGTGTCCCTTAAAGACACTGGGTGCAGCCTGTCGTCGAAAGGAAGGCTAGACACTCCTACCGTTCCCTTTCAATACATACGCGCTCGTCGTACGGATTCCTAATCGTCAGTATTGGTTAAGCCACCTCGTACACCGACCCGTCCCGCCGGAAACGGCGCATCGCTTTCGTAATCCAAACGGCAAAGCAACGACGCTCTTCCTGTTCCCGGCGGTCAGTATCTACGATCTGATATGAGAGAAATTATCTTCTTTCGTAGAATTTGGCAACTGAGGGTTTGCTCGCATGAGGTGAGTCACCCGTACTGGACACGGTTATGAAGTACTTTGCGAACTATGGGCATCTGAAGGCCCGTCCGTAGCAGGATGCTCACCGGAGAAGAAGATTTTTGCACTCTCTCACTGAGAATCAGCGGCGCGACTTGATGCACGGAGTGATCTCGGCGATTGACGGGATGACCGTCGGCGCGAATGGCGAACAAAAACGAGATTCGAAACGGTAAGCCTTTCCTCAAGCTATGCGATGCTTGATCCGATAGGGCTTCAGGAAGAGCGGGTCGGGACGGATGCGGGTGATACGGCAGACTGCGTAACGGATTGCATCCGATGCACGAGACATCTTCTTTGCACGGTCACTACCGAAGTGCTGACCGCTTCTTCAGAGGATGAGGGCGCGGTTGTCGGAACAAAGGCGCTTTCCGACCCCAATGGTCGGAGGTTCACAAACCGCACGCAGATCCCCTTCTGCCTTAGGGACCTTGAAGCTTCGGACTGAAGGTCAACGCACACGACCTGCGCGCACTGGGATCGACGTTCTGGGAGGGCCTCGCGCGCTCGCGCGCTCAGTCCCATAACAACTACATGTTTACCTGAACGATGGCTTCGATTTCGACCGTCAGTCCGCTCGGAAGCGAGGACATCCCGACCGCAGACCGGGCATGCCGTCCAACCTCGCCAAAGACATTGACTAACAAATCCGAGCACCCATCGATAACCTTTGGATGAGATGTGAAATTCGGCGCTGCATTGACCATCCCGAGAAGTTTCACAAACGCCTTAATCCGCTCGAGCTCGCCGACCGCAGCTTTAAGGGTCGCCAGGATGTTTAGGCCGGTCAATTGTGCGTCCGCGTAGAAGGCAGGAATCTGTTCCTCCCGCGAGATCGTCCCGGTGCGGTAGCTGTCGTCGGGAAGTCGAGGTCCGTGTCCTGCCAAAAACAACAAGTCTCCAACTTGCCTATAAGGAATGTAACTAAAGCGTGGTGGAAGCGCCGGTGGGAGTTCAAGTCCTAGCGCAATGATTTTTTCCTCTGGTGACATGATGCGTCCTCCTTAGACAGTAAGCCTGACGGGAATGGTCGTGCTAGGCAATGTTTGGCACAGTAATCGATCCTTGAAGATAGACCTTGCACTCCCCCGTAAGCAGCACGCGGTCGCCGACAATGGAACATTCAATCTCGCCTCCCCGATGTGACAGTTGCTTTGCTCGAAAAGTCGTTTTGCCAAGCCGTTGTGCCCAGAACGGTGCGAGTGTGCAATGCGAGGTTCCGGTAACTGGATCTTCCTGCACCCCCTTTCCTGGAGCAAAGTACCGTGATACGAAGTCGCAGTCGCTGCCGCGTGCCGTTGCAATTATTCCTGGAAGGTCCAACGACGACGACTTGCCGATGTCCAGTTGCACCCGACGAACTTCTGCCTCGCTGTCGAGAAGGCACACGTATCTATCGACGCTCTTCCAAACTTCCCTTATCTCGCAGCCAAGTACTGCTTCGAGTTGGGCCTTGGTTGTACACGTCGCAACCGTTTGACGGGCCGGAAAATCCAAGACGTAGTTTGTAGGTCCCACGCTAACGCGGAGAATGCCGCTGGCAGTTGAGATCTCCACAACCGCTCCGGTGTCAACAAGACCGAGAACTTTGTGCATTACGGCAACAGTTGCCAGCGTCGCGTGCCCACACAGAGGGACTTCGCAAGCAGGGGTAAACCAGCGCAACGGGACTGGATCTATCCCGAGCCGTACGAAGGCGGTCTCGGACAGGTTATTTTCCGCTGCGATGGCTTGCATCAACTCGTCCGCAAGCCAAGCGCCAGCCAAAGCGACAACGGCAGCGGGATTCCCTCCGAATACTTCCGAGGAGAATGCGTCGACCTGCCAAATAGGTAAGCAAATTTCGCTTTTCATCGATCGAATATCTGTGCCGCAGATCAATGTAGTGCCATTTCGAATTCCCGCGCTCCAGGAATATCTGTGCAGACTAGCTGGATCATCGAGGTTAGTCGTTTGTCCGGCACCTTTCCGCGGCCCAAGCTTTGCAGCTTCTCAATCAATTGGGCATCGGTAAACGGGCGCCCAGGGTCGCCATCGGCAGTTTCGCGCCACTCCTCAAACGTGACGCCAGCGCGAGTCGTGATCCGTATGATGGTCGGAGTGGTCGTTGGATATGAATTGTCGAACTCGGGGTTATGCTCGAGAACGACCCGCGCTGCGAGCGCAGCAATCTCATTGTCGTGATGCGCCATAGGAGCCAAAGGCAGCAACGCGTCTTTCCCCCCTCGGAGCGCCACCGCGATAGCGAACGGTAGACTGTATTGCGCCGATTCGAATGATGTAGGACGTACCTCGTTCGGAAGTTCGATCGCTGTTTTGAACGTACGCACCGTAATTTGGTCGATGTCCGATATGTTGATTTTCTCGCGCTCAATGACGGCCATCACCGCATCTATTGGTGCGTGAGCCAGACGGCAGCAGGTATATCGTTTGAAATACGTACGTTCGAATGCGCTCGTCAGCTCAGGGTATGCAGTGAGGCGATGGGTATCGTATATACCTGAACTCTCCACCGCATCCGGATCGCCCCTGTATCCCTCTCGTGCGAGTAAAGCGGATGTCACTCCCGAGAGCATCCCGAACGGTACGCCTTCCTTAATGTGCCCAATCATCAACGACCGTACTCCTGCCGCGGCCATGAGCGGCGCGCAGTGGACTGAGAGAGAAATCGCGTTAGCCAGTTGACCCTGTTCGAAATCAAGGCAGATTCCCGTCGCGACCGCTGCGCCGACCCCAGCCCACCTCCCGGATGCAAAGAACGGCGGTGACTCGACCGCGCCTAGACGCGCTCCAATCTCGCAGCCAGCTAAGATCGCATGAGCGAAGGTGTCCGGTGACGCGTCGCTCAGTGCGCCAAAAGCCGAGGCCGCGGGAACAACGGCGGCGCCAAGGTGCCCACGCGCCGCTCGATTGCCGTCATCGATATCGAGCGACGACATTGCACTCGAGTTGACGAACGCTGCCCCGGCTGGGGTGATGCCGGCACAATCGAAAAACCACGGCCGCGACGATCCGGCTCCAAGACCATTGATCGCAAATCGCATCGCCATATCCGCCACTGACGAATCGTATCCTGCCACTGCTGACGCGACGGCATCGATCAGGCACTGCCTTACAAGGTGGCGCACTGCCGCATTCTTAGTTTCGGATTTCAGTTTCAGTGCAAGACAAGCGAGGTCGTTTGCCAACGCTGTTTCCATAGTTGCTTCCAGCGGAACGCCGTTGTTCCCAGTGTTAATCATTACTAGCCTGGCCTGCGGAGCGGGCTCAGGACCGTGCGCGTTGCGTCAATCAGGGGAGCGTACAGAGACTTTCACTTCTTGCAGCGAATCCTCTGGTATTCATTTCAGTCAGATCGAATGCACATCAATCCGTTAGTCTTACTGCACGCAAACGCGGCACCGCTTTGATTGAACCATCTTCTGCCTACGCCCGTGCCCCGCCAAGGTACGAGCGCGCTTCGGACTTCCTTCAATGTCCACGAATATCAGCTACAAATTTCTGAGCCCTTGGATGACGCGGTGCTGTGAAGAATTCTGTAGGCTTAGCTCGCTCCAGAACCTCGCCCTCGGCAATGAACCATACTTTATCGGCGACCTCTCGGGCGAATCCCATTTCGTGTGTCACGCACATCATAGTCATGCCATCAGTCGCGAGCTGCTTCATCACCTGCAGGACTTCTCCCACCATCTCTGGATCAAGAGCGCTGGTAGGCTCGTCAAAAAGCATGACCGGAGGCTTCATCGCCAGAGCCCTCGCAATGGCTACCCGTTGCTGCTGCCCACCCGAAAGCTGGCCAGGAAACGCTTCGGCCTTGTGCTGCAGTCCCACCTTATCAAGCAACTCCATCGCGTTCTCCGTCGCGTCCTTCTTTGAGACACCATGAACGTTCACAGGCGCCAAAGCAACATTGTCTCTTACACTGAGGTGGGGAAAAAGATTGAACTGCTGGAAAACGAATCCGATACCGCTTCGCAAGCGGTTCACGGATGTCTTCCGGGCATTGACATCAACGTCATCGACAAGGATCTGCCCTTTTTCGATTGGCTCGAGTCTGTTCACCGTTCGGATCAGCGTGGACTTTCCGGAACCGGACGGCCCACAGATCACTACAACCTCACCGCGCTCAACACGTTCATTAACGTTGTTGAGGACATGATGACTTCCGTACCACTTATTGACGTTGATAAACTCGATCATGACGATGCCTGTGCGAGTGAGGACTTGCTATCGGTTCGACGACCGCTCATACCCAATCTTTTCCGTAAAACGCGACGCTCCAACGTTCGAGAGAAACGGCTCAAGGAATAGCAGATGACAAAATAGAGAGCAGCGAGAATGACGTAAACCTCGAAGGGCCTGGTTAGCAACTGGGCGTTTATTCCATTTGCGGAGAAGGTCAACTCATGGGCTCCGATGATATACGCGAGCGATGTGTTCTTAACAATCAACACGAACTGGTTCATCATGCTCGGAAGACAGTTAAAAAGCGCCTGTGGAAGAATTACCTTGAACAGCGTCGCGGTATAACTCATGCCAAGCGATCGAGCTGCTTCGTTCTGGCCTTTTGGAAGCGCCTGTAGAGCTGCGCGTATTGCCTCGCCTAGGTATGCTCCCTCATAAATCACCAGAGCGCAAATGACCGTAACGACCGCGGAAGTGGTCACTCCGGTAACAAGAGGCAACACAAAGTAAGCCCAAAAGATAATGAGCAGGAGCGGAATTCCCCGCACCATGCTGACGTAAAACGACGCCGCGCGTCGTATTGCTCGAATGGGGCTCGTTCGAGCCACAGCTACCATTACAGCTACCGGAAAGGCTGCAAGCAATGCCGCCACGGACATCACCAGCGTAAGCGCAACGCCTCCAAGTGGACCGTTTGGATACTGACCAACAAGCAATGACAGGCCGTATTGAGAAATTATTTCTATCATTTTCTTGCGCCCTCAACGCGAAGCATGCACGGGCCGCTGCAGTCGCCCACCAACATACATTAATGTCAATGTGCAGAGCAGATAGATAACCGTCGGCGTCAGATAGGCCGCGAAAGTGGCGTACGTCTCTCCGTCCAGCTGACGTGCGACGTACATCAGTTCACTGACTCCAATAGCCATTGCCAGACTTGTCGTTTTTAAGAGGCTCAGTGCTTGGTTGACAAGCGCGGGAGCGGCGCTTCTTACGGCCTGTGGAACCATCACCAGGCGCATCGTCTTCAGGTAGTTCAGTCCCAAGGCCCGCGCCGCTTCCATTTGCCCGTTAGTAACTGACCGGATTCCGCTTCGGAGGTCCTCGGATATGTACGCTGCCGAATTAAGTGATAGCGCCACGACTGCATAGAAGAATGCACCGAGATGATTGTTGGTCCATGCATGCCAGGACGTTGGCAGGATTTGAGATACGCCGAAATACCAAACGAAAATCTGTACGATACTCGGAACGTTGCGGTGATACTCGACGAAAGCCCCTACGGCTGCAGAGGGGATTCGTCCTGACAGACGCAGCACCACAAGCAGGGCTCCGAGCGCATACGCGATTAACGCAGATACCGCAAACAGCTCGAGCGACGTCAACGTGCCCCGGAGAAACAGCAGTTGGACGTCTGGCTCAGCCAACACAGAGAAGGACTCGAGATTCATGGTCATCGCTCGCTACATCGTTGCGGCCGGCACGAGGACACCGGCCGCGGCCGTTTCATCAGAAATCGGAGAGGTGTACGATCTTCTTCTCGCGCACGAGGTTGAACTCTGTCGAGGGGCCGTACCATCGATCCCAAATCGTTTGCATTCCGCCAGAAGTTTCCAGTTGGTCAAGCGCAGCATTTACGGCTGAAAGAAGCGCCGGCTCTCCCTTTCTTACACCGATGCAGTCGTGCTCCCAAAATACCGCTTCATCCAAAAACTCCGTCGCTCCGTTCGATCTGTTTTTGAAGCCGACGCCCGCACTTTTCACCATAGCCATTCCTTGCACCTTGTCTTGCTGTAGCGCAAGAAAAGACGACGGGCCATCGTCGAATGTCATGACTTCGCTATTCTTCAGCTTTTGGCGTGCATAAACCTCAGACGTAGATCCGCGATTTGCGCTGATTTTCTTGCCTGCAAGGTCTGCGAAGCTTTTGATCCCGGAGTTTTTCTTGACGAGGACTGATACGGGAACGGAGATATATGCAGAGGAGAAGTCAACCTGCTTCGCTCGCGCCGGCGTATAAGCCAATGATGCCGTCATCAAGTCAACTCGACCCGTCACCAGCGAGGGAACTCGTGCGTCAACCGATACGGTCTTCAGTTCTAGCTTAACGCCTAGATATTTGGCAGCTGCGGCACAGACATCAACGTCGAACCCGACGAGACTTCGGGTCTTAGGGTCTTGAAACCCAAGAGGTACAAGGTCTCCGAGTACTCCACAGGTCAACGATCCGCGTGATTTGATATCCGCCAGTTCATCGGCTGACGCCGTCGAACACAATCCGGACAAGACTAACATAATAGGTATAACGAACTTTTTCATATTGTGTCTCCGTTCTATTAATTCGACGTCTTGATTTAAGCGAAACGACCTTCTCATGTTTTGCTTCAAGGTCCGTTTCCATCGTCGCGACCGCGTTCCTGCTCCGTTAGCGCACCACCGCCTGCGCTGCTGACTCTTTAAGTATTTTTTAAGATCATGCGATCGGGTTGGAGCTCCAAGGGCGAACACAGATGTCTGACCATAACGGACCTGCCATATTGACCATATTATTCGGACAGACTGTAAGATCCGAGGAGCGCATCCTCCTCGTTTGAGCGCAGCTTTTCATTCAGGCGACTGAGGAGCCGGGAAAGCTCCGCATGGTCATTTCCGTCCAACGTGGGCCCCGGAGAGCGAACTCGGGCTGAAGCGATCAGGCCGCGACGTCGAAAAATCTCTTTTCGGATTGCTAGGCCAACTCCGGGCTGTTGTTCGTGACGAACCAGTGGCAGAAAGAGGTCGTAAAGATCCTCCGCCCCACAGACGTTACCCTCGAAGTGACGACGGCACACTTCGACTAGCATTTCCGGGAAAGCGACTCCCGTATTGGCGCCGTCCGCTCCTCTGAGCAGCTCCTGCGGAAGATGTATTCCGCTATTTCCAACTAAAATGCTAATGCGATGCCGTTCGTCCTCGCGTTCCTGCGCGCGTAGCGCTGTGATCTTCCGAAGGGCGGAACTCTCCTCGTGCTTGACGACTTTGATACTCGGGTGTCGACGAATCAATTGACCTAGAACACGTGCTGACATAAAAACGCCAGTGTTCTGGGGATAGTCCTGCACGACAAGCGGCACATCGTCGCCGATTGCTCTTACTACACCGTCGAAATATGCCAAGACCTGATCATCAGTCTTAAGTCCGGAGGCAGGGGCAACCATGATCGCTGACGCTCCCTCATCCATAACTTCGGCAGTGAATGCACGAAGATTGTCGAAGCCAACTTGACCCGCACCCATGATGACCTGCGCACGACCGCGCACCAGCTTCAATACCCCCCTCACGATCCGCAAGCTTTCTACGCCGGATAGCTTGGATGCTTCACCGAGCACTCCGAGATAGGTAATGCCTGGCACGCCGCAGCTGAGAAAGAACTCGGTAAGTCGCTCAAGACTGACGAAGTCAATCGCCCCGTCGTCTGCAAACGGTGTAATGGCAATCGGGAACACGCCGGCAGCGTGATTGTCAAGAAGGTTCGCGCTCATGTTCAGTTTCATCCGTGTATGCGGTCGACCGGTAGGACCTCCCGGGGGCCCCTCAAAGCTTGGACCACGGGGCTGAGATCACCAGTTGATTTTCCTGGCGTTGAATAAATTGACCGAACGCCGTCTTTTTCTTGTATTCGATCCAGTCTGGATCTCTTTCCATTGCTGCACGGCGACGCTGACGATCAGCGGCGTCCTCGTAGCCCCAAAGATGAACCACTTGGTTCAGTTCCCCTACCTCTGAGATGAAGTAGCCCAAGGGGTCACCAACGTGACGACGCTGCACAGGCAGCCCATGTTGCTCGTACACCTCAAGGTAGGCCCTAAGCTGCCCTGGGACGATCGTGTAACGACGAATGTCGACCAGCATCTCCATTCCTCTATGTTTGTTGTTAGGGGCATTCTGATGCTTGGTTTTGTCGAGTACAATCGATTAATCTCGATGGATTCACGAGAAAAATAGATGAATGAAACCCAGCGGACCCGACGCATATCGATCCGTCACCTTCGTGCGTTTGTAACGGTTGCTGAACACCGTAGCCTAACGCGCGCGTCGGAAGCGCTTTTCGTTACCCAGTCGGCGTTGAGCCTGACTATTCAGCACCTGGAGCGCGATCTAGGACTGGCGATGTTTGACCGATCGACGCGCCACCTTGATTTGACCGGTGCCGGGCAGGAGTTTTTGCCAACCGCGCAGCGACTGCTGACAGACTTCGACGCATCTATTGGTGCAATGCGTGCTTTGGGTAAGCGGGAACGAGGGAGAGTAGGCGTCGCAGCAGTGCCATCGGTGATGGCGTTGCTGCTGTCCGAGGCATCTGCAGCCTTTATCCAAAACTTCCCCGGAATCGATCTCTATCTTCGCGAAGATAATTCGGAGGGC
The DNA here is from genome assembly GCA_001580565.1 of Caballeronia megalochromosomata. Taxonomy (GTDB): domain Bacteria; phylum Pseudomonadota; class Gammaproteobacteria; order Burkholderiales; family Burkholderiaceae; genus Caballeronia; species Caballeronia megalochromosomata. Next base: position 79,544 of record LRBF01000213.1, on the reverse strand, counting down.
GTCCAACAACGCATTCTGAGCGGCGACGTCGACTTTGGCATTTGCAGTCCGCTGGAACCCGACGCGCAGTTGACTCTTGAGCCGTTGTTTGAAGACACCTATGGGGTTGTAACGGCTTCCGACCACCCTCTGGCGCGCGTTAAAACCGAGATCAGTTGGGACCAGCTTGATGAACATAGAATCATCGGTTTCAGCGCCGACCTGGGCATGCAGCATCAGCTAAGCAAAACACCAGGATTAAGCCAGCACGTCAGGGAGCCGCGTTATCAAGTGTCAAATACATCAACTATTTCAACCTTGCTCACCCGTGGGGCGGGCGTCTCCGTAATGTCAGCCTTGGCGGCGCAACGCGCACCATTGAACGCCCTGACTTTTCGGCCGTTGAAGGAGCCCACGATATCGAGAACTGTGGGCCTTCTGACCCGTGCTGGACGATCGCTGTCGCCTGCCGCCACCGCAATGCTTACCGAACTAGGAAAAGCAATTACATCACTAGAGCGCTTCCGCGGGGTGCGGGTGTTACGTCACAAGATTTAATCTTCAGAGAACGAGCGCAGTGTCGTTCTACACGAAGGTGTGAACGGCGCCTTATCAGTCGGCGTCCACGGCCTGAGGGCTGCAAGCGCTGTACACGGTAGCGGGAACGCCTAGCGTCCTGGCTCCGGAAATTTCCCTAGTTTGATATCTTCTGCGAGAGTTAAAGAAAGCCTTGTCTGCCGCAAGTCCTTGCCACACGTGCTCTCGACTCATTTGCACACACCGACCAATCTCAAACGCCGTGTCGGGCCAAGTGCTGGTCCGCGGCCCAACATATTCCCCAATAGAAATTTAATCCTTCCAAATATTCCCTTGACGACTTTGTTGCCCGCCGAGCACAGTCATGTCCATACTGCTCGTCAACGGCCCGTTCAACCAAGGGATGTCATGTCATTTCTCGCCGCTCGCCTCGATCTCATCCAACCGTCGCCAAGCATTTCCGCAATGAATCGCGCCAAAGCGCTCGCTGCTGCGGGGGAGGATATCTGCAACATGGCGGCAGGAGAGCCAGACTTCCCCACGCCGCCTCACATCATCGAAGCAGCAGCGCAGGCAATGCGGGACGGTGCCACTCGATATACCGCTGTCGACGGCACACTGCCGCTCAAGCAGGCTATCGCAGCAAAATTTGCGCGTGAAAACCAGATAGAAGTGGCGACTGGAAACGTGTCGGTTGCGACAGGCGCCAAACAGATCATCTACAACGCGTTCACTTGCACCGTCGACGCCGGAGACGAGGTGATCGTGCCTGCTCCGTACTGGGTCTCTTATCCGGACATTGTCAAACTCAATGGCGGCGTTCCGGTTTTCATTGCCGCCCCGGCCGAGCAGCGATTTAAAATTACGCCGCAACAACTTGCCGACGCGATAACGCCGCGCACCAAGTGGCTCGTTCTCAATTCTCCGAACAACCCTAGCGGAGCAATTTACAGCGAAGGCGAATTGCGTGCTTTCGGTCACGTGCTTTCCGACCATCCACATGTCCATGTGATGACGGACGACATCTATGAACACCTCATCTACGATGGTTTGAGCCATACGACTTTTGCTAAAGTCAATCCGGAGCTTGCGGACCGCACACTGACGATTAACGGTGTATCGAAGACATACGCTATGACTGGGTTCCGGATTGGATATGCGGCGGGTCCACTGGAACTGATAAAAGCAATGGAGAAGCTGCAATCGCAAAGTACCAGCAACCCCTCGGCTGTGAGCCAAGCTGCAGCTCTTGCTGCACTCGAGGGTCCACTGTCGTTTTTTGCCGAGTGGCGTGCTGAGTACAGAAGACGTCGAGACCGGCTGGTTGCGCGCCTTCACGGGAAGGCAGGACTAGAATGCCCCACGCCAGACGGGGCGTTCTACGTGTATGTGTCTTGCGGTGCGCACATCGGGAAAACCACACCCAGCGGCAAGCGGATCAACAACGACAGCGATTTTGTGATGTATCTGCTGAACGATCACAAGGTCGCGACTGTACAAGGTGCAGCCTACGGTATTTCGCCGGCGTTCCGCATCTCGTTTGCTACATCGATGGAGGTCATTGAAAAGGCGTGCGATAGAATCGTGCAGGCATGCGAGAGCCTTTCCTAACCTCACTTGGTCAGTCGGTCGGTTACGCCGACTGGACATCTAGTTCAGTCCTCCATCAGTGGGCGTTCGCGGTTTGATACATTCGTACATGCACTTATTACACCGTGGATAACGAGTTCCTTCACGAAGGCAATGCTGCACATGCCGCATCCATAGCGTCGAGATTGTCCGCGAAGCTGCTCTTCTAGCAAAGCGAGAACCGTTGCTGCGAGCTTCCTTGCTGCGCCGTATCGGCGAGGTCGAATCGCTGTGCTCCATCTTGCCGCGCCTTCTGGCTGCTGAGCTTGAAGAACGCGACCTTCCGTTTCGCATATTGCGCCAGCTATTTCGCTCCTCCTTCTCGCGGGAACCCGCACTCGAACTTCTGGCTGCCCTTGACGTCACGGCAGTGCTCCGGTGCGACCCCGCCACGAAATCCCCTCTCTCGGTATTGATTTGGACATAAGGGCTTCCATGCGCTGACGGGCCATTGGGTCGCACATCATCTCTGGAATGAGGATCGAAAGGAACTCGCGCGGCATCTTCAGGCTCTCGCCTCCAGGCGTTTCTCGGTCGATATCCACCCTGCTTGGCCGGTCGGTTCAGCAGTGATGCTTGATCATGGAACAGGCATTGTGGTCGGTGAAACGGCCCTTGTCGGCAATAACGTCTCAATCATGCAGGGGGTCACGCTCGGCGGAACAGGTAAGGAGGCAGGGGACCGGCATCCGAAAATTGGCTCGGGTGTATTGATTGGCGCACGCGCGATTCTTCTCGGTAACATAACAATTGGCGCGAATTCCAAGGTCGGAGCCGGAAGTGTTGTGATTTGCGATATCCCCGCTGGTAAGACGGTGGTCGGGACGCCAGCCCGGATCAGAGAGCGAGCGTCGGTAGATCGACCGGGAGAAACTATGAACCAGACGGATCTTCCGTACTAAAAAGAAGACGTTCTCCGTGCGAGAAGCAACACTCGCGCCTGTCTGAACTGCGTTCGACCAGACCTACGAGTTAGCAATCACTCGCTCCGACAGGGGCATCCGCGCCACCAACGTGCCGAAACTGCCACCTTTTGGACTGTGTTGCGTCCGATGGTGCAAGACGTGCCGTCGATCGTAGGAAACACCGTTATCCTAATTTTTTAACGGAACACTAGACAGGGCACGCTTGCCTGGTCTATGTCGCGCGGCTCCGCGCAACTGCTGGTGGACTCGACTCCATGCCGCACGCCTGCAATCGAATTCAATGACATCAGCCTGTTCCAATATGCGAAGGAGTCTCTGTCGCTGGCGGACTTCGCCCTGAGCTAAGCATCCACGTTGCCACACTCTATATGACCGGGCGCTCGCCGCTTCGAAGCTCGTCGCAAGCACAGGTTCTCAGTTACAAGCATTCCCTCGTTGTCGTTGAATCCTGACAGAGGCCCACCTTCGTAACACTGGTGTCTGCGTTCCTTTTTCGACTAGCGTCGCTGTCCATTATGAGCCGACGAGACTGAGAAGAATGGAGTAATGGCACCCTCCTACACTTGACACATCTGAACTTTTAACTCGAAATTTTCGAGCAAAAAAATGCCGGCCGCGATGGCCGGCAAACGATTCTGGCAGTTAGAGGGAACAGCCAGAACCCGAGAGACGCGTGTTTTCGCAGCAAACCTTATCTCCTAGCCTACCGTTTTTCCCGATTCTATGGTTAGGGATGCGAGATAGGTCTTTCCTTTTCGTTCGTCATACTGCTTCTCCCACTTCGCGATGACAAGCGGTGCAAGCGCATTACCAACGACATTAAGTGTTGTCCGACCCATGTCCATGAGCCTGTCCACCCCGGCAATGACCGCAAGTCCTTCAAGCGGAAGTCCGGCGCTCGCCAAGGTTGCGAGGAGGATGACAAACATGAATCCGGGAACGCCAGCGGCCCCCTTCGATGTTACTACCATGGTTAGGGTTAGGATAAGTTGCTCCTGCCAGCCAAGATGAATGCCGTACAGTTGTGCTACAAACAGAGCAGCAATTCCTAAGTAGATCGATGCGCCATCCAGGTTGAATGAGTATCCTGTCGGTACCACAAACGTTGTGATACTTTTCGGAACTCCGTAGTCCTCCAATTTTTTCATTAGTTGAGGAAGGACCGTGGCCGAGCTGCTCGTCGAAAATGCGATGATAAGTTCGTCCTTAAAAAGACGGAGAATGGTAAAGATGCTGAACCCAAAAATTCGAGCGATCGATCCAAGAACGACCAGTGTGAAGACGATAATCGCAAAATATGTAACGGCGACAAGCTTCAACAGCGGAAAGAGAGAGCCGAATCCGAAATTTGCCACAGTAATCGCGATCAGCGCAAAAACACCTATCGGAGCGTAGCGCATCACCATCCCGGTTACCTTAAACATCGCCTCGGCGACGCCCTTAAGCGATGCGATCACGGGACGGCGATATTCGTCGGGAATGGATTGTAGGCCTAGTCCAAACAAGACGGAGAAAAAGATGACTGGCAGTAGATCACCTTTCGCCATCGAGGAAATGATGTTGTCCGGAATAACACTAAGGATCAGCGGAGCAAGTCCATGATGGCCCTGCGCCTGCTGCGTGCTCTGCTGGTACTTTGCGATGTCGACGTGACCTAGTTGCGACAAATCCATGCCAGTGCCTGGATGGAGCACATTTCCAACGATGAGCCCAAGAACAATCGCGATAGTAGTGACAATCTCGAAATAGACGATCGTTTTCAGCCCTATGCGTCCGAGAGTCCTACCGTCACCTACTCCGGCGATTCCCGTTACCATGCAGGCAAACACGATTGGCACGACAACCATGCGGATCAGTCGGATGAAGACGTCCCCTGCTGGCTGTAGGTATTCACGGATCGCCGAGTCGCGAATGTCGGAGTAGTGGTTCAGAACAAGTCCTGTCACTATACCGATCAATAGGCCGATCAAGATCTGCCATGCCAGTCCCACCCGGCGTGCACGACCCTGAACCGCGGGTTCACTAGCGGCAACTGAATTCATGTCATCTCCTGAATCTTTTTCGCCGAGCATCTTTGTGCCCGTGCCTGTGTTGGGAAATGCGTCCCGCTGACGAAGTCGCAGACTGGAAGCAAGACGAAGCAGCCACTAATGTAAATCTACGTAGATCGTGAAAAAAGCGATATTTTTTTATCTCACACTGTCGCTTTTGGAATCTTTCTGTCGAGGCTTTTTACCTAGCGACAATAGTGCTGGGGCCATCCCGTCACCCGCTGTCCCAAACCCCTCTGGACAGGAGCTGTCATTTTCCATCAGCGCGCTTGCCATTGAATGGACGTGCTATTTTCGTCCGCGCGTATTCATGTACAGGTTGATGCGCTTGCTTTCTTCATTTTTTTACGTAGTTACCCTAATCACATATGTCGTTAAAAGTAGAAATTTCCAATGCTTCGGGCTATGACGACAAAACGCGCCGGCGGAAACCAGCTGGCAGGACGTTGATCGTTATGATTCATGCTTTCATCGACGAACCTCTTGCGAGTCAGCGCAAGCATGTCAGATTATCATTTCTGTCGTCGATCCCTGATCCGAAGGGTTGGTCACAGCCATGGTCGCGCGCGGAGATGTTCCTCTTCAAACTTACGAATTTTTGAGTTTTGCGTTAACGTTACGTCAATTTCATCAGTCGCCTTGATAAAAGCCCAACGTAAGCCTCGTCAATTTTGAAGTCGACGGTACATTAATTTGCTACGCTCAGTGTGCTCTCGACAATGTCGACATACACTAAGGCCGCTGTATTCGACCCAACACAACTTCGCAAGCATTGAGCTCCGGGTTGGCTCAACTGTATGGGGAGCGATCCGATCTTGCAGCAGTTGCTGTAAAAGACATCGGCAAAGCTTTCAGCGATAAGAACCTTGAATCCGTATTGTTGAAGCGCCCACGGCGCGTGTTCACAGGAGAGAGTGCGTCGGATCGGGTTTGTCCGCAGGGTGTGGATCTAACTGCCAACGAGGAGTGCTGCACCTGTTGCATGGGGCACGTAACGCTCCAGATACTCGAGCGCAGGGTGCGAGTATTCAGCTTCTTAACAAGCAGGACGTGTCTTGATGCGTTCACGCAGACGTACTGCTAGCCGACTGGCTCGAATTCAAAGGATTCGCCGCGTTTGTGCACGTATCCGATCCCCGGAAAGTCAAGATGTGCACCGGCCACTAAGCAGTTAGGCTGGGCAACCTGATTAAGAAGAGTAAGTCTTGCCTCGCGTGCCTTGGGTTGGTCGCTGTCAAACTCCCATGTGATTTCAGGTCGTCCGAACTGGAGGGATGGGACATGAATGATGTCACCCCACGCAACCAGGGTCCCAACACTACTCACAATAGCGTAGGCAGTGTGTCCTGGCGAATGCCCACTCGCAGTAACCGCTGTGACCCGATCGCTCACGCGGAAACCATCCGAGATTGGAGTGACCTGATCGCGAAGGCCCGCAAGTCGCCCTTTGAAAACACGAATCTCTTCCTTGGGAACGACGATCTGTTTCGCGCCGGGAAACGCGTTCGAGCCGTCCGGTGCTATCAGCCCACTGACGTGGTCTTCATGCGTGTGGGTGAGAGCAACATCCGTGATACTTTCCCTTTCGATGCCAGCTTCCTTCAGACTGTCATAGAGACCGCCCATTGTCGGAAGCCACGCATTCGATGCACCCGTGTCAATTAGGATCGAACGTCGCGGCTCAATAACGAGGAAGGCATTTACGGATAAGCGGAGTTGGCCTTCCACCAGGTGTGTACCTGCCGGGGGCTTGTCGAACGCGGCTCCGCCTTCCCGACGCAGTCGAGTTGGCGGCATATCTACGTACCCGTCCCGAAGTGCGACTACCCCGAGATCTCCAAATTGATAACGCGCGAAATTACTGCCGCTGTCGACCAGCTTCATAAGACCGTGGTCCATTGTCCTCGCCCCTAATGGTTCAATTTTCCTCGTCAATTCAAGAGTCGTTCTACTTTAGAAGACGCGTCGACCATGGTCAAGCTGTATCGGGTTTTTCGGATCGCACCTTCGATCAGCTTTTCCTGGGTACTCGACAGTCGCATTCTTCGTTGGACCGCGCGGTCCAGGGGCATGAGCCGAATGGGTCGACTGGCATCGCCGGCACACCACCTGCCTCGATCGCCTCGCCGGCCAGAAGGCACAGGTCCTCGCGAAAGCGGGCAGAGACTACCTGGACGCCGACCGGGATAGGTCCGACCAGCCCTGTTGTGACGGTCAACCCAGGCAAACCGAGAAACGGAATTGCCACTTGAAGGAGCTGTGAATCCCATACACGTGTGAAGGAACCTTCATCCTTACGATCCAGTTGATCCGGAAACGGCAGCTCGCGCGAGACAGGCAGGACCACAACCGGATACTCTTCAAGGAAGAGCGACCACTGGCGAATGAGGGGAATCCGTCGCATCAGTGCCCTCGAGAACGTTGCTTGATCCAGCGGAAAGACCTTCGAACGATTGCCCCGCAGACACGCCAGGGCTCCCGGGTCCCCTTCTTGCTCAGCGGCCGCCAACTGCGCTTCATATCCGTCACCAAGCCACAACCGCGTCTGCCAGTCTGCTGCTTCGCGCAGAGGCGGCGTATCGGCGATTTCCTCGACAGTCCAACCGGCGCGACGCAGTCGCTCTCCTGCATCCAGCAACGCAGCCCTTACTTCGGGGACAGGGTTGAGACCATCTGGATTCAGGCAGAGAGCGGCAAGTTTCGGTTTCGGTGGCCCCTCAAGAGGGGCCGGCACCCACCATGGATCGCGCGCGTCAGGTGCCGACATGGCTGTCAGTGCGATCCGCAGGTCCTTGATGGTGCGCGCCAATGGACCAGACACCGCCGTCATCTGTGGGGAGATCAGACGATCCGCCTGACACGGATTGAAAGCAGCGATGCGCCCGAGGGTCGGCCGCAAGCCGTGCACTCCACATGCATACGCGGGGTAACGGACCGAGCCGGCAATGTCCGTCCCGTGAGCGATGTGACCGATGCCCGCGGCAACGGCCGCACCTGCTCCGCCTGACGAGCCACCGGGCGTAATTGACGGATCTCTAGGATTTCTTGTATCGCCGTGTAGCAGGTTGCTCGTGAACCATCGATAGGAAAACGCAGGCGTGTTGGTCCGTCCGAGGATAACAGCCCCCGCCTTGCGGAAGTTATCTACTATAGGACTGTTTGCCGTAGCAATATTGTCTCGCAGCAACGTCACGCCGTTGGTATTTGCATAGCCGGCTTGATCGATGTTGACTTTAATCGTGACGGGCACGCCAGCGAGAACACCAGGGTCTTCGCCACGAGCGATTGCTGCATCGACCACTGCTGCCTGCGCCAGTACATCTTCCTGGCGGTGATCAACCACGGCGTTGATTATCGAGTTCACGGCATCGAGTCGGGCAAGCGCCGAGATCGCCGCCTCCTTGGCCGAAACCTGCCTCGTTTTTACAAGTACTGCCAGATCAGAAGCGCTCAGGCGCCAAAGGTCTTGCATCAGGAACTCCGTTCAAAAGCGTAGGTGTGGCGGATCGCCAAGCAGCAGTATTTGGCTACGCTGAGAAGCAGTTCGACCACAATCATCGCCTCTACTGTGCACCAGATATCGATTTAAGAGGCCCGCGTCGACCGAGGTCGTGCTTAATCGGCTTTTCTCTGCGAACAGTCGGGCGCTACTCGGTCGTGCATCCCGAATCCCCTTTCGCTTCATGATAGAAAAGCCCAGTCACAACGATGCCAACAATCAGCCAACCAATCGTATACCAAAGCCCGGCGAAGATATTGCCTTGAGCAACAGCAATCGCAAACGCGAAGGTCGGAAGAAGCCCGCCGATCCAGCCCGTCGAAAGGTGATACGGAAAGGACATCGCCGTGTACCTGATTCGTGCGGGGAACATTTCTGCGATCGCCACGCCCACCGGTGCATAACCAAGAGCCATGGCTAGGAGGGCGATCAATAGAAGACCGACAATCTTCATCTGGTCCCCAAACCCTGGTGTCGCGTGCGCCCCAAATCCCACCGCTTTGACTGCAGCGGTTAGGTCGGCACCAAAGCGCGCACGGTCGAAAGCACTGGCATGCGCGGCTATAACATGATCGCCAACACGAACTTCTGTCGCGGATGAGCTCGAGTCATTCACAAGTGAGTAGTTGACTGACAGTGCGGTCAAGCTCTGTCGGGCAACGTCGCAAGGCGACGTGAAAGTCCGGTTACCCAAGGGATTGAACATGAATGAACATGTCTTCGAATCCGTGTGAATCGAGATCTGCGTTTTCTGCTGAGCAGCAGTCAGGGCAGGGTTTGCAATGGCCGCGATCTGATGGAACACGGGGAACGTAGCCACAAGCCCAAGAACAAAGCCTGCCAGCAGCACAGGTTTGCGCCCTATCTTGTCAGAGAGCCAGCCAGCGAACCAGATCATCGGAATCGCAAACAATGCCGCGGTGCCGACAATGAAGTTGGCTACATCCATCGCCACGCCAAGCGTTTTCGTGAGAAAGAAGAGCGGATACGTCACGGCGTTGTAGTAGACAACAGAGGTACCGCCGCCGATTCCGATCAATGCAACCGCAAGCAGCTTCAGATTTCGAGCACTTCCGAATGTCTCCTTTACTGGAGCCTGCGACAGGCTGCGCTCCTGAGCCATCTTCTTGAAGACAGGCGACTCGTGCATTCTCATACGCACGCGCAGCGCCACGCCCAGCATGATGATGGCAATCAGGAACGGGACGCGCCACGCCCACTCATCAAAAGCGTCCTTCCCAGCAAACGCCTGCACGATTTGGATTGAAACAAGCGCAAGCAGGAATCCAAGAGTGCCAGTCATCTGGATGAACGAGGTGCTGAAGCCACGGCGATTGCGTTGAACATGCTCGGTAACGTAGATAACGGCACCGCCGTACTCTCCGCCGAGCGCCAGACCTTGCAACACCCGCATGGTAACTAGCAACAGAGGCGCAATGAGTCCCGCAGACGCATACGTTGGCAGTATTCCCACCGTGAACGTTGCGAGTCCAGTGATGACGAGTGTCGCCAGAAACGTCTTCTTTCGACCGACAAGATCGCCCAGCCGGCCGAAAACAATGGCACCGAGTGGACGCACAACGAAGCCAATGCCAAACGTAAGCAACGCAAAAAAGAAGCTCAGAGAAGAATCCAGCCCGCTAAAAAATTTATTGGCGAGGATGCCTGCCATCGCCGCATAAAGAGTGAATTCGTACCACTCGAATACGCTTCCAAGTGATGCGGCTGCGATCGTTGATATCTGTGAGCGTGACTTGACGGCAGTCTGCGGCTCGGCGACTGTTTCCATGGGCAACATCCCTATCTCCTCTGAACTGTTTTTCTCTGTTTTTTTTACTCGACGGCGGGCAAACGCATCACGAACGGCGATGGCACGCCACGCTTCGTGTTCAAAAACACGCTCTTAGCCTCGAGATACTCCCGAATCGCTTCCTTGCCGTTCTCGCGTCCGATGCCGGAGTTCTTGAACCCGCCGAACGGCGCGAGGTAGCTCACGACGCGATAAGCGTTCACCCACACGGTTCCTGCGCGAAGGCGAGCCGGTAGATTGACTGCGCGCTCAAGATTTTGAGTCCAGACTCCTGCAGCGAGACCGTATGCTGTGTCGTTCGCAATCGCGACGGCTTCGTCATCGGTTTTGAATGTGATGATCGAGAGGATCGGGCCAAAAACTTCTTCCTGAGCAATGCGCATCTTGTTATTCACGCGCGTGAAGATTGTGGGCTTCACAAACAGTCCACGCTCGAGGCCCGGTCCAGTCGCACGCTCGCCACCGAGTACGCACTTTGCCCCCTCGCCCTTCGCGATCTCGATGTACTCGAGGACCTTCTTGAACTGCGGCGGCGTAGCGATGGGACCAATGTTGGTATTGCTGTCCATGGGATCACCGAGTTTGGCGTCTCTCACAAACGCGATGAGCTTCTCGACAAATACGTCGTGAATCGATTCGTGGACCAGCAGACGGGAGCCAGCCATGCAGGTTTGCCCAGCAGCCGCAAAGATGCCGGCGACCGCACCTTTGACGGCGTCGTCAAGGTCCGCATCTTCGAAGACGATGTTGGGCGATTTGCCACCAAGCTCGAGCGAGACGCGTTTGAACGATTTCGCGGCTGCCTGATAGACAGCCCGACCGCCTGCCTCGCCACCCGTAAAGGCGATGCGTTCCACCAGCGGGTGGTTGATGAGTGCCTCTCCGGTGTCCTTGCCTACCCCAGTAATAACATTCAGCACCCCTGCGGGAAAGCCAGCCTCTTCGAACAACTTCGCCAGATAGAGCATTGAAGCCGAGGAATATTCGGATGGCTTCACAACAACGGTGTTGCCAGCGGCAAGTGCCGGCGCGAGCTTCCACACCGTCAGGACAAGCGGAGAGTTCCACGGCGAGATTGCTGCGACCACGCCGACCGGCTCGTAACGGATGTAGTGCATTACACCGGGGCGCTCCGCCGGTGTCAGTGCACCCTCGATCTTGTCGGCAAGACCACCGTAATAGTAGAACCACTCGGGCAGATAACGCATCTGACCAAGCATTTCTGCGAGCAGCTTGCCGTTGTCGCGGACCTCAAGCTCGCCGAGTTTCTCAGCATTCTCGGCGACGATATCACCAAGCTTGTGCAGGAGTCGCCCGCGCTGTGTCGGTGTCATTTCCACCCACGGACCTGAAACGAACGCCCGATGCGCGGCCTGGACAGCGGCATCGACATCGTCTGCCGATGCGCTCGGCACGCGCGTCCATACCTCGCCTGTGTAGGGATCAGTGCTGTCGAAGTACGACTCACTGGAGGCCGGGCGCCACTGCCCATCGATGTAAAGAGAGAGGGTCTCGACCTGCTTGCTGCGCTGATACATAGGAAACTCCAATGTAAAAATCTTCTATAGAAGACTGTATGGGCGCGAACCGACCACGTTTCGAAAAAGGAAACGAATCGATCAGCGTCTCTTAAAGGATCTCCCCCGCACCACGCGGAGGTAATTTGGCATCTGGATGTATCAGGCGTGCGGCCCTGCGGCTGGTTGCCAAGGCTTACTCGGCATCACGATCGTACTGCCACCGTCCACGGCGAATACCTGCCCAGTGATGAATCGTGCGTCATCCGATGCAAGGAATGCTGCGTCCTCACCAACGTCCCACCTTCACCTTGCCAACGCATTGGGACAGAATCGGCGCGACTTCTCATCATGTCAGCGAGCCCTGCGTGGTTGTCCTTGTGGGCTACCTGAACCATGGGCGTCGAGAGGAGACCCGGAGCGATCGCGTTGCATCGAATGCCTTTTGCAGCATATTGAGCCGCAATGCTCATCGTCATCGAGTTCACCGCACCCTTGGAAGCAGCGTAGCTAATCCAAGGCACAGTGTATCGATTGGCAGCGAACGATGAGATGTTCACGATTGAGCCACTGCCCTGCCTTTCCATCACAGGTAGCGTCCACTTGCACGTGAGAAAAATGCTTTTCACATTAACCGCTATTACCTGACCGAAGCTGTCTTCCGGACACTCGACCGGACCGCCCGTCCTGGCAATGCCAATGTTGTTATGAAGGACATCAATGCGGCCATTGTAGGCGAGCGATCGTTCTACACAGTCCATGACACTGTCGCTCAGAGTTGCGTCGCATGCCAGCGCCAGCGCTTGGCCACCCTCCCGACGAATTAGATCGGCCGTCCTAGATGCGTCTTCAAGGTTAATGTCGACGCAAGAAACTACCGCGCCGTGTCGGGCGTACACCAGTGCAGTAGCCTTCCCCACGCCAAATACCTTGTCGCTTTCGCGACAAAGGCTCAAGCGTTTCTCAACCGCATCAGCAGTTCCCGCGCCAAACACGATGACATGTCGTCCTTCGAGCCGTCGACCGCTCCGCGGTTCGGCGAGAGAAGGGATAACCATTAACAGCTCCTCCACGTTGCGTATCTCGCGCCTGCGTTTCGGTTTTGAACGGCCGGACAAAGCGTCAGATACGATTCTCTTTTCGAAGAACTATTCTCCTTTAGTGTCTTAGCGTCAAATAGATTTCTTCTATGGGAGAGCAAATCTCAGGCGGCGTCGTGCTCACCACGATTGCTCGACCAAGGACCCGAGCAAGTCACTCTGCGTGCCGACGTCCGTAGCGACTGCCCTTCAGACCTGAGCCAAATGGCACACCCCCAAGATTTCAGCCGAAGGAAAGAAAAGCCCCGACCGGTGTCGATAGCACCGGGAATCGCGGCTATGTTTGCTAGCACGCGCTCGCGGAGATTGGTGGGCGCCCTGCATCCGGGCCAGGATTTACGTTGGGTCTGCTCGGGCGGCTTATCCGGTGTATGAGACAACGCGCGTTGGTCTCACCCATGTGGTTATCAAACCGAGCGGGTATAGGGCGACGACTCCGATAAGCCCATCCGTGCGGCAGATTGCGAACTGAAGCGTGCTTTGAGGCGACAAAGACGGCCAGACTGCCATAGCGACGTGAGGAAAACATGCATTTTCGATGAGACGGTCGAACGAACAAGGGACGTGGTTTTCTCTCGGCTGCCAACCCCAGTACTGCCATATCGTTGAACCGTTACGGCAATCGATGCGTCCGCACGGGTACTTACGATATGCGAGCAGTCTTGCGGTGTGAGGCTCCGCTTGACGTATCGATTTCGGTCTCTAGCCACGCAGGCCGTGGATGCTGCCTTGATCTGAATCCAAGAGAACGCGGTTAAAAATAGCGCATCGTGACGCTGGCTGCCACAGCGTGAAATGTCACGGTCCATGCGAGTCCCACGTGGCACTGTGGCCTTCGTGACGCCTGAGTCGCGTTAGATGCGAAGCTCGCAGGGTCTAGGCTCTGTTGTCAGTTGCCGGCTTCCACAGGGCGACATACTTCCGCTGGCTGTCACCAATCTTCGTCGAGCGGAGTTGTCGAACACGGCTGTCATCAATATTTACGCGCGTAGGAACCGAGCACACGGAATGTAGGGTTGCGTCGAAGCAATCCACTCAAGATATTATCAGTCGCATGTCCCTCAACCTCGAATAGATAGCGATGAGTATCGAGCGTTTTCTTGCTGGGTCGCTCATAGATGTCGAGGATTTTGAGACCCGCAGTCGTCAGGTCGCCGAGAACATCCGAGAAGCCGTTATCTCGGACGGTAATCAGCAAAGACGTCTTATCGTGCCCAGTCGGAGCCGGCATCTCGTGCCCCAACACCCACCATCTTGTAACGTTATGTGGTCCCTCTTCGATGTTGTTTGCGAGCGATATCAGCCCATAAATCTCAGCTCCAATGAGTGGACCCATTGAAGCGGTATCGTGCAACTTGCACTCCGCCACGCTTCGAGCGGCAGCGCCTCCGCCGATTGCGGTAACCCTACGAGCGTGCGGCAGTTCCCTATCAAGCCAAGGCTTAACCTCTTCCAATGCTACTGGATGAGCCACGACCTTCTTGATATCCTCCAGTTTCGAACCAGGACGAGCAAGAAGACTGTATCCGAGCATCCGCGGATACTCGGCAACCACCGTCACCGCTGACAGGTCTAGGACCGGGTCGAGATAGGGAGTGACGCCCACAACAGACGTAGTCACGGGCACGCATGCCTGTTCGATTTCGCCGTTCGCAAAGGCGGCGAATAGATGTACGCCTTCGAGCGGGATGAGTTTCTCAGTACCGAATAGTTCAAGACAAGCTTGATGTGTCCAGGAGCCGCCCGGTCCTAGATACCCAATTCTTCGCCGCGACGCGGGTTGCTGAATTCGTCCCATCGATAGCGAGCTTGCCATTTTTCCATCCTGCCTCACAAAGACGTTGCCCCCAAGACAGCTTGCCGTCGACCTCCAATAGGGCTCCGTAGAGGCACAGAACCACCCCTAACCGTCCTCGGTCGCCTCCGCGGCCCACATACGACGAGGCGAGACACGGTTCGCGCCGACACGACCAAATTACCGACATTTTAATATAATGTCAATTGTTTACTTCAATGCAACTTTCGCAGCCGTCCGCTCACTGTGCGTCACATCATTCTCCCGATGCGGCAATTACGCATTTACAAGTCAAACCTAAGGCGTGGCCCCACCTCTACGAACCCTTCTGACAGATAGAATTTCAGAGAACGACTCCACTTCGGCTGATGAGGTGCGCCGACGTCCATCCTCTTCCAACCTCGCTGCCGCGCGAATTCAACAGCCTTCCGCACGAGGAACGATGCCACTCCCTTCGACCGAGACGTGGGGGAAACATACAACTCGGTCAGCACGCCGAATGCGCCTCCCGCATAGATGGCTGTTCCTTCAGTCATGAGCAGTACCCCAATGGCCTTTCCTTCTGCAAAGGCAAGAAACCCGAAGCAACGGCGCCTGTCTGTCAGCACTGCCTCAACTGATTCGAGCCGGTATCGGGGCACGGGCTCCCCATCGTGGAGCTCTTTGAAAAGGGCATCAACCAATTCAGTCACCACAACTACGTCATCGCTCGAGACTCGCCGCACATTAACGTTCCTCTTGCGGTCGTCGCTTTCAGCCACTTTTCTGCCTCCTATTGTGAAAGGCCTCGACGTGTCAGTAACGCCTCATATAATGGTGAACCGGGCAGCAGTCCGCCTACTATCGGTTGAAAACTCATGCCACGTTCGCAAGCAAACATTCCGGAAGAGGACATCCCCAGCGTGCAAGCAGAACGTTCGCGCGACCCGAACGTGGAGAAAGTGTCGAGGGCGCTTTCAGCACAGATCCATGCTTTTCGCACATCAGCTGGAATCGCTTCCGGAGCGCTGGCCAAGATGGCTGGAATCTCTCATTCGATGCTCTCTCGAATCGAAAAAGGAACGGCGACCCCCTCGATTGAGACGCTTACTCGCATCGCTAACGCACTCGGCAAACCGATATCTCGCTTCTTTGTCGACCAGAGCGAACGTCACGATTGCTCGTTCGTGCCTGCTGGCAGCGGAGTGACCGTGGACCGCGAAGGGTCTTCGTTCGGGCACGTCTACACGTTGATAGGCCATGTTCTGTCGGGAAATCTGTCGGTTGAACCGTACATCGTTACGCTCGATAAGAATTCCCAACCCTGGTCAACTCACCAAACAACGGGACTTCAGTTTGTCCACGTCCTTGAGGGGCAAATGAAGTTTCGTTACGCGAACCGCCTCTATGCTGTAAAACCAGGGGACAGCCTCCTATTCGACCCAAACGCAGCCCACGGTCCTGAAGAGATTGACACCCTACCGGTTCGCTTCCTTTCTGTCTTCTTCAACATTCGCGAGTACAGCTAGGCCACGAAGGTCAAACGTTCCCTAGACCAACTTCTCCGGCGGCTGCTCTGTGCGTCTCCACGATACCTTGTGCGTGCCGGTGGCAGGACCGTGGTGGACAGCAGTCGCCTTCGTCAAAGAGCTGCCTGTTTCACGTCTGGCAACCTTGACCTCAAACGTCTCAAGTCCAAACAGTTCAGCCACATTCAAATAGGATGCACGCGCTACCGTGATGCATCCGGACCGTGCCGGAAAATTCAGTTCGTTGGTTCAATCACTGCCTCGATACAAAATTGTTCACAGCTTGCTCGAGCGCGCCTAAACCCTCCGCAAGCACATCGAGCGGGATAACCAGAGATGGAGCCAAACGCAGCACATCGGGCCCCGCCATCAAGGTGAAGACCCCCGCCTCGTTGGCTTTCTCGACGAGCCCTGCCGACTGTCCTCTGAAACGCTCATTCAGCTCCGCTCCAATGAGAAGTCCACGTCCTCGAATTTCTGAGAACACCGACGTCCTGGCATTGATTTCCCGCAGTCGTTCCATGCAAAACTCGTGGCGTTCTTCAACGCCCCCCAAGGTCTCCGGCCGTCGAACAATCTCCACGACCTTCGCCGCAACGGCGGCAGCCAGCGGATTTCCGCCAAACGTGCTTCCGTGAGAGCCGGCGGTAAAGTGCTCGGCGAGCCTCTGCGTTGTCAGCATTGCTCCGATAGGAAAACCGTTCCCCAATGCTTTGGCCGTCGTGAGAATGTCAGGAGTGACTTCATAGCCCATGTAGGCGAACAGACGTCCCGTCCTTCCGATGCCGGTTTGAACCTCATCAAATATGAGCAGAGCGTCGACCTCGTTACACCGCGCACGAAGTGTGTTGACGAATTCGGGCATGGCGGGCCGTACTCCGCTCTCGCCTTGAACGAGCTCAACGATGACCGCGCATGTTCTTTCGGTTATGCCGGCAAGCGCTGCGTTCACGTCGTTAAACGGTAGGTGTCGGATGTCGGACGGCAGCGGCGCAAACGGCTTACTGTATTTGGCTTGGCCGCCAACGCTTACAGTAAAGAGCGTTCGTCCGTGAAACGACTCTTCAAACGCGACGATTTCGGTTTTGCCCTTGGCCGCGAGCCCATGGTCGAAGGAGACTTTCCGGGCTAGCTTCAACGCCGCTTCGTTGGCCTCGGCTCCCGAGTTACCGAAGAAAACCTTTTCCGCAAACGTGGACTCTGTGAGCGCACGCGCGAGCCTTAACACCGGCTCGTTCGTGAACACGTTTCCGACGTGCCAGACCGAATCACCCTGCGCACGAAGAGCCTCGACAAGCTCCGGATGCCCGTGCCCCAGACCTGTGACAGCAACGCCTCCTGCGAGGTCGACGTACCGCTGGCCCTCCGTGTCCCATACATACGAACCTTGGGCTCTGTGGGGAATAAGGTTTGCGGGCGAGTAGGTCGGCGCGATGGTCGCGCCAAAATCGCTGCGGCTGACTGCTGGCTGCAAGACGCCTCTCCAATCTCTTAAGACGCTTAACGGTGTTGAGACGGGTATCAAGCGCCCGTCTCAACACACGTCAATGGTGAATCATCTGACTCAGGAAGCGCTTCGCGCGCTCCGTCTTGGGTGCTTCGAAGAATTCGGTGGGCCGGGTGTCCTCGATGATTTCACCTTGGTCGAGAAAGAGGACTCGATCAGCGACGGCCTTCGCGAAACCCATTTCGTGCGTGACACAAAGCATCGTCATCCCGTCATCGGCCAGGAGCGTCAAAGTGTCCAGCACCTCGCGGACCATTTCAGGGTCCAATGCTGAGGTGGGCTCATCCAGCAACATGATTGTCGGAGACATGCATAGTGCTCGTGCAATCGCCACACGCTGCTGCTGCCCACCGGACAGTTGCGAAGGATATTTGGAGGCATGAGCAGAGACCCGGACGCGCTCAAGCATTTCCACGGCCTTTGCTTCCGCTTCTTTACGGCTCATGCCCCGCACTCGAATCGGCGCCAAAGCGCAGTTCTCTAGCACGGACATGTGGGGAAAGAGGTTGAAATGTTGAAATACCATTCCAACGTCGGCGCGTACCGAGCGCACGTTTCGGGTATCGTCGGTAAGCCTGATGCCGTCCACAATTATGTCGCCCGCATCGTGCCTTTCCAACCTGTTTACGCAACGAATCAGCGTTGATTTGCCGGACCCAGAAGGACCACAGAGGACTATCTTTTCGCCCTTGCGCACGTTGAGCGAGATGGACTTTAAGACGTTGACGTCACCAAAGCTCTTGCGAAGGTCCTTGATGGTAATCACGTAGTTCGTGTCAATATCGGAAGCCATGACCATTCCTTGAATTCTCTGCTACTCAGTGGGTATCCCGGCTTATTTCGCGTTGATACGCTCGACCAACGGGACTATCCGTCCATGTAACGATGTTGCCTTCGGAAAGTCGCTCACGACCATAGATTATCCAAGGGTCATCAACTGTTCCAATAACTTCATCCAGGCGGAAGCGGGTCGGGTTGTCCAGCGCAAGTGAGGAATAGGTAAGACCGCTCTCGTACTTTCCAGCGAGAAGCCCTTCGGCAACCGACGAGGTCGACGTTTCGGGTATCAACTCCAGCCCACTCGTGTCTACGTACGCGCTTGTCGCCGGTTGCAGAGCTAGAGACTTAGGCTGCGCAACGTCCACGCGCGTGACCACTGCCATGTCCTTGCTACCGGACACGAACGCGTCGACCACGAATAGTTGTTTCCGGTACCTGGCCACAATATCTGTCGTATCTGGATGGACTGCGACCTGAAGAAGGTAGTCAGCATCACCCTGGATGACAGCGCGAGCTGCAGCATCGAAGTCCAAAATCAATTCGAGCGAGGCCACACCTTCCAGCCCGTGAAACTTCAAATATCGGGTGGCAACAAACTCGTGGTTGCTGCCACTGGGACCAAGGGTCATAAAACGAAGCACTTTCAAATTCTCCAGTTGCGGTTCGCTGATTGCGCTTAATGCGCAGCGGTCTGCGTGTCGCCGCCGCTCGCCGATTTAATTGCTGTTGTACTGTTCTTGGGCTTCGGAATGACAACCGACTTTCCGGTCTTTCGGCCGACGAACAGCTCGATATACTTGAACACCTGCGCGAGGATAAACGTCATCGCGAGATATATAAGTCCAGCGGCAACGAAAATCTCGTACGGCGCATAGGTCTCGCTCACAAGCAACTTCGAGGTCCCGGTCAACTCCATGATTGTGACCGTAGACGCGAGAGAGGTCGCCTTGAGATTCAAGATGGTTTCGTTGGCATAAGCGGGTAGCGCGATACGTACCGCGATAGGTGCCTTGATGCCTTTCAGGATTGAGGCGCGGCTGAGGCCAAGCGCTTGCGCCGCCTCTACAATGCCTTTGGGCACGGCGCTCAAAGCTCCCATCAAAATTCTCGCCGTGTACGCGCCGGAGTTCATACCCAACGCGATGACAGCGCAAGTGAACGGGTCACGCAGTATCGGCCAGAGCATGGAGTGGCGAATGAACGAGAACTGCCCAAAACCGTAGTAAAGGAAAAACAGTTGCACGAGCGCCGGCGTTCCACGAAATGCACCGATGTAAAACTTCACGAAGCCGCTGAGGATCTTCGATTCGCTCAGGCCAATCAGCGAAAGCGGAACTCCGATTAGGATGCCCGTAACCACGATGGCCGCAAACAGTTCAAGGGTGACCGGTAGAGCCGCAAGCAGTTGGGGGAGACTCGAAATGAGTAATGAAAAGTCGAACATGTCTCACCTTGCCAAGGTAGTAGTAGTCTTCCGCCGAGCCATGCTAAAAGCATTGGTCATGAAGTAACTGAGCACAAAGTACAAGGCGCCCGCCACGAGATAGAAGAAAAAGGGGCGATTGGTGCCTTCGACTGCAAAGCCGACGCGTCTCATGAGGTCCTCGAGCCCGACGAGTGACACAAGCGCAGTTTCCTTAAGAAGCACGGTCAGTTGATTGCCGAAGGCTGGAATCGCCAATCTCCAAGCTTGCGGGGCAACTACGTCAATGAAAACGCGATGGCCTGGCAAGCCAAGCGCCGCAGCAGCTTCGCTTTGCCCTCGAGGCACCTCGAGAATCGCACCTCGGAAAATCTCAGTGGCGTAGGCACCGAACACGAGTCCGAGCGATACCGCGCCCGCAGTAAATGCATTGATTTCGATGGAGTGCTCGAACAGGTGCGAAAGGGTCGAGCTGCCGCCGTAATACACCATAAAAATCACCAGCAGATCCGGCACACCTCGAATCGTCGTCGTGTATGCACTTGCCACATGACGAAGTACCCTCGACGGAGACAATTTTGCGGCCGCCATGAGCACGCCAATGACTGAGCCAATCGCCGTGGCAGCTAAGGCCACCAGCAGCGTGGTGGTAGCTCCCAATAAAATCAGGCCGCCATATCCATTCAGAGTGAAACTAGACATGCTGGCACCCTATTACATCAACGGGAAAGGGAAGTACTTCTTGCGAATCTGGTCGTACGTGCCGTTCTTGATAATCGCATCGAGCGCGGCGTTGATTCGGTTGCAGAGGTCGGTGTCATCGAGGCGAACTGCAATCGCATTTCCATCGCCCAGAACGCCGCCCTTGAACTCGGGCCCGACGAAAGTGAAGTCTTTCGATTCCGGACGCTTGAAGAAGTCAGCGTAAAACGTTGCCTTGTTCCCGATAACTGCGTCGGTGCGACCGGCGACTAGGTCGAGTTCCGGCTGTCGCGTGTCATCGTAGAGAACGAGAGTTGCCGTCTTGTCGTAACCGTTACCGGTAAGCCACTGGTGCTGCGAGGAGCCACGCTGAACGCCAATACGCTTTCCCTTCAATCCCGCCGGGGTGACGTCGGTGATGCCACTATCCTTTGCAACGATGAAGCTTGAAGTCGTTTCTTTGTACTTGTTGGTGAACAGCACCTGCTTGCGGCGCGCGGGCGTCGTCGACATCGACGCGACAATCGCGTCATATCGATTAGCCTGAAGGCCGGGAATGATGCCGTCCCATGCCTGCGCAGTGATTTCGCACTTCATCTTCAACTGCACACAAAGGGCATTGGCGATGTCGACGTCGAACCCCTGCAATTTGCCGCTGGAATCCTTGAAGCTCCACGGCGGATAGGTGCCTTCGGTGGCTACGCGTAGCGTATCGCTAGCACAAACGGCCGGCGACGAAGCAATCATTGCTGCAACGGCCAATCCACATCCGAGCATCGCCCGGAAACGTCGAAACAGACTCAGGGACATGGTCTTCACTCTCTTGCAGTTACAGCGCGGCTCATCCGCGACATGACCCAAAGGTAGTCAGTCGTTAATCTCATGTCAATATTTTAATTTACTGCAAGACCCCTCTTTAGGGTAAACCGGGACTGCTCTCGTAACACGTCTGCCTCGCAGCCTCTTCTGTCACTTAGGCGATGCCGTGCACCGTGAATCAGCAAGGTGCGCAAGTACACGTCGCCTCGCTTGCTGATACCTAGCAGCTTGACGCGGCCACCGGTGCCGCTCTGTCGTGGCACGAGGCCAAGGAACGCGGCAAACTAGCAGCCCGAGCGAAATGTCCTTGCGTCGCCAATGGCTGCGATGGCGGTTAGCCAGCCCACGCCGGGAATGGCCGTAAGGCGTTTAGCCGCTTCGTCTTTACGCCACCATGCATCGAGACGATGTTCAGTAGCGTGGATCTCATGTGCGAGCGCATCGATGCGCTGCAGTTGTTCGCGTAGCGTTTCAATCACCATGGCCGGTAAGGCGAGCATCAAATTATGTTGCGGCGTCGTTTGGGATGCATCGCTCGTGGGCGTACATGACCACGGCAGCACGCTTGGCGGTCCTCGATGAAGCACTGTCCGCCAGTTTTCTCAGGGCCAAGAGTAATAGGTCCCTCAGGGTCTCTTCATGGGGCTTTTAGCCGAGGGGTACTTCCGTCGGCTTTTTAATCTCTGTCGAGGCTGGGCGTTGCGTCACAGTTGAACGGCCATCCCACCCGGTGGGCCGATGACGAACGATGGCATCTGGTGCCAATGCGACTTGCGTCGTCGAGCTACGAACGGCCGTAAACTGAACCAAGCTGACACCTGAATGTCGGGTCTGCGACACCAACGAACGACTCTTCATGGCCGGGTCAGGGTATTGACTGCTCGAACGTTCGAACGCCGCTCGGGGCCGGCCGAACGTCGGAGCGCGACCCACAACCGCCCTTCGATGTTCGGGCACAGCGCGGCCGCTTCGAGGACTCAATCAGCCGTTCACAGTCTCTGGTGCTGGCAACGATTGCATCAGTTTCAACCGTAACCTAGCTCAGCTCGCCGTCAAGCTTACATTGACTGAATGCCAAGCCGTGCGAATGCAGTTCAGGATGTCAATGTTTCCCAGGACCATTGATTGGAATGGTCGCTAAGTCCCGATCTTTTAATGAATAGTCGTACGTGACGCCATTATAAAACAGAGCTATACGCTCCTTTGACTCGGCAATCTTAAATCCCCGAATTATTTCCTTCTCGTCTTTCCGCAGCGAATAACATGTTCCAGAATATTCATCGTTACAGCCAGCCTGGATGTCCAACTCCAACATTGCCGCGTCGACGCCCCCCGCGTCCTCGCCAATTTTACTCGGCAAATATAAGCCGAGCGCAGTGAATTGTATTCCAGCGGCGGCCGTCGCCAGCGCGAGGATAAGAACGATGTTGCTTATGATGGCAAGGCCCCATTCTTGTCGTCCGCTTAGTTTTCCTCCTCTTCGCTGAACCCTTACCCGATACTGCTCACCTAAGGAGAATAGTCTGCGTGCCATAACAGCCGACAATGAAAGCAGAATTATTCCGGCAGTAGCACTGGCGAACTCACGCCAATGTCTAAACAGTACGTCCGGAAGACTGGACAAACTGGCTCTCAAGGCTTCGAAGCCGTAAACCAAGTATTCTTCCCGATCAACTGCGAATGCAAGTTTATCAACCTTGAAGTGATCGAGGTAGGCGTTGTAATAGGCTACCCCCATGAAATAATCGCCCGCTACTACCGCCGCAGCTATGAACGTGACGACTAGTGTTCCGAACCATTCGGGGAAAACAGACGGCTGCGCGTCCCTGAAGAGCATCCGCTTATTCTCATCTGTTTCGGCAAACCCTGTCTGGGAATGGTAACGCTTATCACTGTTAGGGTTTAATTTCTCCATCTCCATCTCCTATCCGAATGCAAAGCTTTAGATGGTAGAGTTTGCTAACGTTGATGCGGAGTCGAACGTCGGTTGCCACAAGACGTGGTCCCGCCGTTCCAGATCTGACTGTGCGACGCTCGGCGTGCGCTGCAAGCGTACCTGATTACGCTCGGCGGCGGCATGAAGTTGAGTCCAAGCTTTGGTTCAGCGCACGTCTCGAGTTGAACGGCCGATCTTTGGCCGTAGCTGTCCTCTCAAGGTCAGATCGACGAGCTGAGCGACTGACCATTCGTGGCCGGGTCCGGGCATTCATTGCTCGAACGTTCGAACGCTTATAGGGATACGTCGACGTCTGAACGCGACCCACATCGGCCGCTCAGGTTGTCGGGACATCAATCGCTGCTTCAGGGAGTACAACAGCCCCGCTGTATCGCCCCAAGAATGCGGGGCGCATGGTCAGCCTTTTCGGAAGCGCCTCACCCTACTCGACATAGTTGGCCGACCGTCTGGACGGCGTGAATTAAACCAGCATTCGCGACGCCTTGACGCATACAAATTGCTTTCATCGTTCTGTATAGTTGATTTGTCAATTTGAAAGTTCTGAGCGGCGCTGAACTGGCGATCGTCCTGCTACGGGGATGCCGAATCAGCTCACCCGTCGCGCTGCATGGAAGGAGAGAAAGTAAAAATGGGTCTGTTTGGGTTCAAGAGTACCGCCGCAAAAAAAGCAGTGGGTAGGGCTCAGTTAGATCTCTTGGTGTTTCACTACACCAGAATCAAGTTTCTTGAGCGGTACAACGCAGAAAAATTCGGTAAAAGTATTGATTGGTATAAGCGGGCGAATGCAATATGGAAAAAGGTCGAAGAAGAAGCGATGAAACGGAACAACGTTTCTGGGGCCGCAAACTGGTGTTTGGGCGTTGACATCGACCGATCCTGCAATAATCCCAATTTTTGGATGGATGGTGGTCGTATGCATACTATCGACAGGCCCAAAGAAATATGGGATCAAGATGCCGACGCACTTGCTACTTTTCTCGAAAAGGATCTCTTGACGGCGATAGCACACATTCGCCGTCACGCGCCGCCCGCCGACGGTAGCGATCTACCGATTTAAGCTAACTCAGTGTTGGTCGGGATGCCGCAGTCCCGGAAGAGCCTCATGGCCAATTCGGTCGATCAACAACACGTACGGCTATGGATTTTTGTCGAGGTGAATAGATGGAGTATGAACGTATCGAACCGACCTTTTGCCCCGCAACCATTGAAGGACGAAAAACAGAAGGCTTTGAACCCATCGCTGTCGGCCATATACAACGCGATAAAGAAGAGGCCGAAAAGCAGTATATTGACGTGGCGGGTAGTTTGCATTTTTCCAGGCTTAAATTTCTGGAGCGCTATAATTCTGAAAAAGAAGGGAAAAGCATTGTTTGGCGGGAGCGCGCAAGAGCCCTTTGGAATTTGCTAGAGAGATATATTGAAGAGGATCTAGAAAATGCGAACAACGTGACGCATCAATATCTGGCCGTTGATATTGATGCGACCTGCAAAGGCGATTCTTTCTGGATAGACAATGGAAGAGATATCTTCGTACTTCACCGGAATGCCGATCTGATAAATCATGATATTTGCGAACTTCAGGCGTTGAAAAGAAATTATTTAGCATTCGCGGATATAATTAGAAGGGCAGCACCACTCATTGAAAATGGGCCATTGTAAGTTAAAGGGGCTCTCATCAGTGAGAGAGGATAATCATGGTATTTTTCGGATTATCTTGCCCGGCGCAAGGGAGGTGGATTCAATGCTGACGCCACTTGCAGTAACGCCGATGAATACACTCAATGACGCCATACGCATGGTACGGTGACAGTCAGCTAACTGGCGATGATGCGCCGTTCAAACGAGGGACCCAACTGAACGACGAACGTCCAAAGTTGGCCGACCTCGGATGTTCGCAAGCTCGCTACGGAAGAATTATCAGAGTCGCGCCGAGATTCATCCGGCGCTTCGCCTGCAGAATGCTCAATTGTTCACAGGTTCCGTGGATACCCTGCAAGCCCCGGCTTCTTCTTGCCCGTGCGCGTGGTTTCGCGTCTGTTCCGGCGCCTGTTTCTCGAGAAGTTACAACATGCCTTCGAAGTAGGGGAACTGCGGTTCTTCTCGTCGTTGGTGCACCCATCAGAGCCGGCCGAATTTGGCCGCTACGTTGCTGCCCTGAAGCACACCGAATAGGTTGTCTACGCGAAGGAACCGCTTGGTGACCCACAACAGGTCCTTGACTATCTCAACCGCTACACGCACCGCGTGGCGATCTCCAACAACCGCCTCTCTAGCGTGACCGACGATCACGTCACGTTCCCCTGGAAAGACCGTTGACATCCGGGACGATCGCGCGAGCAAGGCGCGGCGGCTTCGGCTTAGGGTGCCATGTAGGTCATCTTTCAGATTTCGGAGTACTGCAATCGTCAACAGGCAGGTCTCCTGCTCGCTGAGCGGCAGATTGCGGCCGTATTGGTCATTTCATTTGTTTTGCAAATAATGGCTCGAGATTTTCGTCATCAAGTCTCCACGATTCATTCGCGAACTCCATCTACCCGCCCATCGACGTAAATGTCATTACCTCGGGTATTGGCCGGTGGCTGCCCGATGCGGTTGGCTGGAGCGGACCCTCATCGGTCGTTCGACACGCGGTCGGCGTGATGGTCTCTTGATGACGGGCACAGGTCATTCGGTCGCGGGCCTCGCCGGCCTTACGCCGACATCTATTCCGGTTGCGCTTAACGTAGGCAACTGGCGATCGCTGACCTTGTTGCATTCTCGCGGCAGGACTGCAAGCGCCGGCGTCAGCGAACGCACACTCACGTGCCCAAGCGAACGCCAAAGAGTCGACATCCGAGCGAGCGCTGCCGAGCTAGATAAGTCATCCAACACGCTTTTATTTGAACAATTTGTTGGCTTCCGCACATATCAAGCGATCTCGCAAGCGGTTTGTAGGTTCCAACACATAAGTTAAAACGCAGTTCATTCAATTAATCACAAATCATGGCCAACATCATTGTCGAATATTATTACATCGATGTCCGAGATCAAGACGTGGCCGCCGAAGTGGAACCTCCCGATTATGGAGCTTGCGGCGATCCTGATATCGCTGGACCATTTTTAAGCAGTGGGAGTGCGATAGATTGGCGGGATCAGTTCTGTCCTGGAGGACAGTGCCTGAGTAAGTCAAGTGACGATGTGAATGCTTGTACGACCAACCCAATTTTCGCTGAAGACGGCGCTTGGGTCCGAGCAAGCGCATTACGTTAGCAACAAGGGTATACAGAAAAATGATGAAGAAATCCTCAAACCACCGCCTAACTGATTTGCTAGCACTTTCCGCTAAGTTTTCACCCTGCGGTAGAATAGTCTTGTTCTTAACATTTTTCTTGAGCGTTCCTGGAACCTACGCGGCCGATGAAACTTTTACTTCATATCCAACACAAAGTGGCGTGAGCTTGACGACCGGGTGGAACAGTTTTAAAGGGGAAAAAACACAGGCCGTATGTGTTGATGCTGGAACCCTTCATGCTCCTGGACAATACCGAGACGTGAGCTACACTCAAGTCACCGACACATCGTCTTTAATGACTGCACTTTCGGTTTCTGCCGACGCAAAGGTGGGCGCCATTCAAGGCGCAAGTGGAAACATCAGCGCTTCCTTCAGTCGAAATAGCACGATCGACGTTTCTTCTCTCGTGATTGCGGTCAACATATTAATCATCGAGGGTGCGGATTATACCGTTCCGCAATCGCTGGCATCAAACCTACAGAACTTTAATGACGCGGCCCAACCAACAGGGGCTATTCGTGGTCCTGTGCTCTCGGCAACAGCCGATACCGGCGCAGACGCGGCCTCAATTAGATTACAAGACTGGGCGGTGAAATTAGCCTCTTCGGACCCGATTAAGTTTGAGGAAACCTGCGGAGACACGTTCGTCTCGACAATTCGGAGTGGTAGCGGAATCCAGGGAATCTATTCGATTCTCACACACTCTGACGTTGAGAAACAGAATCTTGCCGCGTCGATGGGCGGTTCATACGGTCCCTTTTCGGGAAACGCAAACGCAACCAGCACAATAAATTCTCTTGAGACCGACTCGCGCGTCAGCATCACGTACATTCAGCTAGGCGGAACCGGAACGGCCATCGCTACCGATGACAAGTCTTTTCAAACTCTGATTCAGAGTCTCGGCACGGTAGCGAATGCTAAAAATGCGGCACCTTACCAAGTTGGGCTAACAAAATATACGGCGTTGATTAACTTCCCGGTTAATGTTCCATCCACATCAGATCTAGAAGAAATGGCCAATCAATATTTTCGACTTGACGATCTTGATCGTAAAATCGACGAAGTCCTGTTGAATAACCAGAACGGTCCGAGCGGCATTCTTTACGATCATAAGATAACAATGACAACAGTGCAAAATACACAGGACCAGATCAAAAAAGACAAGATCGCACTGAAATCAGCTCTGGGGTCCTGCGGCGGGAACGCAGGGACTTGCGTCTATCCCGCAAATGTAACCCGGCAAGACTATGCCTACCGCGCCCAGATTCCATTGATTGCATCGGCTGTTGGAAGTTGGAACACCTATAGTCAACTTTCGTCGCAGCTTGGCAATTTAAACCAACAGTTAATGGCGTCTCCGAAAATTATTTTTCTTCCCGGAGGGCCCGGTCGCCCCATTCCACCAGGTCCCATCATAAATCCACGATACATTTCTCTCCAGAGGCAGATAGCCGCGCTTCAGCCTCAAGTTAACGCAGCGCTGTTGGCAATTGATAGCACGCAGGATAGATTTCAGTCATGGGTGAATGCGCCATCGCGCGTTCGTTGTCAGAATCAGGAGGATGACGTGTGCTTAAATAACGCGGAACTGAAAACAATTCGTTCGCAGATGTGAAGCGAAGGCGATAGCAAAATTCGCAGTTTAGATGGGTGCGTTAATGCGCTGCCGTGGCATTCAGCTTGTTTGACGATTGCGGAATATCAATACGGCGCATGATGCGGTCAGCAACACGCACCACAAGTGCCAGCTTCGTAAAATTGGAACGCGACGCTTTTTCCTCCGGACGAGGATGAATATCGCGCCGCGTCGGCGCCCACTGTTTGAAATTAATCGCCAAAAAAGGTGCACGCGATAGTTAAATGTAAAAAATGGGATGGGCGGTGAGCACCCGCGGCGACAGGCCACACAAGGCCAGAACGCACTCTAATGAACGGCTGGCGCGACTCTCCCTTGTTGCCGTTGATCTGGTGGCAATCCTCGTCAAGCGCCACTTGTTCATTCGACCATTCGACTATTCACGTTTGAGGTCTGTTGGGAAGGCAGAACTGCCTTTTGTGGACCCCCGTGTGCTGGCCAGCGAGTGTCGGAAGCTGGCCGGGTACGGGCATTCATTACTCGAACGTTCGAACACTTTTAGGGGTACGTCGAACGTCTGAACGCGACCCGGTTGCGACATTTCGCGAATGCCCGCGAACGTTAGAAACTTCCTGTTGCAACGGACGCTCGGCGTCGTCGTGACTTACGTCTTGACGTCCGACCGACCGGCCAAGCAGCCCTTCCGTCCGTAGAGCTACAGAGGCTTTGCCTTCTTCCTGTATTTGTGTTCCAGAAGGAGGTCTTCGCCGTGAACCCGTACTGCGATCCCCGACAACTACCACTGAACGTCAACAGAATCGTGTACTCGAGGACGCGCCGAACACGCACCCGGTGACGCGCGAACCTTCGCCCGATAATGGGTGGATTTTATCTGCAGACTGGGCCTTAATAGCCGTGGCCCTCCTTATATGTGCGGTACCGCACTAGGATTATCCACCAACACGTTGGTGGATAACTATTGCTTGAGACTATTCGGCATTTTCCCCGATAATCGACCACGCTTAGGAACGTTCTTCCGATTCTATTCATGCGAGGACACAAAATATGGAAACATCACAAGCCCAAGTTGAGGCGATTGTCCGTCAAATGCTGGCTGAACGTGATGCAAAAAAAAACCATGAAGAAACGGAACGTCATATCCAAAGGAATGAAGTGTGGATGGCTCGACTAATCGGAGGATTAATCGGCTTTACGCTCGGTTTGGGTTTTGCAATTTTAGTCAGCGCTATCGGAAGTCGCCATTAATACAATCCTTATTCGGGCAGTTGATAATAGACCGGACTCTCCAAAGCCTCCAGCCTCGCACATTGACACACAAATGGTCGCTCGGCCATGGCGTACGCGACAGTTCCCGGCCGAGCGATCGATCTGGTGCACGCACCCTTCATTTAACCGGCTAGATCAACGCCTTTGGCGAGCGGAGGGCTACGCGGAAATGTGAGAGGTTGCCTGGCACACGCGCGACCTCGGAGACGCTAGATCATGCGTTCATCGCTGCGTGCTAGACCGATTGAGCGATGTACAACACATTGGAGGCGGTCAAGAGACATCGAATGCTCACCCTTGCACCTGGCGTTCCCGTCAGAAATGCCGGCTTCTTTGCCCGCCGCTTTACGTGAAGCGACTGGTTATAGACCCATTATAGAAGCAGTCGCTCGTATTCCTCTTCAAAACGCCCGGCGTCTGACAGAGCGAGATAAATGCAGTTCTTGTAGTACGCCGGAACCAGGGCACTACCTTCTGCATCCTTTCAGCGATGGCAACGAACTTGTCTTGGGTCGAATTACCGTAGAGTTGGCCCGTGATAATCTGCGTCTCGGTTCCCACGCCGCTAGCCCGACTGTTTGCCTTTTTTACTTATGCAACGTCGCAGATCATGATGATCTTCGTGATTTCCGGATCGGACACCATTTGCTCCGTAAATGCATGGGCGTCATGCCGTCGCCTTCATCTGACGTCTATTCGGTCATGGTCGGAGAGTTACAGATTTATACTGTTGCGACTGACATTACCGTCTATTTCTGTGATTCTCAACATCCCTAGCAGTGTAGTTCGAACCACAATGCAGATGGCTATTGAGGCAGTACTTTCGCAGAGGGACCGAATTGGTTAAAAGTCACAACGAAGTCGAACGGGATGGTCGGAATCGGGCGCACATAATACTAGCGCCATAGAAAAGCAGTCGATGCTCTCTGCGCCATGCATAATGCAGAGCCAACTACAGCACAGCGAATTTACACTCGCCTTCATCTCAGAATTCGGCTATTCACAAAATGACTAAACTTTGCGGTATTTGGTTGAACATGCAGTGAAGACGGAGGCTATTTTGCGCTCCTCTTCACGATCAAATAGAACACGTTACAAAGTTCAGAATGCTGCGTGTTAGGATCTCGCAAGAGCTTCCACGATAAGAGGTAGGTACTTTCGTACTTGCTCGCGATCGCCGTCTTTCTCTTTTTCGGACAATTTCTCGTACGTTGTGCCTATTTGACGATCCCAACGCTCAACGAGGTCACGAGCGAGAAGCAGGCTTCCATCAGGTTGGCGAGTTCCCTTTTCGTGCATATACATCTGCCAATGTGACCAGCGTTCATGCTCTATTCGTGCCAGATCCTCCACAATGGCGTTTAGCGCGTCTTCAATTCGTTCGCGCTGCACATTATTCATATCAAGTCCTTGGCGGCCAAACGCCGATAATGCTCTCCCAGAGCTGTAAGACGAACTGCCTTTGATTCCATCGCTGCGTGCCACATGTGAGGTGCACCTTCTGGCACAAGCAGTCCCACGCGGTTGAACTTCTGAAGAATTGAAAATATCGCCGTGTGGTCTGGATCGGGACTAGGCACGCCCTTTGGATCAGTCGCCCACGAAACGTTGCGTTCGGGTTCGTAAGTTGGATCCAATAGCATCTGATATCCAGCACTAGGGAAAAACTCAGATATTCTCCTAAGCTCCGAAAGCTCGAGCGGCGGCTGCACCTTTCTCAGCGAGACGAACCGCTTAACATTAGTTTTGAAAACAGGCCTTTGGGCCCACGGTCCGAGAGACTGATCTACGTGAGCGTAGACGCCTCCCGGCGTCACTTCACCAACCAAGTTGGCGGCAGCGCCACCAAGCGCATCAACAAGTAGGGACGTAAAAACTCCCGCCCCGTTTTCCTCAGAAGCGTATTGTTCGTCAGTTGATGCCGTTAAAATAGTAACTCCGTCGCTTACTTCCGCTACTTTTTGTTGGAGTGCATTCCCTCCGGCTACGCCGCTGTGGCAGCTATCTAGTACTATGACGCGGTTAGCAATGCGAGATTGATTAGCCATAGCCATTATTTCAGCTATCGCCAATCCATCATTGCCGGTTTTTACGTCGGACGAACACAAATATCCGCCCGTCGATTCGATATGCCCGTGACCTGCGAAATATAACAGCGCGACTTCGCCGTCTCCGGCGAAAAGTTCCTGTATAGCCCCTCTCAACTCGTCGCGAGAGGCCATTGCATTTTGACCCGTTGCAGCGATATGTCGCACTCCGAAGTTAACCGATCCATCCGCGTGGCGGTCTAGCATAGATTTCACCGCAAAAGAGTCATTCACGCATCCGTAAAGCGGAGCCACGTGCTCGTACGAATCGATACCAATTATGAGCGCCTTACGCATTAGAGACTGTCAATCCAGTTGGCAACGTTGTCCCACGTCCAAACCATCGTACTCACGCCTACGATGGCTGTACGGTCTTCCTTATAAGCCCAGATCCCTTTCACACTCTTGCCCTCATCTCTCGCACACTGAATTTCCCACTTTTGGCCGCTGGAGGTCAACGAGTTTTTGCTGATGATTACAAGTACGCCGTCCGAACGGACGATGCGAGTTCGAACTTTTTTCTTCCATTCTTCATCGTAAGCTTCTTTTACCGACATGTCGACGTATTCGAAAGGGCTATCTGTGTGTAGTGATTGTCCTTTAATCATGTCTCGGATGCGAGCGTCCTCAATCGCGAACGCTACGAAAACTATTTTTTTATCGTTCATAGCTGAAGCTCCAAAATGCCTCGAGGATCATGTTATACGTTTTTCCCGCTGTCGTTCCCGGTCAAGGAGCTTTCGACGTCAAAACTGCTCGTCCAAAATTATAGGGGTAATCTAATCCGCTTAAACAATCGGACACACAGCTCACCGACGCCACCATAGGCCACGCCGAAAAGAGGGATAACTCAGACGACTCAAACGAGCGTAGCGCTTCTTCCTCGTTGGTTGGGTAACGCCGCGCAAACAAACAGCCTCGGGGATCACGCCTGCTGAGGCCGATCTCCGACACATATCCTTAGGCAAGGGGTCCTTGTTGTCAAGCTTTCAAAGGCACAAAGAAGTTAGCTCGACCCTGTGTGCTTACATTTGCTATCGAAAGACGGACGTGATAGTTTATCTGAAGGACCGATTGATTTGATATACCGGCGTGCCCAGTTCCCTCCGTTGTTTTGGTGAAGCCGACGAAACCGGCGTCAAGCGTTCCTATACTACTATCCGAGTGGCCAGGTTTTGTCGGCGGCAACTTTTGATGAATCGGAACAATCGGATCCCCGCAGCGCAGCCGAGAAGTGCCGTCCCGTCGAATAAGCGCTTGCGCTAGTAGAACCGAAGATGTGAATTTTGACGCGGTGATTGCATACCAAACCGGTATTCTCAGATCCAATTTCTTTCTGGACCGCTACTCTGCCGGTACGCGGCCGCCACGGCCCGCTCCGAGCGTTGAACCCGGCCCTTGGCGAGCCCCTTTGTACGGCACCCGTTGAAATCGACAACCGCAACCAACAGAAGATGTGTGCGTTAGCGAACACAATCGAAACGCTCTTTTTGCGTTCTCCCTGAATTTGGCCAAACTTGTTCGGAAGGATCGCCCTTAGCAAAAGCGTCGCCTATTTCATTCGTTCCTCGCTTGCGCAATCGATTAAAGGAGTGACATGTTTAAATTGCTTAGTCAGATTGCGCTAAGAAAAAGCAGCGACTTCAGTACAGATCAAGATAGGCGAGTTTCGGAGAAGCCGCCCCTATGTGGAACTGAATTAATTTGTAGATGTTTAAGATATCACAACTCGTGCAATGCCCCACCAACCGTTCCCTTGTGGCGCGCATTTCTCGACGACGAGGCGAAGTGGATGAGCCAAGGTCGATTTGCCGGCTCTCAATCTAACTGCGGTCATTTTTTTTCGTTGTCGAAGAATGGCGCCGTAGCGGAAGCTGAACATTACGGAATCGATCTCAACTCTACCGTTTTATTCG
Organism: Caballeronia megalochromosomata; assembly: GCA_001580565.1. Lineage (GTDB taxonomy): Bacteria > Pseudomonadota > Gammaproteobacteria > Burkholderiales > Burkholderiaceae > Caballeronia > Caballeronia megalochromosomata. Next base: position 45,868 of record LRBF01000213.1, on the reverse strand, counting down.
AGGCAATTTTGTCAGCCGATCGGATCTTGGATCTGACAGACGTTGGTGGCATGACGCTAGTCTTTAGAACCCTCACGAACCGACCAACCGCGTCGGATAGCTTTATGCTCGACGAATTAATCGAGGAAGATACCTCCGGAACTGGCTTGACAGATCTAATTGGGTACTGGGCGTCGAGAAACGGTTACAACGGCGTGCTTTTTTTCAATCCCAGGTTGATCTGGGGAGCAGAGGTAAAGAAAAAGTCGAGAACTAGACCGCGCCTTCCTTGGGATCCTGAATGGTTATCTTTTTACCTGGAGGACTTCATCAAAAAAGATATGGTGAATTTAGTTATCTTCCGCGGCGTGTGTTTGCTTAGCAAACTAAAGGAGTACCGAGTTAACAATAAAGTGTGGACTAACAATCCATATTTTGAATGGCCTGATGAAAACATTGATCTAAATCTAAGGCGATTTTCTGAGTACTCCTCTTCCGATCTTAACTTTCAGTCCGATAAATTTAGAACCTACTATGTCGGCCAAGTGAAGTACGAATACTAATCATTATAACTTGCAAGTTCGGGGCCCGGAGACGGATTTTTTATGGAATTCTTTCAGCCGGTACACTTCAGAAAGCTGGAGAGACTTGAATGAGCTTCGTTTTCTTGCACGGCATAGCCCAACATAACAAGACTCCCGACGATCTCCGTATGCTGTGGATTGATAGCATAAGAGTTGGGCTTGACCGTGCCGGATCTAAGAATCCAATGCCACATCGGGAGCACGTCCTGATGCCTTACTATGGTGACCTACTCGCGCAACTACCAACAACCTCTCACAGGAAAACAAATCGTGACATCGGTTCGGGGACATTTTCGCCGGGAACTGACGAAAGCGTCTCTGGAGACTGGTCTGCAACACTTGAGGAATGGCGCAGCGAGATTAGTCGTGCCCAATCTCCCGCGTCCGTTCCGCAACCGGACGTTAGCGGACAACGGTCTCGAGGTTTCAAAAGCAACGCACTAGGCGCGATGTCCTCGCTAGTACCTCTTTCGGTGCAAAATCAGATTGTGGATCGCGTCTTGATCCAGGTTTCTGTTTATTTGACCGACAAGCAAATAAGGAACGATATTCTCGCGCGTAGCGCATCCGCTTTTAGTGAGGCAGCGAGCATTGCAGAGGCTTGCGGTGAACCGTTAATAATCGCCGCTCATTCTCTAGGAACGGTGGTCGCGCTTGAAGCGCTCGCAGACTTTACGGGAAGAGAAGTTGACCTTTTGATGACTATAGGGTCGCCGCTTAGTACCGAGACAGTTGCATCCAGAATGACTCGCGGCGCACGCAGATGGCCCATGATGGTTAGGAATTGGGTCAACGTTTCGGATCCTAATGACTTAGTCGCGCTACATCATTCAGTAGATCGAAGGAACTTTCTAAGGAATTGCGCAGACCGGGATCCTGCAGGGGTGTGTAATATTGGGGATATAGTAAATCATATGGATAATCATCACGGAATTGCCGGGTATCTCGATGACCCCGTTGTAGCACAGATACTTACTTCCGTAAGCCAGATTCTTTAAGGCGTGCGCGATACAGAAGCAAGCTTCGAATCATTGCGTGAGTCTGCTAATGCGTACCCGCGCGACTTCCTGACAGACTTTTGGCCAAAGGTGTTTTCCCTGTCCTCGCATCGCAGTGGCAAACCTCCGGCGACGAAAATCTAACGGCAGGAAACTAAGGAGAAGCTGCCTCGCGAACATCGTAACCTGAACGTCGGCAATGGTCGATATCCACGTATAGAACGTCAGGCGGATTTCGGAATGTACCAGCCGTTCGAATGGCCGCTCCTTGACGCAGGCGAATGGCAGGAACTGGCCCGATCCCCGATATTCGTCGGGTGCGCGGCTCGCCGCTGAACGCGCTGACCGGCGAGCTTCGCTTGCCGACCCTCTCCGGCCGCCATCTGCATCACTAGACGAACGGTAACTTCCACGCTTCAAGAGTCGTCCGTGGCTCTGCTGTCGAGATTCATTCAACGTTGAATTTAGTTCAAAAAAGTTGGTAGTAGACAGCTACCAGCGTGTGGTCGTTTCAAAACTGTAGAGCCTGCCGCACGCACCACGTGGTCTCACTCTTGAAAATCGCGACCGATGCCGAGCGGGCCCGACTATGCTGATTTTAAGCGGCTTGCGTTGGCGTAGTTGATAATTGGCCGCGAGCCCGACCGCGAGAAGTTCCGTCCTGGAGCAACAGCAACAGGAATGATTCGTAACGACGGAACGGTCGACGTCACGACATCGGAAGGAATCAACGCTTTCGATGGATCTCCGCACTAGTTGCGTCGGTTTGGGCCCGACGTGCTCGCACAGCGGCCGCGTGATTGACGCGTGCATTGGTAACACCGGCAGCGAGTTTAATATGATGGCGTATGTAGACGAACGAGACCTATTGCCTATCTGATGAGGTAGATCGTTCCTAAAAAGTATGAACAAAGATACCCACCAACCGCGGGAGCGAGCCGAGACCCATGGAAGAGGACCGGTACTTAGCAACCTCGCCAGGCGACGGCGATAGGGAGATTCCGCTTTATGCCAGGCTCGGCCTACAAGTAGGTGCGGCCGAATGGTTGCACGTTGCGCTCGAACAAGATTGGGTTCAAGGCAGTAGCCCTACGGTCTTCATCTCTTATTGCACGAAGGACGAGAGTTGGCGCTTTCAACTCGAACGCTTCCTCGGCCCCGAGTTGGCGACGCTTTCCTGTCCGAGCACGCTTGAGCCGTATCGACCTTGGAGCTTCGCGTCCCTCGAACGAGGCACGGCAACGGGAACGCAATTTCCCGTCGAACTGGCTTCGCAACTCTGGCGATGCCGGGCGGCGATCGTTCTTCTAAGCCAGGATTACCTGAACTCGGCGATTTGCGCAGCTACGGAGCTGCCCTTTCTAGCTTGGCGTCATGTGGCGCAGGGGATGCCTCTGTACGTCCTTCAGGTCGGTGTGGTTTCCGCTGCGGCGGCGGAGATCCCACTGCCGCAAGTCGACGGACAGTGGCCTGATTTTGATCTCAAGAAGCAAACCAGTGACCGTTTCCCTGGCCTCGATCACCGTGAACAAAAGGCGGTACGGCAACCCAATATTTTCGAGTTGCGCAAAAGGACGGAGCGAGATCGTCGGCTGGCCGCATTCTCGGAACTCGTCCGCCGCAACCTTGCAGAGCAGCATAAGCGCACAGTTGTATCGACATCCCCCTCTGCCCGCGAGTTACCGAACCGCGCCGAATCTGTAGATCCACCTCTATTTCGGAAGTCGGTGGGCGCTTTCCCGCCGATCGATGGCTTCGAGGGCCGCACCACCGAGCGAGGACTTCTCATCGAAGCGATATCGCACCCGGCTGTCGGCGTTGTGGCGCTCTGCCAGATCGGTGGGGCTGGTAAAACCTGCCTAGCGTTAAGGGCGATCGAGGACCTATTCACCAAGAAACCGACGCCATTTGAAGCCGTCTTCCAGTTCACCTTTTACGGCGGACGAAGCCAGACTGAGTTCATGCATGAACTTAGCGTATTCGTTAGCGACAAACTTTGTGAATACCGCCCGGCCGAGGGGATCGAGCCTTGGCTTCTGGACGTGCTGCACCGCCGCGCCGTTCTGTTGCTGCTGGACGGCGTAGAAGTGATTCAATCGTCGAGCATGACCGCGGACGCGGGAGCGCTGCAGCAAGGTGGCGTACGAACCTTGCTGCTGTGGTTGTGCAACGAGAGCGACGTTCGTTCGACCGTGCTCGTAACCAGCCGCCTGCATTTGCGTGACCTCTCCCCCTTTCGCGGCGGGCGTTACCAGCCGATCGAACTGCCGGGCTTGTCGTTGGATGACGGCGTGCAAATGCTGCAGCGAAAGGTACAGGCGCCTACGCCCCTTTTGCGGCAAGTTGTGACCGAACTCAACGGACATCCATTGGGGCTAATGGTTTTCGCTAATAGTGTCCAGCGTGTCAAGACTATCCGTACGAACGCAGCAGTAATAGTGATGCGTAAAGCCGAACTTTCGGAGCCGGGAAGCCTCGACGCGAAGTTGGGAAGATTGCTGGCTTATTACCGAAAGACGATCGACGAGGCGGACATAGAACTGATCGCCTCGGTGACAGTGTTTCCGGACGGGGCTCCCGCGGATTGGCTAAGGCAAGTGCTCGTGGGACAGGCGCAAGGGAAGTCAAAGCGGCTTTTGTCGGCGACGAATTTTTCGGAACGTCTAGATAAACTGACGAGGGAAGGCATTCTGCAGGCTGTTCCGACTTTGTCCCGGACAGAGTACACGGCGCATCCGGTGATCCGCGAGAGCTTCCGCAACATCGTCTCAGGGTTGGTAGAGACCGCCGCGCAACTTCACCTTTCGATGCGGCCATCCTTGTTCCGGCCAAAAACCGGCCCTCAGGCCATCCCCTACGTCCGGGCCGTGGAAATTTATAGCGAGAACGGTGATTTTGCGGGCGCGGACAAAGTAATGAGCGGTCACCTGGAGGACGGGAAAACGCTATCGAACTTCGGCGAATGGCGCATGCTTTTCAACCTGCTGTGGCAGTTCGTGCAGCCCGACCGCCGCGAGCAATGCAAAGCAGTACTGGGCACGGAGCGGTTCACAGGATTTCTTCCGCTCGCGATCGACGCCTGCATTGCATTGCGTGAGTGGGAGATCGCCGAAGACCTTTGTGCGCTTGGCAAGGGTGCTCTCCCGCTGGCCGCCCTTGTCAGTCGCGAGGCTGCTATCTATGTAAACGTCGGGTCCTTGGCGGACGCCGAGCGCGTGTTGCGCTCCGGGATCGCGAACTCGAGTCTTCCTGAATCATCTGTGTTCGGATCGATGGTCCCCGGATCGCCATCGGATTCGGACTCTGTCGACAAACTCATTCTTAAAACTGCGCTTGCAGAAGTGCTGCGCGGCCAAGGAAAGCAGCGGGAGGCATGGCAGCTGTTACGCGATTGGATTCGGTATCGGCCGAGGAGCCTGAATGAGCTCGCAGTTTGGATTCAGGAATGGCGCTGGGTTTCGCTTTGCTCTGCGAGACTGTGGTCTCGGGTTGATGCAGGCATCGCAGATCGGTTTCTGAATGCGACGGACAAGGCGGCCCCGATATTACCCATGGATCTAGCCGTCCGGAGGGCATTTCTGGATTGGGAACAGCTGAGGCTAATACCCAGGAAACGGCGCACCACCGAGGAGTGGCTGCGCATGCTCGAGCTAGCCCAAATCCTTGGTGACGACGCCGCGCGGCGCTCGCAGAAAGAAGCAGACGGCGGCTGGATGGTAACCGTCCTCGAATCACTTAACGGTTTGGGGAAGCATCAAGACGCTTTGAACAATATCCCTGTCATCTTGCCTCAATTGCACGAGCACTCATTTTACCGTCCCTGGGTCGACATCGAAGCTGCCAGGGCCCACGGGGGACTTGGGCAATTGCATTTGGCCCGTGAGGTGGCTGGCCGGGCACTGAAGCAGGCGCTGGCACCACGCCAGCTGCTCATTGCGCGTTCAGCGGCGGAGTTGTTGCTGGAACTTCCAAGGGGTCCGGCAGCAATTGGAATCGAGACGCTCGCGCAGCAACTAATCGAAACGGTCAAGAACGATGCGCCATCTGACAGTGAATTTCAATTGGACGTTCCGCTTCCGGGCGAAAGTGAGTGGAATGACCACTTGGCCATGCTGCTTGCAGAATGTGTGTCGGGAGCTTCGGTAGAGGGGAAGGAGGCATTCGATTCCGCTTTGCAGCTCGCAGCCAGATGGGGCCTTCCGGCAGTGGCGTCCACTATTTTGGCGCGGGGAGGGAGGGTTTTGTTCGACGACGACCTCGAGCAATCTCCGCTCATGCTGGCGGTGAAAGGCGAGCATATAGAAGTTGTCCGAGTGCTGCTCGATAAATTCGGCGCGCTCGATCTTAGCGACGCCATGCAAGGCGGTATCGGCCTCGCTGCGATCGAACAAGGCCACTTGGACATCGCCGAGCTCATCCTGAATGGAGCGAGCAGTCGAACGCGAGAATGGCTTAACACGGCGCTCATTCAGGTCGCCACCAATGGAGATGAGAGGCTGCTTGATCTGCTGCTGCTGCACGGCGCAGATCCGGCGCTTGCCGACTCGAGCGGTAAGCTCCCTATCGTGCAGGCAGCTCAGCACGGCAATGTGGCGATACTGCTCCGTCTCGCGAGCCTGACATCCATTTCCAGCGCTGATGCTCAAGGACAAACCGCGCTGATGGCAGCGGTCGTCTACGGACAGCAACGGGTGATCGATTTGCTCGCGGAAATGAATGCGGACGTCAATCAACTTGATCACGAGGGACGGACCGCTCTGGACGCCGCGGCTAACTCAGGCGTCATCCGGTCACTGATTTCCCTAGCGACGCGGTTTGGTCTACCAATCGACAGTGACCGACACCTGCTGCCCGCCATTAAGCTTGCAGAACAATTCGGATTCGACTCGGAGTTGCGGCACGCATTGACCTGGTTAGACAGCGAAGCCGGCCGAGAATTGAATCGTCCAGCTTTGAAGCCGAAAGTTCGCGCAGCACTGAAACGACTGGCAGCCAAACGCAAGCTGAAGCCAACCGACACCGGGCTGACTCCTACATCGATGAACATCGGACTTGTCGTAAACGCTCGGGGAAAAATGTGTCTGGTGCATGACCAGCCGTTCGCGGGAGTGCCACTTTGGGTTGGTTACCACGTCGATCGCCGAAGGATTGAGGTCATATTCGATACGGGCGAAACCTACCCTATCGATTGGGAAGCAACGGTCGAGATGCACAATTTTCTTTTAAAGATCGACAAGATCCTAATTATCAGGATGGAAAATAAGAAGCCAGTGGAAGGCTACGATACCTCGTTCCTCAGGCTAAAGGATGGTAAGACCGTAAATTAATCATCTTCTTCGATTTCGACGGTCCTAGAGACCTGCAACCCGTTCGGGAGCGCAACCATGGCTGATGACACTTCTGAGATGCATCGATCTGACATTTCGCCTTCCAATCCTTTGGCGAACTGGGGCAACGACGACCTGCTGCTGACTAAACAGGCACAATGCGCCGTCGCCGAGAGCTCGCCACGAGCGTTTCGCGTCGTTGACTGGCCAGCACTCCATAAAGAATTCGAAAGACACACGATTTCGGCGAACCAGATAAAGACGAAAGTTCGTCGCTATGGCGTGACGAGCGCGTTTCTGAGTGCCATTGAAGCTTCTTTGCTTGTATTCGCTCCGTTGTTCCCGGCCAGTGTCGTTCAGAGCGCAGTCGTCGTAGTTAGGTGTGGCATCGTCTTGGTCAAAGGATCGATGGACTCTTGCATCTCATCGGCTACAGTGGAAGAGCTAGCTGGCTGTCGGACCGTCTGTGGGCGGAGCGACTGAGGCAGTTTTAGTTCCAATATTTGATCGATGACATGCATACTGCAACTGGCGCTGTGAGTGATGATGCCAAGCTCGAAAAATATCGATCCTTGCGCGACAATGCGCTCAGAGCTCTCATTGACGATACAGCAAAGAATCTTTCGGCGCGGAGCTTCACTGAAGCCATCCGATGGCGTGCCGACGATCGCAACGATGTCCATACGTGGGGCCAAAGCGCTTGGCAATTGAATCGCGTCTCGGCTGATACACCGATGACCGACGATCGTCGGGAACGACTCGAACGTCTGTCGCAAGGTCGGATCGGAGTTCGGGAAATTTACATCCGACTGAGCCTGAAGCCGGGAAGCGGAAGGCAAGGCAATATGGCTCGCCGCGTAATTTTGGGAGGGAACATCGCCACATTCATCTTTGTTGTCCCCCTAATTCTGGCTGGCTTATGGATCTTGCTCAGTAGCAGACAGGGAAACTTCCCGTCCGACATATTGATCGCTTTCAGCGGCGTCGCAACCGCATGGGGGCTTTATTTTCGGTTGGTTGATCACGGAAGGGCTACTCGATTGACGCCGAACGGTACGAACACTACCCTGAGCAGATCCAGCTCGTGCACCAGCGATTCGACGCTGCCGAAGACGACGTAAAGGACAAGATCGCTGCCCTACGCCAACTTGAGATCTACACATATCGTGAACTGCGTCACTTCCTTCACCCGCACCTTCAGTCGCGGTCTCTCGGGCAGTGCAGTCCGCTGAACGAAACTTGTTCAACGAAGGCTCGTTCTGCTGAGTTACCTGAGCAACTTAAGCAAACCGTCTAATCAACGTGTTCGATACATTCCGAACTTCCGTAGGCACTGGTGACCGGCCTGACAACAGCCGACCATGAAGGTCCGCTGTTGGAGAGAAGCGGCCTCTCAAATGGCCGAGTTACAGTGATGGCGAACGGCAGAAATTGGCCGAACCCGGAAGTGAGACGTCATCCGACGTGCCCGAGTTGAACGACCGAATCTCCGTCACGAGGTCGCGAGCGGGTCCACGCTACTGACGGCGATTCGGTTCGGTCTGAGACGGCCGCATGTAGTCGGCTCGGACAATGCGGACGCACTTCACGTGACATCCGTTCTCGATGAACAGGGCCAGGTCACGGATCGCGATGATTAAACGATCTTAATCCGTTAAAAGAAATGCCGGAGACCGACCATCGCGCCGGTCTGGTTCGTACCCGGCAGCAGTGTCGTGCCACCGCCCCACTGCCGCACGAACAGTATTCGTTGCGTCCGATTTTCAGTTCTTTCTTACGCGTCGATGTGCGTATGATCATGCCCGTCGACGGACGCAGGCGTTGCGCGAAGTAGCGATAGATATGGGCCAACCCCGTGCTCATCATCTGCATCACTTCTGCGCGCTGTTCGTTGCTTATCGGAGTGGGCCGCATTGCGGGGTCCGGGTCGTGCTAATGATGCAACATCATGATTGACACCATCGCTCCACCTTGATCCTCATCGTTGATAAGTTAGCTCCAGCTGTCTGGCCGCATGTGTACGGCTAGCATGAAGCCATGGGCCCAATCATTCGCCCGAGCGACGCCATCCTGCCACCTGCGTAGCACGGGTAGGTACACAGTTGGCTGAAATAGCGTACGCTGTAGCTTCGAACTAATGGTATTCCAGTGACGCAGAGCGGAGCGTTGATTACGGCAAATAGCCGTCTATTGTCTCGATGTGCATTGCTGGACGGCCGAAGGAGTGGAGAAACTCCGCGACACCGCTGATCTCGTCCTCAGCAAGCGGCGTATAAGATTTAGAAATTGCCATCTTAGGTTCTCTCCTCGCAAAACGACGCTCCTGGAAAAAAGATGCGCGTCCAAAATGGTCGCGCATCTAAGAGTTCGATATATCACTCAGCCGAGAGTGGAAGTCCACTGACCGGCCCGAACAGTCACCAGCTCTTCACCAGCGGCTCTTCTCTCGCCACATCCTCGTATTGCTCAGTCAGAAGAGCGCTCGCGAAGGCATGCTTCAGCGGGACGCCCGGAATGTCTGTAGTCGCTCGCCTCTGAATCAACCCAGTGACGAGGCTTGCCATCTCATGCCAATCATGAGCAGAAGCAACCCTCTGCGGGCCGGCGCGGAATATCTCGTCCTTGAGCCGCTCGTTCCTGAAATCTATCCCAACGTATAAGGTATGCCACTCGCTGCCCTCCTTTATATTCAATCCGAACAACACTTGCTTATATTTCCGCCACATATCGATGGCTGCCCACAGCTCCGGGTCGGTCATCTCGGCAATCCAGTAAAGCTGAGTCCCCTCGAATTGAAGCCGCATCGTCATTAGAACCCGGTCTTCAAGCTCTATATGACCAAGCCCGAAATTGGCTCTCCGAGCATCCTTAGGAACGCATCGTCCTTCACTTTCCGTCAGCGGAAATGTCAGGAATGGCATGTCGTCAGGAAATCCGGCAGCCATGTCAGGACGAGGGCTCAACGAGTGAAGCGTCTTGAGTCGGCCAAGTGCGACAGCACGTTTATTTGAAGCGAATGCGTTGTTACCTTTCATGAAAATCTCCACTATTCAAAGATTGGTGCCGAACGTTTTCGACCCGCACGCGCATATGTGACAGGCGGGTCGACCGATGCTCTAAATCGCATCCGAGAATCCACGTCTCCGTATAGTTCGAAACCGGACGCATGAAGGTCCGACGGAGGTAGCGCGGGACTTAACACATTGAACGTATTGCTGTTGATGCCCACGCCAACTCATACCCACACCGTTCCCAGGTGGACAAACGTTTGAAAAATCGAATCGCACCCCAGTAGACCAACGCAGTAGGTCGTTGGGCGAGGTTGTCAGGCGCGGCCATTTCAGCCGTGCGTCATAATCGGACTACAAGTCAACATTTTTTGCAGTCCGAATGATGCAGTCGGGAATTTGGGCTTGTGCTCGGGTAGGCGCCCTTCCACGAATGACTGCAGTCGCGTCTTAGCCAGGATTTTGACCAGCACGCGTTGCAGTTGTACGCCCGGTATGTCAGTCGTCGCACTTCGCTGCAGGGTTCCACTGGCAGATAGGGTAACCATGGTCTTCCAGACATGGTGACTCACTGGCCTTCCGGCGAGAACGCGCAGCTCTTTCATGCTTGACCGCTTCGAAGATACGCCTACCACGCTAAATCCACACTCGCTCTCGTTTTGTTTTTCGAAATCGAACGTTATTGGCAGCCGGCCAGCACGCTTCCACTCGTCGTATGCCGCCCAAACCTCTGGGTCGGTCAGGTCGGTCACCGAGTAGATTTGCGTACCGTTGACTTTCAGGCGCATGGTCATCAGGGGGCCCCGGTCGAGGGATGCAGCCGAACCCCACGCTGCACCTTGGATCGCCGTCGCGTGCGATGTAGTGTGCGTCTTCTTCGGGGACTGGCCAGCCTAGCATGGGAAAGTCCGAAGGCAGCCCGTCGGTGAGCGTCGACGTTCTGAATTGCCCGAGCTTTGTGATGTTTACGACTGCGAGGAATGAGTCGACATTGAGGGCGAAGGTGGCTTCCAACACGTTGTTCCTTTGATTCCAATTGAGCTTTTCTACGGCACGAATGCCGCAGACCCGATGCTTCTCCGCCACAGGGGACGAAGGACCTCCCGAAGCCGACATGCTTCAGGATCGTGCAGACGCGACTACCCACGCCACGCGGCACGAAGATCAAAGGAAACAGCGCCATTGCAGCGACTGTTTCAGCACCGGGACAAAGTCCTCGGAATCTCTGCGCTTGCCCGTTATGAGCAGGCGCAGATGATGGAAAGCTAGGTGCACATTATACCGCGGCCATTTCTTCTGATCAATGGCTTTTGCGAGCTCACGAGTCCAACCAATCCGAACGAAAGTTTTTAAGCTTCGTCGCTAAGCAGTTTCGAGCGACTACATGCGTTTCTCGACACACAGGCTGCTTGCGAGCTCGCAAGAATGTTCGGTTGATGACGCCTCAGGAGAGCCGCCGCTGCTATCGAACCAGCACTGAACACGTCACTCAGTTGGCGCAAGACCTCGCTTCGAGGCCGAAGCCAGGGGAGGCGCGACCTGCCCACTGAACGTTGACTAAGGCGCGATCAACCCGACACGTCTCGATAAGGCGTTTGCGCCGAAATTTGCCTACAGAGACACAGGTATGCCGCCGACCGCGGATCAGCATTCGAGCCACAGTTCAGCCGCTCGCCGGCTCCTCATAACCGGCAACGTAAAGCACTTACGCCGCCAGTGGGAGCTCTCTGCGCAACAAAATTAAACTCCGCCTAGCGGAATCGCTAAGCGACGGCTGACCAGGAAACGAATACCCGCCCGACGCACTTCGTAGCTCCCTAGGGCCTGTCGCATCGATAGTGATCGTCGAGCCTCGTAGCGATCATCGAAAAAACTCTGATCCGTAGCCTACTAGAACCCGATTCTCCAGAGAGGGCTTCTCGCGGGCAACGCTGAACACAGATCGTCGCGCCAACAAAATCACTTCCTTGGCTGCCAGCCGCGAAGCGGCCCTGAAACTCCACAGGCAATCAGACATCGCAACCGACTACAACAGCATATGCTCGCAAAAATGGCGCATACCTTCGAGTGAGTTGTATCGCTTCTGGAATAGAAAACACATGCTCACTGCTTATACAACAGTGAACATATGCTTACTTTGAATTAAGAAGGGAATACCGGGGCCCCCGCCAGCTAACGCAAGCGCCCCTTCCGCCATTGCTGGGCGCAATAGCTCCGACAGACTTTCGAGTAACGGTTCTATCTTCGACACCGTCCGGACTCTTTCAACTCTACCCCGTGGTAGTCCGATTTCAGCAGCACGCCTCCGGTCACGCCCGTCCATGCTGAAGGTCACCACCGAAGCTCTTCAGTCGGAAGAGGCGGCACTTTCGTCGGGCGGCTCGTGCTCGGCCGACGCGTGACTACAACTGTATAACAGCGGAGTGCAGAGATTGTCAACGCAGCCTCATGGGCCACGGCTATGGATGCCCAGTGCGTTCACGAGAACACCTTCGCTCGACGAGCCTTTTCTGGAATTCGTGAAGATCAACTCTTTTGTAACAATACGCGTTGTCGCGAATGCGCTGCGGTACTTCGAGCGCTTTGGCCTTCGTCTCAGAGCCAAGCAGTCCGGGCGGGAAGCTGCAGATCCCACCTCCACTAGGCCGGTTTCAGACCCGCTGCGAAACCGGCGCCCTGATTGACAACTCGAGATGACGGTCGGTGGTCGACTCGCGAGCTAGGGTTGTCAGCGGTTATCCAGCTTCTGCACCCATTCGCGACGCAGCTCCCAACAGTCTCCAGTCTCTGCGGAGCTGCACGAGGGGCCTGCCTGGCCGTAGATCAGCGGCTGAAACCTCACGTCGCTATTCGAGCTGAGTGCTTACGTGCACCTTCACGGGTTCTCTACCGCTCATCCTCGTGCAGGACATTGCTTCGAAACAAGCCCAACAGCGCCAGTGTGCCTGCAGGAAATCTCATCCACCGGATGTTGGCCAATCTCGACGCCCGCCGCTTCGATCAGTAAATACTTGTCGAGCCGCTCGAGTTGATGCAATTATTGATGGAAGCGGTGTGAGGGCCGTCAGAGGTCAGTAGATGCAAACTGAGAAATATCGAGGATATACGCTGTTTGGTCACTCCATCCTGCAGCGGGAAGACATCCTGCAACGAAACGGTTCGCGGGAAGCGGCACAATCATGCGAGACACTAAAGTCGTGGAGGCGTCCGGAATCCTTGGTGCTTTCGATAATGATGATGAAGCAGAATTGACAGGACTCTCGTGGTGTCGCGCGTGGGTCGACAGTCAAGGCTAGTAAGAGGGGTAGTACGGTCAAGCAACGCTCTCAGCCGTGTGTCTCGTGCCAAGAATTTCTCCTCGTTGCGGTGGGATAGCGAGTTCAGGACTCATAGTCCGAGAGGATCGTTGTCTTCGGTTTGTGAGTCGAAATACCCGCGGGCAGCGCTCTTCCTTTCCTTCGCATATTTCTCAACCGATGCATCATCGATGACATATCCCCCTTGCTCAGTGAGCGTGCCAGTTATGTCACCACGTTCAAGCAGGCGTCTCACATTAGGGAGGCTCAAGAAGAGGTACTTTGCGGCCTCGTTGATGTTCATGTCGCATCTCCTGGACTGCCATATCGCAGGGCCGCTGGATGGGCGTGAAGGTGTAACCTCCGTTTCAATCAGTCTTGCGGAGGCCCGCGCGACACAGTTCCAGCTCTCTGCTGAGCGAATCGATCTGCGCTTGCATCCCGTCTGCTCGCTGAAGGAGCTGTCCGACTCTCTGCCAGTAGGTATATCTTAGCTCACCTTCTGCTAAGGAAAGTTCTTGAATCGTGCTAATGGCAACAGAGAGATCGAGCTGGCCTTCTGAAGACATTTCTTTCTGCTCCATCGAATTAGGAGCGAGTTTGTCGCAGCGCACTGGGGCGGAGCGTCCCAAAAAAACCCCTTCGTTTATATACCTCTTTTTGATGCGTAGGATAACCAAGCTGAGTATGAAGCCAAGCGCTGGCACATACAGCAGAGGCAGGTTGTTCAGAGCGAACATCCAAATATCTTTCATGATTTCACGAATTTCGGCTGTTCAATTCCTTACCCTTCGCAAGCTTCGTCGCTCGCGCTACAAAAAAATCTGCAGTCTGCAGGATCTGCCTTATTTCCCCGTTCATGAGCGCTTGAAGTGGCGTCACATTGGCGAGCTGCGCCTTCGGCTCCGTGAAAAATTTCCATTTGGCCCAGCCGGTCAAACCGTCCAGACGTCGCACCACTCTTGCGACTTGCTTGCGGTCAAGCTCGCTTGCAAGGAAAAACGCCGGATAGTACTGGTCGGCTTTGACATCAACGCTGAACACGCGCCCAGAGGCGACGTCCTTGGCCAGCCGCGTCTCTGTGATACTCATGGCATCACAGAAAAGTTCAGGACGGAGCAACTTGCCTTCGGTGACAGGGGTGTACCGTGCCGCTCCTCTTCGGTTTGTGGCCCGTTCGTTGGAACCACGTGGCTGCTCGTCTTGCTCACGAATCGAAGGAAGATCCAAATTAAACACGCTAGCCCGACCGATGGTCCGCGCGAGACAGATCTTAAAAAGCCGGCCCAGTTCCTCGTCGGGAATCTCTAAAAGAGATTCAGCCCCTGCGGGATCGACTAGGATCATAGCCACGGTAGCGCAGCGGAATGCGTACTCCAGTTGGGCATCGTTGAGCGTCGGATCGTCGCTCGCGTTCCGTGAGGACCGTGGCATCGTCGCTCCTTATCGAGTCGCTGCCCCAAATTCTGCTCCTCGCAGCATCGGATCGGCGTTGAGGCGGTGCCTGGAGCCTTGCCTGTCGTCCAAGGTTTGCCATTGCGAAGTCGGTCTACTGGGCTGACGATGGCATGCTGGAATGCACAGGACGGATTTCAGCCCTCGATATCCCTTCCCATCAAGAGCACGTCGAGCCGCCCCCGAAGAAGTTACCGGGAGTCGGCGCTCAACGCTTCTAGGGATTTCGCGGCGGTGCCCATATCCCTGGCAGAACGGACGCGGACACAGCAAGGTCCCAGGAGGTCGGATAAGCTCGAAGAAGTCCAAAGGCAACGGACTGGACCAACCCGGGAATCGTCACCTCCTCCGCATCCGCGAGCAAGCGAAGGAAGTCTCGGGTCGCCAAGACCGCCTGAGTGCGCTCGTCAGCTGTCGTCATTCTTGGGCCTCTGAGAGGATCTTCGTCATGGCAAATCACCAGGCGGCCTTGTTGTCCCAATCTGAACCGCGTCCAACGGACCATTGTCCAGATATTTTTGGGCGCTCAACGGCGTGAATATTTTCACGTGACATAAGCAGGCTAATCCAATTTTTGGGACAAATCAAGTCACATCCGACTCTGCACCCCCTTGCGCTCTGCGGCGCACATCTGCGGCACCCTTGCGCGCCGCCTCGTAAAGGTCCGACTGGTCGACGAATATATCCACCCCTTGGAAGGAGCAGACAACCGCACACTGGAAAAACAAAGTCGCAGCGAAATCACCGGAAGATACCGCGACCGCGAGTTCGTGCGAGTCCCAGTTCTCGTCGATATATGCGAGGCGACGGGATACCTCAGCCCAGCTCAACCATGGTCGCGCCTCTATTTCACTGAGGAGCAGACGCGCGGCGCGGGCGTCCCAGTCTCCAGTGCAGCGCATCGATTCGCACCAGTGCAGAGGGCGATCTGCTTGCAAGGCGTCGATCACTTGCAGGAAAAAGCCGAGGCGGAACGTTCCTCGATGCAACTTCCCTTCCAACGAACGCGTGGATTCAGCCGTTCCGAGGCGCGCCAACTCCGCCGCGAGTCGCCGCACGCTCACTCCTTTGCGAACCAAAAGGCCCCGAATCGCTCGTGAGACCAGCTTCGCCCACTCTGTATCGTTGCTCTCCACCGAAATCCCTTGTTTTCCCCCGGGGATATCGCTATCATTCACGTGAAAATATTCACGCTATGACGACAGATAGCTCCCGGGTGCGCGGCTCGAAATCGCGCTGAGATTAGATAAAAATCTCATATTTTACTTCAGCGATCCGGCTTGCCTCGGAGGTTTTCGTTCGCCCCGCCAGCACTCGTGAGCCAAAACTGGAAAGCGATGAGGACCATCGACAGAACTTTTCGGCAGCAGGCGCACGGTGCGATGGACCGTGTCGTCAACCTCAAGCGTACGGTTTGAATTCGCGGGGTTGGAGCGCATTCAATGATGCTCTATCTCAATTTCGAAGGCGTACTCCATCCCGCCACAGTACGATTCATCGCTGGGCTCAGCCCAGAGCTGAATTTTAGAGGGCATCACCTCTTCGAGAACGTCGGTGCGCTAGCGAGTGTTATTGCGACAATTCCCGATCTCGAGATAACTCTCAACACATGGTGGACCTATCACACAGGGATCCGTGAGACTATCGCGCTGTTGCCTAGCGACGTGGCTCAACGCGTGTCGGCCTCGACGATCCCGCACTCCAGCAAGTGCAACGAATTTCCGAATCGTACGTTGCTCGCATCGCAAGCCGCGCAATCAGACTCCCAACCATTTGTTCTCTTGGATCACGCTGGCGCGCGCTACCCCTGTCAAGTCCGTTCGAACTGCTTCTTCGTAGATCCAGTCACTGGTCTCGGCGATGAACGAGCACTGCATGCGCTCTCGACGCTCCTAAAACAACACTGATCTTCGCGAGCCTCTTTATGAATATTCACTTAACACTACTACCAATTTTTTTGATAACGGTACGCCTTAAAAATTGGCATTTCACACTATAGTATCTGCTGACTTGCGCTTTCTATCATTGTTAGCTATACTAAAATATTTTTTGCCGTTATCTTAAATTTGACCTAGACTGACGGAAAGCTGCTGCCGGATTTTGTTGATGATGCAATGACTCGGAGGCAGTTTTCTCGGAAGGAGTACGGTCATGAGCATCTTCTTGCCAACATCGGCGCCACCTTCGTCAGAGTGGCAGCGACTCGAACGACGGTCGGTGGAAGACTTGACATTTGGGCCACCGAACCCACTATTAAGCGAACCCGAGCTGGCGGAACGACTCAACGCTAGCGGCATTCCGAAGGCTGGACAGGACTACATACTCGAGAGTCGACGAACCTATCCAACACGCCAAGTACAGTCACGCGGTGGAAACATCGTCACTGGCATGCATTCCCGAAAGATGAATCGCTGGGTGGAAACTGAAAGCGCGCGCCCCGAATTTGGTGCCATTCTTCGGTATGAAAACGATCCCAACACCATCGAGTACTATCCTCAGCCTGCAAAGGTTGCTATTCCTACTCCAGTCATTCGAAGACGACAGGATGGCACTACGTTTTCCTACATCCACCGGCTCCCATACACTCCGGACATCCTTCGTTTGTTAGCACGGGACAACGTTCTAGACCCCCTGCTTGACGAATGGAAGACCCCGGCGGGGCTGCTCGGGCTTCAGGAGAAGTACCCCGATGAGATTTTCTGTCAGGATGGAACTTGGAGATACCCTAGACGCGAGGATTTCTTCGCCGAGATAGGAATTACGTATTGCCTCCGATCGGCACAAGAGAACAATCCTATCTTCATCGGCAATATCGACTTCCTTACGCCGTATTTGTTCGGGCAAGTCGCGCCGCTGAGGCCCGACGTTTGGGCTGCTATTGCACGGTTAGCGCACCGATTCTGCCCTATCACATTAGAGGCGCTCTGCGCCCATGCAATAAAGCGAAATACTACGTGGAGTGAGTATGTCTTGGCCCCGACCCCACCCGACAGTTTCCGAGTGGACGACGTACTCAATGCCATCGCGCACGGAATGCTCCACGTGGACTTAGAGCACGACGCCTTGGCAAACCCAGCCACCGTTGTGGTCTGCGCATCCTCGTCACAGTTGCGCGATTACATCGACAGCAGGCCTGCGCCAAAAAGTGTCACCGATCTCGTTACGTTCAAGGTTCGCCCGGGGACCGAATTCAGCTTTCAAGGCAATCCCGTGGTATTCGTCGTCGCAGGGATGCCAACCGGAAAAGTACTCTACAGCGATAGGACAGGTTCACTGACTGCGTGGATGACGCAACGAGAATTCGAAAGGTGCATTTGGCGACGAGAGATCACCTTTGTATCGGATCAGATGTGGATCAGTGAAATACTCTCTAAGATACCGTATCTAGATGAAAAGCGTATCGCGAAGGCCAATTGGTGGATGTCTCTGATTGACCAATGCAAAGTCGGCCCGATCGAAACAACTTATTCGATTCGCACGCTGCAACGGAAGAAGAAAGCGGTAAGGGAGGCCGGAGAGTCTCGGTCCGAAAAAATGAAGGCATTACTTGATAAACCCCCATCGGGCGGCCGATGCCAAATACTGCCTCAACAACTCGCGCTAATTAAAGAAGTAAATAAGGCCGCAAACAATTCTACAGATCAGCTTGATAGTTGTTCGTACGGGCAATACAAAAAACTTAGCGAGAAGAGAGGCATTCCCGCCGTATCCGACAAAACGTTTCGGCAGCGCTCGGCGAATCTCAAAAGCGTCAAAGATCGGGAGGGCGAACGTGCCGCGTATAACAAAGAAACCCCTATCACTTGGTATCTGCGCCGAGAAGAGAGTCCACACGGCGATTACCCTTTCCAGTATGTCCACATTGACCACACCAAAGTGGACATGCTGATTCGTGAGGTTGGCTTCGGTGGAAGAATTTATCACTTGCGACCGCAATTAACGATCGCAATGGACGCTGAATCGCGCGCTGAACTTTCGTTTTATTTGTCAGCACATGCGCCCAGCACAACTAGCTGCATGATGATAATTCGAGCTATCGTGCAGCGATATCATCGACTACCGCAGTACATAATCACCGATAACGGTAAGGAGTTCCACTCTTCCGCGTTTCAGCGCCTGTGTGACAGATATGACATACGACTTCGATACCGTCCAGCACATGAGTCAAGGTTCGGGAGCGTGTGTGAGCGCCTATTCGGTACAACGGATTCACGGTTTTTTCACAACCTTCCGGGAAATACAAAGGCGCTCAAGCACGTTCGCACGGTGACCAAATCAGTCGATCCAAAACGCGCGGATCAACCATCGTTTGTTCAACTTCACGAGGGACTCGAGGATTTCTTTTTCCAAGACTACAACAATCATCATCACCCAGCTCACGATCACACACCAAATGAATTTATGGAGCGCCGGTTTCTTGAAACCGGTGTTCGATTGAGTCGTATGCAGGACTACGACGCAGAGCTATATATAGCGACTTGCGTACCAGTCGCCCATGGTGGCACCCGTGAAATCGACCCTCAACGCGGGATTAAAGTAAGTCACCTCTACTACTGGGCCGACGAGTTCTGCGCAGCCAGCCTTCGCTTCCAAAGCGTCCCTGTTCGGTTAGATGTATGGGACCCAAGCTTTGTTTGGGCACAGATAGACGGCTACTGGGTTCGATGTGTCTGCAAGCTTCTGATGCAGTTTCGTCGGCTGACTGAGATCGAAATGAGATACGCATGGAATCAAGTTTGGCTCAGGTTGCGTAACGCGCCCTACGAATCATTTGAGTCGCTCTTAGGTCGTGTTCTCGACGAGTACGACTATTTGCCGGCTACTGCAGCCGTCACGGCAGCGAGTCGCCAAGTGTACGGCCCGTCTGGGCTGACCTTCGCGGACCCTCGTTTTCCGCTCATGTTCAAAGATCAGGAATCCGATCGGGTTGCCGCCCGGGCCCAGTACGAAATCGTAGCGGATTCAAACGCTCGTTCGGTCAAAGATGATCACATCGTCGCGTCACCATATGACGTTGACTATGATTCTTTACCTCGGTCTCGGAGGCTATGATGACGGCAACCTCTGCACTCCAGATGCTGTTGGCGCCGCACCGACCTATGCCGGTGCGTGTATCAAGGCACCCTTTTAGAACGCTGTCACATCTGGGGACGGCCGTCATCGGTGTAAATAAACTCACTAAGTAGGGGTACAACATGATTCATACTCTCACGCGCGAGCAAGCCATTGCCGGTAGCCCCGACGAGAAGTCTGCGTATATGAAGTCATCGTTCTTTGAACATCGCAATCTAAAAAATCTATCGTCTCAAATCGAGAGAGTGTTGACTCCCAATTCAGGGATCGTGATCGTTGTAGGACCAACGGGCGTTGGCAAGTCAACTTTCGCGCGTTTGCAACTGCGGTCGGCGTTATCGGATCACCGCATTGAGATACAAGAAGATCCGAGTTGCATCCCCGCAGTTTTGGTGGAAGTTGACGCACCCGATAGTTCCAAATTCAACTTTATTCTATTCTATCAGCGAGTGTGCGCTGCTTTGCTTGCCCCATGCCCAGCAGAAGTGACCGGACTGATCCCGACTACCGGTGAGCCCCCCGATGTCGAAAAGAATTGTCGGCTCATGTTCGAGCAAGCCATAAAAAATCGAAAGGTTAGACGGTTAATCTTGGATGAAGGGGTACACTTCACGATCTCCAAGACGAAACCTGAACTCTACGGCAACCTTTTAAAGTCTTTGTCAAATCGAGCAGGCATGACCTTAATCATAATTGGTGCCTTCGGGTGTGAGCGCCTCGCTACATGTACCGATCAAATTTCACGACGCTTCGTAGTACTTGATTTTCCGCGGTATCACGACTGTGAAGAAGACTATTTAGAGTTTTCTTCGTTCATGATGACGTTCGGCGAAAACATTCCCTTAGCTGGTTCAGTAAATTTGCAGAAGTACATTCGCACGCTTTTCGTGGCGAGTTCCGGAATTCCCGGCGCTGCGGCAGATATCGTAATGGCCGCTGTTCGGCTTTGTGCATTCGAGGGGAACAAATGGAACGACGCGTGTTTGCTTGCCGCGATGCCTTCTCGCGAAGCTCAGCGTCGCATTGCGATGGAAACCACCATAGGAGAGGCGAATCTATGTCCATATCTAAGAGGCGCCAACCCAAACACCTATCTAGATGAGAAGACCACGAAAGCAGAACTCGAGAAATCGAAACTGAGAAATGCAAAATAGCCAGCCCCAACCGAGTCGCGCCGAGAATGATTCATTTCCCCTCCGCGGTCTACCCGGTGGATGGCCAATCGATGCACCACCCCGCTCTCTTTTCTTTGACCTCAGCCCGTACGGTTTTGACGGGGCAACGCAAGAGAGCTTGATCAGCTATTTCCGAAGGGTATGTTGGCAGCACGGTTTGCTCCCAAGGACGGTCGCTTACCATGCCATAGCACCGCTAACCGGGGGCATTGCTGGGTGGTCCACTTTTGACATAGCTGACGAGTGTTATGAGCATGCCATCTGCGGGGTGACAGAGCGTGCGGCGCGCTGGGTAGGGGCATTGAACTGGCTTACTCTACGTACTGATCTTTGCGTTATGACTATGCTGCCGTTGCGCGAGCTTCTTCCTCCGTTTCATTTGATAGCCCCGAAAGCGAAGTTTTGCCCGGCATGCTATAGGGAGGACGAAAGAGCTGGTCGCCAAAAGTACGATCGCCTACTATGGGCCGTCGATTGCGTGACAGCGTGCCCACTACATCGATTGCGTCTCGCTTCAGACTACGAAGTCCCAGGGGCGAAGCCGTTCCCGTTTACCATTCCAGGTCACTCAAGAATTAATGGGGAAAGTCTATCTAGGCGAAAATCTGTCCGAGCAACCGCCCACGAAGTCGAGGTTGCAAGATTGATTGCCGATTTGATTAGTAACATCAAGCATATTCAGGGAGCACCCGTGTGCGAGTACTCGCTCGCCGTGTTTCTCAAAAACGTGGCTGAGTCGTTATTCAACGGCAATGCGACCGAACTAGCACGGTACCTCGGGGTGAGCAAATCGCAGATTCATGGATGGACTCACGGAAAATCCCGTGCAAGTCTGCAGAATCTGGCACATATCGCATATGCGTTTGGCTGCCCTATCCTAGATGTTGTCCTCGGAAACAAGGTGATGCTTTCGCCTCGACGGCGGCCCTCGAGAGAGCGGAGCCCTGTCATTTTGAAACTAGCCAATGGTTACAAAGCGCCGGATGAGCGGTTTTTTGCGGAACTCCAGGGATTTATGAGCCGAAATCCGTCTGCTTGCGCGCTCGATGCGGCTCGACATCTTCAAGTTTCGCCGCGACATCTGCGTAAACGCGCGCCCGAACAGCATGCAACGTTGGTTCGACAAGGACTTGCGCGTCAACGACAGCGCGTGGAACACCGGCAAAACACGCAAGATGAAGCCTGGCGCGCCTCGTACAACTCGATCATTGCGGCCGGAGGTCGCCCGTCGCGGCGCACGATTCTGAATGACCTGAGAGCAAGGCTTGGGCTCAAGCTTGGCTACCACGATGTGATCCGTGCCCAGAGGAACAGTCTTT
Organism: Caballeronia megalochromosomata; assembly: GCA_001580565.1. Taxonomy (GTDB): domain Bacteria; phylum Pseudomonadota; class Gammaproteobacteria; order Burkholderiales; family Burkholderiaceae; genus Caballeronia; species Caballeronia megalochromosomata. The sequence goes on along the minus strand of LRBF01000213.1, from coordinate 23,654 downwards.
CGCGCCCAGAATCTCGATAAAACAGGCATTTATTATCGATTTTTTCCCGACGTAACGCTGTTTAGTTCAAATTTTCCGAATAGACGGAGGCTACTTTTGTCGTTTGCGACATATGTAGGGTAAAACTACAGAAAACCGTTTGATTTCGCGAAGAAATGAATGGTGGGCCGGGTGGGGCTCGAACCCACTATCGGTCGATTATGAGTCGACAGCTTATACCAGTTAAGCTTCCGGCCCTTTGCACGCAGAGAGCAAAAAGAAAGCGCCGATGGCGGCGCTTTCTGTCACTTCCGAACATTGCGCAAGGCGACTACGAAGGGTAGCGAGTTTGCCTCACAACGCCTCTCAAAACAAGCCCCGTCAGTTCCCTTCCAAGAACGACTTCAACTTATCCGACCGGCTAGGATGCCGCAGCTTTCGCAGCGCCTTCGCCTCGATCTGGCGAATCCGCTCGCGGGTCACATCGAACTGCTTGCCAACCTCTTCGAGCGTGTGATCCGTGCTCATCTCGATGCCGAAGCGCATCCGCAGCACCTTCGCCTCCCGCGGCGTCAGCGAGTCGAGCACGTCCTTCACCACATCGCGCATCGACGCATGAAGTGCGGCATCGGAGGGCGCCACCGTGTTCGTATCCTCGATGAAGTCGCCCAGATGCGAATCGTCGTCGTCGCCGATCGGCGTTTCCATGGAGATCGGCTCCTTCGCGATCTTCATGATCTTGCGGATCTTGTCCTCCGGCATTTCCATCTTCTCGGCGAGCGTCGCCGGATCCGGCTCGAGACCGGTTTCCTGCAGGATCTGCCGCGAGATGCGGTTCATCTTGTTGATCGTCTCGATCATGTGAACCGGAATGCGGATCGTGCGCGCCTGGTCCGCGATCGAGCGCGTGATGGCCTGACGGATCCACCACGTCGCGTAGGTCGAGAACTTGTAGCCACGACGATATTCGAACTTGTCCACCGCCTTCATCAGACCGATGTTGCCTTCCTGAATCAGGTCGAGGAACTGCAGGCCGCGGTTCGTGTACTTCTTCGCGATGGAAATCACGAGACGCAGATTCGCCTCAGTCATTTCGCGCTTCGCCTGACGCGCCTTCAACTCCCCCGCAGCCATCTGACGGTTGGTTTCCTTCAGGTCCTTCAAGGGCAGCACGACACGCGCCTGAAGATCCAGCAGACGCTGCTGCTGCTCGCGAATGGCCGGAATATTGCGCTCCAGCACCGCGCTGTACTCGTGCCCTTCGCCGACGACCTTGTCGGACCATTCCAGATCCGTCTCGTTGCCGGGAAAGCGCGTGATGAACTCGGCGCGCGGCATGCCGCACTTGTCGACGACCGTGTGCAGAATCTGCCGCTCGACCTGGCGCACCTCATCGACCTGCGCGCGCAACGTATCGCACAGGCGCTCGACGGTGCGCGCCGTGAAGCGGATGTTCATCAGCTCCGTCTGGATGGCCTCCTGCGCCTTCAGATAGGCCTTCGACTTGTAGCCTTCCTTCTCGTAGGCGCGGCGCATCTTGTCGAACCATTCGCTGATGAGCGCAAACTTCTCGAGCGACTGCGCCTTGAGGAGTTCGAGTTGCGCGGCGTTGGCGCTGGCCTGCGCGCTGCCGTCGTCCTCTTCTTCCTCTTCCTCGTCGCTCTCTTCCTCGGTTTCCTCGTCTTCGGACTCGATCGCCTCGGCTTCCTGTTCGGAGAATCCGTCGGTGTCCTGCGCGTTCGGGTCGATCAGGCCGTCGACGAGTTCATCGACGCGCACTTCTTCGTTCTGCACGCGCTCGGCCATCGCGAGGATGTCGGCAATCGTCGTCGGGCACGCGGAGATGGCCATGACCATGTGCTTCAGGCCATCCTCGATGCGTTTCGCGATCTCGATTTCGCCTTCGCGCGTCAGCAGCTCGACCGTGCCCATCTCGCGCATGTACATGCGGACCGGGTCGGTGGTGCGGCCGAATTCGGAATCGACGGTGGAGAGCGCAACTTCGGCTTCCTCCTCGACTTCGTCGTCGGACGAGGCGTTCGGCGCGTTGTCGTTCAGCAGCAGGGTCTCAGCATCCGGCGCCTGTTCGTACACCGCCACGCCCATGTCATTGAACGTGCTGATGATGCCTTCGATCGCCTCGGTTTCCGTGAAGTTGTCCGGAAGGTGATCGTTGATCTCGCCATAGGTGAGGAAGCCGCGCTCCTTGCCGAGCTTGATGAGCGCGCGCAACTTGCCGCGACGCTCTTCGAGTTCCTCGACCGTGCCGGGCGCGCTCGACGAGAACGCGTCCTTCAGCAGCGCCTTTTCCTTCGCGCGGCGATCGCGGGCCTTGGCCTTTTCGACCTTCGCCGCAGGCGCGGCGCCAGACTCTGCGTTTTGCATTGCGTCGTCTTCGACGGATACATCGTTCAGCTTTTTCGTCATGGAGTTCGCCATACCGGCTTTAGTCTCGACTCGCGGCTGCTGGACAACAGCCGATGGAACCGTGAATACCCAATACGCGCACGCTGCTTCGTCCTGCGTGCCCTGCCCGGGGCGCCATCGCGGTTCGAACGAGTGTGAATCGTCTCCTCGCCCTACCCTCAATAGCAGCCGCTTCCCTTATGCCCGTCTGTACGTCGGCGTGCTTATCGGCCTGTTTCGTAGGATTTATGCGGCGTGCAACACCTACCGCATTCCGAAGACCGTTTCAGCCTGCGCCTTCCTGCCCCTTCCCCCAACCGGCCAACCCGCCGGCTCTACCGCATGACAGCTTCAAATGCTCTTTGCCAATTGCTCGACTCCGCGTTCCCAGACGTCTGCTGAAACGCAATAATAGGATTCAAACACTTGACAAAAAGCCGTTCCTTTTGAACTTTTAATTATAGCATTTCACCTTCCGCCATCCGCGCTCGCGCCCCGCCCAGCCTTGATCTGCGCCACTCTCGCTGACAGTTCCGAAAACTCCGCCACTTCTTGCGCCGACAAGCTCGATTGCCGCGCCAGTTGATCCAGCCGCGCCCGATAGCTGTCGTGGCGAAGCTTCACCACCGTCGCCTGCAATTCTTCCGCGAGCAGGCGCTTCTGTTCCTCGACGCGCTGCGCCGCGGCCTCGTCAGAGGGGTCGCGCATCAGCAAATCGCGAACGTTTTCATCATAGGCGAGAATTTCCTGGAAGATATCGTCGTACGTGGGCGCGTTTGCTGCATTTCTCAAGATCTCGGACAGCAACTGGAATTCGGCCGCATCGCCGAGTTCGCGCGCGTGCGAAACCACTTCGCTGAACAGTTCGCCGTGCTCGGTCATGGTCACGAGGGTGCGCTCGCTGTCCTGATCGAGCGCCGCCGCGATGCCCGGGTACATCACCAGATTGCGTAGCGCGCGCTGTTCCTGCCCGGTCACGCGCCGGCGTTCGCTCTTCGGCACGTTCGCGCGCGCGACGGCCGCCGCGCGCGAATCAATGTCGCAAAGCGCGGCGATCTCGGTGAACGGCGTGTCGAGCCGGTCCGCGAGCATATGCAGGATCTGCACCCGCAACGCATTGGCGGGCAGCGCCTGAAGCAGCGGCTTCGCGTCGAAAAGCGCCTTCGCGCGACCTTCAGGCTGCTCCAATTCCTTGTCGTTCAGCACCTCGTTCAGAAGAAACTGTGACAGCGGCATCGCGCGATCGACCTGCTCGCCGAACCCGTCCGTGCCGAACTCGCGCACGTAGCTGTCCGGATCGTGCTCCTTCGGCAGGAAGAGGAACTTGACCGTCCGGTTGTCCGCCGCATGCGGCAGCGCCGCTTCCAGCGCGCGGCGCGCGGCGCGACGACCGGCCGAATCGCCGTCGAAGCTGAATACTACGGCATCTGTCTGACGAAAGAGCTTCTGCACGTGAATCGGCGTGCAGGCCGTGCCGAGCGTCGCCACGGCGTTCGCAAAGCCGAGCTGCGCGAGTGCGACGACATCCATATACCCTTCGACGACGAGCACGTAGCCCAGTTCGCGAATCGCCAGACGCGCTTCGAACAGTCCGTACAGCTCGCTGCCCTTGCTGAACAGCGGCGTCTCCGGCGAGTTCAGATACTTGGGCTCGCCGCCGTCGAGCACGCGCCCGCCGAAGCCGATCACGTTGCCCTTCACATTGCGGATCGGGAACATCACGCGTTCGCGGAAACGGTCGTAGCGCCGCGCCTGTCCCTGCGAATCGGTCTTCTCGCTGACGATCACGAGACCCGATTCGACGAGGTTTTCATCCCGATAATCGGGAAACGCCGATTCGAGGTTCTGCCAGCCATCCGGCGCGTAGCCGAGTCCGAAACGCGCGGCGACCTCGCCGGTCAGTCCGCGTTTCTTCAAATACGCAATGGCGTCGGGCGCACCGCGCAGTTGCTTGCGATAGAAATCGCACGCGGTCTGCATGACCTCGGTCAGCGCGACGCTAACCGCCTTGCTCGGCGCGCTCTCGCCACCGCTGCCGCCACGGAAGCCGTTCGATGGCTCCTGCGGAACCGTGAGCCCCGCGCCTTGCGCGAGATCCTTCACGGCCTCGGGAAACGTGAGACCGGTGTGCTCCATCAGAAAGCCGATCGCGGTGCCGTGCGCGCCGCAGCCGAAGCAGTGATAGAACTGCTTGGTCGGGCTGACCGTGAACGACGGGCTCTTTTCGTTGTGAAACGGGCAGAGGCCCATGAAGTTCGCGCCGCCCTTTTTCAACTGGACGTAGCGGCCCACCACGTCGACGATATCGACGCGGTTGAGCAAATCCTGCAGGAAAGCGTGCGGAATCACCGAATCAGGAGCGGCGGAGGTTACTTGGCGAGTGCGGCTTTCACCTGCGCGGAGACGGCGGTCATATCGGCCTTGCCGGCAAGCTTCGGCTTCAGCACGCCCATGACCTTGCCCATGTCCTGCGGCCCGGCGGCGCCCGTCGCGGCGACAGCGGCCTGCACTTCGGCGGCGATCGCGTCGGCGGAAAGCTGTTCGGGCATATAGGCCGCCAGCACGGCCAGTTCGGCCTTTTCCTTGTCGGCGAGATCGTGGCGGTTCGCGGCCTCGAACTGGCTGATCGAATCCTTGCGCTGCTTGATCATCTTGTCGATGACGGCGGTGATGCCCGCGTCGTCGAGCGTGACGCGATCGTCGACTTCACGCTGCTTGATTCCGGCGAGCAGCAGGCGAATCGTGCCAAGGCGCTCGGTTTCTTTCGCGCGCATGGCAGTCTTCATGTCGTCGTTGATCTGGTCTTTGAGGCTCATCTTTCACCCGGTGCAATTGCGAAAATATGGATTCCGGCCGGCGCCTGGGCATCCCGCGAAAGCAAAAACCCGCTTGGGAACGCCTCCTCAAGCGGGACTTTTAGCGAGCCGTTCCAGCGCCTGCCAGAGCGGAGAGAACCCTCCTCCGATGACCGTCTGAGTATAGCAAACGGGTTCGCGTTTCGAGACTCGCCAAAACCCCCGGCCGAGCGCGCTCAGGCGGCCGTCGACGCGTCCCGGGCGAACTCGGCGGCCGCCTTGCCCGCCGCGACGCCCGACGCCCACGCCCACTGAAAGTTATAGCCGCCGAGCCAGCCCGTGACATCGACGGCCTCGCCGATGAAATAGAGCCCGGCGACGCGTTCGCTCATCATCGTCGCGGACGAGAGCTCGCGCGTGTCGACGCCGCCGCGCGTGACCTCCGCCTTGCGATAGCCTTCCGTGCCGCTCGGCGTGAGCGTCCAACTGGACAGCGATGCGCCGATGGCCTTCAGCGTGCGGTCGGGCAAGTCGGCGAGGCGCGCATCGACGGACACGTGCTGCGCTTCCAGCCACGCGTGCGCGAGCCGCGCGGGCACGTGCTCGCCCAGAAAATTGCCGATCTGCTTCTTCGAGCCCCCTTTGGCTTCGAGCAACATGTCGGTGGCGTCGGCATCGGGAAGCAGGTCGACGTGAATCGGCTCCGACGTGTTCCAGTAGCTCGATATCTGCAGCACGCCCGGCCCGGACACCCCGCGATGCGTGAGCAGCAGATCCTCATCGAACTCGCCGCGTGTCTTGCCACGGCCCGCGCTGATGCGCACCGGCAGCGAAAGTCCCGAGAGCGCGGCGAACGGCGCCCAGTCGGCCGACGTGAACGTGAGCGGCACGAGCGCCGGACGGGTATCGACGAGCCTGTGGCCGAACTGCTTCGCCACGCGATAGCCGAAATCCGTCGCGCCGATCTTGGGAATCGACAGGCCGCCCGTGGCAATCACGAGCGCCGCCGTGCCGATCGCGCCGGCAGTTGTATCGAGCGTGAAGCGCGCGCCGTCGTGCCGGATTTCGTGCACCGTGACCGGACGCCGCCACGCGACGCCGCCCGCATCGCATTCGCTTTTCAGCACGTCGATGACGGTTTCGCTGGAATCGTCGCAAAAGAGCTGGCCCTTGTGCTTCTCGTGCCACTTGACGCGATATTGCTTGAGCAGCGCGAGAAAATCGCGCGGCGTGTAGCGCGCGAGCGCGGAGCGGCAAAAATGCGGATTCGCCGACAGAAAATTGGCCGGCTGCGCATTGATGTTCGTGAAGTTGCAGCGTCCGCCGCCCGAGATGCGGATTTTCTCGGCGAGACGCTCGGCGTGGTCGATGAGCACGACGCGGCGCCCGGATTGAGCGGCCACGGCCGCGCACATCATGCCGGCCGCGCCCGCGCCGATGACGGCGATATCGAAGGTTTCCATGGCGCGCATTTTACCTTCGGCACGCGCATTGCCGCCCGCTGCTATACTTTTCTGTTACCTCTAACGCATTGAATCCATGCTCGTTCTCGGCATCGAAAGTTCCTGCGACGAAACCGGCCTCGCCCTCTACGACACCGGGCGCGGCCTGCTTTCGCACGCCCTTCACTCGCAAATCGCTATGCATCGTGATTACGGTGGCGTCGTGCCGGAACTGGCTTCGCGCGATCACATCCGGCGCGCGCTGCCGTTGCTGGAGGAAGTGCTCGCGCAATCCGGCGCGAAGCGCGGTGACATCGACGCCATCGCGTTCACGCAGGGACCGGGCCTCGCGGGCGCACTGCTCGTCGGCGCGAGCATCGCCAATGCGCTGGCCATGGCGTGGGACAAGCCGACCGTCGGCATTCACCACCTCGAAGGGCATTTGCTGTCGCCGCTGCTCGTCGATGCGCCGCCGCCGTTTCCGTTCGTCGCGCTGCTCGTGTCGGGCGGACATACGCAACTGATGCGCGTAACCGACGTCGGCGTCTACGAGACGCTCGGCGAAACCCTCGACGATGCCGCCGGCGAAGCCTTCGATAAAACCGCGAAGCTGCTCGGCCTCGGCTATCCGGGCGGGCCGGAAGTGTCGCGGCTCGCGGAGTTCGGCGCGCCGGGCGCGGTGACGCTGCCCCGTCCGATGCTTCACTCCGGCGATCTCGATTTCAGCTTCAGCGGGCTGAAAACGGCCGTGCTCACGCAGAGCCGCAAGCTCGGCAACAACGTCTGCGAGCAGGCGAAGGCCGATCTCGCGCGCGGTTTCGTCGATGCGGCAGTGGACGTGCTCGTCGCCAAATCGCTCAGCGCGCTGAAGAAGACGGGGCTCAAGCGGCTCGTCGTGGCGGGCGGCGTCGGCGCGAACCGGCAATTGCGTGAAGCGCTGTCGGCGGCCGCGAAGAAGCGCCGCTTCGACGTGCATTACCCGGACCTCTCGCTGTGCACCGACAACGGCGCGATGATCGCCCTCGCCGGCGCGCTGCGGCTTTCGCGCTGGCCCGAGCAGGCCGTGCGCGATTACGCGTTCACCGTGAAGCCGCGCTGGGATCTCACCTCGCTCGCACGCGCCTGAGCGTTCATCTCGGCGGATTGAAAGGCTGCACGATCGCCCTGAAGGCGGGCAGCGTCTCGCAGCGGTCACTATGGCCGATGAGCGTCGGCCAGCGCGTCGGGCTGAAAATCTCCGGATGCGCCTCGCGCGCGAAACGCAGCGCGCAGGCCACGGCGATGTCAGCGTGGCCGATCGTATCGCCGAACCAGAATGGCGTCGCGCGCGGGGCGCGGTCTGATTCGAGCGCATTCAGCACGCGTTCGACCTGTCCCGTGCAGCGATCGAGCCACGCCTGCGACTTCTCCTTGTGCAGCACGCGTTCGTAGACGAGCGCGACGGCCTTGTCGGCGAGACCCGTCGCCAGCGCGCAGACCTTCAGCGCTTCGCGCCGCTCCCGGCCGCTCGATGCGACCATCGCGCGCGCGTCGCCGGCCTGTTCATCGAGATAGTCGAGGATCATCGTGCTCTCGATGAGCGCATCGCCCGAATCGAGCACGAGCGTCGGCACGCGGCACAGCGGGTTATAGGGCGCGATCTTGTCGGCATCGCTGAACGTCGACCATGGGCGATGTTCGTACGCCATGTCGTAAAGCTTCATCGCGATGGCGACACGCCGCACGAACGGGGAATCGTATTGGCCGATGAGAATCAAGATGCGCTCCGTGGTCGATTTCTCGGACGGCCAGTTTAAGGTCGCGCGGGCCTCGGAAACAACAGCCACGCCAACGACGCGCACACGCCCGCCGCCAGCCACACGATCGGCCACGAACTGATCGCGAGCACGTGCGGTATGACGAGCGGCGTCACGAAAAACCCTGCGTACACCGCCGTATTCGCCATGCCGAGCGCGGTGCCGGCGCGTTCGGTGCCGGCCAGCGTCGCGAGTTCCGTGTACGCGACGCCATGCCAGGCCGACACGCAGATCCCCGCGACGACGAGCATCGCCGAAAGCAGCAAAGGTGCTTGCGCCGCCCCGCCTGCGATCGCCGCCGCCAGCACGACGAACGACGCCGACGCCACGATCACCGAGCCGCGCAGGTACGCGCGCCGGTTGCCGTGACGATCAGTGTGGCGGCCGCTCCAGACGCGCATGACCATCGCGCCGAGCTGGATCGCGCCCATCGTCGCGCTGATCGCGGTGACGCCGAAATGGCCGGCATCGTGAAGGAACACGGTCGCGAAGGTCAGCACCGCGAACTGCGGCACGCACAAAATGCCGATGCCGAGCACGACACGCCAGACCTGCGCGTTCTTCAACGGCGCGGCGCCTTTGCCCATCGCCGCGCGATGCACCGCGTGCGGCGGTTCGTGCAGCCAGCGCCAGGCGAACGCGCCGGAGATCGCGCACATCGCCGCCAGCGCGCCGTACACCGCCGCAAAGCCATGCGACGACGCGAGCCACGGCAACATCGCCGCGCCGATGCCACCGCCGAGCGGCACGGCCGTCTGGCGGATGCTCATCGCGAGGCCGCGCTCGCCTTCGCCGAACCACGCCATCACTGCGCGCCCGCTCGATCCGTTGACGCTGCCGCCCAGCAGACCGAGCGCGCACATCGCGAAAACGAGCCAGCCGAGCGTGGCCGACGACGGCACCGCGAACAGACTCATCGCGACGAGCATGGCGGCCGTCGAAAGCAGGCCGATCAGCAGGACCGGACGGTCGCCCCAGCGATCCGTCAGCACGCCCCAGGGCAGTTCCGACAGCGCGACGCCCAGTCCCAACGCGCCGAGTACGAGCCCCAGTTCGCCGTTGCTCAGTTGATAACCGCTGCGCATCCAGACGGCCGTGGTCGGGATGCCCGCCGCCGCGGCCGAGAAGCTCGCGTTGGCCGCCACGCCGACGCCCAGCACTTTCCAGCGATGTGCGTCACCGAATGCGTACGCGCCTTTAACGAGAGGAGTAGCCATCATGCAGTCCATGTCGGATTTGACTGCGGCCAGTTTGAGGGCTTAGGATCGTCCTGAAAATCACAAAGTTCTTCATCGATCATTCAGAAATTCAGGACGATTGCCATGAGCCAGACGACATTCGATCTCGCGGTGCTGCGCAGCTTCGTCGCGGGGATGGACCTGGGCAGTTTCGCGAAAGCGGCGGATCGCGTCGGGCGTTCGACGTCGGCGGTGAGCGCGCAGCTACGCAAGCTGGAGGAACAGGCGGGCGTGACGCTCTTTCGCAAGTCCGGGCGCGGGCTCGCGCTCACTGACGCGGGCGAGGTGATGCTCGGCTACGCGCGGCGCCTCGTCGAACTGAATGACGAAGCCGCCGTCGCGATTCGCGGCGTCGATCTGGAAGGCTGGATCCGGCTCGGTTTGCAGGAGGATTTCGGCGAAGTGGTGCTTCCGGACGTGCTCGGCCGCTTCGCGCGGGCGCATCCGAAGGTTCGGATCGAAGCGCGCGTGGCGCGCAATACCGAACTGCTGGAGCGCATCGATACCGGGCAACTCGATCTCGCGCTCGTGTGGGGCGCCCCTGGCGTGACTGACGACAGCAACGCCGCGATGATCGCCGAGCCGATCGCCGCACCGTCGATGCGCTGGATCGCTTCGTCGACGGTTCCGTGGCAGTTCAACGGCGACGAACCCTTGCCGCTCATCGCGTTCGATCGTCCGTGTCTCTTTCACAGCGCGGCGGCCGCGGCGCTGGATCGCGCGGGCATCAAATGGCGCGTGGCGTTCACGAGCCCGAGCTTGTCGGGGTTGTGGGCGGCGGCGGCGGCTGGTCTGGGCGTCACCGTGCGAACGAGCTACGGATTGCCATCGACTGTTCGTGCGCTCGATGCCGATGAATGCGGCTTGCCCGCGCTGCCTTCGATTCCGCTCGCGCTGCATCGCGCATCGGGAAGCGCATCGCCGCCGGTCGAGCGGCTGGCCTCGCTGGTGATGGCTTCCGTGCGGGCAGCGCACGTTCCTGCGGAAACGGCGCTCGCCTGAACGCGGGCTCAGGCGTCGCGGCGCTTGTCCCGCTCGATCACCGCGTACGCGCTGTGATTGTGGATCGACTCGAAGTTCTCGGCTTCGAGCACATACGCGACGATGCGCGGATCCGCGTTCAGGCGCGTCGCGACATCACGCACGAGATCCTCGACGAACTTCGGGTTCTCGTACGCGCGCTCGGTCACGAACTTTTCGTCGGGGCGCTTCAGCAGGCCCCAGAGTTCGCACGACGCCTCTTCCTCCGCGATGCGAATCAGATCCTCAACCGGAATCTCTTCGGTCAGCTCCGCCATGATCGTCACGTGGGAGCGCTGGTTATGCGCGCCGTACTGCGAAATCTTCTTCGAGCACGGGCACAGGCTCGTCACGGGCACGAGCACCTTGATCGACATGCGCGTGTCGCCGTCGCGCCGCTCCGCGATGAATGTCACTTCGTAGTCGAGCAGGCTCTTCACGCCCGAGACCGGCGCGGTCTTCATCACGAAGTACGGCAAGGTCACTTCGATACGGCCGGCGTGCGCTTCGAGCTTCGCCAGCATCAGGGCGAGCAATCCGCGCAGCGCGTGTTGGTCGAGCGGATGGCGATTCTCTTCCAGCAACGCAACGAACCGCGACATGTGCGTGCCCTTCTGCTCGGCGGGCAGATGAACATCGAGATTCCATACGCCGACGGTCGGCTTCACGCCGTCTTCGGTCACCACCGTCAGCGGATGCCGCACGCCCTTCACGCCGACGCGCTGAATCGCGATCTGGCGCGTGTCGGGCGTGCTTTGAACATCGGGCATCACGAAGGCGGGATTCATCTGATTCATTTGTTTTGTCCTTATGCGCCGCGCGTCGCGCAAGACGCGAGCGGTTCGAAACGTTCAAGCGCACACGGCGCGGGACGATGCCCGCGCCGTGTGCCAAAGCGTTGATGCACGGCGCGCCCCGAGCGCGCCGTTCGAGCAATGCGTCGTCAGGCGACGCGCTTGGTCAGCTTGCCTGCGTTGGCGCTTTCGATCGCATCGAGAAAGCGCTCGCGAATCGAGCGCGCGATGCCAGCCGCATCCAGGCCGACGCTCGCCAGCAGCTTGGCCGGGTCGCCGTGATCGATGAAGACGTCCGGCAGACCGAGTTGCAGCACGGGCTTGATGATCGAGCTGGCGAGCAGCGCTTCGACGCACGCGGAACCCGCACCGCCCATGATCGCGCCTTCTTCGATCGTCACGATGGCATCGTGCGTCGCGGCGAGTTCGCGCAGCAGGTCGGCATCGACCGGCTTCACGAAGCGCATGTTGGCGACGGTCAGATCCAGTTCTTCCGCCGCGGCGAGCGACGGCGCGACCATCGTGCCAAACGCGCAGATCGCGATGCGCTTGCCCGAGCCGAGCTTCTGCGACGACTCGCGGCGAATCTCGCCACGGCCGACAGGAATCGCGGTCATCTGCTTGACGGTCGCAACGCCGGTGCCCGCGCCGCGCGGATAACGCACGGCCGTCGGGTTCGGCTGCTGCAACGCCGTATAAAGCATTTGGCGGCATTCGTTTTCGTCCGATGCGGCCATCACCGTCATGTTCGGAATGCAGCGCAGGAAGGCGAGATCGTAGTTGCCCGCGTGCGTGGCGCCGTCCGCGCCGACCAGACCGGCGCGGTCGATCGCGAACACCACCGGCAGGTTCTGCAACGCGACGTCGTGGATCAACTGGTCGTACGCACGTTGCAGGAAGGTCGAATAGATCGCGACGACGGGTTTCATGCCGTCCGCGGCCATGCCGCCGGCGAACGTGACCGCGTGCTGCTCGGCGATGCCGACATCGAAATAACGCTCCGGGAAGCGCTTCTCGAACTCGACCATGCCGGAGCCTTCGCGCATCGCCGGCGTGATGCCGACCACGCGCGAGTCCTGCGCCGCGGCGTCGCACAGCCACTCGCCGAACACCTGCGTGTACGTCTTCTTCGAAGGCGCCGTCGACGGCTTGATGCCTTCCGCCGGGTTGAACTTGCCCGGGCCGTGATAAAGCACGGGATCCGCCTCGGCGAGCTTGTAGCCCTGGCCTTTCTTCGTGACGACATGCAGGAATTGCGGGCCGCGCAGTTCCTTGATGTTCTGCAGCGTCGGGATCAGCGAATCGAGGTCGTGACCGTCGATCGGCCCGATGTAATTGAAGCCGAACTCTTCGAACAGCGTGGCCGGCACGATCATGCCCTTCGCGTGCTCTTCGAGCTTGCGGGCGAGATCGAGCACCGGCGGCGCATGGCGCAGCACGCGTTCCACGCCTGCGCGCGCGGCGGCGTAGAAACGGCCCGACATCAGACGCGCGAGATGGCGATTCAGCGCGCCGACCGGCGGCGAGATCGACATGTCGTTGTCGTTGAGGATGACGAGCAGCGGCACGTCGTCAGCGACGCCCGCGTTGTTCATCGCCTCGAACGCCATGCCCGCGGTCATTGCGCCGTCGCCGATCACGGCGATCGAATAGCGGTTGTCGCCCTGGAGCTTGTTGGCGATCGCCATGCCGAGCGCCGCCGAGATCGACGTGCTCGAATGCGCGGTGCCGAAGGTGTCGTATTCGGACTCGGCGCGGCGCGGGAAGCCGGAGATGCCGCCCAGCTGGCGCAGGCCCGGCATCTGTTCGCGGCGACCGGTCAGGATTTTGTGCGGATACGTCTGATGACCGACATCCCAGACGATGCGGTCATTAGGCGTATCGAACACATAGTGCAACGCGATCGTCAGCTCGACCGTGCCCAGATTGGACGACAGATGGCCGCCCGTCTGGGACACGCTGTCGAGCACGTAGGCTCGCAGCTCGTCGGCCAGCGGTTGCAGTTGGCGGCGATCGAGGGCACGCAAATCGGCCGGATCGTCGATGGTTTTCAGCAAGTCGTACATCGTCGTCCCATTTTAGGAAAACTGGCGTGATTCGTTCGGCGCGATTATGTCTCTTCCCGCCGTGGGGTTCGTCACGCGTTCAACAATCAATTCACCCGGTTCACAACCAGGTCGGCAAGTTCTGCCAGGCGCTGGCCGCGCGCACCGAACGGCCGGATCGCGGCGTGCGCGTCGCGGCCGAGTTGCGCGGCGAGTTCACGCGACGCGTCGAGCCCGATGATCGACACATAGGTGGGCTTGTCGTGCTGCGCGTCCTTGCCGGCGGTCTTGCCGAGCGTGGCGGAGTCGGCGGTGACGTCCAGGATGTCGTCGACGACCTGAAATGCGAGGCCGATCGCGGCGGCATAGTCGTCCAGCGACGCGAGCGCGTCCGCGCCCGGATGCGTGCCCGCGAGCGCGCCCATGCGCACCGACGCGCGCAACAGCGCACCCGTTTTCTTGCGATGCATCGTCTCGAGCTCGGGGCGCGACAGCTTGCGGCCGACGCTTTCCAGGTCGATTGCCTGCCCGCCCGCCATGCCGAGCGAACCGCTCGCGACGGCCAGCTCGCGCACGAGCGCGGCCTGCTGGGCATCGTTCAGACCATTGCCCGTGGCCGTCAATGCAACGAAGGCCTGCGATTGCAGCGCGTCGCCGACGAGCAGTGCCGTCGCTTCGTCATATTGGATGTGTACCGTGGGCTTACCCCGACGCAGCGCGTCGTCGTCCATGGCGGGCATGTCGTCATGCACCAGCGAATAGACGTGAATCATCTCGAGCGCGGCGCTCGCCGCTTCCACGGCCGGCGCGCTCGCGCCGGTCAGCTCGCCCGCCGCGTGGACCAGGAGCGGCCGCACGCGCTTGCCGCCGCCCAGCACCGCATAGCGCATGGCCTCATGAAGACGCGCCGGCGCGACGTCCGTGCCCGGAAGATAGTGTTCGAGTGCCGTCTCGACGCGATCGAGCGTCGCGCGCATCCATTGTTCGAAGATCATAGGTCGTCGTCCCCGTTGTCGTCTGTGGCTCCGGCACCCTGGGTGGCGCGCTGTACCTCGGCGGGCAGCGGTTTGAGCGTCTCGCCGTCGAGAACGCGTACCTGCTGCTCGACTTTTTCGAGCTGCTGTTGGCAAAAGCCCACAAGCGCTGCGCCGCGGCGATACGCCGCAAGCGATTCCTCGAGACTCAGCGCGCCCTCTTCCATGCGCGCAACGAGTGATTCGAGTTCTGCCAGCGCCGCCTCGTAATTCTCCGGAAGCTGCGCGGCGTCCGCGCTTTGCGCGCCGGTGCCGGTTTGCTCGCCTGTTTGCTGGACAGCGGTCTTCGCCATGAATCGTGGATGTGCAATTGAATTTTTGGAACCAAGTCGCACATTCTACGGCAAAAGACAAATTTTCGACCCGCATCCCGTCCACGCGGAACCGCCGGGACTGCATGGCGCGATTGTCCGCCATTCGTCGCTGAGCGTGCCATCCGCACGCGTTTGCGCCGCGATTGCGAGGAACTCTCGCGACAATTTATACCCAAATCAAGGCCTTAAGCACCCCAAGGAGGGGGATTTCGGTATAATCGCGGGCTCCCTAAATCGAATCTTCGATGGTTGGGTTGTTCACTGCTTTCACGTTTTCATCGGGAGTGGGAATGTCCAATCTGAGCAATGCATTGCAGCTGAACGCCATTCACAGTCAGCTGCCAGTCACGGCTTACTTTGACGAAGCGCTTCTTACGCGCGAACTCGACACACTTTTCAGGCAAGGTCCACGCTACATCGGGCACGAACTCATGGTTCCCGAGGCGGGAAACTATTTCGCGCTTCCCGGCGAACGCGAAGGGCGTGTACTCGTCCGTAATCAGCAGAACAATATCGAGCTGCTGTCGAACGTGTGCCGCCATCGCCAGGCGATCATGCTCAATGGGCGCGGCAGCGCGGACAACATCGTCTGCCCGCTGCATCGCTGGACCTACGATCTCGACGGTCAACTGCTCGGCGCGCCGCATTTCGCGGACAAGCCCTGTCTGAACCTCGGCAAGACTTCGCTGCAGAACTGGCAAGGCCTGCTCTTCGAATCGGAGGGCCGCAACGTCGCCGCGGATCTCGCGAGACTTGGCACGGCGCGTCATTTCGACTTTTCGGGCTTCATGTTCGATCACGTCGAGGTGCACGAGTGCAACTACAACTGGAAGTCCTTCATCGAGGTCTATCTGGAGGACTATCACGTCGCGCCGTTCCATCCGGGCCTCGGCAGCTTCGTGTCGTGCGACAACCTCGAGTGGGAATTCGGCGACTGGTACAGCGTCCAGACCGTCGGCGTGCACAAGAATCTGGAAAAGCCGGGCAGCCCGACCTACCGCAAGTGGCACGACGAGGTCCTGCGCTTCCGCAACGGCACGCCGCCCGAATTCGGCGCGATCTGGATGGTGTATTACCCCGGTCTGATGATCGAGTGGTATCCGCACGTGCTGGTCGTGTCGTGGCTCATTCCGCAGGGCACGCAGAAGACGACGAATATCGTCGAGTTCTATTACCCCGAGGAAATCGCGCTCTTCGAGCGTGAGTTCATCGAGGCCGAACGCGCTGCCTACATGGAAACCGCGCGCGAGGACGACGAGATCGCCGAACGCATGGACGCCGGCCGACGCGCGCTGATGTCGCGCGGCGAGAATCAGGTCGGCCCGTATCAGAGCCCGATGGAATCGGGCATGCAGCACTTTCACGAGTTCCTGCGGCATCAACTCGGGACTATCTGACGGCGGTTCCGGGTTTGCGCCGGGCGTCGGGAAAAGACGGGCTTTCGAGCCCGTTTTTTCTTTTAGACTATTAGCTTGTCCCGCATCAAAAGCGCCGCTTCAGGAGCCGTCATGCCGCATACCCACTACACCACGCTCATCTCGGCGACGAATCTCGCCGAACGGCTCGCCGCCGCGCCCGGCAGCATGCTCGTCTTCGACTGCCGCTTCGATCTCACCGCGCCTGACTCGGGCGAAGCCGCCTACGCGCAAGGGCACATTCCCGGCGCGCACTATCTTCATCTGGATCGCGATTTGTCCGGCGTCAAGACGGGCACGAACGGGCGTCATCCGTTGCCCGAACGCGCGGCGCTCGTCGCGAAGCTGGCGAGCTTCGGCCTGAACGAAGGCCAGCAAGTGGTTGCGTACGATGCGCACGGCGGCATGTACGCCGCGCGTCTCTGGTGGCTGTTGCGCTGGCTCGGTCACGATTCCGTCGCGCTGCTCGATGGCGGCCTGCAGGCGTGGGAAAGCGCTGGCAATGCGCTCGACAGCGCCGCGCCGCCGAAGACGCAGGGCACGTTCAAGGCCGGCGCGCCGCTCCAGGTGACCATCGACGCGCAGGCGATCGAGCGCAGCATCGGCACGCGTGACCATCTGCTGATCGATGCCCGCGCCGCCGACCGCTATCGCGGCGAGAACGAGACGATCGATCCCGTCGGCGGGCACATCCCCGGTGCGCTCAATCATTTCTTCAAGAACAACCTGACGACGGAAGGCCGCTTCAAGACCGCGCACGAACTGCGCGAGGCGTTCGGCTCGCTGGTCGGCACGACGCCGGCGGACCGCGTCGTGCTGCAATGCGGTTCGGGCGTGACGGCGTGCCACAATGCGCTCGCGATGGAAATCGCCGGTCTGCATGGCGCGGCGCTCTACCCGGGCTCGTGGAGCGAGTGGAGCGCCCATCCGGGCCGGCCGGTCGCGACCGGCGCGAATCCCTGAACGCCGTTATTTGACGCCGTGCTCGCGGAACCACGCGAGCGCGCGCTTCCAGCCGTCTTCCGCGTCCGCCTGGCGATAGCTCGGTCGATAATCCGCGAAAAACGCATGCGGCGCGTCGTCGTAGACGACGAACTGCGAGTTCTTCGCGGGCGGCGGGTCGTTCGCGAGCGCCTGCTTCATCTGCTCGATGGTGTCCTGCGGGATACTCTGATCCTGCCTGCCGTAGAGCCCGAGCACCGGCACCTTGAGCTGGCTCGCGAGGTCGATGGGATTGCTCGGCGTGTTCTCGGTCTTGTTGCCGACGAGCCGCCCGTACCACGCCACCGCCGCCTTCAGCTTGGGATTGTGCTCGGCATAGAGCCACGTGATGCGCCCGCCCCAGCAGAATCCGGTAATGCCCACGCGCTTCATATCGCCGCCATGTTCGCCCGCCCATTTGACGGTCTGGTCGATGTCGGAGATCACCTGCGAATCGGGCACCTTCGACACCAGTTCCTCGTTCAACTGCTGCATCGACTTGTACGCCGATGCATCGCCCTGACGCGTGTAGAGATCCGGTGCGATGGCGAGATAACCCTGCTTCGCGAAGCGACGGCAGACGTCGGCGATATGCTCGTGGACCCCGAAAATCTCGTGAATCACGATGATGACCGGCAGATGGGTCTTGCCCTTGGGCTGCGCGCGATACGCGGGCACGAGCGTGCCGTCCGCACCGCGTATGCCGATGGCGCCCGCCTCCAGCCCATCGGTATCGGTATGAATGGTTTGCGCGGACACCGGCAGCACGGCGGCCGCGAAGCCGGTGCCGAAGGTCGCCTTGATGAAGGTGCGCCGATTGAACGGAACGTGCGGAATGAGGCTGTCGACTTCAGGGTCTAGCATAGGTAGCTCCCGCGGCGGGGCCGTCGCGTCGAGTTCGCGATCGCGTGCGACGGCGTGGATCGATGACGAACGCGCCCCGTGGAGCGAGCGCGCCGCCCATTCTAAACAGCTTTGAACGAACGACGCAGCCGTTCTATTCCGCCTCAGTGCAGCTTCACGCGCGGAGCGGTGGAGCGGCGCAGCCAGTGCGCGACGGTATCGAGCACCATGCGCGCGTAGCCGTGCAGCGCGGCGACGTGCAGCCGGTAGAGCGACATGTACATGAAGCGCGCGAAGAGCCCTTCGATCAGCATGTTGCCGCCGATCAGCCCGCCCATCAGATTGCCGACCGCGCTGTAATGCCCGAGCGACACGAGCGAGCCGAAATCCCGATACGTGTACTCCGGCAGCGGCTTGCCCTGCAGCATCCGCTCGAACGACTTGAACAGAAAACTCGCCTGCTGATGCGCGGCCTGCGCGCGCGGCGGCACGTTGCGCTCGTTGCCGGGCCACGGACACGCGGCGCAATCGCCCAGCGCGAAGACGTTGTCGTCGGTTTCGGTTTGCAGCGTGCGGCGCACGATCAGCTGACCAAGGCGGTTCGTTGGCAAACCTTCGAGATTGCTGAGGATGGCGGGAGCCTTGATGCCCGCCGCCCAGACCGTGAGATCCGCGCGGATCAGTTTGCCGCTCGCGGTGCGGATTGCATCGCGCGAGACCTGCGCGACCGTTTCGCCGGTCATCAGCTTCACACCGACCTTGGTGAGCAGTTCCGCCGTCGCGATGGACACGCGCTCCTGCAGCGCAGGAAGAATGCGCGGCCCGGCTTCGATCAGCACGATGCCGATATCGTGTTTCGGATCGAGCTTGTGCAATCCGTATGCGGAAAGCACCTGCGCGGTGTTGCGCAGCTCCGCCGACAATTCGACGCCCGTCGCGCCCGCGCCGACGATCGCCACCTGGATGCGCGGCACCGGATCGACGCCCGGCTCGTCCTCACCCTCCTCCACGCCCGCCGCGACGGGCTCCGGCGCGAAGTGCTCCGCGCGCATGCACGCCGCGATCAGACGCTTACGGAAGAGCTCCGCCTGACCGACCGTGTCGAGCGCGATGGAGTTCTGCTGCGCACCTTCCACGCCGAAAAAATGCGTCGTACTGCCGATAGCGATGACTAGCGTGTCGTATTCCAGCTCGCGTTCGGGCAGGAGTTCGCCCGCTTCGTCATCGCGCAACGCGCCGATCGTGATGCGCTTTTGCGCGCGATTCAGTCCGACAAGCTCGCCCTGCTGGAACTCGAAACCATGCCACAGCGCTTGCGCCGCGTATTCGAGTTCCTGCGTGAAAGGGTCCATGCTGCCTGCGGCGACTTCATGCAGAAGCGGCTTCCAGATGTGCGTCGGATTGCGGTCGACGAGCGTGACTTGCGCTTTCGGCGGGGCCTTGCCATCCGTCGAGCCGAAACGGTCGCCGAGACGCGTCGCGAGTTCGAGGCCGCCAGCCCCTCCGCCGATGATGATGAAGCGATGCATGGATCTCTCCCTGTGCTTTTATATTGGATCGGCCTTCGTGCGTATCTTCCTCGATTGACTATTGTGCGTGAGCTTCGATGACAGTCACAAGCGCGTCACCAACATGTAGGACATATGCGACATGTGCCGCATATGCCTTGCGCAAAGTATTTCAGCGAGCGCTCTGCGCGTGCTCAGTGCGCTTCTTCCCAGTTGTTGCCGACGCCGACTTCCGCCACGAGCGGCACCTTCAGCTTCGCAACGCCGCACATCAGTTCAGGTAAGCGCTTCCTGACCTCGGGCAGCGCTTCTTCCGGCACTTCGAGCACGAGTTCATCGTGCACCTGCATGATCATCTTCGCACCGATGCCCGACGTTTCGAGCCAGTCCTGCACCGCGATCATCGACAGCTTGATGAGATCCGCCGCGGTGCCCTGCATCGGCGCGTTGATCGCGGCGCGCTCTGCAGCCTGACGACGCGGCCCGCTACCACCGTTTATCTCGGGCAGCCACAGGCGCCGGCCGAACACGGTCTCGACGAAGCCGTTCGCCTTCGCGCTCATGCGCGTGTTCTCCATGTACGCCGCAACGCCCGGATAACGCGCGAAATAGCGGTCGATATAGAGCTTCGCCGCATCGCGCGTGATGCCGAGATTCGACGCGAGCCCGAACGAGCTCATGCCATAGATCAGACCGAAGTTGATGACCTTCGCGATACGGCGTTGATCGTTATCGACTTCGAGCGGCGTGACGCTGAACACCTCCGATGCCGTCGCGCGATGCACGTCCTCGCCTTTCTGGAATGCGCGCATCAGCGATTCGTCGCCGGAGATATGCGCCATGATGCGCAGTTCGATCTGCGAGTAATCCGCCGACACGATCTTGCTTCCCGGCGGCGCGATGAACGCCTCGCGAATGCGCCGCCCTTCGCCCGTGCGCACCGGGATGTTCTGCAGGTTCGGTTCGTTCGACGACAGGCGCCCCGTCACCGCGACCGCCTGCGCATAATTCGTGTGCACACGTCCAGTCGATGCATTCACCATGCGCGGCAGCTTGTCCGTATAAGTGGACTTGAGCTTCGACAGCCCGCGATGCTCGAGCAGTACCTTCGGCAACGGATAATCTTCCGCGAGCTTTTGCAGCACTTCTTCGTCGGTGGAAGGCGCGCCGCTCGGCGTCTTCTTCACGACCGGCAACTGCAGCTTCTCGAAGAAGATCTGGCCGATCTGCTTTGGGGAACCGAGGTTGAATTCGCCGCCCGCGAGTTCATAGGCCTGCGCCTGCAGATCGATGAGACGCTTCGCGATCTCGTTGCTCTGCGTATCGAGCCGTTCGCGATCGATCAGTACTCCGTTACGTTCCATCTTGCGCAGCACGCGCGACGTCGGCAATTCGATGTCGCGATACACGTGCAACAGGCCTTCCTCTCGCGCCACTTGCGGATAGAGCGCGTGATGCAGACGCAGCGTGATATCGGCATCTTCGGCCGCGTAGGCCGAGGCCCGATCGACTGGCACTTCGTCGAAACCGATCTGCGACACGCCCTTGCCCGCGACGTCTTCATACTTGATCGTCTTCACGCCGAGATGGCGCAACGCGAGGCTGTCCATGTCGTGCGTCCGATGCGACTCGAGCACGTACGACTGCAAGAGCGTGTCGTGCTCGACGCCGCGCATTTCGATGCCGTAACTCGCGAGCACCTGCTCGTCGTACTTCAGGTGCTGGCCGACCTTTTTCTTCGACGCATCTTCGAGCCAGGGCTTGAGCTTCGCGAGCACTTCATCGCGCGGCAGTTGCTCGGGCGCATCCGGCCCGCGATGCGCGACCGGAATGTAGGCTGCATGTCCCGGTTCGGTCGACACCGACATGCCGACGATCTGCGCGGTCATCGGATCGAGCGAGGTGGTCTCGCTGTCGAAGGACGTGATCTGCGCTTCATTGATGCGCTTGAACCATGTGTCGAACTGCTCCCACGTCTGCACGGTCTCGTAGTGATGCACGATTTCGGTGACTTCGGCAGGCGGCGTGTCGGTCGGGCCTTCGACAGCGTCGGCGATTTCGACTTCGCGCAGCCATGTCTTGAAGCCATGACGCATGAACACGTCGCGCAGTTCGTCGCGCGACTCGGGACGCGACACGAGCGTGCTGTCAATCGACTCGATCTGCGAAGTGAGGTCGCATTCCGTGTGCACGGTCACGAGCTTTCTCGCCATCGGCAGGAAGTCCAGAGCCTTGCGCAGATTGTCTCCTACCGCACCCTTGATCTCGCTGGCATGTTCTACGATGCCATCAAGGGTTTCGTATTGCGTAAGCCATTTGAGGGCTGTCTTGGGACCGCACTTCTCGACGCCCGGCACGTTGTCGACGGTGTCGCCGATGAGCGAAAGATAGTCGACGATGCGCTCCGGCGGCACGCCGAACTTCGCGAGCACGCCGGCACGGTCGAGCGTTTCGTTGGTCATCGTATTGATGAGGGTGACATGATCCGTCACGAGCTGAGCCAGATCCTTGTCGCCCGTCGACACGATCACCTTCATGCCGCGCTTCTCGGCCTCGACGGCGAGCGTGCCGATGACGTCGTCGGCCTCGACGCCCTCGATCATCACGAGCGGCCAGCCGAGCGCGCGCACGGCGACGTGAATGGGCTCGATCTGTCTGGA
The DNA here is from genome assembly GCA_001580565.1 of Caballeronia megalochromosomata. Lineage (GTDB taxonomy): Bacteria > Pseudomonadota > Gammaproteobacteria > Burkholderiales > Burkholderiaceae > Caballeronia > Caballeronia megalochromosomata. Next base: position 1,384 of record LRBF01000213.1, on the reverse strand, counting down.
GAGGTCTTCCGGCATGGAGGGCCGATTGGCTTTGTACTCGGCGTACCAGTCGTCGCGGAAAGTCTTGCCTTTGGCATCAAATACGCACGCGCTATACTCTGCATTGACTTCGCGCCGCAAGCGCCGCAGCATGTTGATCATCCCATACAGAGCGCCGGTAGGGCCGCCGTCGGGGCCTCGCAGGTCCGGCATCGCATGGTAGGCCCGGTACAGGTAACTCGAACCGTCGACCAATAGCAGGGTCTTACCTTCAAGACTTAGTTCTTCAGGCATTATGAACAAGAGAAAAGTGATTCCGAGTCTGCGATCGCTCGCAGATCAAGAGCGCGCGACGGCCAAGAAGGCTCGCGCATCGTGGCAGATGTTCACGATTATGGCAGAGTTTATCGAGGCGACCGAGTACCTCTCGGAGATCCGCCCTGCCATCAGCATCTATGGTTCGGCGCGGCTGAAACCGGAGTCGCCGTACTATCAGCTCACGATCGAAATCGCGCAGAAATTCTCCGATGCGGGCTTCGCCGTCATCTCCGGCGGCGGCCCGGGCATCATGGAAGCGGCCAACAAGGGCGCGCATGCGGGCAAGTCGCCTTCGGTGGGCCTCAATATCGAACTGCCGCACGAGCAATCGGGCAATCAGTGGCAGGACATCTCGCTGCGCTTTCGCCACTTCTTCACGCGCAAGGTGACGTTCGTGAAGAACTCGGATGCGGTCGTGGTGATGCCGGGCGGCTTCGGTACATTGGACGAGCTAGCTGAAGTATTGACGCTCATTCAGACCAAGAAATCGCGCCATGTTCCGATCGTGCTCGTCGGCTCGGAGTTCTGGGCTGGCTTGCTCGACTGGTTCAAGACCACGCTCCTGACCAATGGCGTGATCAGCCCGAAGGATCTGGATCTGATGCAGGTGATCGACGATCCGGATCAGGTGCTCGATGCTGTGCTGCGGTTCTATGAAGACCGTGAGGATTCGGTCGAGCAGCCGGCGGAAGGCAAGTCGGATGAGGATCGGATGTTCTATTTGTGAGGTTTTAATCGCGAATGCGCGTGGCACGCTTTCGGGTTTTCGCTGGATCCCGTTAGCGTGTCGGTCTATTTGCGTTGCCCCTGTGCGGGGCGGCACCTACTTTCTTTGCTGCTGCAAAGAAAGTAGGCAAAGAAAGCAGCTTTTCCCATCCAAAGTGCTTCACACCGGCCGCGGCACAGGCGATTGGCTGAATGGCCCGGCAGTAGCGAGTGCCCTCACAAAACTCACCGGACTTGGATCGCGCACGGTCTGTCACATCGCGCCACTTCACTGACTGGTTCAGCACCAATAGCTCCGGCCCGCTGCGCGCCCGATGGGTCAATCGGGTCTGCGTGTGCTTCTTCTTCGTCGGTTTCCCTC
>LRBF01000212.1 GCA_001580565.1 Caballeronia megalochromosomata | reverse complement strand
TACTTTCATTCCAACACTCAAACTTAACTGCTCATTGCTGCTGCAGAGGTTTTGCATTGCCTGCGGCTTCCCGCCCGCGCTCACCGCCTGTCATGCCGATGGACGCCGCGTGCGCCTCACGCGCGGCGAGTTGCGCGCGCGCGTGGCTCGCCTCGCCGACGCGCTCACGCAACTGGGCCTGCGCGAAGGCGACCGCGTCGCGGGCGTGATGCGCAACGACGCCGATGCGATCGTCACCGCGCTTGCCGTGACCGCGATCGGCGCGACGCTGTCCACCGCCGCGCCGGAGATGGGCATCGAGACGCTGCTCGACCGCTTCACGCAGCTCGAACCGCGTTTCCTGTTCGCGCATACCGCCGCACAGCCGTTCGATACCGGCACGCCGCTCGCAGAGAAGATGGCCTTGCTCGCCGACGCGCTGCCGACGCTTGCGGGCATCGTCAGCCTCGACGGCGATCCGTCGGCCTTGCGCGCCGCGCCGCCCGTCAACTCGCTCGACGCGCTGCTCGTGGCGGGAGATCCGCACCGCGTCGAATGGAAGCGCTTCGGCTTCAACCATCCGCTCTTCGTGATGTTCTCGTCGGGCACGACCGGCAAGCCCAAGTGCATCGTGCATGGCGCGGGCGGCAGTCTGATCGAGCATCTGAAGGAGCATCGGCTGCACTGCGACCTGCGTCCGGGCGATCGCATGTACTTCCACACCAGTTGCGCGTGGATGATGTGGAACTGGCAGTTGTCGGCGCTCGCATCGGGCGTCGAAATCGTGACCTACGACGGACCGATCGCATCGGTCGATACGTTGTGGCGGCTCGCCGCCGAAGAGCGCGTCAACGTGTTCGGCACGAGCCCCGCGTATCTGAAGATGTGCGAGGACGCCGGTCTCGTGCCATCGCGTGAATTCGATCTGAGCGCTCTTCGCTCGATGATGTCGACCGGCGCGATCCTCTTCGACACGCAGTTCGAATGGATCCGCGACAACGTGAAACCGTTGCGG
>LRBF01000211.1 GCA_001580565.1 Caballeronia megalochromosomata | reverse complement strand
GTCGGCGATGACAGCATCCAATGTCACTCACGTTCTCGGAAGCGCGGAGATTTGTATAAGAGACAGGAGTGTGTGCTGGCGCATCGTTCTTACCCTGCTTGAGTGGAAATGGTCACCTCAGCAAATATCGGGCACACTCAAGCGCATGTATCCGACCGACCCGACCCAGCACGTGTCCCACGAAACTATCTATACGGCCATCTACGCCCAGCCGCGCGGCGAACTGCGCCGTCAGCTCATCGCCTGCCTGCGCCACGGCCACAGCACGCGCATGCCGCGCACACGGGGTACAGACCGACGCGGGCAGATTCCCGACATGGTCAGCATTCATGTGCGGCCGCCTGAAATCGAGGACCGACTGCTTCCCGGACATTGGGAGGGCGACTTCATCAAGGGCGCCAACAATGCGTCTTCAGTCGGAGTGCTGGTGGAACGGACCAGCCGCCTGGTGCTGCTGGCAAAGATGGAAGATGCCACGGCTGCTTCCGCGCTGGCAGGCTTCTCTACCAAACTCAATTCGATTGCCGAGCCATTACGGCAGAGCTTCACCTACGACCAAGGCAAGGAAATGTCGCGACATGCAGAGCTCAGCGCCGCCACAGGTGTGAAGGTGTACTTCTGCGACCCGCACAGCCCATGGCAACGCGGAACTTGTGAAAACACCAACGGACTGCTGCGCCAGTATCTGCCCAAAGGCACCGACCTTTCGGTCTACAGTCAGGACGAACTTGACGCCATTGCCGACAGTCTGAACAGCAGGCCTCGCGCCACTCACGCCTTTCATTCGCCACTCGAGGTCTTCGCCGCCACACTCGCTTCCGCAGCTCAACCTCATGGCTCTAAACATTAAATCCGCTGTTGCGCTTCAATCTTGAAACCGCC
>LRBF01000210.1 GCA_001580565.1 Caballeronia megalochromosomata | reverse complement strand
CGGCTCGCGTAGTCGCGGCTGTCGGCGATGTCGGAAGTCTTGCCTTGCAGTACCGCTTGCGCGGCAGTGCGCGACATTGCATCGGGGTCGGGGCTCTGCATCATCTGCTGCGTCTTCAGGCGCATCGCCGTCACACGCTCCAGATAGCGCGGCAGGCTCAGTTCGCCCAATGCGGCGGTCTGCGCGGCCGTTTTGCCATTGACGGGCGCGGGAGCGGCGAGATCGGCGCCGGTCAGGCGCAGAATCGGACCGAAGGCCGTGGCGAGCGGCGCGAGTTCCGGCTGCGCTTGCCTGGACGGGTCCTTCTCGTCCTTGCCCGCCCAGTGCTGTGCCTTGGCGATCAGATTGTCCGAGAGCGATTGCGTCGAGACGCCCGCGCTCGCCTGATAGACAATCGCATTCATGAGCGCAACCAGCGGCGAGCGTTGCGGGTCGCCCAGCAGCGTCAGCTGATCCACCGTGCCCGACAGCGACGACGCTTTCTGCCAGCGCACGCTGTTCAGGAATTGCGCCCAGGCGCGGGCGTAGTCATCGAAGTAGCGTTGGCGCAGTTCGGATTTGAGCGTCGAGGGCGCGGTGTTGTCGATTTTTGCGTCGGACAGCACCCAGTCGCCGGTGACCGTGCGCTGCTCGCTCGCTTCGTCGATCGCTTTCGGAATGCGTTCGTCCCAGGCGGCGCGGGTGAACACGCCGGGGATGGTGGCCGTCGTGTTGAAGAGGCCCCGGCTCGGGTGATCGCCGAGCAGCGTCGCCAGCGTCACGGGCGGGTACTTCGGCTTGGTCTCGTCGATGATCTGCTGGTAGATCGCATCGGTCGAATTTTGCAGGCCCCGCACGCCGATGATCGTCTGGCGCGCAGACGCGACCAGTGCGATGTCGGGCATGATTGGCGACGTCGTGCCGCGCTTCAAGTGGTTCGCGTAGAACGCGATCGCATGCTGGTGTACGTCTTCCCACGTACCCTGCGTGACCGATGCGTTCTGCGGACGCGCCGGTGCGTTGGTCGCCAGCAGTTGCGTGGTCAGGAACGCTGCATCGGCGTGCTCGGGATGGGCGAGCATCAGGTACGTCTTCAGCGTGTCATAGGCCGCCTGGACCTGCGCGTTGCCGCCGCTCGCGATTTCGGCATCGGAAAGCGAGGCGAGTTGCTGCAGGCGTTCTTCGAGCTTTGCTTTGATCGGATCGATCAGCACGCGCGAAGCGGTGCTCTGGTAAGCGGGCCAAAGGGCGTCGTACAGTGCGGTGTCGTGATTCAAACCGAAGCGCGCATGCAGAGGAACTCCGTCCTTGCGATGGACTTCGAGCGTGTCGAGTTGCTTATCCAAAGCATCGAGCGCGAGAAGCGCCTGTGTCGCGTCATGAGTGGATGAGGCCGTGTTGACTGTGGAGGCCACGTCCTGCATTGACGAACGGTTCGCTCCCCCCGCCTTCACCCCCCCTCCCACCCCCATTGCCCCCCCTGCCCCCGTCGCCCCCCCCTCCTTCCCCGCCCCCTCACCCCCCACCACCCCCCCCCCCACCCTCCCCCCCTTTGCCTCCATCGGT
>LRBF01000209.1 GCA_001580565.1 Caballeronia megalochromosomata | reverse complement strand
TCTTGTGCGCCGCCGACATCAGTACCGAGCCCAGCAGTGTCATTATCGACGACGCGGCGGAGTGCTCCCGGCGTACCTACGGCTGTAGTACTAAGGCATCGCATGTGATTCGACGTAGCATGGAAAGCGCCTCGTAATAATCAGAAGTATTCGTTTGTTTGCAATTGATACCGACTAACTCGCGTGGCGGGCCGCCCGTCGATGTTAATGAGATTGACTGCCGCGATGGGAGCCTCTATTGTTCAACGACAAATAAGTGCACCGGTACACACAGTCACGCGCCTATTTTGAAGAAGATCGAACCTGGAGAACGCGGCCATGCACAAGCTCATATCAATCAGGCGCGCCATGTTCTTATTCGTGATCATCGCGCTGGCCTCGCCGGCGTTTGGCACGACAACGACGCTGAACTTCGACACGATCAGTAACAACCAGCCTCTGACAACACAATACGAAAGTATCGGTGTTGTGGCCAGCGGCGGGGGGATCGTTCTCAATTCGAGTTTCACGTTTTGGGACCCCGCTCAGAGTCCACCGAACCTGCTCTACGCGTCGACGAGCACCGTGACATTCACGCTGAACACCGCGATGCTGAATAACGTTCAGTCGATGTCGGTCTACGTCGCCCAGTCGAGTACTACAGTCCCCGTGGTGATCACCGCCTTCGACACTTCTGGAAAGGTTGTCGCCCAAACATCGGTGCCGGCGAATGCTAGTTCTTGGCTTCAATATTCGCTCACGTCAGCAGGCAACGCTGTCGCAGAAGTGCAATTTGTGGGGCAGGCAGGCAATTACGGGATTGATACTCTTTCCTTCAATAGTGGCATTCCGCTCGCTAGCTACAATGCAGCTGTTTATCTCGCACCTAAACTTGCTTCGTTTGCTGCAACGGAGACTTTCACGCTTGGCGCGAATAGCCCACCCCTAAATCCGGCTACGCAGGCACTTACGCTCAACGTTGGAACGCTGAACATCAGCCTCCCCGGAGGCTCGTTCAAGACGGATGGTCCGCCTCGGTTGAGCACCTATGTCTACAGAGGGACGGTCAATAACGTGGATCTTTACGTGTCGATTAGGCCGACGCGCACATCGCAAAGTTACGAGTTGTTCGTCCTGGGCACTAGGTATGCGTTCCAGACTGGTCTGAGCACGATTCCGATTTCTATCACAATCGACAACAACTCTGGCAACGCGAACGTGGTGCCACGCTACGTACCCGTGGTTCCCTATTCGCCATGACAGAGAGTTGGCCGCGCTAGGACGCTCGGCCTGGAGGTGGTACGCGCCGGCTGCCTCCCGATGAACAAAGTCACTCTCCGTGATCTTTGCCTCTTCCCTCGAGCGCTACGCAACGCTGTCGGCACGCAGGTCGTTCGCTCACGAGCTTGGATGCAGGAGTCGAAGAAAATCGAGGCACGAGTACGCGGCTAAGGCCGAAATCGATTAGCCGGCTGTCGGGCAGCTATCTACCGCGAACCAGCCATTCGAGCGACGGTTTCTTCGTACGAGCGAGTGGCGGCAAATGGCCGGTCACTGCAATCGCAGGTCGGGGGCAGCCCAATCGTGGCGCGGACTTCGGCACCCGACCCGCAGCGACCGCTCGGCCGACTAGCACACCGAGAGCAGATCTCGGTGTGCAACAGTCGTTCAAGGAGCGCGGTGGCCTGTTCAGTATCTCCTCGCTGCAGACGATCACCCCAACCTACTTTGTCCCCGTTCGCGAAGAGGTGTGCAGGCGGACTTCTATATCGGTGATTGAAACGGTCTCTTCGAGCATGAATACGATTGGGAGTGGACATCTTGCCAGCGACTTTCGAACGCCGGACATTCACTCCACAAATTGGATGCTTGGCTAAGTCACCGCCGGAACCTGTTCGACCGATGATCCACCCCGCACAGCCCGACGCGTCAAATTGAACAACACCAATTCTATTGCTACGAGGACGATGGCAGCATAGCCAATCGCACTAAAACCGATAAATTCGACTAGCGTCCCGCCGAGAAAAGGAGCGATCGCAGCGCCTACCATAAGCATTGCCGGCGTTGCCGCCACTGCCCGCCCGGTAACATCAAGCCGCGCAAGCAGGCCAAAAGCATAGGTGTGCGTGAACAGAATCGTGAATGCCATCAGCGCTCCTGACGCCGCGAATAACGAGTAAGTCGAGGTGTGCGTCACGATCATGGCGCACACAGCCTGCATGATCGGTCCGATCGAAATGACCGTTGTAGCTCGGATCCGCTTTTCGAGCAATCCCGCTAACGGCGCCGGAAATAGCGTGACGATGCCGTAAATCACCAGCGCCAGTGTCACCAGTTCCCGGCCGAATCCGCGTACCATGCCGATTCGCTCGTAGAAACTGAGCGTCATGGCCTGAGTCATCGCGAGCAATGCGATTCCGGCAATCGAATACCAGACCGCACGGGGAAGCCGCTGCCCCCTCACGGGAGATCCGTGGCGATTCTCCGCATTCTGCAGGCTCGGAAGCGGAAAGAACAGCAGTGCCATCACAGCCGCTATTCCCATGACTCCAGCAAAGACGATAAACAGCGTTGCCCCGCCGAACCTCGCTAGTACGCCTGGCGTTCCACCGAGAAAGACGATACCGAATAGGCCAATGGCCAGCCCGGCCCATGCAAATACGCGATGAGGATTGAGTGCACGCCCGATCGTACCGTGTGTAGCGCTCAACGCGGCTCCGACCGCGAGGCCGCCTGCGAAGTGCAGGGGCGCCAGTGTGCTCATGCTCGTTTGGCCGAAGCACAGCGCAAACGCCAAAGCCGCAATAGCAAAACCGGTCACCACAGCCCACTTTGCGTTCACGCGGTTGAAACGGGAGGCACATAATACGCTGGACAACGATGCTCCGATCAGAAACAGCGTCGGCAGCGTGCCTGCCTGTTGTGGATTGAACCGGTAATGAGCGATCAGCGTACCGACCCACAACGGCAATGCGACCAGATCCAGCATGCCTGCACAGTGGGAAATCATCAGCGTCACGATTCCGCGAGCACTCTCGATTCGACGTAAGTCGAGTATCTTCTGCATGTTGGTCTCCGGGTCAGAACGCATGAATCCAGCGCAGGTTCACGTGAGTGCCGGAGTAGGTATTGCGCTCCACCACCGGAAAATACAGATTCGCGAATACGAAGTTGTTCCGATCGATCGTCCACTCGGCGCCGGGGCCCAGTGATAGATTCGTCGTGCGGGCTGCGGGCTGGCTTGCCCCGTTGACACGGTCATCCGTGATCTGGCGGAACCAGAAGCCGTTTAAGCCGACATCGAGATTCGGCAAGACCTTGTATGAAGCAGCAAAGTTGGCCCACACCGCCTGACCAGCCTGGAAGTTCACCATGCCGGGGACTTGAAACGGATTGTTGATGCCTGGATTGGTGTTCTTCAAGTTGTACAGGTAGTGCATGCGCACCGACACTTCTGTCTTTGGCGTGGGCAAAACCGTCACCGACCAGTACGGATTCAACGACCAGAAACCCGAACTCGGATTGACCAGCTTGTTCGGATCGTAGGCGCCGGTCGGCGCGATCACGTCGAACTCGAATCGCTGCACGAAGACCGGACGGCCTTCGCTGATCACGGGCGCCATCTGCAAGAACGGGCCGAACGTAATGTCACCGAAGCCCGAGCGCGCAGTCAGCGTCGGCACATAAGGATTGTATTCAGTCGAGTGTGCGTTCAACGATGTCACCGGCAGCATCGCCGTGAAGCCGAGTGCGCCCCCAAGCACCCGAATCGGCGACGCATAGACCATCTGCGGCATCCACACGAACGCATTGAGTTGTGCGTCCTTGAACGCGGAGCTTTGCGCGCCCGTGTTAGTGTAGAACCGGGTGTTGTGCTTGTACTGCAAGAGCTGGATCGACGTCCAGCCCGGCTCCGTACTGCCGAACGCATCATTGAAAGTCGTCGCGCCGAGATCGATGCCCGCCGGCTGATAGGTCGATGCATGCCCCCAACATGACATGGCCGCCAAGGTCGCTCCAACGACGACTCTTATGGATCGCCGCATCCTGCTTTGAAAATCAATCCCCTTTCTCATTTCGTCTCCTTAATATAGTTGTACTATCTAGCTTTCATAAATCCATTGTTTAAAACATCTTCCGCTAACATTCATATACGAGATTCGTCACGGAGCGACGGGCGCCTTCCTAATGCGGCGGGCGGTACATCGTGCTCCGGCTTTAACTCCGCCCTCGTCGCAGCTTGATCAAGCGCGCCGAGGACCATTGCAGTTGCGATCGGCCTGGCGAGAAGCCGGCTGTGTCAAACGCCATCAAACCTTCGCTTATGTTCGGGTTGACGCAAACGGCAGCACGAGCCGGGACAGATGCGTCGCGTCCCGATAGACCGTGTGCGTCACTGCCCGTCCAACTGGAAGATGAAATGCATCGGGCGGCAACAGGGAATTGTGCTCATCCACCAGCGGCTCGTTGCACATGAGTTCGACGACCAGCTTGTGGCCAGCCGTGAATTCATTCGCGAAGGGGTAGAGCCGCACGACGTACTCGTTGATCACGCCAGGATCGACAGGCACACTGCGCGTATGCGGGTGATACGGATTGCCCTCGCCGGATCGTTCGTCGAGTTCGCGATGCGATGCCTTGAGAAAGCCTGTCGTGACCAACTGGCGCTTGCCGGTTGGTGTCTCGTCCCATACCCGCAGGATCAGATTCGTATCGTCCTGGTCTATGGCTAAATGGAGATGTGCGGCACCCACGCCATGGACCGACGTTGCGGCCTGGAACGGTTCCGAGGACCACGTTAGCTTCTCGACCTTGTCGACGATGGTCAGCGGCGCCTGATAGAAGCCTTCCGGATGCGCATGCTCCACGTCCAGGGGCTCTGGCTCGAACGCCAGCTTGCCACGGGTACGCAAGTACAGCGGCTTGTATTCGACCGGCGTGACGGGCCAATGGTCGGCGGCCATCCATGTGCGGCTTCCTTCGACATGCACCTTCACCGCCGGCTCGTCCATGATCCCGTTGTCGATGCCCTTCAGCCAGTAGTCGTACCAGCGGAACATGGTGTCGTGCTCATCGACCCAGGGGCGCGTCTGCATCGGCGGATAGGGTCCGATCTCCAGCTTCTTCGGGCCTTTCAGCACATCGAAAAGCTCGATCGTGCCGTCTACGGTCCAGCCGCGGCCCTGATTGATCTGCAGGTACACGGGGATATCGATGTTTCTGGCCAGATTGATAGGGTTCTGCTCTTCGTACCACTCGCCATCGAGATGATTCATGACGATGTCGAACCAGGACTCGTGGTGAATCGGATAGTTCAGCAGATGCACCAGGTTCGGCCAGGCCGCCACGTCAGGATCGACGAGTCGCTCGGCCACGCGTCGCCTGATCTCCTCCTCGGAGCAGGTCTCCAGCATGCGAGACTTGTGACGATGCGTGAAGGCCCAACCCGAGTCGCCGCCACGGCCCTCTCGTGCGGCGCGCGGCATGAACCACATGACGCCGCCGTGATAGGTCGTTTCATAGAAGTCGAAATGCCCGCCGCTGACGAAAATCGCCTTGAGATGCGGAGGCCGTTCGGCCGCAGCAAAGATCTGCATCGAGCCGAAGTACGAAATGCCGATCATCCCGACCACGCCGTTGCACCACGGCTGCGCGGCGACCCACTCGATGAAATCGTAGGCGTCCTGCCCCAGCGGAACACCGCCAGCGTTGTAGTTGCCGATGTGCTCGCCCTCTGAACCACCGGAGCCGCGTACGTCGCCGATCACGTGAACGTAGCCCTCCTTCACCACGCGCGCGATGTCGCCCGCCTCGATGCATCCGTCCCACAACGGTGAAGGCCGCCGCTGAGGCGGAATGGAGAGCGCAAGCGCCTGCAACTCCTTGCCGTAAGGGCTCAGCGCGACCAGTGCCGGACGCGGCATATCGCCTTGCGCGTGATAGGCGTCGGCCGCGAGGTGAATGCCGTCGCGCATCGGCACACGCAGATCTTTGTGTACAACCATCATGAGCGATAGCCCTTATGAAAGTAACCGTGCATCGTGGTAAAGAATGGCGAGGGTTCCGGGGTGGGGTCGCCGTCGTAGCGCAAGTGATGCGCGATACAGCAAAAGGGTGAACAGGGAGCCGTGGCCACGGCTTCGCCGTCCAAGCCGAATTGCTCGGTGGCGGCACGCACCCTCGCCTCGATGTCGAGGCTTTCCTGAATCCTGGCCGCTGCCTGTTCGCGGCCCAGCACCACGCCCGGTGATTCGGCACCCTGGCTGCGATAGGGATGACCGAGAAACAGGCGGTTCGGTCTGACGTGGTCGCGAAGGTGCAGCAGGCTGGCGCGATACGCGTCGGGATCGGCATAACTCGGGAAGCCGTTGGCCGCACCGTGAATCTGCACGGCATCGCCGACGAAGACATCGCGCTGCCCTTCCACCACATACGCCACCGAACCCGCCGAGTGACCCGGCACGGAGTGCACCGTAATCGTCACATCCGGCCCGAGCGATAGCTGGTCGCCGTGGCGGACCACCTGGTGCGGTTCCATTTCGCCGGAAATAGCGGCTTCACAGGCCGCCGTGAGCTTCGCCTCCCCTTCCGGATCGTCGATATAGCGGCCACGCGCTGCCAGATATTCCTCGACATGGGTGCGGCGTGAACGCAGGAATGGCGCATCGGCCTCGTGGATGACGACCTTGGCTTTGCGGCCGGTCAGTTCCCATAACGCATGCGCCCCACCGATGTAATCGATATGGCCATGTGTAAGCAGAATCCAGCGCACGTCTTCGATGCGCCGCCCCAGTTGCTTCAGCCCCGGCGCAATGCCACCCGCTGGCGATGAGGCGATGCCGGTGTCGACAATCGCCGGCTCGCTTCCGTCGATGAAAAAGCTGTAGAGGCCGAACCGCCCCCACTGCGAAAAAAGTGGCTGGATGTCGACCGTGCTCATCGCTTTCCATTCCTGATGAAGTCGGCGGTCTCGGCGAACACGCCCTGAAACTCGGGCAGCCAGGAGAAGTGCTGGACAAATCCATGCGCCGCCGATTCGTAGCGGCGGATCGTGGCAGAAACGCCTGCCTGCTCCAGTCTCTGACCATACAACTCGCCTTCGTCACGAAGGGGATCGCATTCCGCCGTGACGATGAGCGCAGGCGGCAGCCCGGAAAGATCCTGTCTCTTGATGGGCGACACGAGCGGATTCGCAGGATTCGCACCGCTATCGATGTAGAACGCGTTGAATGGATTCAGCATTGCCGTTTCCAGACCATTGCCGGTGGCATTGGTCTTCATCGACGCGTAGCGCTCGACATCGAAGTCGAGATCAAGCGACGGGTAATAGAGCACTTGATGCGTGATGCATTTCAGGTCGGCGTCGAGTGCCATCGCTGCGACAGCGGCCGCGAAGTTGCCGCCTGAGCTATCACCTGCCACCGCCAGAGTCTGACCGTCCCAACCGATCCCGTTGGCCAGACCGCGGCCATTCTTGTCTATCCACTGAACCACGGAGTAGCAGTCGTTCAGGCCAGCAGGGAAAACGTGTTCAGGAGCCAGCCGGTAGCCGACCGATACGACAACGCATTGCGTGGCATTGGCCAGTGCGCGCGCAAGATGATCGTGGGTATTGAGGCTGCCAAGAAAGAACGCGCCGCCGTGGAAATAAACCAGCACCGGATGGACGCCCGCGGCCGTCGGCTTGTAGACACGTACTGGAATTTCACCGGCAGACGTCGACAGGTTCTGGTCGAACACCGCATGCACGGGAAGCCGCTTCTCCAGCGGAGGAACGTGGCTCTCGTCCGCCGTTCGCATGGCCTGCGGATTGAGCGGTCCCGGCGGCGGAGGCGGCAGCGAAGCGATGAACGCGGCAACTGCAGGATGGAGTGCCATGATTTAGCTCCTTGCGGCGATCTCGCCCTGATGCTGGTTGGGAAAAACACTCTGGACTTCGTTTTCGCTCCAGCCCTGGCGCGACAGGCGTTGCAGTTCATCGGTGACCGGCTTGCGGCTCGCCTGGAATCGCGCCAGCGCTTCAGGAATCGAATCGGCTTCGCGGAGTTTCTCGGCAAGCGCACCGGCGTCCAGAACGGCCGAGTTCGCACCCTGGCCCTGGTGGTGCAGCATCGCGTGAGACGCATCACCGATCAGCACCACCGAGCGGGAATGCCAGAGGGGAACCGGGTCGATGTCATACACGGCTCGCAGGTTCACCTTGCTCATGTCGAGCCCCTCTGCGATTGCCATCAATTGCGGATCGAAGCCCGCCACGACCTTCATCAGCTGTGCCTTGCCGGCGACAGGTGCAGGCGTGGCGTCGGTCGCAAGACAGGTGACATCGAAAGACACCTCGTCGCGATGGTGGAGCGGCAACAGGTAAATCTTGGTGCCGTGCCCTACGTACATGCGAAGGTTGCCGTCGGCCACCAGACCGAAAGTGTCCGCCGCCGGGATGACTGCGCGATAGGCATGTTCGCCGGCGAATACGGGGGGCTTGTCGCTGAACAAATGCTTGCGCACTTGCGAGCGGATGCCGTCGGCACCGACGATCAGTTCGGCGTTCACCGTCACGCCGTTCTCAAAGATAGCAGTGGCGCCATCGCCGCTGTCGACGATTCGGCTGAGACGGTGATTCAGCTTCACCATGCCTACGGGAAGCATGCTCAGCAACGTCTCGATGAAATCGCCACGGTGCACGAAATGCGTGCTGGCGCCAAAGGCTTGCTTTTCGGGCCACTCCTCCATGGCGATTCGCTGACCGTGAGCGGTCAGAATCTCAAAGCAGTCGCTCGGCGAGGTCACGGCGGCGATACGGTCGAAGATGCCGAGCTTGCGGAACTGATCCATCGTGGAGGGACGTAGTCCAATCCCGGCCCCGACCTCGTTAATCTCTTGCGCTTGTTCGTACACCGTGACCGTAGCGCCTAACTGGCTGAGCGCCAGTGCTGCGGTTGCGCCGGCGTACCCGGCGCCGATCACGGCGATATTCAGATCCTTAAAAGTGCCGGATGTCATGATGCGTCTCTTTAGTCGAGTTCTTCTCAGTGATTGGAGATCGGCGTCAGAGTCAGAAACTCGGCCGTGTTATGAATGAACAACTGGTCGATGACCGACTCCTCGATGCCTTCGGCGTGCAGATCCGGTAAGAGTTGTTCGAACAGATAATTCACCGTGTGGCCTTTCACTCCAGGCCAACCCAGCGGTGAGCAGTTTGCATCCGCCGATGCAAGAACCTGATTGACCAAGCCACTGTTGAGGAATCTCAGGAAGTGTTGGAGGCGCTCTTGGCGGTGGCGGCCCCAAAATGGCGGATCGGGCAATTCGAGGTCGTATCCGAAGGTATCGAAGCCAATTCGCGCTCCCGCGTCCAGAAGGGCCTTCTCGTTGATCAAGCCCTGACTCACGCCATCATCGGCATGCCCGAACAATACTCTGTGGCAGGGCAATCCCTCTTCCGCAAAGATATTCAGTGCCGGCGAGGAGTCGACCGCGAGATGAGTGAAGATCGGTGCGCCGGTGATCTTTGAGGCACGCGCTGCGGCGCGATAGATGCGCAGGTCGAGCTCCTTCATTTTGAAGCCGCGGCTGACCCCGACCTTGATGATCCCGGCCTTCGCACCGGTGTCGCCGATACCGACGCTGATCTCATGGACGAACTGGTCGGTCAGATACTCGACGCTCGCCCGCTCGAAGAATGGCAATGCCGTGTCGCCACCGACAAAGCCTGTGCTGGCGACGATGTGCACGCCCGTCTTGTCCGACAGGGACTTGTAGTAGTCGACGTCGCGGCCGTTGCAGATGCCCGTGGCTTCCACGAAGGTCGCTGCGCCCCAGGGTTTCGTGTTCTCGTGAAACTGGCGCAGCTTGGGCACCGTCTCCTCATAGCGCTGCTCTGGCGTCTTCCACCACTTGCTGTCGAGTTCGCAACCCGGCATGCCATAGCCGATGTGCTCGTGAATCGCAACAAACCCGAGCTCCGAAGCCGAAATGGTGCCCAATACCGTATTCACTCGTGTCATTTGACTTCCCCATTTACGCTCAGCAATTGCGCGGTGTTCGTAATCAGCATTTGTCCAAGCTGCTCCGGCGACACCCCCGCCGCCTGGAGCATAGGTACGAACTTCGTCAGCACATCGCTGTAGGGAATGTCGTTTCCAGGTTCGCCAAATGCCACTCCGGTGGCACTGGCAGACAGAAGGATGCGACCGGCATACCCTGCGTTGATCAATTCGTCGATCAATGCCACCCGCTCAGAATCGCTGACGTAGAGCGCGTCGCTCGAATCAATGTGGTTAATGCCCACTCGGGCTCCCGCGGCGGCCACGGCCATGGGCCAGCCATTGGCAACGGCGTCACGACGATCCATTCCGCCCATGACAATGCGTTCTGGCTCCAGCACCTCGTCGATGGCTAGCTGCATTTCTGCCAGAGCGTCGGCTCCGCTCCGGATGAATACGGGTACGCCATAAGTTGCGCCGGCACGCGCAGCCCCTCGCACCAAACTGCCATCGGTTGGCGTCATGCCGTTGTGGGAGACCGCTGTGACGACCATTCCGGCCGGAGCACGGCGTTCCCGGCGAGGAACGACCATGCCGTCGTTCACCTCGCGCCCGAACAACTCGGCGAACTTGCTTGCAGGCCAGGGTGTGGGAGGATTGGTCTGCGGCGTCAGAAAATATCCGCCCAGCATGGACTCCGGACCTTGGCCCGTGGAAGCAACGATATGAACGCCGGTGGCGCGGGATAGCGCTTCGTACAGGCGCAGATCGCGCCCTTGGAACATGCCCG
Organism: Caballeronia megalochromosomata; assembly: GCA_001580565.1. GTDB lineage: Bacteria > Pseudomonadota > Gammaproteobacteria > Burkholderiales > Burkholderiaceae > Caballeronia > Caballeronia megalochromosomata. Next base: position 91,517 of record LRBF01000209.1, on the reverse strand, counting down.
TCGCATCGACGATCGTGCCCCCGCCTGCCGACTTGAACGCGCTCAGCTTGGCGGCTATCACATCGAACACTTCGGCGCGATCGATCCTGATGTCGTACGCGTACTGGGCTCCGGGCAGCACGCACAGCAGCGATTCGCTAAAGAGCGTGACGCCAAGCCGCCGGGCATCGACCGGGCCGAGCACTGTGTTGACAAGGGTTGCATTGACGCCTTCGTCTTTGGGAGGATCAAGGATGAGGGACGTGAAAGGCGGCAAGGGTTCGAGAGCACCCTGGCTATGTTTAACGCACATGTGCGCCTCCTATAGGCGATGGGGCGCGATGCACGCTATCAACAATAGAAACGGTCATCTCACTCAAAAAAATCTCTCCGATCTGATAAAAACAACGTTCTTTGTTATGCAATCCGTGGACGAAAAACGAAACCTATCGGTCGAAGGTCGACCTACATATGATTCGCATACCTATGTAATACCCGTAGTTTTATAAAACTTTTCGTTGATTTATCGCCGATGCCTGCCGGCTACACGCTGCACGCAGTCACGCGGCGCAACTTCGGGATCGGAACGCGATAGTCAAGCGCAACGGCAGTCGCTGTGCCGTCCGATTGCCGCCAGCGAAGCAGCCCCTGCTCGCCGGTGCCCTCCACGATTTCCGCCTTACCCACAACCGGTGTTGGCCCAATGGCCTTTAGAGAAATACCAAAAGCCTCTGTCCAAAAGTACTGCTGGAACGCGAGTTCGGGAGCATCCAGCCTGAGGAGCGCGGCGGCGGCCACTTTCGCTTGATCGATGGCACTCGTCCACAGCGGAACACGTGCGACGCGTCCCGCATGCGGGAATGCAGCGACGTCTCCTACGGCCGCAATGTTCGGGCGAACCAAGCCGCGCCGGTCCACCACGAGCGCGCCGCCAGTAAGTAACCCGGTGGTGGCGAGCCACTCGACATTGGGGGCGTCGCCGATAGCCGACACAATCACCTTCGCTTCGATTACCGTGCCGTCGCCAAGCGCCACCACGGATGCACCGTCGCGCATCACAAGCTCCGCGCAGTCAGTCGTGACAATCTTGAGGCCTTGCGCATGGGCAACATCGTGGAACCGCGCCGCGAGCAATCCGCCGAGATGGTCAGCGAGCGGCACGCCTTTGGCGACCAGCGTCGTTGCACATCCAGCCCCGATCGCGCCGGATGCGATCTCCATGCCGAGCGGACCACCGCCCACCACTACGACCGAAGGCCTCGACGCGAGTCGTGCCCGCAGCGCCAATGCATCGGCGAGTGTGCGAACGGTGTATTCGTCGCTACTACTACCAGGAGTTAAACGTCTGGCTCGCGTGCCAGTGGAGATGATCATCGCGTCGTACGGCACTTCATCGCCGTCCGCGAGCCGCACGCGCTGCCGATCCACATCGAGGTCGACGGCAGCGATTCCACGCCGTTCGATTGCCCCGTGCGTCGCTTCCGGCAACAAGTGCGAGGTCAGATCATCCTCGTCGCGCAGCATGGCCTTGGACAAGGCAGGACGGCTGTACGGCGCAACCGGTTCGTCACCGATTACCGTGATTCGGCCATCGAAGCCTTCGGCGCGAAGCGTGTCACAAGCGGTCAGGCCCGCGATGCCACTGCCTACCACTACGATATCGCGTAGAGGATTTCGAAGGACGCTCATTACTTCGCCTCGTCATCGACGAGCCTGAGCGCGGCTACCGGGCAGACGCGCGCCGCAGCCTGAGCGGTCGCCAGGGCCGCATCGCTGATCTCGTTCACATCGATGGCGGCATAGCCTTCGTCGTCGATGTGAAGAAGCTGTGCGGCCACCTCTTCGCACAGACCGTGTCCTTCGCAACGAGGGCGATCAAGAATCAGTTTGATCATACGGCCTCCAACTCGAGGACAGGAACCGTGTCGAACGACACCGTGACGTTGCTCGGCGCGCGAACGACTTCCCCGATGCGAAACGATTTGATTTGAGTCGCAAGCGCCTCGATGATTGCTGCGCCTTCCATGCGAGCAAGGCCTTGACCGGCGCATCCATGCGGGCCATAGCCGAAGGAGAGATGGTCGATCGGGTTGCGCGTCACGTCGAAGACTTCAGGGTCCTTGTAATGGCGCGGGTCGTGGTTGCCTGCTCCAAGAATGATCGCAATGCGCGAGCCGCCCGGGATCTTCACGTTCCCCACCTCCAGGTCTTGCGTCGCAACGCGGCTCCACACATGGACGGGCGAGTAATAACGCAGCACCTCGTTGAACGCCGAGGGAACCAGCGAGAGATCGTCACGGACCTTGGCAAACTCGTCGGGAAAGCGCCCGAAGAGGGCGACGGTGTTGCCGATCGCGGCAAGTGTCGTGTCAAGGCCAGCGCCGAGATATTGATGGATGATGTGGCGCGCGGCGCCTTCACGAACTATCCCTTTTCTCTCCGCCTCGAAGACACCCCAGCCGACGGAGCCGGGGGTGAGCGCGTCCTGAGTGATCTGCGAGCAGTGGCCGTAAAGTTCACCCGCGATGGGAAAATTCTCTGCGGTGCGCCGATTCATCGGCCCGATCACTTCCATCGCGGCCTGTCCCCAGCGGAGCATATTCGCTCTGGCCTCACCCTGGAAGCCAACGAGGTCGGCGACAACCCCGATCGGAAAGCGTCGGGCGATGTCGTCGATCGCGTCGAAGGACGGTCGCTTAACCAGACGAGCCACAAGTTCCTGCGCATCGGCCTTGATCTGCTCGCCTAGACCACGCAGTGCCCGTGGCGTGAGGTTCTCGGATAGGGCAGCGCGCAGCTGGGTGTGCTCCGGCGGATCGGAGGCAAGCGAGGTTCCCTGCAAGGCCCGGTTCACGCCGTCGTTGAAGCCGATGCCCTGAGCGGAAGAAAATCGCGTCGGGTCGGCCAGCGCGTCCTTGATAACGGCGTAGCCAGTCAGGGCGTAGAGTTTCGAGTGCGTGAGATAGACGACTTCGCCGAGTTCGCGCAATGCCCGGTATGTCGGGTAGGGATCGACGAGCACATCATCGGCCCAAAGGTCGATACCGGATTGGGGGACGCTAGTCACAGGTCATGCTCCACGTCGTTGATCATGGCGTGAAGTATGTATTTCGCTTTACATCGTGTAAAGCCAAAAGATACCTTGATAGGGTAATCCCTGAATCACGGTGCGCCGATCATTTTCCACCACAGTTCGGTCAGCACCTCGAGCGCCGGTTCGGTCGTCAAATCCAGATCGCCGCGCATCCACGAGAGCGCGGTTTGGTCGAGCGCGACATAGGCCAATTCACCACGAAAATGCCGCGTACCCGGCTCGTAGCGGTCGGCTGCATCAAGACCTTCACGGATGTCTGCCACCACCTCTTCAATCCAGTTGCGAAGCAGCGCACGCATTTCAGCATCGACGGCGGCAGCCTCTGTTGCCGCCAACACATAAGGCTTGATCAACGGCCAGCGCGCAGCCTGGTCGCGCAGCCAGCCACCCAGTTTTTCGCGTGAGCCTTCTCGCACCACCGCCACTAGCAAGCTCGCGGTGGAGTTGCGACCGGGTTCCTCTCGCCGCTCAAGGATGCCGTCGAGTTCGTGAATCAAAGCGCGCATCAGTTCGCGGCGCGACTCAAAGTGAGAATAGAAGGTGACGCGCGTAGTCTTGGCGGCGGCCGCAATGTCATCGACTGTCGTTACCACGTAGCCGCGCGAAACGAACAATTCGAGTGCCGTTGAAAGGATGCGCTGTCGAGTCGCTTCCTTCTGAATTTCTCTTTGGTTTTTGCGTTCCTTTGTCATGGCGGCAACGATAACGCCGATCGTTGATGCTCGACAACCCTCACTTACCGATCACAAGAAAATTTGAGATGCGAAGTCAACCGCCGGCCTCAAGACGGTCGACATCTTCGTCGACCTGGGCGAACGCAGAACGGTCGGAGACCTGGAGGACATGATCATCGACGTCGCGCTGGACCTGCTGAAGCAACAAGAGCCCGATGCACATCGAGATCGGGTGGACGTCGCCTGAGGCGCTCGTACGCCGCAGCGGCCCGTACAGATCGCCGTGCCGCGACACGCCTACTCGTCGTCGCGAATCACACTGGCGCCTTGCCGACGAAACACCGGCAATCGCCAGCCGAAACGAAGCGAAGCGAGCCGAATTGCAACGCACAGGAAAGTGGCCAGCCATGGCGTCCACCATTGCGTCCAGTGCGCGTAGGAGAATAAAACCTGCGCGCTCGCGCCGACCAGCGCGGCCGATGCATAGATTTCGCGATCCAGGATGGCCGGCAGACGAGAAAGCACAACGTCACGCATGACGCCGCCACCGACCGCGCTCACGATCCCCAGCAAAATAGCGAGTTCCGCGTTATGCCCAAAGCTCAGGGTCTTTTGCGCACCGGCCACCGCGAACAGGCCGAGCCCGATCGCATCGAAGAAAAGGACGGGCTGTCGCAGACGGCGCACGGGCGCGTACGCGAGAATCGCGATCACGGACGCGAGCAGCGCAGCCGCCAGATAACGCCAGTTCGAAAGCCCCGCCGGCGGAATCGCACCGATGCAGACATCGCGCACGATTCCGCCACCGCACGCCACCATGAAGGCGACGGAGACGATGCCGAACAGGTCGAGTCGCCTTTGCCGCGCGGCGACGGCTCCGCTGATGGCGAATGCGAATGTCCCGATCAGATCGAGCGCGAGATAGGCGGCGTGCGAATTCACGCCGATACGTCTCCCTTGCTCAGCCACGCTCCCGCCGCGCATAGCATTGCCTCAAGGCCCGTACGCAGCGTGCCGTCGAGCACCGGAGCGAACTTCGGCGAATGGTTGCTTGGAATCTCGTTGAGCTTTTTCTCTTCCACCGCCTTTTGGAACAAGTCTGGATCCGTCCCGCCAATGAACCAGAATGCATAGGGCACGCCCCATTCGCGTCCGAACACGCTGAAGTCCTCGCTTGCCGCGGCCGGCGGAGTTTCGTAGGCACGCTCGCCAAAGTGTGTTTCGAAAGCTTTGCGCACGCGCTCGCTCGTCTGGGCGTCGTTTATCGTCAGCGGGTAGCTCGAAAGCGTCGTGAACTCAGGCTCGCGTGGCGCATTGGAGGCGGTACATTCCGCACAGCAAATGCGGCGGATTGCGCCGAGCATGTACTCACGCACGTCTTCGTCGAAAGTGCGCATGTTGAGCTTGAGCGTCGCGTCGTCGGGAATGATGTTTTCTTTCGTGCCCGCTTGCAACGCGCCAATGGTCAGTACAGCGCTGTCGCGCGGTGAGATTTCACGTGAGACGATCGTCTGCAGACGCAGCGTCGTTGAAGCCGCCATGATGACCGGGTCGATGGAAGTTTGTGGCTGTGAACCGTGCGAGCCGCGACCGAAGAGCTTGACCTTGAGACTGTCGCCTGCAGAGAGAATCGTGCCGCTTCGATACCCCACGGTGCCAGCAGCGCCCACCATCACGTGCTGCCCGAATATCACGTCGGGTTTCGGAAAACGCGTCGTCATGCCGTCGTCGATCATGCTGCGTGCGCCGCGCGCCACTTCCTCGCCGGGTTGAAAGACGGCCATCAGTGTGCCGCGCCATCCATCACGATGCTCGGCCATCAGACGCGCGATGCCCATGAGCCACGTCACGTGCATGTCGTGTCCGCACGAATGCGCGACACCCACCTCGACGCCCTCCTCATCTTTGGCTCGAACCGTGCTCGCGTACGGCAACCCCGTGGCTTCGGCCATCGGCAGCGCGTCCATGTCCGCACGCAGCATCACGATTGGCCCGTCGCCGTTGCGCAGAACGGCCACGACGCCCGTCACGCCGACTTCGCGCGTGACTTCATAGCCAAGCTTTTCCACGTAACCTGCAGCGATCCCCGCCGTGCGGACTTCCTGCATCGACAATTCCGGATGCTGATGCAGATCCTTGTAGATCGCCTCGAGTTCGGGTAGCAGCGAGTCGATGGACGATGCCATCCTATTGATCAGTGTCGACATCGACAACCTCCGTAAAGACTATGGCGCGCGCCGCGGTGGCCGCGGCAGCATCTCCTGCTAACAAGTGGCATCCTGCCAGCCATCAATTTGCCTACAGCGGCAAGACGGCAGAAGTGCACAAAGGAACCGTAGTCTCAGTAGCGTAAAACCGGCAAGGATTTGTTTGCGAAGAAATGCCCGAGACTGGCCCTCAGCTCCGAAGAGCTTCCGACCTCGGAGCGGCGTCCCCGAGAAAACTCAACAGGTCACCCGGCGTCAAGGTTGCGGGGCGCTCAGGTTTTGCCTCTGCGAGACGTGCCCATGCCTCGCTGCGCCAGCGTTTAACGAGTCGCGCAATCAAAGCCGGCCTCACCCCTGCCGCCCATCGCACTTAGAACTTGTGGCGAATCGCCTAACGCAGCGCTGCCCGTCGATCCGTGCTGGAAGGTGTGGTCTGACTGATCGACGCCACCGCCGGATTTCCGGTCGAATCGGTCTCATTCGCCTTTTGATAGACGCCACCCCTATAAATGTCAGTGCGCTTGGAGAGGAGGTAATCGACGCCCATCGCGCTCTGGTGATACCTTGCACCGCTCGGTCCGTCCACTTCGCTGCTCTTGGTTTGAACATATGCGGCGCTTGGCAGCAGAGTGAGACTCAGTTGATATCTGAAGTCGACTTTGGCATTGTTCAACGTGGCGGCTCCGGCGACGCCTGTCAAAGGCGCGGGGCCCGAGGTTATGTCACGGAGCCCCTTAAATTTCGTGTTCGAATAGGTCGCGCCGATCGTCGCCGCAAAGGTATAAGAGGCACCCGCGCCAATCACCTGTAACGTGTGCGCCAAGGCGTATCCCGAAATGACAGAAGAATCGACGAGGTTGGAGCCTGGAACGCCCGCTGTCGCAAGCGCGACCATCCCGTCGGATCCGTAGAATGAGACGTTGGAGTTGCGCACATTCAAGTATGCCGCGCCCAAAATCAGCGGCCGGTCGTGTACCCTTCGCCGAGCGACCATATCTGATTGCGCTTGGCGTTGCCGGCCACGCCGCCGAGACTATACAAGCCGCCAAAAGTCTTGCGCGGCGGCGATCCCGGCGGCATCGGCGAATTCAGATGTGCCGATCCACGCGCCTGCGATTCCCGTTGGCAGCCCAGCGCGCGCGAGATGGCTGGCAGCGCGAAGACCATCACGATCGCCCAGATGACCACCAGCGTGATCGCCACCGACGCCTGCTCGCGACGCGCGCGCACGGCGCCCGCGATCGCGATAGCCGCCGATACACCGCAGACCGCGCCGCCCACGCCTAGCACGGCCGCGAAACGCTTGTCGATGGCGAGCGCGCGCCACGCCGTAGATCACGAAGAACGTCACGAGCGACACGATGGTCGCCTGCCCGATTGCGACCGGTCCCGCCCACACGATCGCCGTAAGCGGCAGCGTCGCGCCGAGCAGCACGATGCCGACCTTGATATAGAACTCGACGCGCAACGCAGGCGCGAGCCAGGCGGGCAAGCTGAACACGTTCTAGACGATCAGCCCGACTGCGAGCGCGATCAGCGGCGGCTCGAGGTTATAGCTGCTTGCCTGTGCCCATGCGCCTGCTGCGAAGATGGCGGTCGATACGATGAAGACAACGAGAAAGCCCGCGACGAATTGCCCGATCGGCAGCCCAAGCGCGGCGATGGCCACCGAGAACACCGCCGCGAACGCAATGAAGAGCGCGACGTATCCGCTCGCATGCTTGCCGAGATCACCCGCGATCTGGCCGACGCACGACCACTTCTCGGGCGCGACGGCCAGCCATTTGATACTGCCGCCCGACGCGAAGAGCGCATACGCGACCACGATCGCCAGCAAGCCGATCGCGACCGCCCACCAGTCCTCCGTGCCGAACGGCTGGCGCGCTTCGCTCGCCGTCACCGCCCTTCCGCCGGAGCTTTCGCGGGCAATCGATCTGTCGCTCGTCGCTTTCCCCTTTGTGTAGCAAGTAGCGCCTCAGTATGAAATCGTCCACCGCGCCGCGGAAATGACTTTTTCGTCTTTGAATATAGCGATCGAACATGCCGGCGGCTGCGCGGCGTCGAATACCGTCAGATAGCGACGATTGCGCTTAGCTTCTGATGATTCATCGTTTAGCGTTGACGCACGGGTTGCAGATAATCGACGCTTTCACGAAATACATCGGAGCGCCATGCCTTTCGATCGCAATGCTCCCCTGCCTTCCGGCGTTGCCGTCGGCGCTGCGTGGGGCCCCGGTCCAACCGAGCACTATGCGGCGCTCGCCGCACCCTTTCGACCCGTCCTCGCGCGCATCCGCGAACAGAGCGTCACGCGCGAACTCGAACGCCGTTTGCCCGCCGACGAGATCGCGTGGCTGCGCGAAGCCGGGTTCACCGCGCTGCGCGTGCCGCGCGAATATGGCGGCAAAGGCATCCGGCTCGTCGAACTGTTCGAATTACTGATCGAACTGTCGGAAGCCGACTCCAACATCACGCAGGCGCTGCGAGCGCATTTCGGCTTCACCGAGCATGCGCTGGACAGTCCCGCCGAACGCCGCGAGCGATGGCTCGCGCGCCTCGGCAAGGGCGCGATCGTCGGCGCGGCCTGGTCCGAGACCGGCGAAGCGCGCCAGAGCCAGTTCGCGACGCGGCTTTCCCGCAACGCGAGCGGCTGGCATCTGAACGGCGCGAAGTTCTATACGACCGGCTCGCTATTCGCCGACTGGATTCACGTTGGCGCAACCGACGCGGACGACGCTCAGCTTTCAGTCACGGTGAATCGTCATGCAGACGGCGTGGAAGTGATCGACGACTGGGACGGCATGGGCCAGCGGCTGACCGCGAGCGGCACGAGCCGCTTCAATCACGTGAAGGTCGATGAGCGCGAGATCGTCGAGGGCCGCGCCCCGTTTCCGTACTCGGAGGCGTTCTATCAGCTCGTGCATCTGGCGACGCTCGCGGGCATCGGCCGCGCGGTGGCGAACGATGCCGCCGCCATCCTCGCGAGCCGCAAGCGCAGCTACAGCACGGCCGTGACCCCGCGCGCCGCCGACGATCCGCAACTGTTGCAGGTCGTCGGCCGCGCCCGCGCACACGCCTGGACGGCCGGCGCGATCGTCGCGCAAGCCGCGCGTGCGCTGGAGCGCGCGGCGGCATCGTTCGAGCGGCCGGACGCGCTCGCGATCATCGCGGAAACCGAGATCGAAATCTGGCAGGCGCAGACCGTCGCGTCGCAACTCGTGCTCGATGCCAGCGCCAGTGTGTTCGATGCGCTCGGCGCCTCCGCGACGCTGCGCGCCGCCGGACTCGACCGCTACTGGCGCAACGCGCGCACCATCGCGTCGCATAACCCGCGCATCTACAAGGACCGCATCGTCGGCGACTTCGCCGTGAACGGCACGCTGCCGCCGGGGCAATGGCGCATCGGCGTCGCGTGAATCTCACCGTTCCCTTTCATGAGCAAGAAACAGATCATTCTGAACGCGTTCAACATGAACTGCGTCGGCCATATCAATCATGGCCTCTGGACCCATCCGCGCGATCGTTCGACGGACTATCGCAAGCTTTCCTACTGGACCGATCTCGCGAAACTGCTCGAACGCGGCCTGTTCGACGGACTGTTCATCGCGGATATCGTCGGCGTCTACGACATCTATCAGCAGTCGGTCGACCTCACGCTGAAGGAATCGGTGCAGTTGCCCGTCAACGATCCGATGATGCTCGTCTCCGCGATGGCCGCCGCCACGCAGAACCTCGGCTTCGGCATCACGGTGAATCTCACCTATGAAGCGCCATATCTGCTCGCGCGGCGCTTCTCCACGCTCGATCATCTGACCGATGGGCGGATCGGCTGGAACATCGTGACGGGCTATCTGGACAGCGCCGCGCGCGCGATGGGCGGCGCCGAAATGATCCCGCACGACGAGCGCTACGATCGCGCCGACGAATATCTCGACGTGCTCTACAAGCTGTGGGAAGGAAGCTGGCAGGACGACGCCGTGCGGCGCGACCGCGAGGGCCGCGTGTTCGCCGATCCCGCGAAAGTCCGCAAGGTGCGGCATCGCGGCCGCTATTACGACGTCGAAGGCTATCACCTGTGCGAGCCTTCGCCGCAGCGCACGCCGGTGCTGTTCCAGGCGGGATCGTCGGGGCGCGGTCAGACGTTCGCCGTGCGTCACGCCGAATGCGTGTTCGTGTCGAGCCAGAGCAAGGAAGGCACGCTCAAGCTGGTCGATGCGCTGCGCGCGCAGGCCGTCGCCGCCGGACGCGACGCCGCCGATCTGAAGATCATCATGGGCATCACCGTGGTGGTCGCCCGCACGCAGCGCGAGGCCGAGGAGAAGTTCGCCGAATACGCGCGGTATGCGAGCCCCGAGGCAGGATTGGCACACTTCGCGGCGGGCAGCGGCATCGACTATTCCACTTACGCGCTCGATGACGAACTCGCCCCGCCGGGCGGCCACAAGGGACGCGGCATCGAATCGTCGGTGCAGCGCGTGACCGATGGCAAGCGCGGCGTCACCGTGCGGCATCTGCTCGACCAGATGCAACTGGGCGGACGCTACACGACCATCGTCGGCGATCCCGTGCAGGTGGCCGACGCGCTGCAATCCTGGGTGCAGGAAGCCGGCGTCGACGGCTTCAATCTCACGCGCACCGTGACGCCCGAAAGCTATGAGGATTTCATCGATCTTGTCATTCCCGAATTGCAGTCGCGCGGCATCTACAAGACTTCCTATGCGCAGGGAACGCTGCGTGAAAAGCTTTTCGGCGATGGCGCGCGGCTCGGGCCGCGTCATACGGGCGCGGGCTTTCGCGATCCGTCGAACGAAGCGGCGACGCAAGCGCGATGAGTGATCCGACGCCCCTGCTCCAGATCGACCAGCTGAGCGTGACCTTCGGCGGACATGCCGCGGTTCGCCCCTTCGATCTGACGATCCGGCGCGGGGAGATCCTCGCGCTCGTCGGCGAATCCGGCAGCGGGAAATCCACGGTCGCACTCGCGACCATGGGCCTCTTGCCGGACCGGGCGCGTGTACAAGGCGCGATCCGCTACGAGGGTGAAGCGCTCTTCGGTCGAACCGAACGCGAATGGAGCGCGCTGCGCGGCAACCGCATCAGCATGATCTTTCAGGAGCCGATGACCTCGCTGAACCCCCTTCAGCCGATCGGCAAACAGGTCGCGGAAGCCTTGACGCTGCATCGGCCAATGTCGGCGCAGGCCGCGCGCAAGGAAGCGCTCGATCTGCTGGAACTCGTGCGCCTGCCCGAGCCGCAACGCCGTTTCGGGCACTATCCGCATCAACTGTCGGGCGGGCAGCGGCAACGCGTGATGATCGCAATGGCCGTCGCCTGCCGTCCCGGCCTGCTCATCGCCGACGAGCCGACCACCGCGCTCGACGTCACCATCCAGGCGCAGATTCTCGAACTGATCGACCGGCTGCGGCGCGAACTGTCGATGGCCGTGCTGCTCATCACCCACGATCTCGGCGTAGTCGGGCGCTGGGCGGATCGCGTCGTCGTGATGAAAGACGGCGCGAAGGTCGAGGAAGCGGCAAGCGCGAAACTGTTCGCCCAGCCTTCGCAGCCGTACACGCGCGCGCTGCTCGGGGCGTCGCTGCATTTTGGCGCGGGACTGCATTATCGCGACGTGCGTCTCACGGACACGCCGCGCGCGGAAGCGCCGCGCGCCGCAGCCACGCACCCTCGCGTGCTGCTGGAAGCCCGCGATATACGCGTTGATTACCACGGCGTGCGCGCCGTCGACGGCGTGAGCTTCGACATCCGCGCCGGCGAAACCGTGGGCCTCGTCGGCGAATCGGGATGCGGGAAGTCATCGCTCTCGCGCGCGCTGACGCGGCTCGTCGAGCCTTCCGGCGGCAGCATCGTGTTCGATGGCGAAGACGTCACGCATCGCACCAGGCGCGCGCTGCGGCCCTATCGCCGGCGTGTGCAGATGATCTTTCAGGACCCCTACGGCTCGCTCAATCCGCGTCATACCGTCGGGCGCACGCTCGGGTATGCGCTCGCGATTCACGGCGTCTCCAGCCGGCGCGAACGCGACGCGAGGATTCGCCGCATCGTCGATGCGGTCGGTTTGCCGGCATCGGCGCTGCGGCGTTATCCGCACGAATTCTCGGGCGGGCAGCGGCAACGCATCGGCATCGCGCGCGCGCTCGTGCTCGCGCCGGAACTCGTCATCTGCGACGAACCGGTATCGGCGCTCGACGTCTCCATTCAGGCGCAAATCCTCGATCTGCTCGCCGACCTGAAGCACGAACTCGGCCTCGCGCTGCTGTTCATCTCGCACGACCTTTCGGTGGTCCGCTATATCGCGGATCGCGTGCTGGTGATGCAGGCAGGGCGCATCGTCGAGAGCGGCGATCACGCCTCCATCTGGACCTCACCGCAACACGCCTACACGCGCACGCTGATCGACGCCGTGCCGTCATCGCTCGCGCCATTCTCATTCGATACAAGGAAAATTGATCGTGACTTTCAAGAGCAAGCCGCAGCCGACTTCAACCTCGCCGCTCCTGTTCCGCGATGATCCGCTGGGCGCCGCGGTTGCCGATCTGAAGCGCCGCAAACTGCTCAAGGGCGCGGGCGCGCTGCTCGCGGGCGCGGCGACGCCCTTCGTGTTCACCGGTAACGCCTGGGCCGCGACCGAAACGACGCCGATCACGCTGAACGGTGCGCAACGCGGCGGCACGCTCACAGCGGTCATCCATCCGGAACCGCCGACGCTTGCCTTCTTCGTCAATTCCGCGACGATGATCGGCGCGGTGGCGAGCAAGGTCTTCGATGGGCTCGTCGAGTACGGCCCGGACCTGAAGCCGCGTCCCCAGCTCGCCGAAAGCTGGACCGTCTCGCAGGACGGCCTGACATGGACCTTCAAACTACGGCAGAACGCGCTGTGGCACGACGGCCAGCCCTTCACCTCCGCCGACGTGAAATTCTCCGCTGAAGAGGTGTGGCTCAAGATCAGTCCCGCGTCGCGGCGCGTGCTGCAATATTTGACGAAGATCGATTCGCCCGATGCGCATACGGTCGTGCTGCATCTGTCGAAATCGACGCCCGCGACCTTCGGCATTCTCGACTCGCTCGGCACGCCGATCCTGCCAAAGCATCTCTACGAGAACACGGACATCCGCAACAATCCGTACAACAACAAGCCCGTCGGCACGGGCCCGTTCAAGTTCACGGAATGGGCGCGCGGCGACCGCATCGTGCTGGACCGCTTCGAGAAATACTGGGCGCCGGGCCAGCCCTATCTGGATCGCATCACCTGGAAGATCACGCCGGACGTCTCGGGCCGCGCCACCGCGCTCGAAACCGGCGCGGCGCAGTACGGCGAGCGCAATCCAGTGACTTTCGCCGATGCCGACCGGCTCGCGAAGCTGCCCGGTCTCATCGTCTCGCGCGAGGGTTACAACGGCTACGCGGCGTGGCTCTGGCTGGAGCCCAATCTGCGCGACCCGATTCTCGGCAAGCTCGAAGTGCGTCAGGCCATCTCCCATGCGATCAATCGCGACGTGCTGGTCAAGACGGTCTGGGGCGGCTACGCGGTGCCGGCGACGGGGCCTGAGTCGTCGCTCGTGAAGGCGTTCTACACGGCGGATACGCAGCAGTATCCGTACGATCCGAAGCGTGCCGAAGCACTGCTCGACAAGGCCGGCTATGCGAAGAAGGCCGACGGCTGGCGCTTCAAGCTCGACCACGATTTCATCCCGTATGGCGACGACTATCGCCGCACCGGCGAATTCGTGCGCCAGGCGCTGCGCCGCGTAGGCATCGACGTGAATCTGCGCGGGCAGGATCTGCCGACCTGGATCAAGAACGTCTTCACCGACTACAACTTCCAGCTCATCAGCAGCTGGGGCACGGACGGTCTCGATCCGCAGATCGGCATCGAACAGCATTACTGGTCGAAGGCGGCGTCCAACGGAACGCCGTGGTTCAACGCGTCCGGCTATGCGAGCCCGGAAATGGATCGCGTGATCGAAGCCGCGCAGACGGAGACCGATCCGGCCAAACGGCGCGATCTGTATCTTCAGTTGCAGAAGATCGCGCAGCGCGACCTGTCGCTGATCAATCTGTTCGAGTTCCGCTGGTTCGGCGTCTGGGCGAAGAACCTGCGCAACGTCACCGACACCGCGAGCCATTCGCGCGCCAACTTCGCGCGCGTCTGGTTCGACAAGGCGTGATCGTCATGCAGCTCACCTCGGCGCTGGCTTCGCGCAAGATCGGGCGCAGGCTGCTTCAGCTCGTGTTCGTGCTGCTCGGCACCACGGTGCTCAACTTCGCGTTGCTCAAGCTGATGCCCGGCGATCTCGTCGATGTCATCGCGAGCGAGAGCGGCAACGTGTCTCCGCAATACGTGGCGCAATTGCGCGAAGCGTATGGCCTGAATCACGGGGTCGCGTGGCAACTGCTGCATTACGTGGAACATGCGCTGCGGCTCGATCTCGGCTTCTCGTTTCGCTTCGGCGAGTCGGTCGCTGTGCTGATCTTCGCGCGTCTGCCCGCCACGCTCGCGCTGATCGGCACGGCGCTCGTCGTCTCGGTGAGCCTCGGGCTGCTGCTCGGCGTGCTCGCCGCGCGCCGTCCGCATGGTTTCGTCGATACGTTCGTGTCCACGCTCGCGACTCTCGGCTATTCCGCGCCGATGTTCTGGACCGCGCTGATGCTCATCGTGGTGTTCGGCGTGCATCTCGAATGGCTGCCGATCGGCGGCGTCGCCGATACCAACGTCGCGCATCAGGGCGCCGCGCTGCTGCTCGATCATCTGCGCCATCTCGTGCTGCCTGCCGCGACGCTCGTGCTGTACTACGTCGCCATCTTCGCACGGCTTGCGCGTGCGTCGATGATCGAGACCTTGCAGGAAGACTTCATCCGCACGGCGCGTGCGAAAGGCGCACGGCCGTGGCACGTGACGACGCATCACGCGCTGCGCCACGCCGTGCTGCCCGTGCTCACGATGCTCGGTTTGCAAGGCAGCGCGCTGATCGGCGGTTCGGTGATCGTGGAGACCGTGTTCGGCTGGCCGGGCCTCGGGCAACTGTCGTTCGAAGCGATCAGGAGCCGCGACGTCAATCTGCTGGTCGGCGTGCTCCTGCTCTCCGCGTTTCTGGTGGTCCTGCTCAATCTGATCGTCGATCTGCTTTACGGACTCGTCGATCCACGCACGAGGTCGCGTCGATGAAACTGCTTCATTTCCTGCGCCAGCCGTCCGCACTCGTCGGCGTGGTCTTGCTCGCGCTGGCGTTGTTCGCGGCGTTGTCGGCGAACCGGCTCTTTCCCGGCGATCCACTTGACATGGTCGCCGCGCCCTATCAATGGCCCGGCGCCGATCACGCGTACCCGCTCGGCACCGATCTGATGGGACGCGATCTGCTCGCCGGGCTGTTCCACGGCGCGCGCGTCTCGCTGTACGTGGGCGCGACGGTGGCCGTCATCGCGCTTGTGCTGGGCGTGCTGATCGGCGGGATCGCGGGTTATTTCGGCGGCCTCATCGACCAGACGCTGATGGCGATCACTGAGTTCTTCCAGACCGTGCCGCCGTTTCTGCTCGCGATCATCCTCGTCGCGATACTCACGCCCTCGCTCGCGACCATCGTGTTCGCGCTCGGCGTGACGGCGTGGCCGAGCATCGCGCGGCTCACGCGCGGCGAATTCATCGTGCTGCGCGAGCGCGAGTTCGTTAGCGCGAGCGTGGCGCTAGGCGCGAGCGATGCGCATCTGATCTTCATCGAAATCCTGCCGAATGCGCTGACGCCGATTCTGGTTTCGACAGCGCTGCTCGTCGCCAACGCGATCCTCTCGGAAGCGGCGCTGTCGTTTCTCGGACTGGGCGATCCGAACGTGGTGAGCTGGGGTTCGATGGTCGGCACGGGCCGCGAAGCGCTGCGCACCGCGTGGTACATGATCGCGGTGCCCGGCTCGGCGATCGCGCTGACGGTGCTGGCGCTCAACCTGCTGAGCGATGCGCTGCATGCGGCGTTCAATCCGCGCCTGTCGAAAAATCGCCGTGACGATGCCGCGCCGCGACTGGAAGCGGTGGAAGGACTGCGCCCTTGAACGCGCGTGCGATTCCCGGCCGCGGCGCGAGGCCGCGGCCTGCCGCGTCAGTTGGCCGGCTTCGAGAAGCCCGCGAAGCGCTGATCGATCACCCGCCTGAACTCCGCCGATTGGTACGCGTTGGCGATGTCCGTCACATACGGCTTGTTCAGATCGGCCGTGCGCACCGCAACGAGGTTCAGGTAGTACGCCGGAATCTTCTCGAGGAGCAGCGCGTCCGTGAGCTTGAATCCCGCCGCGAGCGCGAAGTTGCCGTTGACGAACGCATAGTCGACGTCATCCAGCGAACGCGGCAGTTGCGCCGCTTCCAGCGGCACGAGCTTGAGCTTGTGCGGATTCGACGCGATATCGCGCTCCGACGACTTCACGGGATCGACGCCCGGTTTGAGCGTCACCCAGCCGAGTTGCTGAAGCAGGATGATTGCGCGCGCCTGGTTGGTGACGTCGTTGGGCAGCGACACGGTCGCGCCGTCCTTCAGCTCGGCGAGACTTTTGTGCTTGTGGCTGTAAAGTCCGATGGGCGCGGTCGGCACCTTCACCAGCTCCGACAGCGCGAGCTTGTGATCCGCCGAGAACTTCTTCAGATACACCTCGTGCTGGAATGCGTTGGCGTCGAGCGCGCCGTCGGCGAGCGCGAGATTCGGCTGAACATAATCGCTGAATTCGACGATCGTCACCTTGTAGCCTTCCTTCTCCAACTGCGGCTTGATACCGTAGCGAATCTGGTCCGAGTACGGACCGGCTGTCGCGCCGAAACGGATCTCCGGCTTGTTCGGATCGGCGCCGAAGGCATGCGACGCAAACGCTGCGCTCAACGCGATGGCCACCACGCCGGCTCGCGATCGGCGAAAATTTTTCATAGGGCTCTCCTCTTTCGGCTCGCGCCTGCGATGGGCGCGAAGCAGTGGTCGTCGATGAAGCGTCACAAGCTTACAAACGAGCCACCAAAAGCCAAACCAACGAATCAATCTATGGTTTTCTGCATCGGCGAAACCGTCACCATCAGGAGAAAAGCGCAATGAGTCGTACCGAAGACGCCGCATGGCGCGAGCCGCTGAACGCGGTATTAATTGAATGGGCGAAGACCGCCGCCGCGCGCGACAAGACCGGCGGCACCGCTTTTCACGAACGCGACCTGCTGCGCGAGAGCGGCCTGCTCAGGCTTTCGATTCCGGTGGCGTTCGGCGGCGACGGCGCCGACTGGTCGACGACCCTCGATGTCGTGCGCCGCATGGCGCAGGTCGACAGCTCGCTCGCGCATCTGTTCGCGTTCCATCACTTGCAACTGGCGACCATCCGTCTGTTCGGAAGCGACACGCAGAATCGCCGCTGGCTGGGCGAGACCGTCGCGCAGGGCTGGTTCTGGGGCAACGCGCTCAATCCGCTCGACAAGAGCACGCGCGCCCTGCCCGATGACTCTGGCGGCTACGTGTTCGACGGCCGCAAGAGCTTCTGTTCCGGCGCGCGCGATTCGGACCAGTTGCTCGCCTCCGCATTCGATGCCGACGGGCGGCTACTCATCGGCGTGACGCCGACGAATCGCGCGGGCATTACCGTGCTCGACGACTGGGACAACATGGGGCAGCGTCAGACCGACAGCGGCACGGTGGTGTTCGAGCGCGTGCCCATTGCGACCGGTGAACTGCTGCTTCAGCCCGGACCGCTCTCCAGCCCGTTCGCGACGTTGCGGCCGCTGCTCGCGCAGTCGATCCTGTGTCACATCTATCTGGGCATCGGCGAAGGCGCGTTGCAAGCCGCGCGCGACGCGACGCTCGCACAGACGCGCCCGTGGATCGCATCGACCGCCGAGCGTCCCGCCGCCGATCCCTACGTGCTCGCGCACTACGGCGACTTCTGGGTCGCGCTCGAAGGCGCACGGCTGCTCGTCGAACGCGCGATGCAGGCGTTCGATCACGCGTGGTCGCGCGGACTCGACCTGACCGAACAGGAACGCGGCGAAGTGGCCGTGGCGGTGGCGACATCGAAGGTGGCGGCGGCGCGCGCAGGGCTGGAGGTCGCGCATCGCATGTTCGAAGTGACGGGCGCGCGCTCGACCACTGCAGCATTGCGCCTCGACCGCTTCTGGCGCAACGTGCGTGTGCATACGTTGCACGATCCGATCGACTACAAGGTGCGCGACCTGGGAGACTGGGCGCTCAACGGGCGGATTCCGAAGCCTTCGTTCTACTCGTGAACGTCGTGCGCCATGCACTACGCGCAGGGCGCGCAAGTCGGGACTTGCCCTCGCGCATAACCTTAGCTCGATTCATGCTTTCCGCTTCTCGAACCGCTGACTATGATGATCGGTCTTGGACGCCCGCTGAATAGTCACGCCGCGCGGCGTCCCGCCCTGTCCGGAGTCTTCATCTTGTCCCGTATCGAAACATTGCGCCGGCCGCTCGTGGTCGGAATCGGCGGCACTACACGTCCCGCATCATCGACCGAGCGCGCGCTGGGTTTCGCCCTGAAAGGCGCCGAGGAAGCCGGCGCGCGCGTGCGCCTGTTCGGTGGCGCATTTCTGTACAGCCTGCCCCACTACGCGCCCGAATCGCGCGGTCTCACTGACGCCCAGCGCGAACTGATCGAAGCCGTGCGCGCTGCCGATGCGCTCGTCATCGCGACGCCGGGCTATCACGGCGGCATCTCGGGTCTCGTCAAGAACGCGCTCGACACGCTCGAAGAGTTGCGCGACGACGCGCGACCCTATCTCGACGGCCGCGCGGTGGGCAGCATCGTCACCGCGTATGGCTGGCAGGCGGCGGGCACGGTGTTGACGTCGCTGCGCTCGATCGTGCACGCGCTGCGCGGTTGGCCGACGCCCTTCGGCGCCGCCGTCAACACGCTGGAAACGCGCTTCGAGACCTCTGAAAGCTGTTCGGACCCGAAGGTCGTCGAGCAACTCGTCACGGTGGGACAGCAGGCGTCGAACTTCGCGCTGGCGTTCGGCTCGCATCGACCGGATGCGTGGCATGCGGTGAAGCGCGAGGTCGCGCTCGCGCAGCGCTGAATCGTGCCCTGCGCTCTTGTTTTGCCGCGACGCGGCGCGACGATAAGCTGACGGCTTGCCCGCCGAACAAGCCGGCTGGCTGCGCTCCGGAGACTGATGCGCGGATCAGCGCTGCTCGAAGAACCGATTGCCCGGCCTCGGCAAGCCCAGATGCTCGCGTAAGGTCGCCCCGTCGTACGCGCGGCGGAAGATGCCGCGCCGCTGCAACTCGGGCACGACCTTGGCCACGAAATCGTCGAGGCCCGCGGGCAGATACGGAAACATCACGTTGAAACCGTCGCTGCCTTCCTCGACGAGCCACTGCTCCATCTGATCCGCGATATCCGTCGCGGTCCCGATCATCTGCAAGCCCGAATAGCCGCCGACACGCTGCGCCAGTTGACGCACGGTGAGCCCTTCGGCGCGCGCCATGTCGATCACGCGCTCGCGCGCGCTCTTGCTCGCATTGGTTTCGGGAATCTCGGGCAAGGGGCCGTCCGGATCGAACGATGAGACATCGTGACCGAGCGCGATCGACAGCGAAGCGAAGCCGCTCTCGTCATGCACGAAGGTGTCGAGCAGCGCACGCTTCTCCAGCGCTTCGTCACGCGAATCGCCCACCACGACGAACGCGCCCGGCAGAATCTTCAGATGTTCACGCGCGCGCCCGAGCCGTTCCATGCGGCCTTTGACATCGGCATAGAAACGCTTGCCCGCCGCGAGATTCGGCTGCGCGGTGAAGACCGCATCGGCGGTTTCGGCGGCAAGCTGCATCCCCGCTGTCGACGATCCCGCCTGCACCACCACCGGCCAGCCCTGCACCGGCCGCGCGATGTTCAGCGGCCCGCGCACCGACAGATACGCGCCCTTGTGGTCGAGCACGTGCAGCTTGTCGGGATCGAAGAAGAGGCCGCTTTCGGCGTCGCGCACGAAGGCGTCGTCGGTCCAGCTGTCCCAGAGGCCCGTGACGACATCGTAGAACTCGTGCGCACGGCGATAGCGCTCGTCGTGCTCCATGTGTTCGTCGCGGCCGAAGTTGAGGGCCGCGTCGGGATTCGATGTGGTGACGAGATTCCATCCCGCGCGCCCATCGCTTAGATGATCGAGCGACGCGAAACGCCGCGCGATGTGATACGGCTCGTCGAAGGTGGTCGAAGCCGTCGCGATCAGCCCGATGCGTTCGGTCACGGCGGCAAGCGCGGAAAGCAGCGTGAACGGCTCGAACGACGTCGCGGTATGGCTGCGCTTCAACGCATCCACGGGCATGTTGAGCACGGCGAGGTGATCGGCCATGAAGAACGCATCGAAACAGGCGCTTTCGAGCGTCTGCACGAATCGTTTGAGATGCCTGAAGTTGAAGTTGGCGTCGGGCCAGGCACCGGGGAAACGCCAGGCGCCGGTATGCAGGCTGACCGGTCGCATGAACGCGCCGAGATGGAGTTGTCGGGTGGTTGACATCGCGTCGATTGATGAACGAGTGGCGGATCGCGCCAAGGTACTGCAACTCGAAAAAACGCGCTGAAACGGCCTCCTTTTCACGCGCGACCGAGATCCCGGCCCGCAAAAAGCTGATCGTCCGGCACGACGTTCAGCGCGATCGTCAAGCGATTGGCGTAGTTGAAGAACGCCGATATCTCCAACACCTCGGTCACGGCTTGCTGCGTGAAGCCGATCGAGCGCAGCGCTTGGAGATCTTCCTCGCGGATACCGCCCGGATCGCGCGTGAGACGCTCCGAGATTTCCGCGAGCGCGGCTTCCTTCGCCGAAAGACGCACGTGACGAAAGCCCTGCGCGATGCGCTGCGCACGCACCGTATCGCCCAGCACGTTCGCGAGCGCCTGCGTGTGGTTGAACACGCAGTAGCTGCACTCGTTCGCGGCCGACGTGACCACCGCGATCAGTTCCCGCTCCGCGGCAGTCAGATGGCTGCGGTGCGGATCGAACAGATGCTCGTAGAACGTGACGAGTCGATAGGCGGTATCGGGATTGACCGAGAGCGCGACGAGCCAGTTCGGCACGAAGCCGTACTGCCGGCGAAACTTCGCGTGGATCGAGGCGACATGCGGCGGCAGGCGCGCCTCGTCGGGCACGCGAAAGCGCGAGACCGGTTCCCTTTGCGCATCGGCATCGCGTGCATACAGATGTTCGGCGAACGGATCGGACGCTGCGATCGTGGACATTAGGGGATTCTCCTGGCGCAAAGTTTCGGACCTCAAACTTAACGCATGTGCCGGTTCGCGGTATGACGGATTTCTCATATGCTAATCGGCGTTCGGCGACATCGCGCCGGACGAATTGCAAATCGCAAATCGATATTGGATCGCCTGAGAAAGCGCTGCGCATAATGGGTTGCAGCTTCTTTTCACTCCCTTCAGGCGAGGAATGCGATATGTCGGAAGTCCTTGACACGGAGGCGAATCTCATCGGCCGGCTCAACGTGCCGGAGTTCGACACGTTGAGCGACGATCTCCGGCAACTCATCGAGCAGCACGGCGGCGACAACTGGATCCGCGCGCTGTCCCTAAATCCCGATACAGCACGCCGCTTCACGCAATACTTCGAGAAGCTCTTCAGTGTTGCGAACGGCCGGCTGCCGATCGACGAGCGCGAGCTGATCGCGGTCGTCGTGTCGCGCACGAATGGCTGCGGGCTGTGCGCGATTCATCACGCGCATGCGCTCGGCGAGGCGTTGCGCGACCGCGTGCAGGCGCGCCGCATCGCGCTCGACTATCACCTCGCGGAGCTGTCGCCGCGTCAGCTCGCCCTCGCCGAAATCGCCGAAGCGATCACCACGTCGCCGCGTGCGATCACCGGCAAGGACTTCGACCGCCTGCGCAGTCTCGGCCTCGACGACGCCGACATACTCGAAGCGGTCGAGACCGCGTCATGGTTCAACCATACGAACCGCATTTTCATCGCCACTGGCGTCGTCCCGGACGAGAAGTATTTCTCGGCTCTGGCATGACGGCGGATAAAGGAGAGATTCGATGAGCGTAGTACTCGAACCCGTGAGTGCACCGCCCGCCGCGAGCGACGCGTCCCGTCTGCTGTCCGGCGCCCTGCTCGATGCCATCGGCAGCCGCGCCGCGGCTTACGATCTTGAGAATCAGTTCTTCTCCGAGGACTTGCGCGATCTGCACGAGGCGAATTTTCTGCGGGCCAGCGTGCCGGTCGAATTCGGCGGCCTCGGCCTCAGCTTGCCGCAACTGCTGCGCGAACAGGCACGGCTCGCTTCGCGCGCGCCATCGACCGCGCTCGCGCTGAACATGCATCTGTATTGGGTCGGCGCGGCGCTGCATCTGTATCGGCGAGGTGACACATCGGCCAAATGGATTCTCGAGGAAGCGGGCGCGGGCAAGGTGTTCGCCGCGGGTCACGGCGAGCCGGGCAACGATCTCGGACTCGCGTGGTCATCTGTGAAGGCGACGCCGTTGCCCGACGGCGGCTATCGCTTCGACGGGCGCAAGATCTTCACTTCGCTCGCGCCCGCATGGGACTGGCTCGGCGTCCACGGCATCGACGATACCGACCCGCAGGCGCCGAAGATCGTGCACGCGTTCATTCGGCGCGACTCAGGCGGACATCGCACGGTGAAAACCTGGGATGCGCTCGGCCTGCGCGCGACGCGCAGCGACGACACCTGGCTCGAAGGCGCGATCACACCGCGCGAGCGGGTGATCCGCGTGCTGCCTGCGGGCATTCCCGACGATCCCTTCGTCGATGGGATTCTGGGCGCGGTGCTGCCGGGCCTCGGCGCGGTCTACTACGGCATCGCGAAGCGCGCCTTCGACGTGGCGGTGGAATCGGCGAAGCAGCGCAGTTCGCCGGCCATTGGCGGCAAGACGTACGCCTACAAGCCGCTCACGCAGCAGGCGGTCGCGCAGGCGGCCATCGAGCTCGCGAGCATCGAGGCGCTGGTCGAACGCGCGGCAGAGCGCTGGTGGACGGGCTATGGCGATGATGAGCGGTGGATCGCGCATCTGCTCGCGGCGAAGCAACATGCGGTCGATGGCGCGTTGCGCGTAGTGAACCTCGCGTTGAAGATCGCGGGCGCGGCGTCACTGTCGCGGAACAACGAACTCGAACGGCTTTATCGCGATGTGCGCGCCGGCGCGTTTCATCCACCCAATGCGGATGCGGCCCATGAAGTCATCGGGCAGGCCTGGCTTGGCGTGCTCGGCAAGGTGTGAGGGACGCGAATACCTTTGTGCTTGCGATGAGAAACGCGGCGCATGAGCGTTCATGCGCCGCGCCGTTTCATCGTCGCGCCGCCAGATGCCGCACGACCGAGATGAAGCGATCGACTTCATCGCAGGTGTTGTAGAACGCGAGCGACGGCCGCACCGTCGCCTCGACGCCGAAGCGCCGCAGGATCGGCTGCGCGCAATGGTGCCCCGAGCGCACCGCGATGCCTTCTTCGTTCAGCGCACGCCCGACTTCTTCCGGCTGGTAGCCTTTGAGCACGAACGACAGCACGCTCGCCTTGTCGTCCGCCGTGCCGATCAACCGCACGCCCGGCACCGGACGCAGCAGGTTCGTCGCGTACGCGAGCAGCTCGTGTTCATAGCGCCCGATGTTTTCGATGCCGATGCGCGTCACGTAATCGAGCGCCGCGCCAAGACCGACCGCATCCGCGATATTGCCGGTGCCTGCCTCGAAGCGGCTCGGCGGACCCTGAAACACCGTGCGCTCGAAGGTCACGTCCTGGATCATGTTGCCGCCGCCTTCCCACGGCGGCATGTCCTCCAGCACCTCGCGCTTGCCGTACACCGCGCCGATGCCCGTCGGCCCGAAGATCTTGTGTCCCGAGAACACGAAGAAATCCGCGTCGATGGCTTGCACGTCGACCCGCATGTGCGACACCGACTGCGCGCCGTCGACGAGCGCCCGCGCGCCCGCACGATGCGCCATCGCGACGATCTCCTGCACCGGCACGACGGTGCCGAGCGCGTTCGACACCTGCGTCACCGACACGATCTTCGTGCGCCCGTTGAGCATGCGCTGATACTCGTCGAGCTTGACCTGACCCGAGTCGTCGACGGGAATCACGCGCAGCTTCGCGCCCTTTTCCGCGGCGAGCTGCTGCCACGGCACGATGTTCGCGTGATGCTCCAGATGCGACACGATGATCTCGTCGCCCTCGCCCACGTTCTTCGCGCCCCACGACTTGGCCACCAGATTGATGCCTTCGGTCGTGCCGCGCACGAAGATGATCTCTTCCGTCGACGATGCGTTGAGGAAGCGCCGCACCGTTTCGCGCGCGCCTTCGTACGCATCGGTCGCGCGTCCGGCGATGGCGTGCGCCGCTCGGTGGATGTTCGAGTTCTCGTGCGCATAGAAATACGCGAGCCGGTCGATGACCGCCTGCGGCTTCTGCGTCGTCGCGGCGTTGTCGAACCAGACGAGCTGGCGGCCGTTCACGCGCTCCTGAAGGATCGGGAAGTCGCGGCGGATTGCGTTGATATCGAACGGAGGATGTGCGGACTTCGCATAGGACGCCTGCTTGCGCTCGTCTTCGGCAAAGTAATACGAACCCGCGCGATCGAATCCGCCGGGCGCGGGCGTGCCGTGCCGTTCGTCAGAGAGCGAGCGCAGGAAATCGTCGCCGGGAAGGCCGAACGATTCTGCGCTGACGCCTTGTCCGGGCTTCAGTGCTTCCCGAGGCGCGTGCGCAGGCTGACCGCCTTCGTTCAGGAAGTAATAACCTGAGCTCAGCGCGCCCGGCGCGGAAGCACGCTCGACCTCGACCGGCTCCGTGCCCAGCGCAGCGCCACCGAAGCGCGGCTCGAGCGCGGGCGCGACGGTCTGTGCGAGGTCCGGCACGGCGTCGTGCGAGATCGCGTGCGGGGCAAGCGCAGGAGCGCGGTTGCCGAGCGACAGCACGTAGATCGGCGAAGACGGCGCGAGATTCGCGCCCGGCACATGACCTTGCGGAATCGCGACGCCCGGCACACCGGTGCCCGTGCCGCCCGGCCCCGCGAGGGGCGAACCCGGCGGCGCGGGATTGCTCGCCACGCTCGTCACGGGCGCGGTGTACGGCAGCGTCGCCGAAATCGATTCGCCACCGCCGCTGCCGAGACTCGCGGCCGCGGGCGTGGCGCTTCCCGGCACGCTCGAAAAGAACGCGTTGGCGAGGCGTGCAAGCGTCGCCACATCGGGCAAGCCTGCGGGCGCATCCGCTTGCGGCAAAGAAGGCGCGACGTGGCTGACGGGATTAGCGGTAGGTGTCGGGATACTCATGGTACTTGGCGATCTCCACGTCATCCAGAACGGCCAGTGCATCCGGAGAATGCACGGCGAGCGAGCAATACAGCGAGATCAGATACGACGCGATCGCGTGATTGTTGATGCCCATGAAGCGCACCGACAGCCCAGGCCCCTGCTCACCCGCCACGCCCGGCTGATACAGACCAACCACGCCCTGACGCTTGTCGCCGACACGCAGGAGCAGAATCTTGGTCTTGTTGTCCGCAACCGGCACCTTGTCCGACGGAATCAGCGGAATGCCGCGCCATGTGATGAATTGCGAACCGAACAGGCTCACGGTCGGCGGCGGCACACCACGGCGCGTGCATTCGCGGCCGAACGCGGCGATCGCGAGCGGATGCGTCAAAAAGAACGCGGGCTCTTTCCACACCCGCGCGAGCAGTTCGTCGAGATCGTCGGGGGTCGGCGCGCCGGTCAGCGGAAACACACGCTGTTCCTCGGCGACATTGGCAAGCAAGCCGTAGTCGGGATTGTTGATCAGCTGGCTTTCCTGCAACTCCTTGATCGTCTCGATCGTCAGCCGCAACTGTTCCTTCGTCTGATCGTGCGGGCTACTGTAGAGATCGGCCACGCGCGTCTGCACGTCGAGCACGGTGCTCACCGCATTCAGGAAGTATTCGCGCGGCGCTTCTTCGTACGGCACGAAGGTTCGCGGCAGCATGCTCTCGTCTTCGCGCTGCGTGCACAGCGCACGCACCGCCTCGGGATTCTTCACCTGGTTTAGACGATAGATACCCGCCTCGACCGGCACCCACTGCAACAGATGCGTGAGCCAGCGAGGCGTGATGGTCGAGAGCTGCGGGACGGTCTTGGTGGCATTGGCTAGTTGCCGTGCTGCGGTATCGCCGAGCGCGGACGCGCCGCCGACTGTTGCGGTCATGTGAAGCTCCGGAGTCTATATGAGAAGAACGGGAATGCTTATGAACGGGCGTAATTATCACGAGGCCACAAACCCCGTTCAACATGCTATAGCCGTCACTTTTTTACTTTTCCCCTGCGGCGTCGGTCAGCGGTTCCGATTCGTCGCGCTGAGAGGGCGACAACAACCGCGCCATCGGCACGCCGAGCGCCTGAGCGAGCTTGTCGACAGTGACGATCGAAGCGATGCACGATCCACGCTCGATCTCACCGACAAAGGAGCGGTTCAAACCTGCGTGCTCCGCGAGTTGTTCCTGCGTCCAGCCGTGCGATTCGCGCAGCTCGCGAACGGTCGCGCCGAAATGCTGCACCAGTGTGCTCATGACGCGACCTGCTCGGTCTGCAGAGTCTGCGCGCGCGTCGCGGACTCACCGCTCTGGGACAGCGCCTGCGTGACCGACGCACCTTGCGCAACATCATGCGTGAGCCACACATTGCCGCCGATGACCGCGCCGCGTCCGAGCGTCACGCGTCCGAGGATCGTCGCGCCGGCATAGATCACGACATCGTCCTCGACGATCGGATGACGTGCGAGCCCTTTCTCGAGATGACCATCTGCGTCGCGCGGAAAGCGCTTGGCGCCGAGCGTCACCGCCTGATAAATGCGTACGTGGTTGCCGATCACGGCCGTTTCGCCGATCACTACGCCCGTGCCGTGATCGATGAAGAATCCGGAGCCGATGCGCGCACCGGGATGGATATCGATGCCGGTTTCCCCATGTGCGAGTTCGGCCACGATGCGCGCGAGCAGCGGCAGCTGGAGCCGATAAAGCTCGTGCGCGATGCGATGGTGAATCATCACGAGAATGCCGGGATAGCAGAGCAATACTTCGTCGACGCTGCCCGCCGCCGGATCGCCCTGATAGGCTGCGAGGATGTCGCTGTCGAGCAGGCTGCGGATGCGCGGCAGGGTTTTGGCGAACTCGCGTATCGCATCGCTCGCGCGCGTGTCGACCGCGTGGTCGTCGCGCGGCTGATGCCGTGCCTTGTATTGCAGCTCCAGCTTCGCCTGCGCGAGCAGGCCCTGCAGCGCGAAGTCGAGCGCATGGCCGACGTAGAAGTTCTCGCTTTCCTGACGCAGATCGGGCGGACCGAGCCGCATTGGAAAGAGTGCGCCTTTCAGCGCGCCGATGATATCGGCGAGCGCCTCGCGCGCAGGCAACTCGCGCCCGCCCGGTTCGAGCGAACGCTTCTGCATTTCCCGCCACTGCTGGCGGACCGTCTGAAGCGATTGGACGATGTCGTCGATGTCGAATACAGCCACAGTGCAGTCCTTTCTCTATGTTGACCGGCTCTAGTCCTGGATCCAGGGCAAGCCGAGATAGCGCCAGCCGTTCTGCGTGCCGCGCCGCTGCTGGGCATCCAGTTCACCTTCGAATCCTTCGCTCACGTTGAACGCATGGGTAAAGCCCGCCTTCGTCGCGGCTTCGGCGGCCGCGGCCGAGCGCTTGCCGCTGCGGCACAGGAGCAGCACGGCCGCGTCCTTGCCGGTCTTGGCTTCCAATTCGCGCACGAAGCGCGGATTGCGCGAAAGGCTCGTGCCCGTCGCCCACGCGACGTGCACGCTCTCGGGCACGTATCCCACGAATTTGCGTTCCTCGGCCGTGCGCACGTCGACCAATACGACGTCGCCCGTCTGCACGAGCGCCCACGCGTCCGTCGGCGATACGCTGCCGGCATACGCCAGATGCGCCTCGGCGCCCGCTTCGCGCGCCGCTTCCAAAACGGGATGAATCACACGTTCCTGTACTTCGTCAGTCATGACGTCTCCGTATTTTCGTTCGTCACAGAAGCGATGGCGGCGGTACTCGTCTGATTAGGAATCAACCGTCTATAGCCATCACGTCCGACTATGCGAGACATCCGCCGGAGGTGGAACCAAGCATTTTTCATTTGCAAATGACGGCTCGCGTCAAACGGTTCGCAGTACGGCGGGCCGTATATGCGAAGCACGCCTGGCGTCATTTGCAACGCACAATTGATTCGTAGCCGCGGCATGCGAAGTGCCTATAGTCGAAGGCTTCACCACACCATTCCGTCCGCTCCATAAAACCTCCTATCCTTCGCCGCCGCTGATCGCCTGCGCCGCTTCCTTCATGCTCGCCGCTGTTCTCGCGCCCGTTCACGCACAGGCCGATACGCGCGAGGTGGTCATCGGCTATCAGGACATGGTGGTACCGTGGCGCTGCGCACAGGCAAGCGGCGCCGTCGAGAAGGCCACCGGATACAAGGTCACGTATCGCAAGCTCGGCAGCGGCGCGGACGTCATCCGCGCAGTTGCGTCGGGCTCCATACAGGTGGGCGAAGCGCGCTCCAGCCCGATCGTGGCGGGACTCTCGCAAGGTGTCGTTCTGTCGCTGTTCTGGATTCTCGACAACATCAACGACGCCGAAGCGCTCGTCGCGCGCAACGGGTCCGGCGTCAGCAAGCTCACCGATCTGAAGGGCAAGACGCTCGGCGTGCCGTATGTGTCGACGTCGCACTTCCATGCGCTCGTCGCCTTGCATCAGGCGGGCGCGGATCCGTCGACGGTGAAGATCGTCAATCTGCGTCCCGAAGTCGCGGCGGCGTGGGAGCGCGGCAATATCGACGCAACTTACATCTGGGATCCGGCGCTCGCCAAGACCAAGCAGAGCGAAAAGGTGCTCATCACGTCGGGCGAGGTCGCGAAGGAATCGGGCAAGGCGACGTTCGACGGCTTCGTCGCGCCGCGCAAGTTCGCGCAGGACAATCCCGCCTTCCTGAACGGTTTCGTCAGGGGTGCTCGCCGATACCGATGCGCAATACCGCGATCACAAGGCCGACTGGACCGCCGCATCGAAACAGGTGCAGGCGGTCGCGCAGGAATCCGGCGCGGCCGCCGCCGACGTTCCCGCATTCTGATGAGCGTGAGCCGCATCGCGCGCGGCGTGCTCGATCCGCCGCTGGAGTTCTATCGGCCGCTGCCGCCGCTCGCGTATCTGCCGCTCGTCGTCATCTACTTCGGGATCGACGAGACCGCGAAGATCGTCGTGATCTGGCTCGCCTGTTTCGCGCCGATCGCGATGGCCGCGCGCGCCGGCATGAAGAGCGCGACCCACCGAGCAGGTGAACGCGGCGTGGTCGCTCGGCGCGAACTTCCGGCAGGTCGTGTGGCACGTCGTGCTGCCCGAGATACTGACGGGCCTGCACATCGCCGCGGGCTTCGGGTGGACCACGCTCGCCGCCGCCGAGATGGTCGCCGCCATCACCGGCCTCGGGCAGACGGTGCTCAACGCATCGAGGTTTCTGCGCACCGACGTGGTAGGGATGGGCATCGTGCTGATCGGCGCAATTGCGTCGATCTTCGACTTCGGCATGCGCGCGCTGGAGCGGCGGCTGGTGCCGTGGAAGGGGCACTGGAGCGCGCTCGGGTCATACGCTATGCGCTCACGCCCACGACGGCTCGCAGAATGACCGGCTGGCCGCCGCTCGACGAGAGCGAGGTGACGGATCGTCGGAACAGGCAGGCGGGTGCGCCGGTCACGCATGACCGGGAAGTAAATTACGCGGAGCGGAACCGGCGCTACTTGCGTCGTGTCGCGCGAAGGATTTCGCGGCCGGCATACGCCGACATGAAGACGCCCACGAGCAAGGCCGCGACGCCGAGCGACTCGTCGGCCGTGTCGGTAAAGGAGAATACGCCGCGACACAACAGCGCCACGCCGATCGCCGTTATGATCAAGCCGAATGCCAGCCCCCAGGCGGGGCCGCTCGTGGACGAGGCGCTCCCGTGGGCCATCTTCATCCGATCCTCCCTGGCGACGGCGCTCGCCGCTTTCTCAGCGCGGGCTGTGACCCGCGCGCATATCAAACGCACCGCCCGTCTGCCGCGCGCCGGTCGTCACGCGGCTCTTGCCCGGCAGAAGCGGAAACACGAGTTCCGCGAAGCGATACGCTTCTTCCAGATGCGGATAACCCGACAGCACGAAACTGTCCGCGCCCGCCTCCGCATATTCCTGCAGGCGGGTCGCCACTGTCTGTGCGTCGCCGACCAGTGCCGTACCGGCGCCGCCGCGCACGAGCCCGACGCCCGCCCACAGGTTCGGCCTGATCTCAAGCTGGTCGCGCCGTCCACCGTGCAGTTCGGCCATGCGGCGTTGCCCGACCGAGTCCATCTTCGCGAAATTCTGCTGCGATTGCGTGATGTCCTCGTCGGTGAAGCGGCTGATCAGCGAGTCGGCGGCGGCCCAGGCTTCCTCGTTCGTCTCGCGCACGATGACGTGTAGTCGCACGCCGAAGCGCACGGTGCGGCCACGGCGTGCGGCGCGCTCGCGCACATCGTCGAACTTCGCGGCGACGGCGGCGGGCGGCTCGCCCCACGTGAGGTACGTATCGACGTGTTCGGCTGCTATTTCGTGGGCAGCCTCGGAGGAACCGCCGAAATAAAGCGGCGGATAGGGCTTCTGCACGGGTTCATGAAAGTTCTTTGCGCCTCTCACGCGAACGTGCTTGCCGTCGAAATCGATCGCCTCGCCGGTGAAGAGTTGCCGCCACACGCGGAGGAATTCGTCCGCGTATTCGTAGCGCTGCTCGTGATCGAGAAAGACGCCGTCTGCGGCGAGTTCCGTCGCATCGCCGCCGGGGACCACGTTGAGCAGCAGCCGGCCGCCCAGGGCCTCGTCGAGCGTGGCGGCTTGACGCGCCGACGCGGTGACGTTGCCGAGCGAGGTGCGCAGCGCGACCAGCAACTTGATGCGGCGCGTGACCGGCGCGAGACTCGCCGCGGTCACCCATGGATCGAGGCAACTGCTGCCCGTCGGAATCAGCAGGCCGTCGTAGCCCAGCTCATCGGCGGCGACGGCGATCTGCCGCATGTAAGCGTTAGTCGGCGCACGGCCGAAGTCGGACACGCCGAGGTAGCGTGTGTCGCCCGAGGTGGGCAGAAACCAGAATACATCGACACTCATCATGCACTCCGAGGCAGCATTCGCGCAGAGTCTAGCGACGCGCGCATGACGGGCTAACCATCGAATGCAGCTATGGATATGCCTGATGTGGCTAAGGTGCGTCCCGGCGCGTTCAGAAAGGTGGAGGCTCGACCGGTGGCTGGAAAAGATCGACGGCGTTGCCCATGTTGAAGTATCCGGCTTGCGCGAAGAGCGCGATGTGTTCGAGACGCTCGGCGCGGCTCGCATCATCGTTGCCGAGCGTGCCCGAACGCGGCGCTTCGCACGCGCAGGCGTTCATCGCGCGTCTGGCTTCGCGCAGAAAACGGCGCTCGCTCGACTGGTCGAAGTTGTTGGAGAGAATGCGCCAGTAATGCGTCAGGAGAAGCACCATGACTCGCTACCTTCGAATGACGATGACTTTCAATCTAGGCCCGCGCGACACGTTTCACAAACGAGCTTTTCTGCAATGCATTGCAGGCGAAAGCACCACATGTGCAAGTCCTTGCAGCGCGCCGCACAGCATTAGATAGACGAAGCCGACGAAGAGGAAGATCTGCGCCGGATAGACCATCAACCGGTTGTTGAGCTGATTTGCGAGGAACGTGAATTCCGGCACGCCGACGATATAAGCAAGCGACGTGTCCTTGATGAGCGACACCCATTGATTGACGAACGACGGCATCATGACTCGCACGGCCTGCGGCAGAACGACTTCGCGCAGCGCCTGCCAACGCGTGAGGCCAAGCGACATCGCCGCCTGCCACTGCCCATCGCCGATCGACACGATGCCCGCGTGGACCGAATGCGACAGATACGCGCCGCCGATCAGCGCGAGCGCGCATACGACGGTCGCGAGGCCTGGCACGTTCACATGCAGCAAAATCGGCATCAGGAAGAAGGTCCAGAAGATCAGCATAAGCACGGGGATCGCGCGAAAGAACGCGACGAGCGCAGTGAGAAGGATCTGCGCGACGCCGCGTGTCATCGCGAGCGCGATGCCGCCCCCGAGTCCAATGATCACTGCGAGAACCGCGGAGGCGACGGAGAGCGCGAGCGTCAGCGCAACGCCGCCGAGCGGCCCGGAAGGAAACGCGCCCAGCAAGAGATAGCGCAGCGACGCGAGCCAGTCGACCTCGTTCATGC
Organism: Caballeronia megalochromosomata; assembly: GCA_001580565.1. Classification (GTDB taxonomy): domain Bacteria; phylum Pseudomonadota; class Gammaproteobacteria; order Burkholderiales; family Burkholderiaceae; genus Caballeronia; species Caballeronia megalochromosomata. The sequence continues at coordinate 59,280 of LRBF01000209.1, read as the reverse complement.
GTGAACTCGCCGCAACGCGCGCACGCCGGTGCGCTGCCACACGACCAGCGCCGCTTCGATAACCGCAATGGTCAGCACATAGAACACAGTGGCGGTGCCGAATGCCTGAAACGTTCTGAACGATTCGGTATCGACCTGACGCGACATGTACGACAGCTCCGCAACGCCTATGGCCATCGTCAGCGACGAGTTCTTCACCACGTTCATGTATTGCCCGGCGAGCGGGGGCGTCGCAATGCGCAGCGCCTGCGGCAGGATCACGTAGCGCAGGACAGCGTAGCGGCTCATGCCGAGGGCTGCCGCCGCCTGCTCCTGCGCGGCGCTCACGCCACGCATGCCGGCACGAAACTCCTCGCCGATGAACGCCGTGGTGTAGCAGGTCAATCCGATCCAGCCCGCGAACACCTCGAAACTCGGCCAACGCAAGGCGAATGGTCCGAGCATAGCGGCATGCGGCGTGTTGAGCCACGTCATCCATTCGGAAGGCAGCAACACGGCCGCCCCGAAATACCAGAACAGCAACTGCACGAGCAGCGGCGAATTGCGAAAGACGAAAACATACGATGCCGCGACGCGTGCGAGCGCCGCATTGCTCGACGTGCGCGCAACGGCCAGCGCGAAGCCGAGCAGCGTCGCGCAGATCGCCGCGCACGCGGACAGCATCAGCGTGACGGCGAAACCCTGCTCCAGCCACGCAAGATATTTCGGGTCGAGCCAGCTATGCATGATCGACGGCGATCAACCGTTCTTTTGCGGATCGCCGATCTTGAAGAGGCGCGGCAGCGGCGCCGCGCTCTTCGGGCCGAACCACCTGTCGTAAATGCGCGAGGCATCGCCATCCGCTTCGAGCTTCGTAAGCGTGCCGTTCACGGCGTTGAGCAGGCGCGTCTCGCCCTTCGGCACGCCGACGCCTTCGTAATCGTTCGAGATCATGAAGGCGGGAATCTCGTAGCTGGCCTTGTCCGGCACGCGCGCAAGCAGGGCCACCAGCTTCGGCCCGTCCTGCGTGATCGCCTGCACGTTGCCCGTGCGCAGCGCGGCGAAGGCGAATGGCGTGTCGTCGTAGGCGACGATGGTCGCGTTCGGGAATTTCGCGCGCACCTGCTGTTCGTTGGTCGTTCCCTTGTCCGCGCCGATGCGGAGGCTGTTGATCTGATCGGGCGATTTCAGCACGCCCTTCTTCGCGATGAACTGCGTGCCCGATGCGAAGTACGGCGTGCTGAAATCGACTTCCTTTTTACGCTCGTCGGTGATCGTGAAGTTGGCGAAGACGAGATCGACCTTGCCCGACTTCAGGAACGCGATGCGATTGGCCGGATTGGTCGGCTGCACTTCCAGCTTGACGCCCAGGCTCTTCGCCACGGCGCGCGCATAGTCGACATCGAGACCGACGATCTGATTGTCCTTCGGATCGACGAAGCCGAACGGCGGATTGCTGTCGAACGCCGCGACGCGCAGCACGCCGGCTTTCTTGATGTCGTCGAGCCTATCCGCATGCGCGGCATTCGAAGCCACTGCCAGCAGTGCCGCGAGCACCGCGCCCCAGGTCTTGATTTTCATTGTTGAGTTCCTTGTTCGTTGCGCCGGTGCGCGTCGCTGGGCGTCGGCACGAAGGCGAGGCTGGCACTCTATCGGTGTGGCCGCTGCGATGGAACGAAGTTTTTGTCACGAAGAAAGCAGGCATGGCGATTTGGCGCGACACCCGTATCGGCGTCACGCGCACACGAATATGAAGCAAGTTGCGATAGCGCTATGTGCATCGCTACGTTGGTCGGAAGGGGCGCTCGTCTTAGCATCTGAAGCTTTCGCAAATCAGAGCTTCAGCCATGTCGAGAATGAAAATCACCGATCGTCGCGCTTTTCTGTCCTTTCAGCGCGCGCCGCAACGGGCGCCGCCGCCCTCGGCTGGACGGACTTCTCCGCCGGTCCAGTGCAGCTCGAAGCGCGCTCAATGGGCTCGATCGATTTCGGCGACGTGGGCGAAGCGCCGCCGATTTTCGCGCAGGCCGTCGACGCGCCGCTCGCCTACGTCGCCGCGACGCCGACGCGCCCGAGCTCCGAAGCCGTGCTCGTGCCGGCGCAATCGTCGGTCAAAACGGTGGCGGATCTGAGGGGCAAGCGCATCGCACTGAACAAGGGCAGCAATGTCCAATACTTTCTCGTGAAGCTGCTGCGCCAGCATGGCCTTCAGTATCGCGACGCTTAACTCGCCTATCTCGCGCCCGTCGATGCGCGCGCCGCCTTCGAGCGCGGCTCGATCGACGCCTGGGTCGTCTGGGATCCGTATTTCCTCGCCGCGCAGCAGTCGCTGAATGCGCCCGTCGTAGCGGACTCGAACGCCGTCGTGGGCAACCGTGCCTATTACTTCTCGTCGCAAGACTATGTGGCGAAGAATGGCGACGTGATCCGCATCGTCATCGAGGAGATCAAGGCGGTCGATCAATGGGTCCAAGCAGCATCCGGACGAACTCGCGCGCCTATGGGGCCTGCCCAAACCCGTCGTCGAGCTCGCGGTGAGCCGGCAGGTGTTCGGTACCGAAGCCATTACGCGGGCAATCATCGCGGAGCAGCAGCCGATCGCCCACACCTTCGTCGAGCTCGCGCTGAAAACACGTCGACGTGCTGAGGGCCGCGCCGCCAGGTCTCGCCTGACTGCCTAGGCCATCGCGGGCGCCGCCGGCCGCACGCTTTAACTGCAGGCTCGCCGCGGCAATGCGCCGCCTTCCTCTTCGTCACGCGCATTCACGCGCCGCGCGAGCGTCTCGATGAAGTGCCGCGCCAGCGGCCATGGACCGAAACCCGCCGAGACGTCGACATGCCCCGCATCGCCGAGATTGACGAACGCACTGTTCCAGCGCTGCGCCAACATGCGTGCTTCGTCGATCGGCTGCCAAGGATCCGTGGTGCTGCCGACTACGAGCGATGGCACGCCGAGTCTGCGCGCGTCGAAAGCACCGGCGAAGCGCAACCGTGCCGGGCTCGCCGGTGCGACCAGCAGCACGCCGAGCACTTCAACATCGAGCGGGTTGAATAGGCCATGCGCCGAACGATCGGAGCGGGTCAGCGCATGCGCGGCCGCGAGGCATCCGAAGCCATGCGTGGCGAGCACGACCGGACCGCTCACGTCCGCCAGGGTGCCGCGCACTGCAACGCTCCAGGTGTCGAGATGCGGCGCATCCCAGTCCTGCTGCTCGACGCGCTGCGCGCCGGGCATCTGACGCTCGAGCCAGCTCTGCCAATGCGCTCCCTCACTGCCGTGCAGGTCCGGAACCGTCACGAGCGTGACGGGTGGCGGCGCTGCGACGACCCGCCCCTCCGTGCACCACGCGGTGCGTTCGGTCATGTTCGACTCTCTCCGTCACTCGAGCATTCAGTGGAAACTTCATTCTCGCCGCAGGTCGCTTCGCGCATAACCAATATTTGATCATTTGTTTATCGGCCGTCTAAAGGCGCTAGGCGAGGATGACGCGATCGGCGCAGATCCTCAAAACACACGCCCTTCCGTCAGATGCGTCGTCACGCCGTTAAGCGCGTAATCGCCGATCACGCGCGCCTTGTGCAGCAGCGGGTTGTGGCTAAAGATCGTGCGTAGATTGCGCCAGTGACGATCGAAGTTATGCGCGCGTGCCGTCGCCGATGCGCCGCCCGCCTCGAACATCCGTTCCGCGGCACCGAGCGCGAGCTTGCTGACGACGATCTGCGTGCGCGCAGTCGCGAGTGCGCCTTCGAGCACGAGCGCGTCGGCATTTGCGTCGCCGTTGCGGATTGCCTGGGACGATCGTTCGAGCACGCGTGCGTTGTCGCGCACGAGCACATCGATCGCATGACTGTTCGCGCTCAGTTCGCCTACGACCTGCTGAATGAACGCGTCTTCTCGCGCGGACGGGGCCGCGCTGTGCAGCACAGGCCGCCCGTGCTTCAGCACATAGCGCTGCGCATCCGCGACTACGTTGCGTACAATGCCCGCCGCCACCGCGACCAGATGCAACTGACGCAGCGCGCCGCCGTGGCGACCCGTGAGCGTCGTCTGCACGCGCGGCGTGACCTCGTCGGCGTACACGATGAGATCGTCGAACTCGAGACTGCCGCTCGCGGTCATGCGTTGCCCCATGCCGTCCCAGTCGTCGAGCACATGCAGCCCTTCGCGTCTAACCGGCACGACCGCTATCGCGGCTTCGCCGTGCTCGTCCTGCACGTTCAGGCGCGCGTAATCGGAGAACGCGGTGCCCGTCGCGTAGTACTTGCGACCGCTGAGACGGAAGTGATCGCCTTCGCGCCGGAGTTGCGTCGTGATTTCCCCGGGACGCGATGTTCCCGCTTCGGTCGATGCGCCGCCAAAGATCGCTCCTTCTGCCACACGCTTGATCTGCAATGCATTGAACGGCGTGCGCGGCGATAGCAACAGCGCTTCTGTCTGGTCGAAATGAATGCGCAACGCGTGCGCGACGTTGCTTTCGTGCGCGGCAAGCGTTGCGACCACTTCGAAGACGTTTTCCAGCGAGCCGCCGAGTCCGCCCCATTCGAGGGGAAAGCGCAATGTGCCGAGTCCCGACCGACGAAACAGCGTAAAGGCCTTGAACGGCAGTTCGCGGCGCGCCTCGCGTGCAGCCGCTTCTTCGCCGATGGACTCTGCCAATTCCGGCAATGCGGCGAGCGCGGCTTCGAGTTTCTGATTTCTATCCGACATATGACGTGACGTTCCTATGGTCTTGATGCGTGCTCTACGCGGCTTGCGCGTCGAATCGTTTGCCGGGAATCGCATCGAGCAGCGTGCGCGTGTACGCATGCTTCGGCGCGCGCCATATCTCGCGATGATCTCCGCTGTCGACGATGCGCCCGCCATGCATCACATGGACGCGGTCGGCGATATATCGCACCACCGAAAGATCGTGCGAGATGAAGAGATACGCGAGCCCGAGGTCGCGCTTCAGCTCGACGAGCAGATTGAGTATCTGCGCCTGAATGGACACATCGAGCGCGGAGACGGGCTCGTCGCAGATCAGAAGCGCGGGCTCGAGCACGAGCGCGCGCGCAATGCCGATGCGCTGCCGTTGACCGCCCGAAAACTCGTGCGGATAGCGATTAAGTGCGGCGCTTGGCAGGCCGACGCGATCGAGCATCGCGCTCGCGCGTCTGCGGCGTTCGCGCGCATCGGCGATGCCGTTCACGATCATCACCGTATCGAGAATGTCGCCGACGCTGCGGCGCGGATTCAGCGACGCATACGGGTCCTGAAACACCATCTGCACCTGCGTCCGCAGCGGGCGCAATGCGCGTTCGCTCAAAGGCGCGAGATCGACACCGCGCAGGCGGATTGCACCACTCGACGCAGGCACGAGACGCAGGATCGCTTTCGAAAGCGTCGACTTGCCGCAGCCGGATTCGCCGACGAGGCCCACGGTTTCGCCACGCGCGATATCGAACGACACGTTATCGACGGCGCGCAGTGCGCCCTTGCCATGCCGACGCGCATAATCGACTGACAGATGTTGCACCGAGAGCAGCGGCGCGTCGTCGTCGAATGACGTTTCCGGCGCGCTGACAGGCGCAAGCGGCGTCACGTTGAACGCGGGCTTGCCATCGGTGCCCTGCGCGTGACGAATCTCTGGCAGCTTCCAGTCGCGGTAATGCAACTCCGTCGCCACGTTCAGCGATGCGCCCAGCAGCCCGCGCGTGTAGGCATGCCGCGGCCGCTCGAAGAGTTCGCGCACCGGCGCTTCCTCGACCTTTTCGCCCGCGAGCATCACGGCGACGCGATCCGCGTGCTCCGCGACGACGCCGAGATCGTGCGTGATGAGCAGCAGTGACATCGAAAGATTGCGCCGTAACTCCGCGAGCAGTTCGAGAATACGCGCCTGAATGGTGACGTCGAGCGCGGTGGTCGGTTCATCCGCGATCAGCAGACGCGGGCGGCATGCCACGGCCATCGCGATCATCACGCGCTGGCGCTGTCCGCCGGACAACTCGTGCGGATAGTCGAATACGCGCCGATGCGGCTCCGGAATTTGCACGAGATCGAGCAGTTCGACAGCGCGCTTCATCGCCGAGCGCTTCGACAGCGCTTCGTGCCGCCGCAGGGTCTCGACGATTTGCGCGCCGACCGTGAGCACCGGATTGAGCGATGTCATCGGCTCCTGAAAGATCATCGAAATCTCGCTGCCGCGGACATCGCGCATTTCACGCGGGCTCAGCGCGAGCACGTCTCGTCCGTCGAAGCGGACGCTGCCCGTCACGCGGCCCGACTCCGGCACGAGCCGCATGAGCGAGAGAGCGGTCGCGGATTTGCCGCAGCCGGACTCGCCGACGAGCGCGAGCGTCTCGCCCTCGGCGATGTCGAGATCGATGCCGCGCACCGCGCGATGCGCGCCGAAACTCACGCGCAGATCGCGCACTTCAAGAAGATTCGCCACGGACAGGTCTCGGGTCAGGAACGTTCCCGCATGCGCGGGTTGAGTGCGTCGTTAAGGCCGTCGCCAAGCAGATTGAGCGCGAGCACCGCAAGCACGATCGCCGCGCCCGGCACGGCGGTCAGATACCACGCCGTGCGCAACGAATCGCGCCCCGCGCCGATCATGCCGCCCCACGTGACGACATTCGGGTCGCCCATGCCGAGGAACGAGAGCGAAGACTCGATCAGAATCGCGCTCGCGACCATCACCGATGCGGTCACGATCACCGGCGGCAGCGCGTTCGGCAGAATCTCGCCAAAGATGATGCGCGCATCGGAAAAGCCTTGACTGCGCGCGGCGAGCACGAAGTCGGACGAACGCAGCGTGCGGAATTCAGCGCGCACGATCCGCGCGACCGTCGGCCACGAAGCGATGCCGATGGCCAGCGCGATCACCGTCACGCTCGGCCGCCCGATCGCGACGATCACGATCACGAGCAGAAACGACGGCACGGTTTGAAAAAGCTCGGTGACCCGCACGAGAAGATCGTCGATCACGCCGCCGAAGAAGCCACCGATCGCACCGACGAGCGTGCCGATGACGAGCCCGATCCCCGCCGCCGATGCGCCGATCAGGAGCGACACGCGTGTGCCGTGCGCGATGCCGGCGGCGACGTCGCGGCCGAGCGAATCGGTGCCGAGGCGGTATAGCGGATCACTGCCGGGCCATTCGAACGGCGCGGCGACCATATCGAGCGGATCGCCGGGGAAGAAATGCGGCGCACACAGCGCAAGCGCGATGAACGCAGTCAGCAGGACGATGCCCGCGAGCGCGGACGGATTGCGCAGCAGCGCGCGCCACACGCCGCGCGAGGCGCGGGCGTAGGGAGCAGTTTGAGCGCGCCGCGCGCCGAACAGCGCGCCGGCGAGCTGACGTCGCCAGGCGGAGCCGTGGCCGGATGAAGCGAGTTCGGGGGAATCGGAAGCCATGGGTTTTCAGGTTCGATGAGTCAGACAATGCGTGGATCGAGCCACGCCTGCAGCAGATCGACCGCCACATTGGCGACGATTACAAGCAGCGACGAAAGCAGCAGCACGCCGAGCAGCACGCTGAAATCGCGCGCCATGACGGCATCGAGTGCGAGACGCCCGAGGCCCGGCCAGCTAAACACGGTCTCCGTCACCGCCGCGCCGCCGAGCAGCGTGCCGAAGTGAATGCCGACCATAGTCGTGAGCGGCATCAGCGCGTTGCGAAGCACATGTCGCACGGTAACGCGCAGCGGATGCAGGCCCTTCGCATGCGCGGTACGCACGAAATCCTGGCGCTTCACTTCGAGCATCGCGGCGCGCGTGAGACGCGCATAGATCGCGACGAAGAAAGTGGCGAGCGTCACGGCTGGCAGCAGCACATGCTTCGCGACATCGGCGGCATACGCGAAGCCGTGCAACGACGCGCCAACGGTAATATCGCCGCCGCTCGGCAGCCAGCCGAGATGCACCGAGAACAGCACGATAGCGAGCAGGCCGATCCAGAAGCCCGGCGTCGAATACAGCAGAAGCGCGAGCACAGACAGCACGCGATCCGGCCACTTGCCCGCCCAATGCGCCATGACCGCACCGAGCACGATGCCCGCGACGATCGCGAGGGAGAGCGCCGTGCCCATCAACAGCAAGGTGTTCGGCAGACGCGACAGAAAGAGCTGCATGACGGGCGCGTCGTAACGCGGCGAATAGCCGAGACTGCCGTGCGCGAGATGCGACAGATACGCGCCGAGCTGATGCAGCACCGGTTGATCGAGGCCGAACTTCGCGCGCAACGCCTGCAGCGTTTCGACCGTCGCGGAGCCGGCTTCGCCCGCGAGAACGTCGGCGGCGTCGCCGGGCATCAGCTTCAGCAGAAAGAAGTTCAGGACCACGATGGCGAGCATCGTCGGCAGGGCTTGCCATGCGGTGCGCCGCGCGATGGCGGCGAAGCGCGTGCGTCGGTTCATCGGTGTCTGTCCTCAGGCGCTCAGCCAGACATCGGCGAGATTGCCTTCCAGCCCTTGCGCCGATACCGTGTGATTGCGCACGCGCCGGTTCGCGAGCGTCACCATGCGCGGCGCGACGAGATTCAGGATCGGCAGGTCGCGGTACACGATCTGTTGAAACTGCTGATAGAGCGCCACGCGCTTCTTCTCATCAGTTTCGATCGACGCCGATTCGAGCAGCGTATCGACTTGCGCGTTGCTGTAGTGCGGTGCGTTCGAGAACGGCACGCCGGGCCGGATATTCTTCGACCAGTAGAGGCGCTGCACGCCCACACTCGGATCGAACAGCGTATTCACGCCGATGCTCGTGAAGTCGAATTGCCGGTCCGCATACACGCGCTTGAGAAACGAAGGCAGATCCTGCGAGCGCACCGTCACGTCGATACCCACGCGCGCGAGCGCCGACTTCACGTAATCGGCCTGACGTCGGTACATGTCGCCATAGGGCAGAAAATCGTGCGTCAATTGAAAGCGCGGGCCGCCGTCCTTGCGCGGATAACCCGCGACGTCGAGCAGCTTTTCCGCGTTGGCGATATCGAATGCGTAAGGCGCGAGCTTCGCGTCGTGATACGGCGAGGCGGGCGTGATCGGCGTCGGGGAAATATCGGCGTAACCGTAGGCGATCGTCTTCTGCACGATCTGCGGATTGATCGCGTGGGCAATCGCCTGACGCACGCGCACGTCCTTCAGGATCGGATGATCGAGGTTGAAGTCGATCTCCGACAGCGGCTCCAGGAAGCGATAACCGCGCGTTTCCACGGCGAGTTGCGGCAATTGCGTGAGACGCGGCAGATCCGAGAGCGGTACGGGATTCTCGCCGCCTAAATCGAGCGCCCCGGTTTCGAACGCGGCGGAGCGTGCGGCGGCATCGGGAATCACCTTGAAGACGAGCGAATCGATATACGGCTTGCCCGCATCCCAGTAATCCGGATTGCGCTCATAGACGATGCTCGCGCCCCGCGTCCACGACTTGAAGCGGAACGGCCCGGTCCCGATGGGCGCATTGTTGTGCGGATTCGTCAGCGGATCGCCGTTCGCATAGAGATGCTTCGGCACGATCGGCGATTCGCCCGCCGACAGCGCCTTCAGCAGATACGGCGCGGGCTTCGACAGCTCGATGACTGCGGTGCGCGCATCGGGCGTCGACACGCGGGTCACGTTGGCGAAGGTGCTGCGCCCGCGCGGATGAATCGACTTCAACAAGTCGATGGAAAACGCCACATCCGCCGACGTGAACGGCTCGCCGTCGTGCCACTTCACGTTTTGGCGCAGCGTGAACGTGTACTTAAGACCGTCCGGGCTCACGTTCCACGAGGTCGCGAGCTGCGCCTTCGGCTTCAGATCGAAGTCATAGGCGAGCAGGCCTTCGAGCACCTTCGAGCTCGCGACGAGCGCGGGGCCCGTCGTCTGGAAGATCGATACGAGCACGGGCGGCTCGGGATTGATCAGCATGTTGAGCGTGCCGCCACGCTTAGGAGCCGCTTCTTGCGCAAAGGCGAGCGAAGACAGGCCGGCGGACGCGAGCGCCGCACCTGATGAGATCAGAAAATCGCGTCGTTCGAAGCCTGCCATGTGATGCCGTTCCTTTCTGTTCGTTGTTTGACGGCCGGATGAGACGCGCCGCAGCGATCACGATAAAACGGCATCGCGCACGCGTGAACGAACGGTTGCGCATATGAAAAGCATGGCGCGTCGAAAAGCATATGACGTCGGCGGCAATGCGGCACGTCGAAAACAAACCATAAATGATTCGTTGTCGGCAAGCATGAGCGCGTGCTTAACTTTCATGCCCCGATGTATGACGGCGAGAGGCCAACCATATGGACACGCAACATGAGCGAAACCACGCACCCCGCATACGCTGAAGTACAGGCCTCACAGTCGCGTGCGAGCGCATTCGTCGATGTCGCGTCGCCCGCGCAGTTTCCCGACAGTCCGGTGTCGCGAGTGTTCGCGCAGCCGCTCATGCTGGGACTTTTCCTGCCGATCCAGGCAGGCGGCTGGAGCGCATCCACGTTACCGCGCACGACCGACTGGTCCTTCGACTACAACGCCGAACTCGTGCTGAAAGCCGAATCGCTCGGCTTCGACCTCGTGTTTGCGCTGTCTCAATGGCTGCCGAAAGGCGGCTACGGCGGCGTCTTCAACGGCGAGGCGCTCGATTCTTTCATGACGCTCGCCGCGCTCACCGCCCGCACCGAGCGCATAATTCTCGCGGCCACCAGCCACGTGCTGTACGGCCCGTGGCACCCGCTGCACTTCGCGAAGTTCACGGCGACCCTCGATCACATCTCGCGCGGGCGCTGGGGAATCAACATCGTGACGGGACATCGTGCGGTAGAGCATGAGATGTTCGGCTGGAACCGCATCGAGCACGATCAACGCTATGAGATGGCCGCAGAGTTCATCGATGCCGTGCAGCAGCTCTGGGCGCAACGCGAAAACTTCACGTTCGAACCGGAGCTGTCGAGCTGGAAGCTCAATGGCGCGTTCGTCACGCCCAAGCCTCGCTATGGCAGGCCTCTGCTCATCAATGCGACCGGCTCGGACGCAGGCATCGAATTCGCCGCGCGCTATTCGGATGTCGTGTTCATCACGAGCCCGGCGGGGCCGGACATCGATCGCGCGCTGGAGGCGCTGCCCGCGCACGCCGCCCGTGTGAAAGCCGCCGCCGCGAAGCATGGCCGCACGATCCGCACGCTAATCAACCCGCTCGTCGTGTGCCGCGAGAGGGCGGCCGAGGCGCGCGCGTATCGCGATGCGATCGTTGCACATGCCGACGAAGGCAGTTTTCAGCGCTTCGACAGCGACGCGCACGCGTGGCGCGGCGGCATCGATCAGCGCACGCAAGCCGCGGCGCGCGCGGTAGGCGGCAACGTTTCGATCACCGGATCGCCGGAGGAAGTCGCCGACACCATCGTGCGCCTGCATCGCGCCGGCATCGACGGCGTGCAGTTGAGCTTCTTCGACTTCAAACCCGACCTCGACTTCTTCGGCGACCGCGTTCTGCCGCTGCTGCGCGATGCCGGCCTGCGGCATTGACTTCACGCCTCACATTCCCATGAGCCGAATCTGGTACACCCGTTGCCCCGCGCCGACGCCGTTCGGCATTGCCGCTCAACGAGGCGAGCTAGAGGCCGAGTTCGCCGCCGAGGGCATCGACGTGAAAGCGCTGCAGGACGCCGCCGATCCGCTCGTGCGCCGCTCGCATTTCACGCATGGGCAGCCGTGGTCGTTCCGTCAGGGCGGAAACATTCCGGCGCTGTGGGCGCGCGCGCAAGGCAGCGACACACGGCTTATCGGCCTCACGTGGGTCGATGAGTTTCAAGCGCTCATTACGCTCAGTACGCAATTGCAGCCGACGCGCGCAAGCCTCGCGGGCCGTCGCTTCGGCCTGCCGCTAAATACGCGCTCGCAGGCGGTGGACTTTCATCGCGCGTCGGCTTTGCGCGGTTTCTCGTCGCTGCTGCAGGTGGCCAATGCGGCACTCGACGATGTTCGGCTCGTCGATCTGCCTCACTCGCCGCGCGGGCTCGTCGACGCAAAACCCGCCGACGATCTTCCCGTCGGCGCATGGCTTGACGCGCAGCGGGCGCACGAGTTCGCGCGCGAGGCAGAGGCGCTGCTGCGCGGAGAGGCGGACGTCGTGTTCGTAAAGGGCGCGACGGGTCTCGAAATCGCGAACGTTCTGGGCGCGCGCGTACTGATCGACATATCCGCGCATCACGATCGCCGGGCGCATGCGAACAATGGCACGCCGCGTCCGCTGACCGTCGATGCGCAACTGCTGCGCGAACGTCCCGATCTCGTCGAGCGTGTGCTGGAGCGAACGCTCGAAGCAGCGGCCTGGGCGTGCGGGCATCCCGCTGAGATCGCGGCGTATGTTGCGCGCGAGGTGCGCTGCGCCGAGTATTGGATACCGCGCGCGTACGCTGGCGGACTGCATCGTCAGCTCGATCTTGGGCTCGACTCGGACGCGCTCGACGCCCTCGTGCATTTCAAGAACTTCCTGCTGCATCACGCCTTTCTGCCCGCCGATTTCGACTTCGACGGCTGGGTCGATGCCGCGCCGCTCGAAGCCGTCATCGCGCGCCGCCGGGCGCAAGAGGCAGAAGCGGCCGCCTGAAGGAATTTCCCCACTCCACCGATCGCCCATGATTCGACTCCCGATGCGTCGCGCACTTCTTGTCGTCGCGACGAGCCTCGCCTGCGTGACACACGGCGCACACGCACAGACGCGCGGCGGCACGCTAAATTTCGTCGTGACGCCCGAACCCACTGCGCTCGTCGATCTCGCGACGACCGCGGTCAACGTGCTGAAGGTCAGCCCGAAAGTCGTCGAAGGACTGCTCGACTACGACTATCAGTTTCATCCGAGGCCCTTGCTCGCCACCTCGTGGGAAGTCGCGGACAACGGCCAGCGCTACGTGTTCCATCTTCGCCAGGGCGTGAAGTGGCAGGACGGCAAGCTGTTCACGTCGGCGGATGTCGCGTGGTCGCTCCAGACCTTGCGCACCGTGCATCCGCGTGCGAAGACGACTTTCGCGAACGTGAGCACCATCGACACGCCCGATGCAGGCACCGTCGTCATCACGTTGTCGAAGCCGGCGCCGTACCTTATCCGCGCGTTCTCGGCCTCTGAAACGCCGATCCTGCCGAAACATCTCTACGAAGGCCGCGACGTGCTGAGCAACCCCGCGAACAACGCGCCTGTCGGCACCGGGCCGTTCCGGTTCGTCAAATGGGTGCGCGGCAGCTATATCGAATATGCGCGCAATGACGACTACTGGGACAAGGGCAAGCCCTATCTGGACAAACTCATCGTGAAGGTGATCGCCGACCCGGCGGCGCGCGCCGTCGCACTGGAAAACGGCTCCGTCGATCTCGGTGCGGACACGCCCGTGCCGCTCGCCGATCTCGCGCGTTTGAAGGCCGACCCGAAGCTCGGCATCGAGACGCGCGGCTACGAGTTCCAGGCGGGCGTCGCGCGCATAGAGTTCAATCTGGACCAGCCGGTGCTGAAGAACCTGAAGGTGCGTCAGGCGATCGCCTCCGCGATCGATCGCGAGGTGATCCGCAAGGTCGTCTATTACGGCTATGCGACGGCGAGCGCGAGTCCGCTGATGCCGACCAATCCCTACTACGATCCTGCGCCGACGCCCTATCCGTTCGATCTCGCGCGCGCCAACGCGCTGCTCGACGAAGCCGGGTATCCGCGCCGGGCGGACGGCACGCGCTTCGCGCTGACGGTCGATCCGCTACCCATCGGTGATCTGCCGTCGCGCACGGCGGAGTACGTGAAGTCCGCGCTGAACCGCGTGGGCATTACCGTGACGATCCGAACGCAGGACCTGCCCGCGTATCTCAAGCGCATCTATACGGATCACGATTTCGATTTCAGCATCAACGGCATGAGCAACCTGTTCGATCCGGTGGTCGGCGTGGCCCGACTCTATACCACCGACAACTTCCGGCCCGGTGTGCCGTTCACGAACGGCTCGCATTACAGCAATCCGGAAATCGACCGGCTGTTCGCCGACGCTGCGCAGGAAACTGACGAAACGAAACGCAAGCAGTATTTCGCGCAGATCCAGCGAATTCTCGAGAAAGACCTGCCCGACCTGAATCTCGTCTCGCCTCAGTACGTGACGGTCTATTCACGCGGCGTGCGCAATCACACGATGTCGCCCGACGGTACGGCCGCGAGTTTCGCCGATGTATGGCTGCAACGCTGACACATTCATTTTCAACGACACGAACGACATGGAATATCGCCAGCTTGGCCAAAGCGGCCTGAAACTCTCTACTCTAACGCTCGGCACGATGATGTTCGGCGGCGCGACCGACGATGCGACGTCAACCCGGATCATCGATCAGGCGACGGAACAAGGCGTCAACTCGATCGACACCGCAGACGTCTACAACGGCGGCGAATCCGAGCGTGTCGTCGGACGCCATATCGCGAGACAGCGCGATCGCTGGGTGCTCGCGACCAAGTTCGGCAATCCGCTGCGTGACGCATCAGGCCACGCGGATGTGGATGTGAACGCCGCAGGCGCTTCGCGCAAGCACGTGCGGCGCGCGGTCGACGCGAGCCTCGCGCGTCTGCGCACCGATTACATCGATCTCGTCTATCTGCATCGCGAGGATCACACGACGCCCGTCGAGGAGACCGTGCGCGCGCTCGGCGATCTGATCGCGGCGGGCAAGATCCGCTATTACGGGCTGTCCAATCACCGCGCGTGGCGGATCGCAGAGTTCGCGCATGTCGCAGACGCGCTCGGCGTGCCGCGCCCCGTCGCGAGCCAGCCGCTCTACAACATCGCCAATCGTCAGGTCGAGGCCGAGCAACTCACAGCCGCGCACCGCTACGGTCTCGGCGTGATTTCCTATAGCCCGCTCGCGCGCGGCGTGCTGACGGGCAAGTATCAGCCGGGCGCGACGCCCGCCGCCGACACGCGCGCGGGACGCAACGACCGTCGCCTGCAACAGACCGAATGGCGTCCCGAGTCGATTGAACTCGCGCGTCGCGTGCACGAGCATGCCGCGTCGCGCGGCGTCACGGCCGGCCAGTTCGCGCTCGCTTGGGTGCTGAACAGCCGTTACGTGACATCGACCATCGCCGGGCCGCGCACCGAAGCACAGTGGCAGGACTATCTGCCCGCGCTAGACTTCCGGCTCGATGCGCGCGACGAGGCTTTCGTCGATGCGCTTGTCGCGACCGGCCATCCGTCGACGCCGGGATTCAACGATCCGGGCCATCCGTTTTTCGGACGCATCGCGCGGCATGACGCGTACGACAATACGGTGACACGATGAACGCACCTCGGACGCTGATCGAGGCCGCAGCCGAACTCGGACGCGCCTTCGCCGCGCGAGCCGCCGAGCACGACCGCACTGGCGCGACGCCCGTCGCGCAGTTCGATGCGCTCGAACGGGCGGGCCTGTTGCGCGCCAACATTCCGGCCGACGAAGGCGGACACGGCGCCGGACTGGCCGTGTCGCGCGCGATCGTGAGCGAGATCGCGCGCGGCGATCCGTCGGTCGCGCTGATTCTGTCGATGCACTATTGCCAGCATGCCATCATCACGCGCGCCGAACGCACGGCTTCGGACGACTGGCCGCCCGCGCTCGCGCGACGGCTGCGGCGGGCCTCCGTCGAAGGCCGCGCGCTGCTCAACGCGGCGCAGGTGGAACCGGCGCTCGGCTCTCCGTCTTTCGGCGGATTGCCCGATACGATCGCGCACCGCACGCGCGACGGCTGGCGCATCTCCGGCCATAAGGTCTATGTGACCGGCGCGCCGCTGCTCGCATGGATCAACGTGCTCGCGCGCACCGACGAGGACGAGCCACGCCTCGGGCATTTTCTCGTGCCGCGCGACGCGCCGGGTGTGCGCATCGTCGAGACGTGGGATCCGATCGGCATGCGTGCGAGCGCCAGCCACGACGTGCTGTTCGACGACGTCGCCCTGGCACTCGACGACGCCGTTGCGCTGCAGCCCGCTAGCCTCGATCTGCAGCGCAACCCGCATAGCGTTGCGTGGTATCTGAGTCTCATCGGCTCGGTCTACGACGGGGTCGCCCGTGCGGCGCGCGACTGGATCGTGTCGTTCGTGAAGGAGCGCAAGCCGAGCGCCCTCGGCGGCGCCCCGCTTGCGACAGTCTCCGCAGTGCAGGAGGGCATCGGCAGAATCGAGACGCTGCTCGCCACGAGCGACTGGCTGCTCGACTCGCACGCCCGCTCCGTCGATACGAGCGAAGCGCCGGATGCGCTCGCGGCGGTTGTGAAGCACGCGGTCATCGCTAACGCGATCGAAGCGGTGGACGTCGCGCTCGACCTGGCAGGCAATCACGGTCTCGCGCGGCGCAATCCGCTCGAACGGCATTATCGCGACGTGCAGTGCGGGCGCGTTCATGCGCCGGTCAATGGCCTG
This sequence comes from Caballeronia megalochromosomata, assembly GCA_001580565.1. Taxonomy (GTDB): domain Bacteria; phylum Pseudomonadota; class Gammaproteobacteria; order Burkholderiales; family Burkholderiaceae; genus Caballeronia; species Caballeronia megalochromosomata. The sequence goes on along the minus strand of LRBF01000209.1, from coordinate 42,928 downwards.
ATTCGCGCCAACGCCGGGCGTGCCGCGCTGGGTGTTCTGCCGCGCGCCAAAACCCGCGCCGATTCGTGATCCGCACAAGCTAAGCTGTATTTCTCGTTTTCCGATCGACGCGCCGCCCGATACCATCCGAAAGACTTACAACAAATCGGCGTACTGAAGATGATGACAGGGGTTGGCAAGCGATTCCTCGGCGGTCTCTTGATAGCGGGTCTCATGGGCCTGCACTCGGCGGGCGCAACCGCGGCCGGCTCCGCGCCGGTCAGCGGCGGCACATTGACGTGGCTCGTGACGCCCGAACCTTCGTCGATCGTTCCCCTGACCACCACTGCAGGCGGCAACGCGGAGATCGGCCCGAAAGTCGTTGAAGGCTTGCTCACCTATGATCAGAAGCTCAACCCGAAGCCGCTCCTCGCGACCGCGTGGTCGGTCAGCAAGGATGGGCTTCAATACCGCTTCACCCTTCGTCGCGGCGTAAAGTGGCATGACGGCACGAGTTTTACGTCCGATGATGTCGCCTATTCCATTCTGACGCTGAAGCAGGCCCATCCGCGCGGCCGAAGCACCTTCGCGAACGTGAGCGACGTAAGGACGCCCGATCCCTACACCGTGGTGATCGAATTGTCGAAGCCGGCGCCGTTCCTGCTGACTGCCCTGTCGGGCTCGGAGTCGCCGATCATTCCGAAGCACGTCTATCAGGGCACGGACATCGTATCGAATCCGCACAACAGCGCGCCGATCGGCACCGGCCCGTTCGTCTTCAAGGAGTTCGTGCGGGGCGACCACATTCTGCTGGAGCGCAACTCGGACTACTGGGACAAGCCAAAGCCCTACGTCGACCGGATCATCGTGCGCTTCGTTCCCGATGCGGCCGCGCGCGCAGCCGCGCTGGAAACGGGCGCAGCGAATCTCGGCGACCAGGCGATCCCGCTCGCCGACGTCAAGCGCTTCTCCACGCTGCCCAATTTCAACGTCGATACGACCAACTGGCCCTATGTCAGCAATCACCAGCAGTTGATCTTCAATCTCGACACGCCCGTGCTGAAGGACAAGGCCGTGCGCCGTGCCATCTCGCAGGCCATCGACGTCAACGCCCTCAACCGCGTCGTCTGGTACGGCTATGGCACGGTCTCCGCCGCCGCAATCGGCGTTGCGAATTCGCGCTATCACGACCCGGACATCCACTACTTTCCCTACGATCCCGCGCAGGCCAACGCAACGCTCGACAATCTGGGCTTAAAGCGCGGCCCTGACGGCAAGCGCTTTACACTACGGCTCCTCTACAACCCGTTCCAGGACACGCGCGCCGCCGATTTCGTGCGCCAGTCGCTCGCGCGCATCGGCATCGACGCGCAAGTGCGGAGCTACGACTTCGGTACTTATGTCGTCAAGGCCTACACCGATCGCGCGTTCGACATCACGCTCGAAGCGCTTTCCAACGTATTCGATCCGACCGTAGGCGTCCAGCGGGTCTTCTGGTCGAAGAACTTCAAGATCGGCCTTCCGTTCTCCAACGCCGCGCACTATTCGAATCCGGAAGTGGACCGGCTGCTCGAAGCGGCCTCGGTCGAAACCGACGAAAGCAAGCGCCGTCAATTGTTCCTGCAGTTCCAGCAGATCGTGCACGACGATATTCCGTCGATCGAGTTCGGAGCCAATCCGAACATCACGATCGCATCGACCAAAGTGAAGGACTATGCATCCACAGGCGAAGGCCTGAGAGGCAATTTCGCGGACCTTTACATCCTGCCGTGATCAGCGCCGAAGCCGCGGGCAGGCCGGGATAAGGTCACGCCAACGGATTGGTTACAGGAACAGGACCAGTTACAGGAACAGGACCAGCTCCATGAAACGACCCGGTCGCCAACTTCAGAACAAGGACCCTGCCATCGTGCAACGATGCTCCATCCACCTCCCGCGCGTGCTGCTATGCGCATTCCTCGCGATGGTCATGAGCGCGGCCGCGCATGCCGAAGCGCCCGCGCTCAAGATCGGCGTTACGAGTGGACCTCACGAGGAAATCTTCGAGGCGGTGAAAAAGGTCGCGGAGCGCGACTACGGTCTGCGCATCAAAATCGTGTCGTTCAACGACTATATCCAGCCCGACGCGGCCCTCGACGCCGGCGATCTCGACGCAAACAGCTACCAGCACCGGCCGTTTCTCGCCTCGCAAGTTCGCGCGCGCGGTTACAAGCTGGTCGGCATCGGCCGCACGTGGATCGGGCCCATCGGACTCTATTCGAAGCGTTACCGCAAGTTCGCCGAGCTCCCGGACGGCGCGACCATCGGCATACCCAACGATCCCGCCAACGAGAGCCGGATTCTCCTGCTCCTGCAGAAGGAAGGCAGCATCCGACTGCGTCAGGGAATCGATCCTGTCACAGGCGTGAACGCGACGCCCCTCGACATCACCGACAACCCGAAGCACTTCCGCTTCAAGGAAGTCGATGCGGCGCAGCTTCCGCGCACACTCGACGATTTCGACGCCACGACCGTCAATGCGGACTATGCGATCAAGGCCGGTCTCAATCCGGCGAAGGACACGATCTTGCGTGAGGACGGTTCCGGCGTGTACGCGTGCCTGATCGCCGTGCGCGAACAGGACGCGAAGAAGCCCTGGGTGCAGCAGATCGTGGCCGCATATCAGTCCCCCGAGGTCCGGCAGTTCATCCTGTCGCGCTATCAAGGCGCGATCATTCCGGCATTTTGACCGACTCGCGGGCGCACTCGATGCGTCCGGCCGAGCAGTTCCTTGTCCCCGTTGCCGGAGCGTCGCCCTTACCACGCGCCTAATGCGAGTCAAGTGCCGCGCCCTTCGGCACCGGCAACCCCAGATGGTTGCGCAAGGTCATGCCCTCGTATGCGCGACGAAAAATGCCGCGCTGCTGAAGTATCGGAACGACGCCCTCCGTGAAGGCTTCGAGACCATCGGGCAGTACGTCGGGCATCAGGTTGAAGCCGTCGGCGGCGCCGTTCCTAAACCAGTGCTCGATGTCATCCGCAATCTGCTCGGGCGTGCCGACGATCACGCGATGTCCGCCGCCGCCCGCCAGCGCACGGATGAGTTCGCGTACCGTATATCCATGCGTGCGCGCCTGCGCGAGCGTCGCGTTGAAGAACGTGTGATTGCCGTTGCCGCCATTGGGCAGCGGCAATTCTTCCGGCAAACGCTTGTCGAGCGAAAGCGAATCGACGGGAACGCCGAGCGTGCCGGCGATGCGGTTCAGGCTGTACTGCACCGGAATCAGATCGACGAGTTCGTCCCGGCGCCGCAACGCATCGCTCTCTGTCGAACCGATGATCGTAGTCAGCCCCGCGAGCACTTTCACTGCGTTCGGGCCGCGCCCGTAACGCGCCGCTCGCGCGTTGAGATCTTGGCGGTAAGCACGCGATTCATCGAACGATTGCGATGCTGAAAACACCGCTTCCGCATGGCGAGCGGCAAGATCGCGTCCATTGCCCGATGCTCCCGCCTGCACCAGTACCGGATGACCTTGTGCCGAGCGCGGCAGATTCAGCGCGCCATGCACGCTGAAAAATCGCCCGCGATGATCGGCCGGATGCACCTTGTCGAGATCGACGAAACGGCCGCTCGGTTTATGCGCCACGAAGGCGTCGTCGTCCCAGCTATTCCACAGCGTCTTGACGAGCGTCGCAAACTCGTCGGCGCGTGCATAGCGGGTCGCATGGTCGGGCACCGTGTCGTGACCGAAGTTGCGTGCGGACGGCAAGTCCGCCGTCGTGACGATGTTCCAGCCCGCGCGTCCGCCGCTAATCAGATCGAGCGTTGCGAAGCGGCGTGCGATGTTGTACGGCTCGTTGTAACTCGTCGATGCCGTCGCGATCAGTCCCAGATGCGTGGTTGCAGCGGCAACGCTCGTGAGGAGCATCGTCGGTTCGAGCGCCGTGATGGGGCGCATGTCGAGTTGATCGGAAATCGCGGCGCTATCGGCGAGAAAGATCGCATCGAGACACGCGCGTTCGGCCACTTTGGCCAATCGCACATAGTGGTTCACGTCGAGGAATACGTTCGGATCCGAATCCGGCAGACGCCATGCCGACGGCACGAATCCCGAGTGAAGCGCGTTGATGTTCAGATGCAATTGGCGCGGGGCATCGCCGCTCATGGAAAGCTCCGGAAAAGAAGACAGCTTTCGATTCTGACGCGAGAGACATGAACGACGCCAAGAACAATTTCAAGTATGCATATGAACATCAGCGCTAAACCGACGAGTGCGTGTTATGCATGGAAGCGGCACCCGATACCGCGATTCCGGCGCGCACTGCCAGCTCCGCCCGAGGCACGCGCCCCCGGCACAGGCGCATGCTCACTTGATCTGCACCATCGCCTGCCGCACATCGATGCGGCGCGGAATAACCTTCGTGTCGAAAGCCAGATTCGCCGAATCCTGCTGCGCGCTGATCACGTCGTCGGGGATCGGATAGCTCGCGCCCCACTCCATGCGCGAGATCGCCCGGCTCCAAACGTCGAGCGGCACGCCCGTATTGGCGGACAGAAAACGCGCTGTCTCTCGCGGATGCGCGAGGCTGTCGTTCGTCTGACGTGCAAGCTGATCGAACAGCAGACGCAGCGCGGCGGGATACTTCTGCGCGAAGTCGCGCGTCGCGATATAGAAGCCGTATTGCGGCACCGACAGATCCCCGATCGTGAGAATCGTCCGCGCGCCGGTAGTCAGTTCGGTGTCCGCGTAACGCGGATCGGGCACAGCCCACGCATCGATGAAGCCGCGTTCGAACGCCGAACGCGCATCGCCGTAGGACAGGTACGTGAACTGCGCGGAGGACGGGTCCATGTGTGCGTCCTGCATCGCCTTCAGCACGAACAGGTGCCCTTGCGAGCCCTTAGCGAAGGCGATTTTCCTGCCCTTGAGATCACGCAGGTCCTTCACGGGCGAATCCTTCGGCACGACGATCGCATAGCTCTTGACGAGTCTCGGCGCATAGGCCACGTACACGACCGCTGGCGCCGCACCCGCCTGCGCCATAATCGGCGGCGTCGAACCGACCGTGCCTACGTCCACGTCGCCCGCATTGATGGCTTCGACGAGCGGCGCACCATACACGAACTCGTGCCACGAAACCTTCACGTGATGCGACGCGAACGCCTGCTCCAGCTTGCCCGATGCACGCAGCGCGACCAGGCCGTCGCCTTTCTGGATACCGATGTTGATCTGCGCGGGATAGCCCTCGTCCGCGTGCGCGGCAAACGCGGCGGCGAGGCACCCGGCGGCGATGAGGTACTTCAGGGATCGGACCGGCATCAGGACGTGAAATAAGGATTGGCGGGACGTGCGAGACCGTAGTGACCACGCAGCGTGTCGGCTTCGTACTCGCGCCGGAACAGGCCTCGCCTTTGCAGGATCGGCACGACGTGTTCGGTGAAGTGCTCGAGTTGCGCGGGCAGCACGGGCGGCATGACGTTGAAGCCATCGGCGGCACGGCTTTCGGTCCAATCGGCGATCACGTCCGCGATCCGCTCGGGCGTACCGGACAGCGTGAAGTGCCCGCGCGCTGCCGCGAGCGTCCTCAACAGGCTGCGCAAGCTCGGACGTTCGCGCGCCACCAGTTGCGTGATGACTGCCGCGCGGCTTTGCGCGGCTTGCACCGTGGCTGGGTCCGGAAAGTCATCCACGGAAAGCGGCTGATCGAGCGGCAACGTCGAGAAATCGTAACCGCCGAAGCGGCTCGACAGGCGGCCGAGTCCTACGCTGACATCGGTGATCGAGTCGAGTTCGTCGAGCAGAGCACTGGCTTCGGCTTCGGTCGAACCGATCGCCGCACTGATGCCCGGCAGGATCACGATATCCTGTTCCGAGCGGCCCACGGCCCTCGCGCCCGCCTTGAGTTCGGCGTAGAAGTCGATCGCGGATTGCTTCGTCAGATGCGCCGTGAAGACTGCCTCGGCGTGGCGCGCGGCGAACGCCTTGCCCGTTGCCGACGATCCCGCCTGCACCAGCACCGGATGCCCCTGCGGCGGGCGCGGCAGATTCAGCGGCCCCGCCACGCGATGAAACCTCCCGCGATAGCCCATCTTGCGCACGCGCGCCGGATCGAGAAACCGGCCGCTCGACGCGTCATCGACGATGGCGTCATCGGCCCAGCTATCCCACAGTTGCTTGACGACATCGAGAAACTCGTGCGCGCGTTCGTAGCGTTCGGCATGCTCGATCTGCTGCTCGTAGCCGAAGTTCGGTCCCGCGCCGCCCACCCACGAGGTCACGATGTTCCATCCGATACGCCCGCGCGAGATGTGATCCAGCGACGCGAACTGACGCGCGAGATTGAACGGCTCCGTGTAGGTAGTCGATGCCGTCGCAATCAGTCCGATGCGCGAAGTCGACTGCGAGAGCGCCGCGAGCGTGGTGATCGGTTCCAGCGCGCCGGACGCGACAAATTGCGCGCCATCGCCGAGTGCGAGCGCATCGGCGAGAAATACGGAATCGAACAGGCTTTGCTCGGCCCTGACTGCGAGATCGCGAAAATAGTCGATATCGGTCAGCGCCTGGCGCGTCGCGCCGGAATGACGCCAGCCTGCTTCATGATGGCCGCGTCCGTGAACGAAGAGGTTTAAATGTATGGGGCGGGGCATGAGCGAATAGTCTCGTTTGCCGAATCAGTCATGCACTTTGGGAAAACCGTGGCGCTCCGCGAGCAACGCTAGAATGCGGCGCGTATCGGTGACGAAGCGTTTCTCGCCTAGGCTCTTCACGTCGGACGGTGCGGGGTATTCGTCGCCCAGCACCAGCACGGGCAGATTTTGATGCGCCTCGCTCAGTGCTTCGACCGCGGCTTTGCGGGGACGCTCGAACGGCACGCGGCGGATATCGAGGCGCGCGTTGCGCCCCGGATCGCTTGCGAGCAAACCTTCGATAGGCGCGCCGTCCGGGCAAATGAACACTTCGCCCGGGCGTTTCGGATCGGTGAAGCCCGGTTCCAGCAGAATGAGTAGATCGCGTTGAGTCATGGTCGGCGTCATGAGTGGTTGAGAGCCGCCACAGCGTAACTATCCCGCGCTGAGATTGGAACGAATTGGATCTGCTAACCAAATCTGCGGCGCGCATGACGAAAGACGGATCGCGCTTTAGCGGATTTTCTGGTTCTCCGCGGCTCTGCGCGGAACCACATTTTGACGGTTGAGCCCGCGCGTCACGATGCACGCAAGGAAACGACGTGTTCCCGGACCGACAGCTCAGGCGGCTATCCGATACTTCGTCGACGTTATCCGCGCTTCCTGCGCGCGCTGCGCTGATCGATCCACAGCCGCGCCCAGCGTGCCGCATAGGCGATCGCGTGATCGCGCTCGAAAAAGTAATCGAGCGCATCGAAGGTGAAGCATGCTCCGTGCGCGTACCGGCGATGTTCGATCGTCAGGTTGGCCGCATATAAGCCGCTCGGCATGGCCTGAGCGGAGGCTGCAACCTCAAAACCTTTGTATTGCATGAAGGGAGTCCTCGCGGCGAATTCAGGCAACATTGCCCGAACCGCTTCATGCTAGGGGTCGACGAACGCACCGCCAACCAATCCTTTGACGTTTGTAAATCACTGGCGGCATCGATTCATCATTACGTCATGCTACGCATTTCTATTCGATGCTGCTGCTATCGGAAACGACGCGTTGCTCGCATGGCGTGATTCGTCGGCTTTCCGTTCAAAGGCGTCCCGGTCGCGGGTCCGGAACGAATCCATCGCGGTTCGGCATGCGGATGGCGGCAAGCGAATGTGCATCGAGGCGAGCGTCGTCGGGCACGATGCCGTTCTGATTCAGGATCCACGCGCTCACGGCATACACCTCGTCCGCGCTCAGGGATTGCGGTGCGTTATAGGGCATTGCGCGGCGGATGTAATCGAAGAGTGTCGTCGCGCACGGCCAGTAGCTTCCGACCGTGCGTACCGGCTTCTCGCTCGCGAGCGTGCCACGCCCGCCGGTCAGCCGGTCGCCCAGCACGCCCTCCCCTTTCGCGCCGTGACACGAGGCGCACTTTGCCGCGAAGATCCGCGCACCGGTCACCACATCGCCGCTGCCCGCGGGAAGGCCGCGACCGTCAGGCGCGACATCGATGTTCCATGCGGCGATGTCCGCAGCGCTCACGGGCGTGCCGATTGCGCCGATAGCCGCGCGATGCGTTGCATCGTCCAACGCAGCCTGCGATGCACGTCCGTCCCGCCACGGCCCCGAGCAGGCGGTCAGACACAACGCCGTCAGACCAACGATCAGCGGGCGCACGGCACGAGGTTGTCGAGTTGAATCCCTATGCATTTTTCACGCTGCCATCGGCGTCGACGCGCCATTGCTGAATGCCGTTGTAGTGGTAGTTCGAGTTCAGCCCGCGCGCGGCGACCAGCGCCTCGCGTGTCGGCTGGATGTACCCGGTCGAGTCCGTCGCCCGCGAGAGGATCGTGGCCGGTTCACCGTTCCATACCCATCCCGCATGAAAACGCGTGATCGCGCGATCTCCGGGCGTGCCATCGAGCCGCGCCGCTTGCCATGAACGGCCACCATCGACGGATACTTCGACCTGACGAATCGCGCCGCGTCCCGACCAGGCCAGCCCCACGATCGGGTAGTAGCCATGAGTCGTCAACTTGTGCCCGGGCGATGGCCGCGTGATGACCGATTTCGCGTCCATCTCGAACACGAACTGGCGCGCGCGACCGTCAGCCAGCAAGTTCGTGTATTTCGACGTTTCCTCTCGCGTTTCGAGCGGCGCGTCGACGAGCTTGAGCCTGCGCAGCCACTTCACGTTGGTGTTGCCTTCGAAGCCGGGGACCAGAAGCCGCAGCGGATAGCCGTTCTCCGGCCGCAGCCGCTCGCCGTTCTGCGCATACACGACGAGCGCACGATCGAGCACGCGATCGAGCGGCAGGCTGCGCGTCATCGCAGCCGCATCGGCGCCCTCCGCGAGAATCCAGCGCGGTCCTTGTCCGTCGTTCGCAGCGAGCCCGCCGGCGGCCTGGATCAACGTCGAAAGCCGCACGCCGGTCCACTCGCAGCACGACAGGAGCCCATGCGTAAGCTGAACGGGCAACCCGCTCGGCCCTTTCCATTCGCTCGCGGTGTTGCCCGAACATTCGAGAAAGTGCACGCGCGACTCGGAAGGCAGCCGCAGCAAATCGTCCATCGTGAAGAGCTTCGCCTCGCGCACGAGGCCATGAATCACGAGCCGGTGCTGGTCCGGGTCGATATCCGGCACACCGGCGTGATGGCGCTCGTAGACGAGCCCGTTCGGTGTGATCGCGCCGTGCAGATCGGCGAGCGGCGTCAGCGACGAGGCCGCGCCCGGCACCGGCCACGCACGCGCCGCGCGGCGCACGACCTCGGATTCGCGCGGGGATGGCAGGCCATAGGGATGATCGAGAATCGGCGCGCCAGGCATGCCCGTCCACGGCTCGACGCTGAGCGGCTGCAACAGCCTGGACGCCGCATTCGCGTGAGGCGCCACGACTGCCGACAGCGCGAGGCCACCCAACATCCGGCGTTGCGGCGAAGAGGGAGATAGTGGCCCCGGCTTCGCCAGATCGCCGGGCGGTTTGGCGGAAAGCGATGAGAAACGCGGGATTTTCGGCATGCTCGATGGTCAACAGAGAAGGCAAGCAGTCGGGCGCCCGATTATAGGTTGCCGTTTCGGGATGCCCAATCGAGATTGCGACTATGCAAATGACAAGGATTGCTTAAGCGCCATCGTCCAAGGCGCACCTACGAATGCGATGACGGCGATACCAGTCGCCTCGCCCGCTAACCCGCCTTGCGGTATACGCGATCCGCGTAAGCCGCCTCGTCGAAGTCAGCCGGAACATCGCCGCCCATGCGGACTTCGTGCGCCTCCAGGTCCTCCAGAAACAGGTCCTGGCTGATGCGCCGAACGACTGCCGGAATATCGCGCTTCATGCACGGCACGTCGCCGACCGGCACGCCCCGGCTCACGAATCCCGCCGGATTGAAGACGTGGATATGCTTCAGGAACGATGCCTCGCCGTGCCGCTTTTCGACATATTCGAGCGCATCGCCGAGGTAGGGATGTGCACCGAGCGCATCGTCGCGTTCGTCGGACGCGGGCGTGTAGCGGTCGCGCCAGAGCAGCACATGATCGGCGATGCCCGCGAGTTCGGGGCGTGCATGCAGATCGACGGTGTAGCCCGTGCCCGCGATCACGAAATCGAATTCGAATGTGCCATCTTCCGCACGCGCGCGCACGCGGTCGCCATCGACGACGGCTTCATGCCAGGGCGCCGCCAAATGCAGATGGAAGTTCGCCTGACGCGCCACGCGTTCGATGGCGTCGGCGGGCGCAGTCGAGCCCGCGCGACGAAACCGCAGCGCCTGGCGCCAGCGCACGGCATCGGGCAGCGAGGGAAAGTTATCGTATGCGCCCGGATACGCGCGTGCGCGGCTCACCGGGACCGCAGGCAATGCCGCGCGCCGAACGAACAGATGCACGTCGCGCGCGCCCGCTTCGAGTGCGGTCGCGGCCGCATCGAATGCCGATGCCGCGCCGCCGATCACCGCCACGGTCTTGCCCGCGAGCGACGCGAAATCGATCGCATCGGACGTGTGCGCCAGATGCGTGGCCGGCAGCGACGCCAGCGGCGGCACGATGTTCGGCCGGCCGTTGCCCCATACGCCATTGGCGAGAATGATCTTGCGCGCCGTCTCGACGCGAAGCTCGACGCCGCGCGCCGTACGCACCGTCAGATGCAGGCGGAAATGCGCACCCTGTGGCTCGATGAGCGTGAGCGTCGTGCCATAGCGAACCGGAATGCCGAGAAACTCGCGATACCAAGCGAGATAGTCGGCCCACTGCTTGCGCCCTATCCGTTCGATATCGGCGTACGATGCCTCGCCGTGACGCGCCTCGTGCCACGCCTGAAAGCCCAGTCCCGGCAAGCCCGCTTCCGGTCCGGGCAGAATCTTCGGCGTGCGCAGACGATTCATCCGCGCGTAGTTGCGCCATGAACCCGCGCGCGCTTCGTCGGGCGCGGCGTCGATCACGCTGACCCCGCCGATGCCCGCGCGCCGCAACGCGAAGGCGAACGCCGCGCCGGTCTGCCCGCCGCCGACGATCAACGCGTTATGGTCGATGCCCGGCCGCGCGACGACCCAATTTTCCGGATCGGGGCCGATGAGACGCAGCGTCTCCAGCGCGTGCCGGTCGTGTGAGTGTTTCGATTCGCTCATGTGCTTTTTGACGTTATTACGCGATGACATCGGAGAAGACGCGCGTCGCGAAGCTTCTCTTGCGCGCCGCCTGCGTCGCTCTTCGGGGCGATCAGTCGCTCACGCCGACTACGGCGCGCAGGATCACCGCCTGCCCGCCGCGCAACGACACGGCGCCAAACACCGAGCGCGCGTGCACGCCGGCATCGCCCAGAACCTCGACCAGCAGGTCCGATGCGCCGTCGAGCACCTTCGCGTGGTCTTCGAAGGCGGCGTCGGCGTTCACGAAGCCCTGCACGTCGAGTACCTGCTTCACGCGTTCGAGCGAGCCGAGTTCGTCGCGCAGCACGAGCAGCAGTTCCAGTGCCGCCTCACGTGCGAACGAAACGCCGTCTTCGAGTGTGAGCGTGTCACCCAGCCTGCCTCTGGATGGCTTACCGTCGATGGCAGCGCCCGCCGACTTGCCCGACACGAAAACGAGATCGCCCCAGCGCGTGGCATTGCGATAGTTCGCCTTCGGGTTGCTCGAAGTGCGGTCGGGGTCGATCAGACGGTTGAGTCTTTCGTCGGCGCTCATGGTCGTCCTGTCGGTATGAATGCGTGACATCACGCGGTGCCGCTCATGTTATGCAGCGCCGGCCAACGCGCTAACCAACGAAGCTTCATATCGATATGACCAGCCCTCGCGCGGCGCGGCGCGTTCGTTACACGCCTTCTCAGTGCACGCGGCTCAGCAGCTCATAGCTGGCATCGTCCGCCGCGCCGGACCGCTGGCCGCGACGCCAGCCGATGGCCTGCCGGTAGCTGCCCTTGAGCGTCGCCGCCGCATCGACGCTCGCGCCGGATGTGGTCTGAGGCGCGACATACAGCGCGTCTTCCGGGCAGTACAGTTCGCACATAAAGCAGGTCTGACAATCGTCCTGCCGCGCAATGACCGGCTTGCCATCCGTCGACGTCGATGCATCGAAGACGTTGGTCGGGCACACCCGAACGCAGATATCGCAGCCGGTGCAGCGTTCCGTATCGACGATTTCGATCATGCGGCGATATCCTCATTCGCTTCATGGCGCACCCCGTGGCGGGCGACCCAGACTTCATCCAGACCGCCGCTCAGCAGGCGATGCCGCTGCGCTGCATCGGCCGCCGGGTAATCCTGCCGGCGCGCCATGCCGCGCGTCTCCGTACGGACGAGCGCGGTGCGATACATCCAGCGCGACACGGCGAGCATGGCGACGGCTTCGCGAGCGCGGACCATCTGGCTCCGATCCGACACAGCCGCGCCTCGCACGCGATGCCAAAGCGCATCGAGCCGCCCGAGCGAAGCTTCGAGCAGGTCCGCGCGACGTGTCCAGTTGCGCTGCGCCGGCAACACTTCGTCCTGAACCGCGCGGATGAGCGCAGCGGGATCGATGGGCGCGTTCGCGCCGCCATCGCGCAAGATCGTACGGCCTGCCCGAAGCAACGCTCGCGGCGTGCGCAACGCGCGCGCCGCGCGGGCGTGATCGGCCGCGCCCGCGCCGGCCCAGAAGCCGGAAGACATCGCCCAAGCGGCGTTGTGGCTGCCGCCGCCCGTGAAGCCGCCGCAGATCAGCTCGCGCGTGGCGGCGTCGCCGGCGGCGTACAGGCCCGGAACGGAGCTTGCGCAAGTCGCGTCGGTCACGTGCAGGCCGCCGGTGCCACGCACGGTGCCTTCGAGCCGCAACGTGACAGGGAAATGCCGGGTGAACGGATCGATGTCCAGCCGATCGAACGGCACGAAGAAGTTCGGCTGCGAGCGGCGCATCCACGCGCGAATGTCGGCATCCGTGCGGTCGAGGCATGCGAACACGGGCTGCGATTCCAGCGTCTTGGCAATGACCCCGCGTCCGTGCGACGATCCCGCGCCGGGAATCGCCGTCCCCGTTGCATCGTAGAAAGTGGCCCAGTTATAGAACAGCGATTTCGTCACCGAGCAAAACGCCAGCCCCAGACCGTAAGCATTCGAGAACTCCATGCCGGAGAACTCCGCGCCGGCTTCGGCGGCCATCAGATGACCGTCGCCCGTCAGCACGTTGCAGCCGAGCGCGTTGCTCAGGAACGCACAGCCGCCCGTCGCCATGACGACGCTGCCGGTCCGCGCGCTCCAGGTCTCGCCCACCTGCCGATGCACGCCCGCCGCGCCCGCCACCGCGCCGTGCTCGTCGACCAGCAGTTCCAGCGCCGGACTGTGATCGAGAATCTGCACGCCGGCCTCCTTCACACGCTTGCGCATGAGCCGCATGTATTCGGGGCCCTGCAAAGAGGTCCGGCGCGCGTTGCCGGCATCGTCGATCGGAAACGGATAGCCCCATTCCGCCAGACGTTAGCTGTTGAGCCAGGTCTGCTCCAGCACGCGATCCATCCACGCGCGTTCGGCGAGTTCGCCGCCGAGTGCGTAACGGCTCGCCTTCGCGCGTTCGCGGGCGTCCCTGTCGCGCGGCACGTACCAGACTCCCGTGCCCGATGGCGCCGTCGCGCCGACGTGCCGCAAAAGCCCTTGTCCGCGAGCACCACGCGCGCGCCTCTCGCGGCGGCGCTGACCGCGGCCCACGTGCCCGCCGGGCCGCCGCCGATGACGAGCACGTCGGCGTCGTAGTGACGTTGTGCATCGGTCATGCTCGCGCGCTGCGTCATGCCTGCTCCTTCCATGCGGCGAGCCGCTTTTCGGCGAGCAGCACCGTCTGATTGAATGCGAGTCCGAGCAAAGCCAGCGTGATGATGCCCGCGTACATCTTCGGAATCTCGAAGGTGAACTGCGAATAGTTGACTAGATAGCCGAGGCCCGCCTTCGCACCGACCATTTCCGCCGCGATGAGCACGAGAATCGCATAGGCGCCCGCGATGCGAATGCCCGTGAACACCGCAGGCACCGACGCGGGCAAGACGACCTTCGCGAACAGTCGCAGCGGTTTGAGGCCCATCGAACGCGCGGAGCGGATCAGCAGCGGATCGACATTGCGCACGCCGCTCACGGTGTTGAGCACGACGGGCCAGATGCACGAGTAGACGACCATCGATACTTTCGACGTTTCGCCCATGCCAAGCACGAGCACGAACACCGGCAGCAGGGCGAGCGGCGCGGTATTGCGAAACAGTTCGAGCAGCGGATCGAGCACGTCGGCGAGTGTTCGATACCAGCCGATGAACAAGCCGAGCGGCACGCCGAGCGCGACGGCGATCGCGAAGCCGGAGAGCGCGCGCGCCCCGCTGGCGAAGAGATGCACCCAAAGCTCGCCCGACACCGCCATGTCGTACAACGCGCGAACCACCACGGAAAACGGCGGCAGGAAGGTCGCATCGACCCAGTTCAAACGCGGCAGAGCTTCCCACAGCGCCGCGAACGCCACGATCGCGATGCTCGACCGGACCGCGCGCGGCAAGCCCCAGGCGACGCGCTCGGGCGCAGCGATGACCGTACCCATCCAAGCTCCCTTGAAGGTGGATCAGGCCGCCTGCGCGACCTGCAAATGCCCGGCTCCGCGGCGCGAGCGGATCAGTTGCCAGATCTCGTGCCGCAGCCGGACGAATTCGGGCGTCGCGCGCACGTCCTCGCCGATATCGCTCTTTGGCACGTTCACCGGCAACACATGCGTGATGCGTCCAGGCGCCGCGGCCATCACCAGCACGCGCTGACCGAGATAGATGGCTTCGTCGATCGAATGCGTGATGAAGACGACGGTCGTCCCGGTGCGCTTCCAGATGCGCAGCAACTCGTCCTGCAGGGATTCGCGGGTCTGCGCATCGAGTGCGGCGAATGGCTCGTCCATCAGAAGAACGTCGGGTTCATAAGCGAGAGAACGCGCGATGGCGACGCGCTGCTTCATACCGCCCGACAACTGATGCGGATAGCGGTCCGCGAACTCGCTCAAGCCCACGAGTTCCAGAAAGCGCCGCGCCCGGGCAAACTGCTCGGCCTTCGCGACGCCCTTCGCTTCCAGTCCGAACGCGACATTGCCGAGCGCCGTCCGCCATGGAAACAGCGCGTACTGCTGAAACACGATGCCGCGATCCAGTCCGGGCCCTTCGACCTTGCGTCCATCGATCAGAATCTCGCCGGAATCCGGCTGCGTCAGCCCGCCGATGAGATCGAGCAGCGTGGTCTTGCCGCACCCGCTCGGGCCGACGAGCGAGACGAATTCGCCCGCGGCCACATGAAAGGAGACGTCGTCGAGCACGGCGAAGCGATCGCGCCGATTCACGCGATAGCCCTTTGCGACCCTGCGCACATCGATCGATGCACTCATTGCTGCGCCTCCAGGTGCGTCAGTGGCTGGCCACTGCCTGATTGAACGGATTGAACTGGTTGGAATACACCGCTTCCGGGTTGACCTGTCCGGGCTTGAGTACGCCGTTCTTCACATACCAGTCGATGTACGTCGTGAAATCCTCCGCCGCGATCACGCCGCCCTTGCCGCCCACGCCCGGCGACTTCCAGTAATTGACGATAGTCGCGTCTTCATTTCGATGCCGCGCATCGACGATCTTCTTCAACCGTGCGACGACCACGTCGCGCGGCGTCGTGCGAGTCCATTCGATCGCGCGGGCGGTGCCATCAACGAACTTGCGCACGGTGTTCGGGTTCTGCGCGATGAAGCGGTCCGTGAACAGATAGCTCGCATAGCCGTAAGAGCCGAACTGCGCGTAGTCCGTCGTGAGCAGGCGCGCGCCACCATCGGCGAGCAGCTTGTCCTTGATGATGTCTTCGAGAAAGATCGCGTCGAGCTGCTTCTGTTTGAGCAGTTGCGCGAGATTCACCGGCGGAGCGGGCACGAACGTCACGCGGTCGATATCGGCCTGGGACAAGCCCGACTTCTGCAGATACGCGGTCACGAGATATTGCTGATACGCGCCCGGCGTATTGACGCCGATCTTCTTGCCGACGAGATCGCGCGGGTCCTTGATCGCGCTATCCTGCAGGACGAAGAGACCGCCGTTGGTCTCCTTGTCCGTGCCGACGTACGAGACCACCGCCTTGACCGGCGCATGCGCCGCGACGAGCTTGACGATGGAGCCATTGAAGGCGCCGCCGAAATCGACGTCGCCGGTCACGGCGGCCTGAATGTCCTGCGGACCGCTGATCGTGTTGCCGATCCACTTCAGCTTGATCGGCGCGAGATAGCCCAGATCCTCCGCAAGCTCCGGATACAGGACCTTGCTCGCCCAGCCCTGATAGCGCAGTTCGAGCTTTTCGGGCGTTTGCGCAACCGCCGCCGTCGCGCTCGCGGCGAACGCGACGGCCGGCAGCGCTGCATGAATGAATTTCTTGATGACAGTCACGCGTTCGCCTCCGGTCAGAACACGCCGTCGTGTTCGAGCGTGATGCGGTGAATGCGCCGCTTCGCCGTGCCGTAATCTCGCGCCGCATAGTGCTGCACTTGCCGGTTGTCCCAGATGGCGACATCGCCCTCTTTCCATTCGAAGCGCGCCTGCACTTCCGGCGTCTTGACGAGATCGTAGAGATAGTTGAGCAGGCTCTGACTCTGCGTCTTCGACACGCCGAGGATATGGCTCGTATGCCCCTCGTTGACGAAGACGAGCTTGCGTCCGTTCTCGGGATGCGTCTTGATGACGGGCACTTCAATCGGCGGATATTTCAGAGCGGCATCGTGGAAGCGCGCAAGTCCGGCTTCGACGCTGTTTTCCTCCGTGCCTTCGGGGATTTCATAGCCGCTCAGCAGATCCGCGAGCGCGCCCTTCTTCGGCGACGCGATGAAGGTATTCACCGCGGTCAGCTTCTCGAAGTAGCGGGCCAGATCGGCGTCCAGCAAGTCGTAGACTGCCGCCGACGAGGCCCAGATCGTGTCGCCGCCGCCACCTTCCGGAATCTCCTTCGCATGAAGGACGGTGGCCTTGGGCGGCTGATGCTGCCACGAAACGTCGACGTGCCAGTTATCCGTGCCGCCCGAACGGGCCTTGTCGCCACCGTGAGCGATGACCTCGATCTCGGGAACCCCGGAGACCGCCGGGAGGTAGACGTTCTTGCGGATCGGGTTGCCGAAGATGCACGCGAGCGCCACGTGCTGCTCCGACGTGAGCGCCTGGTCACGAAAAAAAATCACGCCGTGATCGACCAACGCCTGCCGCAGCGTGCGATGGTTGTTCTTGCTCAGCGGCGCGGCGAGATCGACGTTCTCGACGACCGCGCCGACGAGCGGCTTGTAGCGCCGCACGCGCAGATCCTGGTGGCCTTCGGTTTGCGACTGCACTTCTCGATGATCCAGCACCGTGCTCATACATTCCTCCGTCGTCGTTGAGTCGTTCAATCAGACCATCGGAAAGCGCTGCTTCGCAACGAACGAATCGATGCAAGCGTATGAGCGCATCGTCGACGACCCTTTTCACGTGAGCGCTGGAATGCTTCGAGAAATGCGTTACATACGCATCGCCTGGGGATGTCCTATGTTTTGAGGTTGCGCTTCGTTTGCACTTATCTCACGCGCGGTCTCCAGACGCCGGCGGCGAGCATTTCAATCGTTCTCCGATGTAACCCGGAATCCAAATAAGACGATCCCACCATTACAAACGAGAAATCCTTCGTTGGACTTCGGTAAGCACGACCGTAATATCCGGCTTCCTCGAACTCATGGTTAATACCTAAGGAAGCGAATGAAACGAGTCGCACTCGCCGGCGCCGCTGGCTTACTAGTCGCCCTTCCCAGCATCGTTCAGGCACAGAGTTCCGTCACCTTGTACGGGCTCATCGACGCCGGTCTCGCCTATACGAACAATCAGCGTGGGGCGTCCAACGTGCAGGCGACGAGCGGCAAGCTCAACGGCAGTCGCTGGGGTCTCAAAGGCGTCGAAGATCTCGGCGGCGGCTACAAGGCGCTGTTCACGCTCGAGAGCGGCTATCGCGTCAACGACGGCACGCTCGCACAGGGTGGACGCGAATTCGGACGGCAAGCCTATGTAGGCGTGGCGAAGACGGGCATCGGCACGCTGACGCTCGGGCGTCAGTACGATCCGAACACGGATCTCGTCGCGCTGTTCGCGGGGCCGGGCTTCTGGTCGCCCGCCACGCACGTCGGCGATAACGACAATCTGAATCAGACCTTCCGCATCAACAATGCCGTGAAGTTCAAGAGCGATACCATCGCGGGCGTGACTGTCGATGCGCTCTACGCGTTCAGCAATCAGGCCAGCAACGGCGCCGGCGCGGGCTTCGGCAACAACCGCGCGTGGGGCGTGTCGGCGAGCTATGCCACCGGGCCGCTGCAACTCGGCGCGGGCTATCTGCTGCTCGATCATCCGAATGTCGCGTCCAACACGAGCGGCGCGATCGGCGGTGCATCGACTACGTCCGGCGACGACTACAGCGGCGCATTCTTCTATGGCATCAACGGCGGCGTCGCGCGGCAGCAGGTGGCGGTCGCGGGTGGCAACTACGCGTTCGGATCGGTCGCGACGGTCGGCTTCGCATGGAGCCACACGCAGCTCGACTACAACGATGGCTCGTCGCGCAAGTTCAACAACTACGATGTGAATGGCCGCTACAACATTACGCCGGCAACGACGCTGATCGGCGTGTACAGCTTCACTGACGGCCGCGCCAACAGTCTGCCCGGCACCGGCGGCACGACACTCAAGCCGCGCTGGCATCAGTTCACGCTCGGCGTCGACTACGTATTGTCCAAGCGCACCGACATCTATCTCTCCGGCGTCTATCAGCTCGCGGCAGGCGATGCCTCGACGCGCGCCGGTAGCGGCTATCAGAAAATCGCCGCTATCGCCGACGCGGGCACGCCGTCGTCGACGAACCGGCAAGTTGCGGCGTTCGGCGGCGTGCGCGTGCGCTTCTGATATGCGGCCTCGGACCGCATCGATCGACGATCATAAGCTCGTCACGACTGAGCTGATAACGATCGAATGATCCATTCGTTTGCATGACGAACGGGTGGACGTATCGTTTTCCAGCGCTGCGAGCCGTACAAAGCGGCCCTTGCGGACCCGACAGCAACGGCGCATCCCTGATGCGCAGCGTCTACGTCGAGGTCCGCTTCAAATCATCGAGGTCAGAGTCATGGCAACGGGCACGGTCAAATGGTTCAACGACGCGAAAGGATATGGTTTCTTCACCCCGCACGACGGCACCGATGATCTTTTCGCCCACTTCTCGGAAGTGCGCAGCGAAGGATTCAAGACGCCGCGCGAACATCAGAGAGTGAATTACGAAGTCAAGCAGGGACCAAAAGGCCGGCAAGCCTCACAAATCGATCCCCTTTGAGACGATGGCGCGTTGTCGCGACGACCTGCGCCCGGCAACTGGCTTTGCCCTGGCCAACGGTGGAATCAACTGCCGCTTCGCCTGATCGAGAGACTGAATCCACGCTGCTCAGATCAATGAATGCAAGCGTACACAGGGAATCGCCGATGATTTCATACCACAACGGTGCCGCGATTCAGGCATCCGCAGTGCGCATGGGTAATGTCTTCATCGCCCGCGCATCCATTCTCGAGGAAGACGGAGAGTCGACGTCTCTTGGCGATCTCGGCGTCTTCGCGAACAGGGAGGGCGCGTGCCAGTTCGCCGTCCGCTGTGCCGCGGCGTTCATCGATGGCGACGTCATGCCGCTTCCTCCGTGCCGAGTGATCATGGCCTCGACAGCCAGTAGCGCGTTTCGTCCGGCGAGATCGAACGGTTGATCATCCGGCGGCGAAAGCGCAGTCGCGCGTCGGTCCTGACGCAGGTTACGACGTCATCCCCGCGCCGCAAAAGTGCCACATGACCCGGACCAAATGTGCGTAGGCGCCTTGCGCGAAACACTGCCCGGCCGCGCATCAATTCCGATGGACTCTCATCGTGATGCGGTACGGCGCGATGCGCGTTGCTTCGTCTCCGGCAGTGAACCCGTTCGTCGATCCAAACCCCCGACTTATTTTTGCCCACACTCAAACGTTTCGTTCAATGAGCCGCCCATGACACGACCCACCCGACAGTTCTCGCTCGGCGCATTCCTGATGCAGACCGGCCATCACATCGCCGGCTGGCGGCATCCCGAAGCCCAGGCCGACGCCGGCAGCAACTTTCGTCACTACGTTGAACTGGCGCGGCTCGCGGAAGCCGCGAAGTTCGACACGATTTTTCTTGCGGATTCTTCGGGCATACGCACGACGCATCTGCCGTCGCTCGCGAGTACGGCCCGCAGCGACTTCTTCGACCCCGTCACACTGCTGGCGGCGCTTGACGCTGTGACCGAACGCATCGGCCTGATTGCCACGGTGTCCACGTCGTTTCACGAACCCTACAACGTGGCGCGCCGTTTCGCCACGCTAGACCAGATTTCCGGCGGGCGCGCAGGGTGGAATCTGGTGACGTCCAGCAGTTCGACGGAAGCGCAGAACTTCAACCGCGATGCGCTGCCGGATCATGCCGAACGCTACGAGCGCGCCGCCGAGTTTCACGACGTCGTGCTGGGCTTGTGGGATTCCTGGGAAGACGACAGCTTCGTGCGCGACAAGCAGAGCGGCATCTATTTCGATGCGGAAAAGCTGCACGTGCTGAAGCATCGCGGCAAGCACTTTCAGGTGCGCGGCCCGCTCAACGTCGGCCGCTCGCCGCAGGGGCGTCCGGTCGTCGTGCAGGCGGGCGCGTCCGAGGACGGCCGTGCGCTGGCCGCCCGCACCGCCGAGGTGATCTTCGTCGCGCATCAGACCTTCGACGAAGCGAAGGCGTTCTACACCGATATCAAAAGCCGCCTGCCCGCCCACGGCCGCGATCCCGACGACGTGAAGATCATGCCAGGCATCTTCCCGGTCGTGGGCCGCACGCAGGCGGAAGCCGAAGAGAAATTCGAAGCGTTGCAATCGCGCGTGGATCCGGTAGTCGGCGTCGCGCTGCTGTCGACGATGCTCGGCGGCGTCGATCTGTCAGTCCATGATGTAGACGGTCCCATTCCGGAGCTGCCGGAAACGAACGGGCCGAAGAGCCGCCAGCATCTGCTCGTCGAACTCGCGCGGCGCGACCGGCTCACGATACGCGAGCTCTATCAACGCATTGCCGGAGGGCGCGGTCATCAGCAGGTTATCGGCACGCCGGCGAGTATCGCGGACCAGTTGCAGCAATGGTTCGAGGAAGGCGGCGCTGACGGCTTCAACATCATGGCCCCGTGGTTTCCCGGCGGACTCGAGGAGTTCATCAAACTGGTGCTGCCCGAACTGCGGCGGCGCGGCCTCTTTCGGACCGACTACACCGGCCACACGCTACGCGAGCATCTCGGGCTCAAACGTCCGGTGCACGCAAGTGCCGCACCGGTCTGAACCGGCTCTGCTCACTCATCGACATGGACGCGAGAGCCGTGTTCTGAGCGTCTGCAGCGCGTTGCTTCGCGCGATTCCCCGGTCGCAGCGTCCGGTCGCGACCCGACTGCGACGCCCGATCACCGCTTTCGCAAATCTGCCAGGACGACAAGCAAATCAGAAATCGATCTTTGGGGGCCGAGAGCCGATTGCTAAGATCGCCGCTCGCTTTCACGGACCGCCATAACGACAATGACCTTGCACCGCTCGATCGCTACCCGCCGCGCCGCCGTTGCGCTCGCCGTCGCCAGCCTCTTCACACTGGCCTCGTGCGGTTCTTCCAGCGATAGTTCGCCAACGACCACACCGGTCGCTTCCGCCAAACGACCGAACATCCTGTACATCATGGCCGACGACCTCGGCTATTCGGATATTCACGCGTTCGGCGGCGAAATCAACACGCCGAATCTGGATGCGCTCGTCGCATCGGGTCGTATCCTAACGAACCATCACACCGGCACGGTCTGCGCGATCACGCGCGCCATGCTGATTTCGGGCACCGACCATCATCTCGTTGGCGAAGGCACGATGGGCACGCCGACCGACGAACGCAAGGGCCTGCCGGGTTACGAAGGTTACCTGAACGACCGGGCGCTCTCCGTCGCGCAGTTGCTGAAAGACGGCGGCTATCACACGTACATGGCGGGCAAGTGGCACATCGGCTCGGGAATCGTAGGCAGTACCACGGGCGGCGGGCAGACGCCGGATCAATGGGGTTTCGAGCATAGCTATGCGCTGCTCGGCGGCGCCGCGACGAATCACTTCGCGCACGAACCCGCAGGCTCGAAGAATTACACGGAAGACGGTCAATACGTTCAGCCGGGACAGCCTGGCCAGCCGGGCGGCGCCGGCGGCAGTCCGACCGTGTTCTATTCGACTGACTTCTACACGCAGCGCTTGATCTCCTACATCGACTCGAACAAGGGCGATGGCAAGCCGTTCTTTGCCTACGCGGCCTACACGTCGCCGCACTGGCCGCTGCAAGTGCCGGAGCCGTATCTGCACAACTATGCAGGCAAGTACGATGCGGGCTACGACGTCATCCGCAATGCGCGAATAGCGCGTCAGAAAGCGCTCGGTATCATTCCCGCCGATTTCAACCCGTATCAGGGCGCGCCAGAGACGCTGACCACGTCGGCCGCCACGGCGAACAATGGCACCGCGAACGCGAAGTACGTCAGCGCCGTGCACAGCGCCGCGCAAGGCTACAGCGACTATGGTCCGGGCACGGTCAACAAGTCGTGGAACAGCCTGTCCGCCGCCGAGAAGAAGGCGCAAGCGCGGTACATGGAAATCTATGCTGGCATGGTCGAAAATCTCGATCACAACATCGGCCTGTTGATCCAGCATCTGAAAGACATCGGAGAATACGACAACACGTTCATCCTGTTCCAGTCCGACAACGGCGCGGAAGGCTGGCCGATCGACTCAGGCGCGGATCCCACCGCGACCGACACCGCGAACGCATCTGACGCGATCTACATGACGCTCGGCACCGACAACGGTCAGCAAAACGCGCGGCGTCTGCAATACGGCCAGCGCTGGGCCGAAGTGAGCGCGACGCCGTTCCGGCTGACCAAGGGCTTCTCGGGCGAAGGCGGCGTATCGACACCGCTCATCGCCCATCTGCCCGGACAGACGGCGCAGTTACCCACTTTGCGCGCCTTCACGCACGTGACCGACAACACCGCCACCTTCCTCGCAGTTGCGCAGATCACGCCGCCGATGCAACCGGCGCCGGCTTCAATCAACACGCTCACGGGCGTCGATTCCAACAAGGGCAAGGTGGTCTACAACAACCGTTACGTGTATCCGATCACCGGACAGTCGCTGCTCCCGATTCTCAAGGGCGACGCCACCGCCGAAGTGCACACCGCTGCGTTCGGTGACGAAGCCTATGGACGCGGTTATCTGCGCAGTTCCGATGGCCGCTGGAAGGCGCTCTGGACCGAGCCTCCGACCGGTCCCGTCGACGGTCACTGGCAGCTCTTCGACCTGCAGACCGATCGCGGCGAGAACAACGACGTGTCGGCGCAGAATCCGTCGGTCATCGACAGTCTCGTGCAGCAGTGGAACAGCTACATGAGCACGGTAGGCGGCGTCGAACCGCTGCGGCCGCGCGGCTACTACTGAGCGCGCGATGAGCAGACGATGGAGATCCATTGGCGGCGCCGGCGCCGTCACGTTGGCGTTGTTCGGGGCGGGCTTCGGTGCGGCGCTCGCCGTGAACGCGGAACACGCCTTCGATCCGCGTAATCTCGTCCGCACGCTGGCGCCGCTCGGCTCCGAGCAGCAATGCGAACGCTATTCCGGCATTCCGGCCAAATGGCGCGACGATCCGCGCGCGGGCATGGTGCATCTGCGCGGCGGCGAGTTCGTCTTCGGCAGCAAACGGGGTTATGACGACGAGCGCCCGGTGGGCGATGGCAAGACGAAAGTCGGGGGCTTCTGGATCGATCAGACCGATGTCACTAACGCGCAGTTCGCCGCTTTCGTCGTTGCGACGGGTTATGTGACCGAAGCTGAACGTCAGGGCGGCGCCGTCGTGTTCCATGTCCCGAGCCGTGAAGAAATGAACGCACGCGATCTAGCGTGGTGGTCGTGGGTGAACGGTGCGTCGTGGAAGCATCCCACCGGATTGTCGAGCACATGGAAAGGGCACGAAAATCAGCCGGTGACCATGGTCACGCTCGCCGATGCCCTTGCCTACGCGCACTGGCTCGGCCGCGATCTGCCGACCGAAGCCGAATGGGAATACGCGGGCAAGGCCGGACGCGAAGGCGCGCAGCTCGACGCCGCTCCGCGCGATGCGCACGGCAAGCCATCGGCAAATTACTGGCAAGGCGTGTTTCCAGTGCTCGACTCTGCCGAAGACGGCCATGCGGGTTTGGCGCCGGTGGGCTGCTATGCCGCGAATGATTTCAGGCTGTACGACATGATCGGCAACGCATGGGAATGGACGAAGGATCCCTACACCGGTCCGCGTCAGCCGCATTCGAACGGAGACACGGCAGCGGTGACTCCCGCGCGCAAACACGACGCGGCCATGGTCATCAAGGGCGGCTCGTTCCTGTGCGCGCAGGATTATTGCGTGCGTTACCGGGCATCGTCGCGCGAGCAGCAGGAAGCGGACTTGCCCGCGTCACATATCGGCTTTCGCACCGTGTTGAGGGATGGCTGATGCGCGCGCGATGCGTTTTCGCCGGGGCGGTTCTGACGGCCTCTCTCGTGACGACGGCGCATGCCGCGGAGGAGACGGTTCGCATCGGCGTGAGTCCGGGCGAGGAAGCGACGATCGTCACGCATGTGCGTGAAGTCGCCGCGAAGCAGGGCATGCCGCTCGCCGTCGTGAGCTTCGACGATGCCGCGCGCATCGACGCGGCGCTCGCGAACGGCACAATCGATGCCGCCAGCTTCGAGGACGAAGCGAGCCTGGTCGCACGCAGCGCGCGCAACGGCTATGCGATCGAAAGCGTCGCTGCGACCGTGACCATACCGATGGCGTTCTACTCGCGCAAGCTCGCATCGATCTCCAACTTGCCGCGCGGCGCGACCCTCGCTATTCCAGCCGATGCAGCCGGCACTGCGCGCGCGTTGATCCTCCTGCAGAACTATGCGCTCATCACCCTGAAGGACGGTGCGGGCCTTCACCCGACGCCCGCGGACATCACGGGCAATCGCTTTGGTCTGAAGATCCGCCGGGTGGAACGCGCGAAGCTCTACGAAGCGCTCGACACGGCGAGCTTCGTCGCGATGAACGCCGAAGATGCCGCGCGCAACAAGTTGCGGCCGGGCCGCGACAGCATCGGCATCGAAGATGCGCGCTCGCCTTATCAGCATGTCCTCGCCGTGCGTACGCGGGACGCGAAGGCCGCTTGGGTCGCGCGACTCATTCGCATCTATCATTCCGACGACGTCGCGCATTTCATCCTCACGCAGTACCAGGATTCGGTGCGCCGGCCTTGGTGAATAGCTACTCGTTCCACTGCACCGCGTGCGGCAAATGCTGCAATAGTCCGCCCGCGATGTCGCTGCGGGAACTGTTCGAGCACCGCGACGTATTCGTCGGCTGCATCGCGCTCGGGCGCATACCGCGAGATGCGCACACGCCGCTGCACGCGTTTCCCGTCGATGAGGCCAACGCCATCACGATCACGACGCTTGGGCTCGATTACCCATCGCTCGGACGCTGTCCTGCGCTCGCGCATGACGGGCTGTGCAGCCTCCATGCAAAGGGCAACCCGGATCAGTGCATCGCGGTGCCACTCGACCCGCTCGTGCCGGATCACCTGCAACATGCGGTGCTTGCGCAGCGCTCACATGGCGCGGGATGGATCGGCGCACAATGCATCCGGCCGGGCGAGCATGGGGGGGCGTTACTCCTCAGGGCTGGTGAGATTGTGGATGAAGAGGCCAAAGCTGCCATGCACCGCAGACGGCAGGCGCTAAACCTCGAGCGGGAGCTATGGGCCGCGTCGTTGTTCGATGCCCTGAGACGCGATGTTGCAGATCCGCGCCGTGCGCTTGCGATGCTTCCTTCCGACGGTTATCGCACCATTGCGAGCGTACCGGCACTCCTTGGCATCGGCACACTATCGACGCCGCTCGCGCGCTCGTGCATCGCCTATATCGATGCACAAACGGCGCTGATGCACCGGAACGTTTGGCAGGCCGTGCAACGCCGCCGGCTCGACGACCGGCCGATGACGCAGACACTGCGCGGTTTTTCCGACGCACTCCAGCATGCGCGCGCTCATCTCTGCGCGCTGCCCGAACGCACCGCAGCCTCGCCGCTCGCGAAAGAGGCCGAGGCCTGGTTTCTCCCTTGAGATCGGCGAACGCACGGTCCAGGTTACGCTGCAAATCACCACGAGGCATATGCATCGCACGAACGCTTGTTTTGCGGACGCGCGGCGCGACGATAGGCTCGAGGCTTGCCCGTGCATTCCGCACGCTTCGCCGCGAATCCCATCATGCCGACATCCGCCGAACAGGCCGCCGACTGGCTGCTCTCCGGGCTCGAATTGCACAGCACGCTCTTTCATGTAGGGCGGTATTGCGACGCGTATCGCGCATCGACGGCGGGACATCAGCGGGCAAGTTTTCATCTGATCCTCGAAGGCGCGTGCTGGTTGCATCTGCCCGCGACGCCGGGGCGCGAAGCGAGCAGTACTTGCCTCGTTGCGGGCGATGCTGTGTTCTTCATGCACGACATGGCGCATTGCCTCACGCCCGATCCGAACGCGCCCGGCATCGACGATTTCGCCTTGCGCATCGGCGCCATGACGCCGCTCGACGCCGGAAGTGAACCGGCCGATGGAGTCGCGCTGGCCTGCGGTTTCTTCGAGTTCCGCTCCGATCTCGGCGAAGCGATCAACGGGCTGCTGCCCGATCATATCGTCGCGCGACACGACGATGCCCGGCTCACGGGCGCGCGTGCGATCTTCGATCTGATCCACGCCGAAGCCGCGCGCACGAAGGACGCTCCGTCACCGCTCATCAACCGCCTGACCGACGTACTGTTCTTCTACGCATTGCGCGCCGTCGCGAGCGCGGACGATTTCGCACCGGGTCTGTGGACGGTGATGCGGCGCGCGGAGTTCGCGCCGCTCGTCAGCGCGATCATCGACAAGCCCGGCGGCGACTGGTCCACGCATATCATGGCGGCGTTTTGCCACATGTCGCGGGCGCGCTTCTGCAAGCAGTTCGCCGAGGTTTGTGGGCACCCGCCCGCCCAGTTCCTCGCGCTGCTGCGCATGAAGGTCGCGGCCGAAATGCTCAGGCGCGGCGCGTCGACAGTGCACGCCGCGGAACACGTGGGCTATCAGTCCGAATCCGCCTTCGCGCAGGCGTTCAAACGAATCACGGGGCTGCAGCCTGGCGGCCTGCGCCGTGAGCGCGCGCGCACCGCCGAAACACGCGTGCATTGACATGAGACGAACGCGCAGAAACGAGAGACGCTCAAGCATTGTTCGAGCGCTGACCGCTGTCGACAATGCGGTTTTCGTTTCCCCGTTCGAGGATGTCATGAGCCGTCTACCCTTGCAAACCATCGACAGCGCGCCCGAGGCGAGCCGCCCGTTCCTGCAGAAATCGCAATCGGCCAACGGCTTTCTGCCCAACCTCGTGGCCGCGCTCGCCAATGCGCCGGTGGCGCTCGAAACGTATTTGACTGTCGGCGAGATCAATGGTCGGAGCGGTCTCACGTTGGCTGAGCGCGAAGTCCTGCAGATCACCGCCGCCGCGATTCACGGCTGCGGATTCTGCGTCGCGGGGCATACCGCCGTCGCCCTCAAAAAGGCGCAATTGTCCGAGGCGCTCGTCGATGAGATTCGCGCGCAAGACACGCTCTCCGATGCCCGGCTCGACGCGGTTGCGAACTTCACGCGAGCGGTCATCGCGACGCGCGGCGCCGTGTCCGATGATGCGCTCGCGAGCTTCAAGGCCGGAGGCTTCACCGATGCAAACGCGCTCGAAGTGATCCTCGGCGTGAGTCTCGCGACGCTCTGCAACTTCGCCAACAATCTGGCCCGCAACGAGCTCAATCCGCAGCTCGAAGCGTATCGCTGGGAACCGAAGGCGCACGCCGCATGAACCCGCCCGCCCCGCTCGTGTCACTCGCCGACTGGCTCGACTTCCACGCTGAAGCGCTCGACACCGACCCGTCGCTTGCCGCCGGGGTGCTGCCGCAGCTCGTGCAGGGTCGTGCTGTCGGTGTCGGCGTGCCGCATTCGCTGGGCGGCGCGGGAGGCACGATCGCCGATGCCATCGACACTGTGGCCGCTGTCGCGCAGCGCTCGCTGACGGCCGCCTTCGTGCTGTGGGGGCGTCGAACGTTCATCGAGTACGTTCTACAGAGCGACAACGAGAGCTTGCGCGCAGGCACGCTTCCACGCCTGCTGTCAGGGGAGATAGCAGGCGCGACCGGTCTCTCGAACGCCATGAAGTATTTGTCGAACATCGAAGCATTGCAGATGCATGCGACGCGCCACGCCGACGGCTTCGCGCTGACGGGCGCCCTGCCGTGGATCACGAATCTGCGGCGCGAGGGTTTCATCGCGGCGGCGGCATTCGATCACGACGACGGCTCGTCGCCCTCCATCTTCGCGATCCCTCACGACGCACCGAGCGTCGAACGCAGCGACGATCTCGACCTGATCGGCATGCGCGCGAGCAATACGGCGGCGCTGACGGTGAGCGGCACGGTGCTCGACGAGCGCCATCGGATCACGGCCGATGCGCGCAACTGGCTCGTGCGTGTGCGTCCCTCGTTCCTCGGCCTGCAATGCGGCATGTCCGTCGGGCTCGCGCGGCGTGCCCTGAACGCGACGGCGCAGGCGGGCGTGACGTCGCGCGAATCGATCCGCGAGGAGCTCGCCGGGCTCGAATCGGCGCTCGCGGAACAGACTGTCGCGCTCAAGCAAGGCGTGCTCGACGGAGCGTTTTTCGAGCGCCCCGCCGCACTCTTCGAACTGCGGATTGGGCTCGCCGATACCGTCACGCGCGCGCTCTCGCTAGAAGTGCAGGCGACCGGAGGGCGCGGTTATCTGCGCAACGGGGGTGGCACCGCGCGGCGCGTACGCGAAGCATCGTTCATTCCGATCCTCACGCCGAGCCTCGTCCAGCTGAAGGCACAACTGGCGAGCCAGCGACTGGTGAGCGCCGCATGACGCGCGGCGCGCACATCGACGCGAGCGGCATCACGCTGCGTTATCAGACGCGCAGCGTGCTCAACGGGATTGACCTGAGCGTAGCGCCCGGCGAGTTGGTCGCGCTGCTCGGTCCGAGCGGGTGCGGCAAGTCATCACTGTTGCGGATCATCGCCGGACTAACGCGGCCGAGTTCGGGCAGCGTGCGCGTCGATGGAGAACCGGTCAGCGGCCCGCGCTCGGACGTCGCGCTTGCGTTTCAGGACCCGTGCCTGCTGCCGTGGCTCACGGTCGAGCGCAACGTCGCGTTCGGGGTCACGTTTTCGCGGCAACCGCGTCTTTCGCGAGTGGGGCGAAAGGCGCGCGTGACGCGAGCGCTGGAAGCGGTCGGGCTCGCACACGCGCGTGGCTGGCTACCCGCGCAACTGAGCGGCGGCATGGCGCAGCGCGCGGCGCTGGCGCGAAGCCTTGCGCGCAAGCCGCGCGCGCTGCTGCTCGACGAACCGTTCGGGGCGGTCGACGAAGTCACGCGCGCGGACATGCAGCAGTTGCTGATCGAAGCCATCCGGCGCACCGGTGCCTGCGCATTGCTCGTCACGCACGACATCGATGAGGCTTTGCTCGTCGCCGATCGCATCGTGCTGCTGGGCAACCGCGGCTCGCTTGTCGGCCGCTGGTCGGTGGACCTGCCGCATCCCAGACAGACGCAGATTCGCTCGCTTGGCGAATTGCGCATTTCAATCCTTCAGGCGCTGCAGAATTCAATATCGGAAGCAGCCGCCTGAATCAGCGGGGAACAGATTCGATGTGCCAGTTACCGATGTCACGCCGCGAATGGCTCAAGCTCGCCTCACTCTTCACTGTGGCGGGAGCGGCGCCGCTCCTCAGGTCGTTCGACGCCAGGGCTGCCGCGGAGCCGGATGCGCCGGTGCGCATCGGCTATCTGCCGATTACCGACGCGACGCCGCTGCTCGTCGCGCACAACAATGGCCATTTCGATGCCGCCGGTCTCCAGGCCGAAAAGCCGACGCTCCTGCGCAGCTGGGCGCAACTCGTCGAGGCGTTCCTTTCGGGGCAGGTGAATGTCGTGCATCTGCTGTCGCCGATGACTGTCTGGGCGCGCTACGGCAGCAAGGCGCCCGCCAAGGTCGTTGCGTGGAATCATGTGAATGGCTCGGCCCTCACGGTTGCGCCCGACGTAAGCGCGCTCTCGGACCTCGGCGGCAAGACCGTCGCCGTGCCGTTCTGGTACTCCGTTCACAACGTCGTGCTGCAGGACATGCTGCGCGCACAGGGCCTCACGCCGGTGCTCAAGCGCACGAGCGCGCCGGGGCCGAAGGAAGTCAACCTGATCGTGATGCCACCTTCCGACATGCCGCCCGCGCTGGCCGCGAAGCAGATCGCGGGTTACATCGTCGCGGAGCCGTTCAACGCCGCCGCCGAACAGCTGAACGTCGGCCACGTGCTGCGCTTCACCGGCGACGTGTGGCGCAACCACGCCTGCTGCGTGATCTTCATGCACGAGCAGGATCTGACGCAGCGCGCGGCGTGGTCGCAAAAAGTGGTCGATGCGATCGTCAAGGCGCAACTGTGGACGCGCGCGCATCCCGAGGACGCGGCGAAGCTGCTCTCGAAGGAAGGCGCGAACCATTACACGCCGCACGCGCCGCAACTGCTCGCGCGCGTGCTGGCCCCGCAGGCCGGTGATCAAGGCCGCTATCTGGGCGATCGCGCGATCCAGCATGCGGACTGGCATTCGAAGCGCATCGACTTCCAGCCATATCCCTATCCGAGCTATACGGAAGAGCTCGTGCGCCGGCTCAAGGCGACGCAGGTCGATGGTGCGAACGCGTTCATCGCGTCGCTCGATCCAGCGCAGGTGGCGTCCGATCTCGTCGACGATCGCTTCGTAAAGAAGAGCATCGAGGCCGTGGGTGGCATGGCCGCGTTCGGTCAGGGAGCGGGCTACACGCGCAAGGAGACGATCCTTGTCTAGCGTACTGATCCGGCGGCCATCGGTCGCGGTCGGGCGCGCGCCGCGCGCGCATGCGCGCTGGCGCGGCGTCGCTTTGGGTGGCGCGGGGCTGGCTGTGGTCATCGGGGCCTGGTGGCTCGCGGTCACGCTGCTCGCGGGCCACAATGCGATGGCAGCGCAATTCTCGCCTTTGCGCGCGGTACAGGCGCTGCCCGCGCTCGTCACCGAAGACCGTCTCGCCGCCCATGTCGCGACGAGTCTGCGACGCATCGCAGTGGGACTCTCATGGGCGTTCGCCGCCGGGGTCCCGCTCGGATTCGCCATCGGGCGGTTTCGCTGGCTGGAGCAGGCGCTCTCGCCCACCCTGCAATTCCTGCGCATGATTTCGCCGCTCTCGTGGATGCCGATCGCGGTGATGTCGCTTGGCGTCGGCGACCGCGCCGTGTACTTTCTGCTTGCTTTCGCAGCGATCTGGCCGCTCGTGATGAGCACGGCGGCGGGCGTCGCGCATCTTGACCGGCGCTGGATCCAGTTGGGCGAGAGCCTCGCGGCGACGCGGGCGGAGATGCTATGGCATATCTACGTGCCGGGCATTGCCGCACACGTGCTCACAGGGTTGCGGCTCGCCATCGGCATCTTGTGGATCGTGCTGGTGCCTGCCGAAATGCTCGGCGTGAGCGCAGGGCTAGGTTATCTGATTCTTGATACGCGTGACCGACTGGCGTATTCCGAGCTAACCGCTGTGATCCTCGTGATCGGCTGGCTCGGGTTCGTGCTGGATCTGGCGGCGCGCGCCGTGGCGGCTCGTCTGCGAGGTGGGGCCCTTCCGGGCGATTCCTGAAAAGCGCATTCCATGAATCGGTTTCGGCAGCGAGGAGGCCGCCGAGATACGCGTCGCGGACACGTTGATCCCCGAGCAACGCACTGGCCGTACCCGAGAAGACGACGCGGCCCGTCTGCAGCACGTAGCTGCAATGCACGATCGGCAACGCAAGGCTCGCGTTCTGCTCGACCATAAAGAACGTGACGCCCTGCTGGTTCACCGCGCGGATCAATTCGAGGACCTTGTCGACATAGAGCGGCGACAGGCCCACGGTCGGCTCGTCCATGTACACGAGCGAAGGCGAGCGCATCAGCGCGCGCGCCATCGCAAGCATTTGCTGCCCGGCGCCGGAGAGCGTGCCGGCGCGCTGCGCAAGCCGTTCCTTCACGCGCGGAAAGAGCATTAGCATGCGCTCCTAGTCCCCGCGCGATGCCATCGTGGTCCGAGCACCCGCCTCGGTCCGAATCACGTAGCTCATCCGCTCAAGTGATTTGAGCAGCCGCAAGGTCGTGGTCACGGGCCGCCCCGACGCCTTTGCGAGCGCCGCGACCGAGCAAGCATGCCTTTCGTCGGTAAAGCAATCGAGTAACGCGGGTGCTTTCTCGACTGCCGCCACTCCGGCGTTGCTCACGTTCGGTTCCTGCTTGTCTATTTGATTCCCGTCCCGCGCAATGGATGACGCGCAATCACAAAATAACCCGTGCCTCGCAGCGCCGGCTGCGCTAGAGATTAGCGCCCGACATTGATCGGTGCGCCTCGATGGGACCTTGTAGACTGCAACGGTTGAGATCGAACGTGTGTTGGCAACGATACGGTGTAGCGGTCGGCACTCCAACAGCAGGTAACGATGGTGGAGCTGCCTTTCGGATGTCGTCAGGATGCGGGCGGCGAACGTCACAAACTGGCCGAACCCTGCCTCACGACGAGTACTGGCGTTTCAACGATACCTGAAGCTTGCCGTTCAGCAGCCAGGCGGCAATTGCACGCCGCATGACTGTCATTCACGCATCCTTGCAGTCGAATGTCGGCTTCCAAGAACGGCGGCTGAGTCTTGAGACCCTGAACCACCGGCCACGCAAGCGCGCCCTGTGCAGCTCATCGCTGAAATTACCGGACACGCAATATCCAATGGTTGGCATGTTCTCCTTCATTGGCAGAATTGGACCGAGCCCGAATCTGAGTCAGCAACGTGACGGCTGCCATGCTTCGTATTGCTGCCCAACACCGTCATATAGTCGATTAATGCTTGGCTTTCACGATGCAGGAGACCGGCTTGATTGATCCGTCTGCACCCTTGAAAATAGCAGCTGTGAGCAAACCGTGCGTGTTGCGTGGCTTGCGCTCAATTCACGTTGCTCTCACGTGGCATTCTCCTTCGTCGCGATCTTCCCGTCGTCTTCGGCTCGCACATCGTCCAGCATCTTCCTCGTCTTGCGAAGCGCAGACGTGAGGTCGGTCGTGTTAGTCGTGTCGTGAACCACGAAGCTTAGGAGCGCTGCCTTGGCGTCGATCTCGAAGCTACGCTTGCCGGAGATTTCCGCTTTGGCGTCGCACGCTTCGATGTCGGCGATCTCGGCTGCGAGCGGGTGGTCCTGTCTCTTGAGAATGGCACCGAGCCGCGCGTCGACCATCAACCGGTCCATGCTCCAGGATGCGCGGTTCAAGAGCGCGTTTTCGCCGGCAAGCACGCTATCAGCCACCACTTCGAGACCCATAGCTCTGAGCTTTGCAAGATCGAAGCGAAGGCTTTCCGCGTTGACTCGGGCGGTACCGCGTTCGAGCCGCAGTTCGAGGCGCTTCGCGTCCACCCCACTCTCTCGCAGCGCGAGGGCCAGCGTCTGGGCGAAGTCGCTGGTCAGAAGCTGCTTCGGATAGACGGGCACGCAAACGGTAACCTCAGGCTCCCGCGCGGCGAGCTTGCAGGCCTCGCGCAAGATCCAGTCTCCGAGGGGAACGACGAGACCGCTTTGCTCGGCAACGCGCAGATAGGTTTCTGTACCGAGCCGGCCGAGCGTAGCGTGGTTCCACCAAGGCCGGACGTCCACTGCGATCGCGTTCGTCGCCGAGACACGCACGCTGCACGCAAGATCAAACTCACGCGCCTTGATCGCGATCAGCATGTCGTGCGCGAGATGCCGCTCGGTCTCCGCGGAGGTTTCCGCATCTTCCGCGTAGAAGGTGAAGGTGCCGCGCTGGTTGCCTTTGGAACGGTAGAGCGCGATGTCGGCAAAGCGGAAAAGCTCGTCTTCCTCCAGCGTATCTTGCGGGGTCAGCGCGATACCGATCGAAAGGCCGACTTCGAGCCACCGCTCGCCGTGCGCGATCGGCTGCGACACGGCCTCGATAAGGCGTTCCGCGAGTTCGACGACTTGCGGCCGCGACAGGTTCGAGGCTGCGACGACGAACTCGTCGCCTCCGATCCTCGCGACGAGCTGGCCTTCAGTCAACTCGCCGGACAGGCGGGCGGCGACGGTGCGCAGCACGAGGTCGCCGATATCGTGGCCGAACGTGTCGTTGATCGGCTTAAAGTGATCAAGATCGAGATAGAAGATCGCGAGTTCGCTGTCGGTCGCCGACAGCACCTGACGCATGAACTTGCGCAGGCCAAGCCGGTTCGGAAGGCCCGTCGCCGGGTCGTGCTGGACCTCTTTCTGGGCGCGCGAAAGATCGGCGGCGAGCGAAACGTCGGCGGTGATGTCGGCGGCGATTTTGACGATCTTGAAGGGTTTGCCGTTCAGGTCGTAGATCGGGTTATAAGATGCCTGGATCCAGACCTCCCTGCCGTTCGCGGCGATGCGTTTGAACTTCGAGGACAGGAACTTGCCCTCGCGCAGATCGCCCCAGAAGCGCGCGTAATCGGCATGCGCGGCGGTTTCCTTGTCGACGAACATGCGATGGTGCCGCCCGACAACCTCCTGGAGCGAGTAGCCCATCAGGGTGAGGAAGTTGTCGTTCGCCTCGAGCACCTTGCCGTCCATGTCGAACGAGACACGCTCTGCGACTTGTTGATCGCGGCGATCTGTCCTTCGTAATCTCCTTGTCGCAGTTTCTGCTCGGTCACGTCGACGGCGTTCTTGACCACCTTGAAGGGACGCGCGTTCATGTCGAGGATCGGATTGTAGGAAGCCTGCAGCCAGATCTCCCGACCATCGCGGCCGAGACGCTTAAATTCGCCGGCCTGGTATTGACCCGTGGCGAGCGCCTGCCAGAACTTCCCATAGGCTTCGCTTTCCCGTTCTTCCGACGAAACGAACATGGAATGATGGCGACCGATGACCTGGGACAGCCGGTAGCCCGTAAGGTCGAGGAAGTTGTCGTTCGCGTCGAGGATCGTGCCGTCGACATTGAAGGCGACGACGCTCTGAGACTTGTGGATCGCGGCAATCTGGCCCTGATGGTCTGCCTGGCGAAGCTTCTCGCGCGTAACCACCGTCGCGTACTTGACGATCGTGTAACCAACCGCTTCGAGGAAGTTGCGGTTGGCATCGAGAATGGTACCGTCGGGCGCGAAGGTCACAATGCACTGCGATTTGTCGATCGCGGCGATCTGCCCTTCAAAATCGGCGTTCTGCTTCTTCTCCGAGGTGACGTCGACGGCATATTTGACGATCTTGAACGGACGTCCTTCGAGGTCGAGGATGGGGTTGTAGGTCGCCCGCAGCCAGACGGCCTTCCCGTCCTTGCCGAATCGTCGATACTCGCCGGAAGCGTGTAAGCCCTCCCGCAAACGTTCCCAGAACGCGGCATAGGACGGGTCGATTGCCTCGTCGGCGGCGACGAACATTCGATGATGCTTCCCGACGACTTCATCGGGCCGGTAGCCGGTCGCGTCCAGAAACTTCTCATTGGCGTGCAGGATCGTGCCGTCCATTGCGAAATGGATGACGGCCTGCGAGGTGTTGATAGCGGCGATCTGGCCGGCCTCGTCGGCAGCCGACATCATCCGGTCGGTGACGTCGCGCACGAGCATCACTATCTCGCCGACCGCACCTTCCGCAGCTGCGATCGGTATGCAGGAAACTTCAGTCCAGAAGGACGTGCCATCACGCTTTAGCTGCTGCATCTCGCCAAAGAAGGCTTCGGCGGTTTCAAGGACTGTATCGATCTCGTCCGACACGCTTGCGTACATCGCGAGCGGCCTAAAGATGCTGCGATTGCGTCCGATGAGTTCCCAACCCTTATAGTCGAAGAGTTCCAGGAAGCGCTCGTTCACACGAAGAATGCTGCCGTCGGGCGCGAAAGCGATCCGTCCCAGGCTTCTCTCGATCGCTTCTGCATCGGCCGCAGTAAAGGTGGACTTGCTCGGGTTGTTAGGCATTATCACGCGCCAGTAAGAGTTGCGGCGATATGCGCTGATGACAGGTTGGAACGAGATTAGCTTATAGATCGAACACGAAGACCGCTTAACCCCTCAGCGCAGACTTCTTGGTAAACGGCACTGTGTGAGAAAAATGAAGCTAGACGGCGTGGCCGGGAGCATCCAGGGTAAATCCTGCTGAGAGCCCAACGACGGATGCGAAGTTCCGCCTCGTCACTCGCCCGCGCGACGAGGTGATCGAAAAGCGCTCTCGAATCCGCCGGACCTGGCTTGATCGGTCGCAGTGCTTCCACACGCTGTACCACTTGCCGACCCGCTCCGGCAGCGCTTGTTAGGTCTAGGTGTTGAGCATGCGACTGATGAGCCGGTTCAACCCGTCTGCCGTATCAGCAACGGCATCCAGGGATAGTTGACTTTAGGCTTAGGAGGATGCGACTGCAGATGACGTATGCGCTAAGCGCCTGTCTACGAAATCGAAATCCAAAAGATCATTCCCTGCTGCCGCCATGGGCGGAGCCACGTCTTGAAACGCGCCATCGAAGAAAATTCTGTACTGGACGCGTTTCATCGAGAAGTGTAACTACCTGCACTACTGCGAACGAGGCAACGAGCGGCGCAGTTCGGTGTCGTTGAAGTTCGCTTCGCTCCAGCTTGACCTGAGTCTGGCAGATAGGCCACGCATGCATCGACCCTGACCGACCTCCTCGTCGAGAAACGCACAGCGCGTTGTCGGCCATTGCCGACATTAAGGCTGCTCGCGATTAGCGTCCGAAGCCTGTCGGATTGCTGACGTTGGAGGGATCGCGCAGCGGGAGAGCCAGCACCTCCACTAGTGAACTAACACTTTCGACCACAAGGGACGGTCGGCTTTCTCTAGAGCAGTCATTCGGTTCCGACTTGGGTCTCGAGCCATCGTGTCTTCACGCGCGTTGGTCGCCCCTTGATAGGTCGTGGAATGCGTCTTTGACACGCCCGAAATACGCGAGCGCCGGCCGCTACTTTTCCTTCAAAACTGCTCGCGCTCACTGTCCCACTGCCCCGCTTTCGCTAACAGTGTCCGTATTCGCCGGTGCATCGGCAGTGATTCCTTTGACGGTCAACGCTTTTTGAAGTCGTCCAGTGCCGAGTGAACACGGCATCCTCTCCACCTGGGTTGAGACAAATTTTATATACCCTGTCGTCCCGCCAACGACTTAATCGCTTCAATCCCCGCCGTCATTCGCGCCCGTGCTGCGGAGTTCGCGGAATGGACGACCATTCTCGGAGGCTTGAACCCTCGAAGCGCGACAGCCTCCTCGATCCAGACAATCACGTCGTAGCCGGTCCCGCGCGCGTCATTACCTAGATCATGGTCAAGACTGATCTCTTCTACACCCCCCGCTTCGAGAAGACGGATGGCCTCGTCGGGCCAGTACACCCTACTCCAGCCTGGCGGTGTCTCTCTCAGATCGTCGAGATAAACTTTCAATCGTCCCCCAAGATGGCTGATCTTTCCCTTCTAAAGAGGCATTGCTTCAGTTGTGGACTCTTCCGGGCCGACAGCGCGGCTCCCACAAAGGGCATCGACGTGACGCAGGTACTCAGCGATTTCAGAGTGCTTCTCGTCCCCGATTTCGCCGTCGATCGGCGCTGACAGCTCTTCATTTACGCGCAGCCCACCCTCGGTCATGTTTGCAGACCCGATAAGCGCATGGTATTTGCCCTTCGACTCGAAGTACCGCAGTTTTGAATGTAGGAACTTCTTTGTCGTGGCGATCACGTTGACGCCGAGCTCTACAAGCAGATCTACTGCAGCTTGTTGCACTTCGGTCTTCTTCTCGTCCTTTCTCGGCTGATTCGAATAAACGGTGACTGCCACGCCGCGCGCTACTGCCGCGGCAATCGAGTCTTTCAGCAAGCCGACACCATCGAGTTTGATCCAGCCCGAACAGATAACAACGCGGTCGGCTTCAGAAAGCAGCTTCTCAATCGTTGCCAGGTGATTCCGCCTGTGTTTTTTTGGTACGTTATAGAGAAGTGCTGGCACGGCAGGCCTTGATAAGAGTGACAGGCGGAAGCTTACAGCAACGCCGCATGAACCCGAACTCAGACAGAGAGCCCCCTTTCGCAGATCGAGACGGCTTTCCGGTGGAACATGTAGCGGTCCAGTCGAGTGAGATATTCGACCGGTGTTGCTTACGGTACTCCCCCGGTGCTTCGAGATTGCCTTGGCTAACATCGATGCTTGCGGGAATGCGTTTTCTCGCTGCCGGCTTGGAGGCCACCCCTTGCCAACGAGGACCGCTTCAACACCAGCGCGATGGGAAGGTGGCCCGAGTTGTCACGGGGCATTTCCTTGAGGAGCGCCCGAGGTTGCAAGCGCTCTGGTGCTCGACGAAGCGACCCACAAATAACGCTGTGTCCGAAGCGTGGGTAGTCGATTGTTGACGTTTCGGATGCTCTCGTCGAACGGCGGTTCCTGGCCGAAAGGGATCTATTCCGATGGTTTATCGCCGTTCCACGCTGTATTTTCAATAACGATCATTCGCGCTTCGCCAGATACGTGTCGATCAGGGCGACCAGTCGGTCCCGTCCGAAGCTCGCGTCGTGTCCCGCGTGGACGATTTGCACGGGCAAATCGCGCAAACGCTTCATCGTACGCACATAGGTAGGGATATCGGCACCGCCGATCTCGTCCAGCAGCGGGCCATCGTAGATCGCATCGCCGGAAAACAACGTGCCGGTGCTCGGCTGCCAAAGACCGATGCTCCCCGGTGAATGACCTGGCAGATGTAGGACTTCGAAATGCCGGTTACCGAGATCGACAATATTCCCTTCCTTGACAATTTCCGTGACAGACGCAGCTCGCACGCGGTAGTCGGACATCTGGTAATCGGCATTTGGAATGGCGGTGATCAGATCGCCATCGAACGGATAGCCGAATTCGTGGTATCGACGAATCGCGGCATCGCCCAATACCGACGCTAGGAGCGTGCCGCGCTCGCATGGCGAGCGCAGATTGTCGGCCTCGAGTTCGTGGACAAGCGTGTGCTCGAACTCGTGATGTCCGCCCACATGATCCGAGTGCGTATGTGTCGCGACTGCGGTCACGTTCTTCTGGAGCAGATGCCGGGCCGCGTCACGCAGACTGGCGATTCCCATTCCTGTGTCGATCATCAGGTCGCGGTCGCGGCCCCGCACATGCCAAATATTGCACCGCATCAGAGGCACGACATGAGGTTCCCAGAGCAGGGTGATTTCATCACTGATGCGTTTGAGTTCAAACCAACGGTCGGCAATTGGCAGCATGGTTGTAGAGAGTTAGCCCAGGTAACGGACGCTGATCTACAGGCAGGAAATCTTGCTGCAGGTTCAAGGATCTCGTCGAGTTTGAGTATAGCTACCTGACGTAAGCGAAGCACCATGTTCAACCGGCGGCTACCTGACGCCGAGCGACGCCGCACGACCCTTCCGAAACGTTCGTCAGTCCGCTCGGCGATGGCCGATCTGCGATGCTCAACGGCCATCTGGCAGTTGCCGCGACGAGCATCCTGGCCATATCAGCGGCCGTTTTCCGTTCAAACAAAACAAGTTTCACGTCACTATAGTTTTCGCGAAGACTTCCACGTCGGAGGAAGCCACCGAGAGTGATTCCGGAGGTCATCCTCGATTCGGTAGTTCAATTGCCCCGATCGGGTGAATGAGGACCCGAAGGGCCGCTGCAGTGTCGATTCCACAGACAATCATCCGATGATCACGAACGCCTTCTTCGTGAGTTCAATGATGTCCCAGACGCCGAGGCTATTTTCCGGTAACCAGACCGAGTCTCCCGCCTCGATCTCGATGGTCTCGCCGGTTGCTTCGGGCGTAAACGTGCATCGACCCTCGAAGAAATAGCTGAATTCCCTCTTCGTGATAACACGATGCCACGTACCCGGTGTCGCCTCCCAGATTCCCATCTTGATACCGTCGGTCACCGGTACCAAACCGATCGCGGTTCGGACGTTGGTTACCGGCT
The DNA here is from genome assembly GCA_001580565.1 of Caballeronia megalochromosomata. Taxonomy (GTDB): domain Bacteria; phylum Pseudomonadota; class Gammaproteobacteria; order Burkholderiales; family Burkholderiaceae; genus Caballeronia; species Caballeronia megalochromosomata. The sequence goes on along the minus strand of LRBF01000209.1, from coordinate 2,682 downwards.
CCCCTATCGGACGCGGAACAGGCGAATAGGCGGCAAATGCACCGCGCCCCTGGTTTTTAAGAATGACTGGCTTCATGTTTTTCCAAGAACGTGTTGAAAAGATGCGGAGCGGGTTTGGCGATCCTTCCGGTCAACCACACGGAGGACGACTGTCCTCGAGCCGGTACGCGGCGTAGGTCATCCGTTGCACCGTTCGAGTAAAAATGCGATGCGGAAAGGCTGCAGGAACGCGGTGGAGCAACTCAAACTGCGACGGATGGCTGTTCCCGGCGACCATTGCCGCCAGGCGCTTTCCCAGTAACGCGTGGAAAATGAAACGCCGCTGCCCGCGCATCCACCGCCGAACAGTATCGGGTACCCAAGACTTCATCCGTCACGCTTTATCACCTGCTCCGCACAACGCAGAATCCCTTTCATCAGGCGTTCGCGCGGCGATGTGCGGTGCCGGAGCAAGCCGATGCGTCCGGGCTCCGTCTTCATCGGCAACGAGATCTTCGCGATGGCAGGTCCCGTTGTCAAAGGCGAAACGATGTCCGGTGCGAGCGATACTCGGCGCGAAGCGTTCGTGCCACCACCCCAATGAATTGATAACTTCTGTGCATCAATGCTTCCAAAAATCGCACTTCCCGTTTCGGACAACTTGAGCAAATATCGGTACTCAAGTCGTTCAGAAAACGCATCTAAAGAAGAACGCTTCGGAGACAGGCGTGACTCGTAAGCAGCGGTTCGCCACATGCCAGCGCGAGCCCGGTCAAGGGTGCCGCCACCCGTCGCCGACGCACATCTCACATGACATACCTCGCTATTCGATTCCTGCCGCCGCTCTCGAGCGCGTACACGGCAACGGTGCTTTTTTGCGCCTGTCACAGCGAGCATGAATTCCAGTACTTGCTTCATTCGTCATTGCCCTTCAATTCAGGAGACACTCACATGCAGATCACCGGAATGCTGCACGGCGCACGCCTGCTGCAGTTCGTTGGATTTCCGGCCAGCGAGGTGCTGGGTCCGGACGCCAGCGAGGAAGAGATCAAATCGCTCATCGACCGCCACGGCCAAGTGTTCATCAAACCGGTGTTCAAACGTGGCGTCGGCAAAAAGGGAAAGGCGGGGCTGCTCGGCCGCGCCACCGATTTCAAGACAGCACTTGCGGAAAAGGAACGGCTCTATTTCGCCGAGCACGCCGTGGGTCACCTGAAGGCGAAGGCAAACGGCGTGACCTTCGAAGCAGGCGTGCCGGCCACACACGAGGTTTATTTCTCGATCACCGACTCCACGCGCTTTCGCGCCCCGACGATGACGCTCTCGCACAAGGGCGGCATGGATATCGAGGAAGTCGATCCGAAGCATGTCGCGATGGTGCCGTTCGATGCGCTTCCACCGAGCTCGATGGATCCGCGGGGCTAAATCGGGCCGTGACAGGGCGCGCCCAGATTGCCGCCGATAACGACCTCGATGCGATCCGCGCATGGCTGTCACGCTTTGTCGACACGAAAACCACCTTCGAGAATTACCGCAAGGAAGCCGAACGGTTCCTGCTCTGGTCGGTCGTCGAGGGGCAAACCCCTCTCTTCTTTGACCCATGAAGACTGCTTGCGCTATCAGCAGTTTCTGGCCGATCCACATCCTGCCGGCACATGGGTGGCCGGGGGCGGCCGCAAGCATCCGCGCAGCGACGCACGCTGGCGGCCGTTCTACGGTCCGCTGTCGGCGTCCAGTCAACGCCAGGCGACCGTCATCCTGAACACGATGTTCTCGTGGCTGGTCCAGGCTGGCTACCTGGCCGGCAATCCGCTGTCGCTCTCACGCCAACGGACCCGACACGCAGCGCCTCGCATCACCCGTTATCTGGAGCCAAGCGTGTGGCAGGAGGTCAAGGACTTCATTGCAACGATGCCAAAGCAAACGGACCGGGAAAAAGCCCACGCGTACCGCGTCCGATGGTTATTTACCCTGCTCTATCTCGGCGGACTACGCATTGCAGAGGTCGGCGCGAACACCATGGGCCAGTTCTTCGTGCGACGCGATGGGGACGGCGCGCTGCGCTGGTGGCTCACCGTGAACGGCAAAGGCGACAAGCAACGGCTCGTGCCAGCCACCCGCGAGATGATGATGGAACTGTCCCGCTACCGGCAGCACCTCGGCTTAAGCGCCCTGCCGTCGCCCAATGAAGACACACCACTCGTGTTGCCGATCGGTGCCACGGCGTTAAACGAACGCACCGAGACGTGCGCGCCGCTCACTCGCGCGGCGCTGCACGCAATCGTGAAGGACGTCTTTGCGGGCGCTGCGTCGCGCCTACGTGAACGCGACGATGCGCAAAGCGCGCGGGCTGATCTGCTCGAAAAAGCTTCAGCGCATTGGCTCAGGCATAGCGCCGGCTCACACATGGCCGACCAAAAGATTGACCTGCGCATGGTGCGCGACAACCTCGGCCACGCCTCGCTGACGACGACCAGCATCTACTTGCACGTCGACGACGACCGGCGCCATCAAGAGACCGAAGAAAAGCACCGGGTAGACTGGTGAAGCTTAGCGAGGTCAGCTTAACGCGTCGCACCTGCTGCCGATTCCGTCCGCCAACCGCCACTCTACCCATGAAAGTCCTTGTGCCCGAACCCCAGATCTCCACCGACAAACAGACGCTTAGCTTCGTGATCGACTGGCGCGGAGAAAGCGTGACGT
>LRBF01000208.1 GCA_001580565.1 Caballeronia megalochromosomata | reverse complement strand
AATGCGATGGCTGTTTATCTTTCGCGCAGGACGACGTTGCTTTTATTTTTATGAAAGTCAAAGAGCTCAGGGGTTTGCGCCTGATTAGCGGTATTCCGAAGTTCCTTGGCGGTAATGATTTCACCCTTTTTTGCTAGCGCTAGCTTGCCGTCACGGACATCTTGGTACAATTCTGGCACGCGTCTTTCGCCGTATTGCAGCCACTGCTCGATGGTGATGACGCCGTCGTGAGCAGCCTTTCGTTGATCTAGCCCGTCGTGTACTAAAGCATAGGTTAAGAGGCCCTGACCGAGCTTGTCGCTCTCCAGCGCAACATCGCTTGCCTGGGTCGCAGCAAGAATCAGCATACCCTTGTCGTAAGCAAGCTGTCCTAAGCCGCGATCTCCCATCGGCCCGGGCTTGAATTCGCCCTCTCCACTTGCAGTCGCCCCGGCCGCATGACAGGCATCGAGGATCATCACCATTTGGCCGGCATCTGCCTCTCGGAGCCATTCGCTCAGTTCCTCGCTCGAGATCAGATTCGGCAGTTCGGCGGCGGTGATCGTATCGTTCGTTCCGGAGTCAGACGGGAGAATGTAGAAGCGCCCGTCCTGCTCTGTATGCCCATGACCCGAAAACGCCAGAATGACCAAATCGTCGGGGGTAACTTTCGTGAGCTTGCTTACGTTCACATCAGTCATTTGTTTGAGTCGGTCTCGTCCTGCTTCACTTTTGCCTGATAACAGTTCCAGAACGGCGCGAATGTTGGCCTTGGTCGCCTGATCCACAGCGCCGCCTCCGCCAGGCTGTCCACGATCGGACAACAGTGAAACCGTGACCACTTCGTAGCCCTTTATTTCCTTCAATGCTGTGGCCAAAGACGTCGCGTCCTTCACCGCGTACTGAAGTTCGCGATGCGGGTTCTGATACGTATTTACTCCCACGGTAATGACGTACGCCCGTGGCGTCCTTGACGCGATATCAGCCGGCAAGCTGTAGCTAACAGTATCGGTCTCGCTCTTTACGCGGTCCTCATTGAATGCGTAGGCCTTAAAAGTGACGGCCTGCCCCTTGTTCCCGCTCGCCAATGGCACTACAAATCGATGCACAGACTTCGCCTGGTCATGCCTCACAATCAGCGTATTCGTGCGCCAGTTCGCTAGGTCCGCCTGAGTGCCACTACCGTCGAGTGGCGTCGGCCACTGCCCGACCAACTGACCATTTCTAAACAGCCTCAGATCGTAAACGCCCGTCGTCGTCTTCCCATTGCGCTGCGATATATCGATCTTTCCACTTGCCGACACGTCGACCCGCACCTCGTCTGGCGAAGGACCCTGCTGGATCGACTCAATCCGCACCTCCGGCTGAACGCGGTTGAGTTCCGCCAAATTCCGAACAGGTCCGAAGGCCTCCTTGCCTCTGGCCAATAATCGCGGCAGCAACCTAGGCTCATAGTAGTCCCGCATGAATATCTCGAGCGAGAGTGGACGCAGTGGGTCATCATGAGCGATCCAATAGACGGGCGTTTCTTTGTCCAGTGCGCTGACATCAAACCTACTTTCCGAGGAGACGACGGCCCACGAGCGGTCCATTAACGAAATGAGCCTCGCCACTTCTGTTATGTTATTACTATTCACAGAT
>LRBF01000207.1 GCA_001580565.1 Caballeronia megalochromosomata | reverse complement strand
TACCGTCGTAGATGCCCTTGCCGGTAAACGAGCCTTCGCCGAACAGGTCCTGATAGACGTCGGATACGGCGGCCGCATACGGGTCCATGCCGCCTGGACTGGAGAACACGCGCTGATAGAGCGACCCTTCCTGGCCGACAGGTAGCGATGGCGTTACACGTGGCTGCAGGATCGCATAGCCGTTGACCACGCGTTGCTCGGCTTCGCTGAATTGCGGCAGGTTCAGCGGATGCGCCATCTTGCCGATCAGGCGCAGCGCGGCATCGCGCGGCAGACGCGTATCGGCGTCGAGTGTTATGACGTAACGCACGTCCGCCGGCACCTGTGGTGCGCGCCCGGCGATCGGAATGAAGTTCGTATCGGTCGCGCCGCGCAGCAGCCGGTTCAGTTCATGCAGCTTGCCGCGTTTGCGTTCCCAGCCCATCCATTTCTTTTCGCTCGCGTTGTACACGCGGCGACGATGCAGCAACAGGAAACGGCTGCCGGCAGGTCCTGGGCCGTACCGGCGGTTCAGTGCTTCGATGGCGTCGGCCGCGATGGCGAGAAGAGGCGCGTCGCCCGGCAGCACTTCCTCGTCAGCGTCAAGCCCGTCAGCCAGCAACGCGAACGACAGATCGCCGCCAGCGCCCGCCAGATGATGTACCTCGAGACGTTCGATCTGCTCGCGCAAATCGGCCTCGGCGGTCAAAAGCGTCGGCACGGCGACGAGCGTGCGTAGCGATGACGGCACGCCAGCGGTCAGTTCGAGCCCGGGTAACGTGACTGCGCCGAAATTCCATGTCACCGCGCGGTTGATGAGCGCGGTCGCGACCTCGGTGGCAGGCAGAAATCCGCATATCGCAAACCACGCGAGTTCCCAGACCTCGGCCTCTCGCGGCGGTGTGGACCACAGTGACCACAAAGCCCACAACGTCAGCGCTACCAGCATGGTGGCTAGTGTCAGGATCGTGCCGACATAGCCGCGGATGCCCAGACGTACGCTGAACCGCGTGATCCGCAGACGCGGCGGTGGCCGAAAATCCAGTGCTTGCTCAAGCGCTCGCCGGCCTTCGGCGATCAGATGAAAGCCGGGCTCCCCAGCGCGTCCCGCGCGTGCCGTATCGCCCGCTGCTGCAATGGCTGCTTGCGCCAACTCCAACGCGAGATCGGCGACTTCGAGTTCATTCGCGGATGAACCGCGCGCCAGCTGCTCGATTGCGCTGCGATACAGATTGCGCGTCGGGAAATCCATCGTGCCGAACGCGCTTCCCGCGCGCAGCCGCGCGTCGACGAGGCTCATGCTCTCGAACAGTTCCGTCCAGTCGATGTCGGAAATCAGGCGAATGCTGGTGATCACGTTGCGCACCGTGACGTTCGATGCGCCCTGGCTCAACTG
>LRBF01000206.1 GCA_001580565.1 Caballeronia megalochromosomata | reverse complement strand
TGTATAAGAGACAGATCGAAACCTGCAAAGCCGGGGGCATCGATCCCTATCGCTACCTTCACTGGTTGTTCCAACGTCTTCCTCTGGCGAGGACCGTTGACGACTACGACGCGCTGCTTCCTTGGAAGATGCCCGCAGATCTCCGCTGACCCGCATTGCTGACATACATCACGCGCTCTCCGCCTTACTCCGAGGGGCGTCGTTCGTGGATCGCGTACCTTCCTTGTCGGAGCGCTGTGTGAACTCGGACCATAGCCGCGCGATCGTCGGCAAGCGCAACTCGGTGAGCATCAGCCCCATACGGGCGGCATCGTAAATTGCGGGCGCGTTCATACCGATGCCTCCTCGCCAAGCAGCGTGTCATAGAGAGCGGCCGTCGGCATGTCCACAGCCACGTCTGGGCATTGCGCCTGCCGCGGCGCAAATTCATTCTGTAGTTGCTCGAGATCGGGCAGCTCGCCAGCGGCGAGCAACGCCTCGAGCCGCTCAGCAAGAACGGCCTCGACTCCGTGATTCGCGGCCAGTTCCAGTAAGCCGACCATGGTCTTGCAGGCTTCGCGCTGCGTGAGCCGAGCCTCAAGCCGCTCCCACGTCCGGCGGTACGCCTCGCGCGGAAACAAGTCGTCGCGAAACGCTAGCCCCTTGAACGCCTGGGGCTTGCGCTTGAGCGCCTCAATGAAGTGCCGGTAGTCGAGCTTGCGACGGCGGCTATTGGCCGCATGCGAGCCCCGTGCTGTGCTGTGCACGAGCGCGCCGGACAGATAGCAGTCGAGGTGATCGGCATAGACGCGCACCTTCAGACGGTGACCAATCAGGCGCGACGGCGCGCTGTAGAGAATGCCCCGCACGGTGAAGGTGCCACAGCGTGTCACGCGTGCTTCCTCTTCGATGAAGTCGGTCGTGCGATGTGCGGGCAAATCCTGCAAATGTTCGCGCTCAGCGTTAAACGCCGCTGCGTTACGGCGGTTACGGCGCATGACGACGTCGCGAACAAACGCGTCATAGGCAGCCCGATCGTCGAAGTCGCGATGGCCACGCAGCATCAGCGCTTGGTCGATCGCCTCCTTCAGATGGCGGTGCGAGGATTCCACACTACCGTTCTCATGGGCCACGCCGACGTTATTGCGCGTGCCGGCCATGCCGTAATGCACCAGCAGTGCGTCATAGCGAGCCGTGAAGTCCTCTTCAGTCTGCAAATTCTTGAACGCTGCCGATAGGCTGTCGGTGCGATGCTCATGCGGGCAGCCGCCGGCTTGCCACAGCGCGTTCTGTAATCCGGTGGAGAGGGCCTCGAAGCTCTCGCCACCTTCGACGACATAGGCATATTCCCAGTGCGAGAACGCGAGCACGAAGTGATAGAGCCGGTGATCGAGGGGCGCACCGGCGACCGTCACGCGCAGATCCCGCATGTCGGTAAAGTCCGAGAGCCCCTGCACGCCGGGCAAGTGCTGCTGCGGGAAGAAGATCTCCTTGCCAGGGCCCTCGAGTGCGCGCCATTGGCTGACGCGCCGCTCGAGCGTACGCCGCATGCTGTCAGGGAAGAGGCCCGGATGCGCCTCCTGCAGCTTGCACAGCAACGTGATGGCCTTGAGCCGGGGCGCGTGGCGCAGCAATGGCACGACCTCGCTCTCCCAAACTTCCGCGAACGGATCGTGACGTGTACGCCACGCGCGTGATGGCTTCTGCGACGGCAGACGGCCCTCATGCTCGATGCGCCGGGCCGTGCGAACGCTCATGCCCGCCATCGCCGCGGCGACTTCCTGAGTGTGATGTTTGCGCTTACTCATATAGAGTCGGACCTGCTGGTCCGTCACGTAGGTTCCAGGCATGGCTGTTCGCTTCTTGTTCGACGCGATCAGCCATCGTAAAACCCCGTTACTCCGGCGCCGCCGGTAGTTCGTCGTCTCCGGCGGCTACGCCGCCTTCGACTCCTCACCACCGGCCAAGGTAACTGTCAAAGGACCGGCCAAGATAATTGTCGTTCTCTACTGCTGGGCGAGGAATTCACTACGCGCGAGACACGGCGTAAGCGTCGCGTGAGAGCCGTTTAGATTTTCCTGGACAGACGTTAAGCGCTGCACCTGCGGAGTGACGCCCGGCAGAAGGGTTCAAAGGCAG
>LRBF01000205.1 GCA_001580565.1 Caballeronia megalochromosomata | reverse complement strand
ACCTCGTGATCGATATACGACTTGTCGAAGCTGCCGCCGGAGAGCGTCTTCAACCTGGCGATGTTCGCGTCGCCGCCCTGCTTGAGGCTATGGCTCGTCGGATTGTCCTCGGGCGTCACGTTGAGCTTCTTCACGAGATCGGTCGCGGCCTTGTTGACGCCGCTGTGATCCGTGACCATCTGCTGGGCGAACGCCTTCACGTTCTGCGACTTCGTCTTGGTTTCCGCAAGATTGCCCGCGTCGATATCGACCTGATTGGCCGTCACGACGATCGATGCAATCTGCGGATCGCTCGGCCCGGCGTTTTGCGCATTGCATGCGATGCTCGCGAACGCGAGCGTCGCGGCCAGCGCGGTGTGAACGACTTTCATATGACATCTCCCCGAATTTCGTTGCAGATACGGAATTGGATGTCACGTCGAACTGGCGCGTTCCCGTCTTGCTGACTCAACTCAGGGCGCAACAACCAGCGCCTTATGCATGCCCATCGCATAGTGTCCCGGACGGTTGCAAATCAGCACGTAGCGTCCCGGCGATAACTTCAACGACAGCCGCTTCGTCGAACCCTTCGCCAGATCCTCCACCTCGCCCATTTTCTTGAAGCGGCTTTCCGTCACCTGACCGTTACGGACGGGCAGACCCGCTTCGTCCGTGTCTGTCCTCAAGACCACGAATTCATGTTCGGTATTGCTGTCCGCTACGTTCTTGACTTCGAACGTGACGCGTCCAGGCTTCGCTGTATCGGTATCGAGTTGGATCGACTTGTCGGTGAGCCTGACATGGATCATCTCATCCGCAAAAACGCCAAGCGGCATAACGAGCGCTATCGTCGCCAACATGTACATCGCATCGCGTCTGCCAAGTTTCATTTTGCTTTCTCCTGAAGCGAAGCGTCTGCAAGTTAGAACGCGGCCACGCTTCAAATATTCCGCATGACGTTTATCGAGCTATGCCGGCTTCATCTGACCTGCACGAAACTTTCAATACGACTGCAAGGCACCCTTAATCGCTTAATCCCATGTGATGATGGCCAATAACTTTATTCGGACTACAGGGGAATTTTCTAAGACCGTTCATCGTTTACCGTCATCGAGCGCCAATTCGCAGAGCAAGTCTTCGCCAATCCGACCAAGGAGGGTGCTATGTCTCACGTCTCTGGATGTCTCAAAGCGGTGACCGCGATAGCCCTCGCGGCCAGCTTCACATTCGCCCATGCAGGTCATGACGACGCTTATGTCGTGACGCCCCTCGTATCCAACCTCGCAGGCGCGGCCCCCAAAATCGACGGGGTGCTGCAGAACGCATGGGGTATCGCCTTCAGTCCGGCAGGCAGTCCCTTCTGGGTCAACGACAATGCCACAGGCTGTGCCACGCTCTATGACGGCGAAGGCACGAAGGTAGCGCTGCAGGTCGCGATCCCGCTGCCGGGCAATGTCATACCGGCTGCCGCCTGCCGTCCTGTCTATCACAACAATCCACCGAATCCCCCGCCTGCCGCGCCGACAGGAATGGTATGGAATGCGTCGGCC
>LRBF01000204.1 GCA_001580565.1 Caballeronia megalochromosomata | reverse complement strand
TTTTCCCTTGAAGGCCCACCCGGGGCGCTTAGCGCTGTGCCGGAGCACTTTCGTGCTGAACCCGCGCGCTCAAACAACTCGCTTGTCAGACCGTGCGCGGTCCAAGCCGTGTTCTGCTTGCGAGAGCACTCGCTACTGCCGGGCCATTCAGCCAATCGCCTGTGCCGCGGCCGGCGTGAAGCACTTTGGATGGAAAAGCTGCTTTCTTTGCCTACTTTCTTTGCAGCAGCAAAGAAAGTAGGTGCCGCCCCGCACAGGGGCAACGCCAATAGACCGACACGAAAGCAGGATTTCACGACCCCGAAAGCAAAACCAAAACTAAAACCCATCAAAGCCCAAGATACTGCCTGACCGCCGGCAGCCCATCCTTCCCATCCACCGTCTTCACGCCTGCGAGCCAGGCGTCCAGCACCTGCGGGTTCTGCTTGAGATAAGCCTTCGCCGCATCCTGAGGCCGTTCCTTGTTCATGACAGGCTGCATCAGCCGGTTCTCGAGATCGGTCGTAAAGCGCAAATTGGAAACAAACTTGCCCGCATTGGGACACCGCGTCAGGAAATCCGTATTCGTCAGCGTATAGACGCGCGCCTCGCCATAGTTGGGCCCGAACACCTCATCCCCACCGGCGAGATAGTTGATCTTCATCTGAATGTTCATGGGATGCGGTTCCCACCCAAGGAACACAACAGGCTTCTTCTCGCGAATCGCGCGCTCGACGGTCACCAGCATCCCCGCCTCGCTCGACTGCACGAGCTTGAATCCGCCGAGTCCGAACTGGTTGGTGTCGATCATCTTCTGAATCTTGGCGTTCGCGCTGCTGCCAGGCTCAATGCCGTAGATCGTGCCGCCCAGCTCGTCGCGATGTTTCGCAATATCCGCAAACGTTTTGATGCCCGCGTCATACGCGTACGACGGCACCGCGAGCGTCGCCTTCGCGCCCGACAGATTCGGCGGTTCGAGCTTCTCGATGCTCTTCGCGTCGAGGAACGGCTCGACCGCCTTCTGCTGCACCGGCCACCAGTAGCCGAGCGACACGTCGATCTGCTTGCTCTTCAGGCCCGCGAGCGAAATCGGCACCGATGCGACCGTCGTCCGCGGCGCATAGCCGAGCCCCTCGAAGACGACCGACGCGAGTGCCGTCGTCGAGGTGATGTCGGTCCAGCCGATATCGACGAAGCGCACCGTGCGGCAACTCGCGTCTTCCGCGTGCGCGCCCTGGGCGATGGCGAGCGCGGCGCACGTGCCGGCGAAAAGCAGTGTGGAAATCAGGCGTTGTCTCATGGCGAGCCTTCCGTTGAGGGTGGAATCGATGCGCCGGTTCGAGTGCCGGCGTGCATCAAAAGTACCGCCGCATAAAAGCGCCCGAACGCCCCCGTGCGACCGCGACTTGACCGCTTGCGACCTCGATTGCAGATTCCGTTTCATGCAACTTTCTGCGCATATCTCGAAACCTCACACGATAGTGTTAACGCACACTGAGATGATGAGTGTGCACAGACGCGTATTTATTTCCACGCCCTCTCATCCAGACTCATGTTCGGTGCACTTGCGCAAGGTCAATTTTTGCCGAAACGCCACGGCCTCTGTGGGTGCTCGCACATAGCAAGGATTTCTAACCGGGTAATGTCCCGCAGAGGGTTATGCTCCGCTCGGCGACGGCGCGACTAGAAGAAATTGAAAGCTTTCCCGATGCCGTCGAGCTCGTAGCTGTTTACTACACGCTTCCAAATCAAAGGCCTGAATAATGGACCGTCAAGACGCCATCCGAGAGAGCGCGCGGCTATACGCGCGCGAACCGCTGTTCTCGCCTTCCGCCGACCAGATTTCCGCATCGCGCATGACGGCCTTTACCGAGGCCTTCCAGAAAGCGACCGGCGAGCAATTCGCCCACTATTCGGAATTGCATGTCTATTCGGCCCGTGAATATCGTCGATTCTGGAAATGCTTTCTCGAATCGGCGCAGGGACTTGAATGGTCGGGATCCGATGAACCGGTTTGCATCGGCAATCAATGCGAAACCGCACGGTTTTTTCCCAACGTCGAATTGAATTACGCCGAGAATCTGCTCGGCGAGCGCATTGCACCCGATGACGCTCCCGCGATCACCTCGTGTTTCGCCGACGGCCACCGCACCACCTACACGCGAGGCGAGTTGCGCGAGCGCGTCGTGCGTCTCGCGCAGACGCTTTCCGAGCTCGGCCTCAAAGAAGGCGACCGCGTGGTCGCGATCATGCGCAACGACTGCGACGCGATCACCGCGGCGCTCGCCGTGACCGCGCTCGGCGCAACGCTCTCGACGGCCGCGCCGGAAAACGGCGTGCAGGCGATTCTCGATCGCTTCGCGCCGCTCGACCCGACGATGATGTTCGCGCACACGATGCAGCGTCCGTTCGACACGGGCGGCTCGCTCTCGGGGCACGTCGCCGCGGTGGCCGCGCAACTCCCGTCGCTGACCGACATCGTCTGCCTGGACGATACGGAGCTGCCGAGCACGGTGACGCAGCGCCAGCACGAATTGCGCTCGCTGATCGTGCGCGGCGACGCGACGCGCTTCGCATGGAAGCGCTTCCCGTTCAACCATCCGCTCTTCATCATGTTTTCGTCGGGCACGACGGGCAAGCCGAAATGCATCGTGCACGGCGCGGGCGGCACGCTGCTCGAACACGTGAAGGAGCATCGCCTGCATAGCGACTTCGGTCCCGGCGACAAGCTCTTCTTCCACACGAGCTGCTCGTGGATGATGTGGAACTGGCAGATGTCGGTGCTCGCATCCGGCGTCGAGATCATCACCTACGACGGTCCCGTCGCCACCGTCGATACGCTCTGGCGCCTCATCGCCCGCGAGCGCGCGACCGTCTTCGGCACGAGTCCCGCCTATCTGAAGATGAGCGAGGACGCGGGCATCGAGCCCGCCGCGCAGTTCGATCTCTCCGCCCTGCGCGGGATGATGTCCACCGGCGCCGT
>LRBF01000203.1 GCA_001580565.1 Caballeronia megalochromosomata | reverse complement strand
CCGCCCTGGGCCGGAGTTAAGATAAGTTCAGCTCCGTACGCCCGCATACTCTGGCGGCGTTCGAGCGAAACGTCCTCCGGCATGACGAGCATCATCCTGTAGCCGCGGCAGGCAGCCGTCATCGCGAGCGCGATGCCCGTGTTGCCGCTTGTAGCCTCAATTAACACATCACCGCGGCATATCTGTCCGCGGCTTTCAGCTCCTGTGATCATCGACAGCACAGCGCGATCCTTCACCGAACCGGCTGGGTTGTGGCCCTCAAGCTTGCCCAAGATGACGTTGTTGCGCTCCCGAACTGACTCATCGAGAATCCGTACGAGTCGAACTAAGGGGGTCTTCCCTATGTTCTCGGTGATTATCGGATAGATCATGTGCGGTAGGCTCAAGCAATCGGCGGCACGGTTTCCGCGAACGCACGTGTCCCATTCAGAATCATTTGCCATGCGCGCGACTGTAGGAACGGACGCCGCATTTTGAATTTCTCCACTGTCGGGTGCACGCAGGTCAACCGACAGCCGAGTGGTTGTCGTTAGACGGCCGTCGCGCCTCTGCGCACCCGACGGGCCGGAACCTGTTGGGCCATCTCAGTCATAATGTATCACACTGTGATATAGAACTAAGGAGTTTTGCGTTCCTGTTTTCAGCCGAATGCTAGACGAGCCAACGACTGGGGTGGCTACCGTCGCGGATCGGATCATTCGTCATGTGATAAGGGAACGCGAACGCGTTGAACAGTCGTGAGGGCTACATTTTAGTCGACAGCAACAGGCTGCTACTCGCTCGTCGTTCATTGCCCCGAGGAAGTAAGCGAGCCGGTATTCAAAGAGCTTCTCGGCGACGCTGATGCGCTTGAGCGCGAAAACGCTGCGGCCGTGACAGGCGAGTACCGTCTATGCCCTCCGCGACGTCCATGAAATGAATCGCAAAATCGCATCGTCGAAGTGCTGGGCGAAGCACGGCCAGGGCATCATGATCCGGTCCAAATCAGGCCGACGAAACGAACGCCCAACAGCAAACCGCGCTGATCGATAACGCCCGAATCACGAAGCGCTCGCCATACAGACGTGCTTGCTTGCGCAAGCTGCCCGACCGCCGGCAAAGATCCTCGCGATGCGCAGATATTAACCCTCTCTGCCGCGTCAGCACGTCATATACGAACAGGTGCAAGAAGTCTCTGCTTGACGGAAACAGTTCGGAGCGAGTCGACCACTCAAGCGGCCGCCTGCTCTTCCAAGGCACACTATCTGACGTGTAAAGCCGATCGCATCTTCTCGAACGTGCCTACAGTCCCCACAAAATGTCTTCGTCTTGTCGCTGGGCCTGCCGCAACATATCGAGGAATGGAAGTGCACGCTGGCGCAGGCCCGTAGTGGTACGCGGCGGACTGTCTGCAGTCGCCATATGAAAATTGGGGCCGTGTTCTTCAGCGGTCTTCGCGTCATCGTCGAGGGTAGCTTCAAGGCGGGCGATCGCTACAGGCATTTCGTCGTGCACGATGACCCCCCTTTCGCCGAGCCGTTTGCCGATCGCGCCGAGAAGGTAACCCGCCAGGTCGCGCAACATGACGACATCAGGCGCTGCTTTTGATTGAAATGTGACAAGCATGATTATCCTCCCTGTGGTGCTCTCTTCCGCACGAATCGTCGCTCGGCACTGTGGCCGAGCTTTCCCGCAACTGATTCTGAAATGACAACTTCCGTTCCACTTGAATATATCACGTTGTGATGTATAGTGAGCACTTGCA
>LRBF01000202.1 GCA_001580565.1 Caballeronia megalochromosomata | reverse complement strand
GGCTCGGAGATGTGTATAAGAGACAGTCGTTATGCCGATTAACCCGCGCAGTTCACAGACTTCAACCAGATTGCCACCATCGGTGCATTCGGATTCGGGCTGATGCAGGTCTATTTTCTGTTCTGCGTGGCGCTGCCGGTTTACCGCGGCGCTGGCTCGGACCTATCCGGTGACACGCCGTGGGACGGCGCCGAGGGACTCGAGTGGACGATTCCGAGTCCGGCGCCATTCCACACGTTCGAAACGCCGCCGTTCGTGGAATGAAGGATCGTGAATCGCCAGATCGACGATTTCTCGCTAAATGAACAAAGGTGTGACGTCATGAAGACCGTTGGCGATAAAGTCGAAGCATTCACCGTTACCGCTGCGAAGCCGGCTTTCAACCATCACGAAGAAGATGGCCAGTCCGCTTTCGAGGAAATCACTAACCGGTCCTTCCCCGGCAAGTGGAAGGAAAATCTATTTCTATCCGAAGGACTTTACGTTCATCTGCCGTACGGAGATCGTCGAGTTCGCGAAGCCGGCGAAGGACTTTGAGGACCGCGACGCGGTTCTGCCCGGCGGCAGCGTTGATAACGAGTTCGTCAAGGTGGCTTAGCGCCGCGCGCACAAGGTCCTGAACAAGCTGAACCACTATTCGTTCGGCGACGTTGAAGGGCGAGCTGATCGACCGGCTCGGCGTGCGCGACAAGGAAGCCGGGTGAAGAAGTAGGCACGCGCCAAGCGAGGAGGACAGGTTCAAGTGTGCTGATCTAGGAGGCTTCTGCGGGCTCTGTCAGGTTAATGAGCCTAGACTATCTGAGCGATTTAAGAGTAGTTTTCCTTATCGGATAACTTATTCGACTGCGGTAGAGACAGTCCAATCATGCCATTTGGCGAAGCGTTCTCTGAGTATGGCGCGATGACGCGATGACGTGCTGTTTCGGAAACTTGCAAGGCGCTCCTGCGTTTAACGCCGTGCCAATCATTGATCTATGTCATCCGTGAGGATCTGAAATGAGTCAAGCTAGTTTCCTGGCCCTTACGACCGTGGGGCATGATCGGACGACAAGTACCATGCGCATCACTGTTCACCTTGACACGTTCGACCGCGTAAGTCCCTGCGCCTACGCGATCCTCGAAATCGACAAGTGTTCGAGACACTGGATATGCTCGGGCCAACACGGACTTCACATACCGCGCGAGGGCACCATCGAAAAAGCGGACGCGGGTGCCGAACTGCGCCGGTCTCAAGACAACGGCCTCATCTGTATACTCGAATCGTTCGACGCTTTTCCTAAAGGGCCGTTCGAGCGCGAGACTGGCCCGACGCTCTGGTATGGAGAGCAAGGCATTCAGCCTGCACCGGGTCATTGGCATGTCGAATTGGTCACGGACGACTCCAAAGATCGCACGTCCGACGCAGTCTAGACACAGCTTGGTTCGCGAGATGACCCCGTGCCAGATTGGCGTCGCAGGGAAAGCGCATCCACGCGATGCAGAAAACAAGTCCGCGATCGAGGAAATACATGCAATCAACGCCAACTGGAAGGGAAAGTGGCCTGCGTCTTCTTGCCGAACTACGATATGCGCATCTCGAAAGCCCTCGAGGGCGGCTGCGCAGATGACTCAACACGCCCTGCCTCCGTTCGAGACATCCGGCACAAGTGGCATGAAAGCGGCACTCAACGGCGTGCTCAGTCTCAGCGTACTCGATGGCTGGTGGATCGAGGCTTGTATCGAAGGCGTGACGGGCTGGGGGATCGACCATCACTGGCGGCGACGGGCAGGCGCACGCGCCCGCGCTCTATCGAAAGCTCGGTGATGTCGTTCTGCCGTTCTATTACAGCGACCCTGTACAGTGGTGCCTTATGATGAAACAGTCGATCGCCAATATCGCCTCCTACTTCAATAGTCAGTGAATGATGCGCCGCTATGCGAGCGAGGCCTATCTTCACTGGCCGCACGCGGTTGGAGACATAAATATGCGAATTACCCTTCACCTCAACGGACAGATACCTGACGGGCCGAGCCCTTATGCGCTCATCTGGCTCGATGCCTGCACACGAACCTGGCAACGCGAAGGATATTTAGGCATTGATCTGCCCGAGTCAGGCAATCTCGCGACCGACAGGGCCCACACTCTCGTATGCGGTTCAAATAACTCGGCTACGCTCTGCGTGCTGGAGGCGTTGGATCTGGACAGGCCGCGCCGCGGCGCGAACGGAATCGCGCAGTGGTACGGCACGCCAAACGTGACGGCGCAGTCTGGCTGCTGGCTCATCAAGCATGTTGATGCCGGCGAGACAGCGGTCGAGGCAATATGGAGAAGACCCATATCACGCATGTGAACGACGGTTTCGTCTTCCTCGGTCACCGGATGATTCGCAAGCGCGGACGACGCGGCGGCATGCGGCCGGTGACGACCATTCCGTGGGGGAAGTATCGGGGCTTCGCCGAGCGGTTAGTCAAACAACTGTCGGGCAATTACGGCATGAACCGGATGGGCCCGAGGGCGAGGCCCGACGGAATGCATTGGAATACGCTGTGAACTTGGTCGATAGTGGTGCGCTCGACGAACCGCGAGCATTTCACGATCGCGCCGCGTGATGGCCACATGGAGCGGTCGCTCACCTTGTTGATACTATGCCGGATCCCTGGACTTTGCCATGAACACGCAAGCAGTTGATGTTTCGAGTGCCGCTCCCGGTTGGCCTGGCATCGCACCCACCTGGACCTCGAGCGCGAAGGACCTCGTGACAACGTCACTGGGTCGTAGTCGAGTATGGGCATCCATCGGCCACGGCATCCTCAATGAGGTCTACTGGCCGTCGGCCGGTGAGCCTCAGGTGCGCGATCTAGGCTTCATCGTCGCCGGTCCGAGCGGCTGGCACGAACTTAAGCGCATCGGAAGATACAGACTCTCGCTCCCGAGCCCTTTCATTCCTCAGCCACGGATCGTGCATGAAGGTGAGGGATATTGTCTCGAACTCGATCTGTCGCCAGATCCGCTTCGTGACGTGATACTCGTCGCCTTCCGGCTCACCGGAAATGACGTCAAGCTCTACGCCCTGATCGCGCCCCATCTGGGCGGCAGCGGTCTTCATAACAATGCGCGGACAGCAGATGGTCTCGTAGCATGGAAAGACGGCGTCGCACTTCATCTTTCCGCCGACTGCGGCTTTTCACGTGCGAGTGCTGGATACGTCGGGTATTCCGATGGCTGGCAAGACTTCGCCAATCACGCGCGCATGGACTGGACCTTCGTGGAGGCGCTCGACGGCAACGTTGCCCTGATGGGGGAACTGGCTGCTGCGACGGGTGTACTCGCGCTCAGCTTTGCCGAGGCACCGGAGGGCGCCTGCACGCTCGCGCGGTCGAGCCTTGCCGAGGGTTTCGATTCCGTGCAGCGTTCGTGCGCAGAAGCCTGGCAGGCGTGGGCCGCCGGAATAGCTGTTCCCGAAGCGCTGGAGCCGGTTCGATACGAGGCGTGCCTTTCTGCGATGGTGCTGAAAGCCCATGAGGGACGGACGTATCCAGGCGCGCTGATCGCCAGCCTGAGCATTCCATGGGGCAACACGAGCGACAGTACAGGCGGGTATCACCTCGTCTGGACGCGCGACGCCGTCGAAGCCGCCCTCGCACTGCTCGCAATAGGCTGTGTGGAGGATACCCGGCGCGTGCTTGGCTACCTGATTGCGACGCAACGAGTGGACGGAAGTTGGAGTCAGAACAGCTATCCTGATGGACGGCCGTTCTGGACCGGCGTACAGCTCGATGAAGTGGGCTTTCCGGTGCTGCTTGCCGCCAGGCTCGTCGAGGACGGCGCGATGGGTGGAGTGACAGGCATGACCGAAATGATTGCACGCGCCATCGGCTACCTTGCGCGCAATGGCCCCGGCAGCCCCCAGGACCGCTGGGAAGAAAACGCTGGCATTTCGCCGTTCACACTTGGTATCGAGATCGCAGCTTTGGTCACGGCAGCCGAACATTTGCCAGCTGCAGACAGTACCTACGCTCTCTCGCTTGCCGACTATTGGAATGAACGGCTCGAAGACTGGACGTACGTTGAGAATGGAACGTTTTCCCAGGCCTTCGACATCGACGGCTATTACGTTCGGATTGCGGCGCCGCCAGGCAAGGGCGGATTACGCGGGCGAATCGACATTGCGAATCGGGCAGGCAGGAGCACGCCTGCCGGTGCGCTCATTGGTATGGAATGCCTCTATCTGGCACGTCTCGGATTGCGGGATGCACGCGATCAACGCATCCAGAACTCGGTAAAGGTGATCGACGGCCTGCTCGGTGTGCAAACGCCGCACGGCATCGCCTATCGGCGTTACAACGGGGATGGTTACGGCGAACATGAGAACGGCGCCCCGTTCGACGGCACAGGTGTCGGGCGGCTCTGGCCTCTGCTAACGGGCGAGCGAGCGCATCTCGATCTGCTGCTGGGGATCGACCCGTTGCCCTATCTTGAGATGATGACATGCATGACCGGAGCGAGTCGCCTGATTCCTGAACAGGTGTGGGACGCCGATCCGATACCTGAGCGGGCCTTGGAGGCTGGCAAGCCGACCGGCAGCGCCATGCCGCTCGTTTGGGCGCATGCCGAGTTTCTCAAGTTGCTGATTGCGCGACATCGGCGGCGCCCGATTGAACTGCTCTCAAGCGTCGAGCGTCGCTACCATGCCCAGCGGCCCGAAGCGGCGACCTGGCATTGGCGACACGCGCAGCCGTTCGATGCGCTACCCGCAGGCAGAGCTTTGATCATTGAAAACCCGGAGCCCTTCCACCTGCACTATGGGTTCGATGGATGGCATGAGGTGTCTGACAAGCCTTCGGAGGCGCGAGCGTTTTCGATACAAGGCGTCCGGTTCGATCGCGCCGATGTTAGCGACCACTCAGTGCTTGATTTCACTTTCTATTTCCCTGAGTCGCAACGCTGGGCCGGCGACGACTATCACGTACGTCTGGGAGAACCTAACACTGGAGTATCGCGATCGTGAAACACGCAATCGATATTCAACGCATCTATGGGCACGCGGGCGATGACGAGCATGTGCATTTCCTTGTCGACCGCCTCTGGCCGAGAGGCATCAAGAAGGATTCGTTGAGTCTCGACGGCTGGCTCAAGGACGTTGCGCCCAGCAATGAGCTTCGCGACTGGTTCAGGGTAAGCGACTCGGCACGACCGTTTCCCAGTGCTGAATATTTCGACGCATGATGGGCGCGTTCAGCTTGACGGAGACAGTTAGCCATGTCGAACGCAGCGGGCCGTACGCATCCGCATCGCACGTATGCGCAAGGATTCAAGCAGCAGGTGATCAGGGAGACATTGGAACCCGGCATGTCGGTGTCGATTGTTGCGCGACGGCACGACATCAACGCCAATGTGGTGTTCGCCTGGCGCAAGCAATACCGTGAAGGCAAGCTGGTCATACCTGCACTCGAAGCTGCGCCGAGCGTGCCCAGCACGAAGCTACTGAGCGTCGACGTGATCGACTCGGCATTGGTACTGCGGCGGCCTGAGCCGACAGCGGTGTCGCAAGCGTCGAGCGGCGTACCGATGCCGGCGCCCGTGTGCGAAATCGAGGTGGAGATCGGCAAACGGCGTGTGAGAATTCGAGGTCTGTCTGCCGAGCGCGCTGAAGCGTTCCTGCAGGAATGCCTGAAGTGATCGCGCTGCCGGCAGGTACGCGCGTTTGGCTCGTGGCCGGCGTGACAGATATGCGCTGTGGCTTCCAAGGGCTGGCCGCGAAAGTGCAGACAGCGCTCGAAGAGAATCCGCTGGGTGGCAACGTATTCATCTTCCGCGGCCGCCGCGGCGATCTCGTGAAGCTGCTTTGGGCGACCGACGATGGGCTCTGGCTGCTCGCAAAACGATTGGAGCGAGGCCGGTTTATCTGGCCCCAGGCCGACGGTGGAAAGTTCCATCTGACGAGCGCACAGCTATCGATGCTCCTCGAAGGCATCGACTGGCGACACCCGCAACGCACCGCTGCTCTGTCGATGTTGTAAACCACATCGAAGGCTCGTAAACTGCGACGCATGTCCCAATCTGCGCCGCTTCCCACCACCGTCGAGGAGCTCCAAGCTCTGGTGCTCGAGCAGCGGGCGTCGATCGAGAACATGGTGCGGGAGATCGCCGCACGGGACGACCAAATCGAACGCCTGAAGGCGCAGATCGACAAGCTCAGGCGGATGTACTTCGGGAGCAAGTCCGAAGAAACTGGCCCGGCAGATCGATAAACTCGAGGCGCAGCTAGAAGACCTGACGGCCGGTCAGGGCGCTGCTGAGACGCGAGAGCACCGAGACAAGACGTCGACGGCAACGCCCGGTCGAGCGCCCACGCGAGAGCCGCTGCCGCCGCACTTGCCACGCGATGAAATCGAACTTACACCGAATCCGGCTTGCCCCAAGTGTGCGACAACGATGCAGCGACTCGGCGAGGATGTTTCCGAGCAGCTCGCGCGCGTAGCGGCTGCGTTCAAAGTGATCCGCACGATCCGTCACAAGCTGTGCTGTCCTGACTGCGGCCACATCGAACAGCCCGCGATGCCCAGCCTGCCCATCGAGCACAGCATCGCGCATCCGAGCCTGCTGGCCGACATTGCGGTATCGAAGTTCGCCGATCACCAACCGCTGTACCGCCAATCGGAGATCGCGGCACGTGACGGCGTGACGCTGGATCGCGCCAGCATGGGCCGCTGGATCGGGCAGATCGCCGAGCTCTGCGGGCCGCTTGTTGAAGCAATCCAGCGCTACGTGCTGGTTCCCGGCAAGGTACACGTCGACGACACACCGGTTGCGGTGCTCGCGCCAGGAAACGGAAAGACGGTGACCGGTCGCTTCTGGGTCTACGTGCGTGACGATCACCGCTCGGGCTCGACCGAGCGTAAGCGCGAATTTATCCGCACGTAGCGCGATGGAGTGAAAGAGGTCACGCTTGCGTCCCAACCAACACTTGCGGACGCAACGACGATGACGCCTGACACGATTGACCTCGAGTTTCTGCCGCTGAAGGTGACGCACGTTTCGGCAAAGGGCAAACGATCATTCGATCCTGATGGGAAACGTCGCTTGGTCGAGGCATGCCTGCGGCCTGGCGCGTCGCTTGCCGGTTTGGCGCTGAAGGCAGGAGTGAATGCCAACCAACTGCGCAAGTGGGTCGACATGTACCGCAAGGCAGGCGTCGTTGCCGATCCACCGAGGACGAGCGAGCCCGAACCTTCTGCGTTTGTTCCCGTGGTTACGATCGGGAACGCGACACTGAAGGCGGCAGAGCCGACGGCGACGTTGGCGATACGTCGCGATTCTCCCTCAGCGCCGACGTTGGCGCCGCCGCAAGCGCGCCTGTCCGTAAGACTGCCCAACGGCGTCGCGATCGATATGGAATGCTCAGTGCAGGACACGTCACTGGTCAAGGCGATGATCGTGGCGTTGGGAGCGGGTTGATGTTCCGCTTTGACGATGATCTGCGGATCT
>LRBF01000201.1 GCA_001580565.1 Caballeronia megalochromosomata | reverse complement strand
TAAGCGACAGGCATACGCGTGGGCAACATGATCTATGTATCGGGGCAAGTTTCGGGCGATGCCGGACCCGACATACGTCTTCAGACAGATGCTGTTCTCAAGAAGGTTCAAGCCATTGTCGAGGCCGCCGGATCGTCAATGACAAACGTCGACAAATGCACGGTTTTTTTGACACGCCAAGCTGATTTCGCGGCAATGAACGAGGTTTGGCATAACGTCTTCCCGTCAAATTCACCGGCTCGTTCAACGATCATCGTTGCGGCACTTCCACGCCCCGAGCCTCTCATCGAAGTAGAGTGCATTGCGCACACTTAGGCTAAGGTTCGCGACTAGCCGACGCCGATCGCGCGCTTACCGAGTTCATGCGAACTTCGGCCGCGCACGAGCGTGCGCGATCGACACGCTCGCGTGCCGCGCCCTACTGCCCTCCATACTGAACCGTCAGAACATTCTTCACCGATGAGACGCCGTCCACGTCCTTCGCGATCGATGCCGCCTTGTCGATCTGGGTCTGGTCGGCGGCGTGCCCGGCAAGGGTGATCGCGCCGCTCTTCGCGATCACCTGGACGCCGTTCATCTGGATGCCGCCTTTCTGCAGCTCCTGTGCCACCTTCCGGCTCAGCGTTCGGTTGGCCTTTCGCATCTCCTTCTTCGACATTCCCGCACTCGTGGACTGCGTGGCCGAGGAGGCAGCGGCCGTATCGTTCGGTTGCGACGACACGTTAACGGAAAAGACGATCGCTGATACGATCGCGGCAAGTCTGAGCACATTGATCGTCTTCATCGCGTGGCTCCAGGTTCGCTTGAACGTTATGGGGGCAAGATGAATTCTAGGCGGCGACGCGCGACATCCAAGATACTTTGATCTTGAAGATAACCAATCTTGATTAGCGGTCTTTCCGTCGGTACAGAACGTTCGTGTTACTTCATACATTTCGCAGAGCGCCAACGCTGAAGAAGGCAAGCCTCCCAATGTCGGCCCGACAGCTTTGCGCGTTCATCGATCAGGTGAAGAGCCACAGGGCAGGATATGGCTAGGTCCGGGGACAAGCTGACCTGAGGTGCGCCGGGTCGCGAAAAAAGGAAGCCGATGGTCTGGGCCAATTCCGGCATGAGCCCGCGTTCGACTCATTCCTGCTGCGTCGTTCTTCCGGGTCAAGGACAGGCTTCGGAAGCTGAAGAGTCGCTCGAATGTCCGAGAGCCGCTTCGCCTGAATGGCCGAAGATGGCCGGAACCTGTAGCCGGCCCCGATCTCGGCACATTGCCATCGGACAAACGATAGGAGGCTAAGCGTCAGCTGTCCCGAATCATCAATAGCTTTGTGTCAAGTTATACGCATTGTGTCGGCCCGCCATCCGTTTACGGCCGCCTAGAACGTGATGCCCTTAGCGCTTCTTCCCCTACATAAAGACGCGCGCGATAACCAGACCCGAGAAGATCGCACGACTGCATGCCATCACGAAGCGAGCATCCCGCAACCATTCGAGGCCCGGCACGCCAGGACCGGCTATCAGTATCCACCCAGCAGGCGATCAAGCGCTGCGATGATCTTGTCTTGATGCTCCCGCAACGACCCGACTGCGGAACCTAGCTCGCTTAGCGGTACAGACCCAATTACGCCGGATGCATCAAGCATTTGGTACCGCCGATCTCGAAGAAGGGGGTGAAATCGTCGGGAAGTTTTTCGGCTTGAAATGACTCAGCGCGGATGAGCGGGACAGCCTCCCGGTGTTCTGGCTATTGCGCGGGCGAGCGACTGGCACTTCGGGCAGGCGCGATGCCGGCACGAGTCGTAGGTGATGCGCTGGTGACCGCAGGCGTCGCACTGTTCGACATGGCCGCCGACGGCCGCGGTGCGGCACAGTTCGATCGCGCTCATGGCACGCCGCTGGGCACGGCTGCTGCGGCCCGCAGCGGCGGAAGAAATCCGCCACCTCGAGTGCCGCACGCATGACCGTGTTCAGAAACAGTCGGGCGGACTGGGCGGAGGCTGCAGCGGCTCGAGGTGCGGCAGCAGATCAAAGGGGCTGGAGGTTGCACAGACGGTGCTGGTTGCCACTTTCAAGTATTTGGCCGTGGTCGAAAGGGCTTCCAAAAATGCAGCGGTGGCGCTTTTTAATATCGCTTCGAGCTCCATTTCGTAATTATCGCAAACACTGTATTTGTATTGTGATACCAATTTAAATAAATAAACATTAGTTTCGAGAGATTATTACCTATACTTTAAGCATTGCATGCCAACATCGGCATTCCAAGCAAGGCAACAATCACTTTTGGGTGAAACTATCATGAGAACACTACTTTATGCAGCAATGGCGGCTTCGGTCCTGGGCACGCCCATCATAACCTTCGCGCAACAACCGAATGCACCTGTAACGCGCACGCAAGTGCGAACCGAGCTGCTCCAACTTGAGCAGGCGGGCTATAAACCTAGCGCCAACGATTCGGAATACCCTGGCAACATTCAAGCTGCTGAGGCCCGCGTGGCTGCGCAAAATAGCGGCTACGGCGCGGGAATTGCCGGCACGTCACAATCGGGTTCCCCGCGCGTTCCCGCAACCGCCCGTGGCCCGGTTGATACTCAGCCGGTCTATTTCGGGCAGTGACAAGCCGGAGCTGGACGCTTCATCGTGTCAAACGGAATGTCGACACGATTGCTTAATCTATTGGCACTACAACGGGCGGCCGCTTTTCGTAACGCAGGGCGCGAGAGCCGCCGGCGTGCGTAAAGGCCGCCCCGCGCCGGGCAGATATAAAACCCCAATAAAATAGTGCGGACTCAGCGGGTTAGTATCGGCTGAAAGCCGTCAATTGCGCGATTACGAGCTGAAGTTTCGGCGAATTGCGAAGTTACGCATCGCGTGCAAGACGATTGCGTCGTAAATAATGATTAATGTAAATTCACGTCTTGTTATGCGAGACAGCGAGAGCGAAAGTTCGATAGCCGCGTCGGCGACCCCGTTGAAAGACGATATTCCCTCTTAGGTCAAGGATCTACTGGCGCTCGCATCCCATAGGATGTCAGCAGCCGGTATAGTGTCACCCGAGAAATGCCAAGTTCGCTTGCGGTTTCGCCCAGACGTCCGCGGTGCCGAAGCAAGGCGAGTTCGATGGCCTGCCGTTCAGCCGCTTCGCGGGCCTAATCCAACGAAACCAGCACGCCTTCGACATAGTTGCCGAGTTCCAGGTCATGCGCGTGGATGCCCTTCCGACATGACTATCGCGCGCCGCACGCAGTTCATCAATTCACGCAATTTGCCAGGCCAGCCGTAGTTGCGCATCGCGGCGAGCGCGTCGGCGGCGAACCCGCGCCGGCGTCTGCTTGCGTCGCCGCAACCTACGAGGACCGCTCCGACTCTGTGGCCGATGCCTTCAACGCTTTCACGCCCGACCAACTTCCCGTCTTGAACTTCTTGGCGAGCCAGTTCGGCATATGCGACAACTAGTTTTCCTCAATGCCAGGACCAACGTGGCCTAACCGCTTCTTTGCCGTGGCAGGGACATCCTCGGGACTCGACCATTCTCCAAGTGATGCGCAAGATCTGGAAGCAGTGTTTTTAACGCCCCAATTTTACGTTTCCGAACGGAACGGTCTTCTCGAAAATTCCGAAGCTCCACAGTCAAGCCTGCGCGCATTCTTTTCGTCCCGAACGCAGGATCTGAGATCCGGCAGGCGTCGGCCAGGCGGCGGTCTTTTACCAGCACTTCGATAACGTTCTGGATCTCATTCCTGTTTATCGAAGACGCCCGCCTCGAGATCTTTGCTAAAATGCTGTAACCAATCGCACTCGTCGCCGATCGGGTATTCCTTCGCAACCTGCGTCGATAGCCTGGTTATCGTGACATAGCCCTGTAGACCGAAGTTCTCGTCGCTTTTGGGGTCCGTCGTATCCGTTTCCACAAGGTCGAAATCGCCTTCTGCCATACCATTGCGCTGCAAGGACGCGAGAAAGTCTTTGCGTTCATCCTGCTCGATCAGACGCATGTTCAGCCCCTCCTGTGTTCGACGGAGACATCGTGAAGCCGTACAACGCAGGGACCAATGACTCCAGTTCAAGCGTCGGTGCCATGGCACCGCGCCCATGAGCTACGCATCGTAGTCTGCCCGTGCGCGATGCCACCGAGAAGCAAGCTTCGTCGCCTCGCGGTTCTACCGCTCGGGTCCTTCATGCCTTCCTACGCGCTAGGCGCATTCCTTTCCATTCCTTTCCTTGCCGGGCCGTGCACGGAATGAATACATAGAACACGGCCCCAAATCTGTTGATCGAAACCACGGCGGACATTCAGAGGCCGAAGCTTCATCGCCGAACTGGTAGCCGATCTCCGACGCGCTGGCAGCCGGTCGCAAGCATTGGCCCTACGTGACACTGAGCAAGCGCCATGCTCCGCACCAGATCAAGGATCCAACGAGGGCCTCGGTGGCACGCCGACAACGGTGGCCTTTTTCTGCAAACGGCCTCTACTTGTCGGGCGTGCTTCAGCAAGGCACACATACGGCGCCTTCGAAGCCTCGAGCGCCTCGCTTGAAAACCCGCCCTCCGGAGGCGGGATTTTTTGTTCCTCAGTGCCGATGATGCATCCACCCCATGTGATGCGAATCGAGCCATCGTTCTATGCGCCCGTCGGTAGCAAATCGATGTTTGCGTCGATCGCGCCCGGCAAGCGCGAGCGCAACGACTATCACGACCGCGAGGCCCACTACCAAGCTAATCATTGACTGAGTCATGGCAGCCTCCTTCTCGTTCGCGGCCATTCTTTTAGTATATGTAAACCACCACCCCCTCGTTTGACATTGTTCGCCGCTGGCTATTGATGCTCGGAAGGAACGATGACGCACGAACGATTGGCAAAGGCTGCTCGGAATCGACTGATCCAGCCTCTCTCTCGTGTCGGCGATCATTCCTCCAATACGGTTCGGCGTCCTTCTTGGATACGGCCTTGCTAGATGACGCCGACCTGCTCAAGCATTCGCGCTAGCGGCTCCCGGTTGGGGCAGCGCTCGAACGCGAGGAGATGCTGCGCCTCGCGTTAATGTCATCTGAGAATCGCGCGCGTTTCCGGGCGGTCAGCGCGCCTTCGTCCAAAAGATGAACGATAAGGCACGCGCGCGGGGCACGGCGGCCACTCGGTTCGACGATCCGACGAGGCTGTCGGCCGCCAACGTCTCCACGGCGCGCGATCTCGTAAAGATGGCGGACGCCGCGTCGCACTACGCGCTGATCGACGCGTTCACGGTGCTTTCCCGCCACAAAGAAGCCATCGGCACTCGGATGCGGTTCTATCGGAACACCGACCCCGTCATCGACTGGCCGGACTGGAGCGTTCTTCTTGCGAAGACGGGTTATACCCGCGAGGCGGGACGCTGCATTCTCGTGGAAGCCGACATGCTGCATGGACGGTCTTCATTGCGCTCCTTAGCGCGCGGTCTTCCTGGGCGCGTTCGGCGGATCTGGTCGCATTTCGCCGCTGGCTGAACGGCGACGAGACCCCTGTGGCGATGCCGCACGTGTATCACGCGAGCACGCAGCATCATAGCCGTCAAATGCTCGCTGGATCACAACGAGCAGGGTGAACTTCACCTCATATTCCGCAAGTGCAGCCCCTCTCGCACAACGGGTGAATGGTAAACACCGTCCCGGAAAGCGCCATCGTCGTTTCGCATCCAACGTCTAGCGTCAATCAATGTCCCGACACTGTGGTAGAGAACGAGTTCGGAACAAATCTTCATCCGCACGGCGCAGTTCTATCTGATTTTCGGCTCCGCATCGCGTTCGGTTCCCGGCGTTTGTCCCTCGGCGAGCAGCGGCTGCAGCGCGGGCCCTAGCGACTTCAGCATCTGCACGGCGAGCGCGCTCGTGAAGTCATAACGCGCCGCATAAGGCTCGCGCACGTAGGCGGTGAGCGTGCCGAAGTAGCGCTCCCCGATGGCGAAGACGAAGGTCGCGGTCCTATTGACCTTCCGCGATTCAATGAGACGCCGGCCACGAGCGTACACGTTGAAACGCTGGTCCCCCGTGCCGGTCTTGCCGGACACGTCGAGCGAACGTCCATCAGACAATGCCATGCCATCGGCGAGGCGCTGCGCGGTGCCACCCGCAACGACATCGCGCAGCAGCCGTTGAACGACAGCCGCGATCTCGGGCGCGATCAACGGCTTCGCCGGCTCGCTCACATGGACGAAATGCGTCTCGTATGGCGTGTCCTTCGCGAATTCGAGTGCCGAGATGCGCTGCATGGCGAGCCCCCTGCCCTCGTTCTGCACGATGCCGATCAGTTGTGCGAGCGCCTCGGGCCGGTCGCCCGAAGCGCCAATCGCCGCCGCATAGGAAGGCGTGACCGACGCGAACGTATAGCCGAGCGCGCGCCACGCTTTTGCAATCTCTGCATACGCTTGCAACTCGACCATGCGCCTGATGCGCCTGTCCTGCGTCGCGTGATAGCGCGTCTTGAAGAGCCACGAATAGACGGCGACGCGCGCATCGCGGCTCCCTTCCTCAACATCGTTCAGCGTCGCGAGCGGATGGCTGCGCAGATAATTCGCCGTCCACAGTTCGAGCGGATGCACGCTCGCGATATACCCGCGATCGTTGAGGTTGAACTTGTCGATGCCGTATTTCGCATAGAGCTTCGCGAGGTCCTGGTCTGTGATGGACGCCGATGGCGTGCCACGCAGCAACGCGCGCATGCGGGTGTCGAACCACGCCCGCGGCTCGTCGGGCGCTACGCTTCTCAACACCGTCGCGAGCTTGGGCGGCGACTTGCGCACGTCGCGCAGCAGCAGCGCAAGCGCTTCGTCCGGCGTCTTCAGCCGGTACTTCCCGTAGAAGCGGCTCATGTACACGCGGCTCTCCGCATCGGCGAAGCGCGTCAGATAGGCGTGGCGCACCGCGGGATCGTCGAGCCAGTCGGACGACGGCCCCGCCACCTTGACCGTTTCATAGTGGACGATATCGCGCATCAGGCGGACGAACACCAGATTCACCGAGTGCTGGAACGCGCGCTCCACCGTGAGCACGCGCGCGTTATCGGTGGCCTCGAAGTTGTTGAACGTCTGCGCGCCGCCGCCCGTGTAAAAGGTCTCGCCGGGGCTCGCAGAATACTTGCGTTCGACGGCGGCGTCGAGCATCGCGGCGAGCGACCGGTCCGGCGTCTTCGCGAGATAGTCGAGTGCCCAGCGCGTGAGCGCATCCTGGCGATCGGGCGTCACGGCACGCAGTTGCGCCACGCTCATCGCGCCATAGCGCGCGTGCAGCGCCGCGACGATCTGCAGATAGGTGATGATCGTGCGCAACTTCGCCGTCGAGCCGAGATTGAGCCGTCCGCTGCGGCTGATGTCGAAGGGTTCGTTGAGGCTGTCGGTCTGCACGCGCATGAGGTTTGCACCGCCCTTGCGCTCCATCAGCGTGAAGCTGTACGAGATCCGCGAAGGATCGTCCTGGGGCCGCAGCATGTGATAGCCGATCAGCCCTGCGTCGCGCGCGCCGTCACGCGTGGCCACGCTCGCGAGCCGATCGCTCACGGCCTGCTGCACCACGTTGTCGAGCGTGGCGGTGACGCTCAAATCGAGCCGGTCAAGATCGTAAAAGCTCGGGACGCCGAGCATCGCGAGCAAATTCGAGCGCAGCGCGGTCACGCCCTTGCGCGCGACAAACGAGACCGCCTCGCGCCGCTGCGGCGTCGGGTTCAGTGCGAGCGGCACGGCGAGCGCCCTGTCGCGCAGCGCCGGCGCGATGATGCCGTTCGCGCCGAGCACGCGCAGGTAGCTGTCGGTCAGGCGTTCGAGCTCCGGGCTGCCTGCGCGCAGGAAGCGCGATGGCGCACGCTGTGCGATCATCAGCGATAGCGCCTGCTTGAACGCGAGCGCTTGCGCATCGAGCGTTTCCGCCGAAACGGGCGCGTTCAGAATGCGGTTGTATTCACCGAAGTCGCGCCCGTACCACGCGGCCATGCCATCGGGAAGACCGTTGACCTCGCCGATGCCGGGCCGCGCCGCAAGCGGCACCGAGTTGAGATAGCGCACAACGAGCAGGCGGCGGGCCGGCATGGTCTGTGGACCGTCGAGATAAGCGCGCACGGAGGCCGATGCGATCTGGCGGAGCTTTTCCGTCGGCGACGCGGTGCGTCCGCCCGACGAGTGGCGGAACTTCTCGATCTGGGTTGCAAGCGTGCTGCCGCCCGGTTGCGGCGCACGTTTGTCGAAGACGCGCACTCCCTGATCGAAAAGCGCACGGCCAAAGCGTCCCCAGTCGATGGCCGGGTTGCGATTGGGCTCGTGCTCATCGAGCAGGTTGCGGTCCTCGATGAAGAGCAGCGCGCTAACGATCACAGGGGGAATGGACTCGAAATCGTCGTAGACGAGTCCGGGGCTCGACGCGCTGTATAGCTGGGTGCCACGGGCGTCAAGCAATGCGAGTCCAGCGCGGTCCTTCTCTTCATAGGGAAGAAAGAGCCCTCTGTCCGCCATCGACAGCATCGCCGCTGAACCGCGCGCCTGAGCGGTGACGGCAAATCCGCGTGTCGTCAGCCGCTCCTCGAACGATGGCAGCGATGCATAGCCGAGCCGCAGGTCGTAAGGTCCCGCCGCGGGATAGCGGATGCTAGCGCTGGGGCCTTCACCGAGAGTAAAGCCGATCTCGCTCCCGAGTTCCGACAGGTAGCGCGCTTGCCGCAGCGAGCTCTGCATTTCGATCTGCGTCATGCGCGCCGCGACGGCACAAATGAGCACGCACACGAGAGCTAAAAGCCATGCAGCCCAGCGCCTTGCAGGCGTGATTCGCGACGCGCGCGACGTTTTTTCCTGCAGCGGCCGGCTCATGACGCCTTCTCCCCGAGCGCCCGACGGCTTGGTTTGATATCACCGTAGTTTAATGCAAGAAAGTAGAACACTCGACCAGGCGTCGCGTGCCCTATTCATTTTCTTTTGAATGGCCTTGTCTTTTTCACCGCTGTCCGAGTATAGGCAGGATGGCGTGGGTGGCTCGCCCGAGTCGATCAAAAGAGAACAGCTATCTGAGAACGCTGAAAAACGCTAAAACAGGGTGATAACGAGCCAGCACAAGTCGTCTAACGGAGATGCCCTTTTACCCGGTACGACAAAAAGGTCCCCGCCACGCCGGCGTTGTGCTGACGCGCGTGGCAGGCGGCATTGCGCGGAGCGAGCCATCTACGGCGCGGCACTGTCGGCGCTGACGCCCGGCCGGTTGTTGACTGGCTTTCTGGCGTTCGGTGGTAGATGGCCTATGGCTCGGCGGCCTCAAAGCGAGGTGCAACACCTATGTCGTATAAGGTGTTGCACCGCCCGGCCAAACCACTTCATGCCAGGGGCGGCGACCAGCGCTACGGCGTGAGGAGCACAGCGCTTGAGCTGGCACTGATGCGTAGCCGGCAGAAGAACTGTTCCGCGTCCGTTCACGGCTCACGGTTGACGGCGAACGCCCGAGCATTCAGGCCATGGCCCGAATGCCACATCTTGCAGTCATAGACTTGCGATAGCGAGGCGTTCTCCAGGTTAAAGCTCGTAGACGGTTTCGACTGTTTTCGAACGTCCGCGAGTTCTTCCATACCTAGGGTTATCTAGATGCGAGGCAATTATCCGTGGTTACTCGCTCGCTTGTTGGACGCGAGCAGTTCCTTCAGTTTCAGGTGCAGCACGACGCTGTCCTTCTTCGAGCTCTGCTGTATGAAAAACACATCAGGAAGGTGATGATCGTCCTGCCCGTGTTGATGACGAGTTGCCAGCCATCGGGAAACCTGAAGATGGACCGGACACGAGCCACACGATGATGACCGCGATCCCGAATGCGACGGGCGATCCCGCCCAGCGCGTGACGGCGCTCGCGAAAGCATCGAACGCGCGGGTGACGGGATGCGCCTTCGCATGGCCCGGGCTGGCCGTCGTAGGGACGGTGTCCATGGGCGCGGCGTCCGGGAACGGGTGTCCGCGGGGCCCAGTCTTGACTTTACGGAATCATGCTGGTGCGCCGGGTGAGTATGTCCCATCCGCTCTTTGCGGTCGCGGACACGAACGTTTCCTGAGTTGCGCATCGACCGCCTTGATCTAAGTTATCCGGAAGGCCAACCATGTTTTGGCGTCATTTCTTGGGCCTCGATGTCCGAGCCGCCATTGACCGGTGCGCATCTTGGACAACCTGTTCAACGACCGGCCGAGCGCCAGGATTTCAGCATTGCGGCCGAAAGGCGTTGATTTCGTCGCGCGGGTCGAGGGCCATTGCATTGCCAGGTGCGTTGATCTCCAGGGTCGATGCGAGCCGTCGACCGGTGCGCATGTACTTCAACGCAGCACGCTAAAAGAAGCGTCGGTGCTGGCATTCTTTCGATGGCGGGCAGCTAGTCACACAAGTGATCCCCAGCTACGTTTCCGTTCTGACATTGACCATCGACCGGGAGCTGGGCTCCGTGCGGATCTACCTTAAGATCACATTGCTTAGGCGGTCGCCGCGCCATACGGACTGATGCCGGCACGCGGTAATCACTGAGCTTGGAAATCGACCAGCCGACGGCAATATTCATCTTGCCGCCCTTCGGGACTTCCCTCCTGCTGCCAGAGAACGTAGGCCCGCTCCCAAAGATGCTGATCAAGAGCGCGATGCCAGTACTCTTCCGCACGCCCATCAGGGCGCCCGTCCTTCTCCCAGACCAGGTGCGCGCGTTCTCGAACAGCCTGTTCTAAACCGAGCTTCGAGTTTCGGAGGTTCTGTCCAGGTCATCGCCGTAGGGAGCCATCTGACCGCCCCTATCCGCATGCATTCTGGCCGTTAGCGTGCCGAGCTCAGCGTCAGAGACTAGCCGGCCTTGCGCTGCCGCTTCAAGCGCCTTGGCTTGGTATTCGGAATCGTCGGCGACGTTGCTCGACTCACTCAGGGTAATCGGGTACGTGTGCAGCACGGTGCCGTTGCGATTTATTACGTCAACCAATCGAACCTTCATGACTGCCTTTCTACTATTTGTCCGGTTGGTGTAAGAGTCCGGACTGTTTTGCTGAGTCGTTCTCGATCGCGACGCTATCGAGCGTCGCGGATCCTGACTGTGAGCAGGCGTGCCCGGTCGAAGAAAAGATGGCTCACTCAACAGAGCCAAGCAACACGTCGATTGCCGCTTGCCCGGAGATTTCGCCCACCAGATAGGCCCATCGTTCAGTGAACGGGCCGTTGCGCAGCGGTATCCGGCTTCCTCGCGCGCCGAGGACATCGAGATTAGTGCCGCCTTTGATCTGAAAAGTCACGTCAAACAAGTCTTCAGCAGCCGGAGTCAATTGGACATCAATCTCGAAATTGCGATATGCGATCACTCTATGCATGAAAGAAACCTTATACGGCTTCCACAACCGCGAGCGACGTCTCGACCTACGGAGCCTTGCGACCACCAGCAATACCTCAACGGCACCGTGGCCTTCATCAAATCGAATATCGATTCTGCGGGCCGCGGACGTATCGACCTTTCGCGATTTCAAGTAGCTTTTCGCGAAATTCGTCAAAGGCCACCAAAACGGACTGTTCGTCGGCTCCCAGTGTCGGCTGCAGGCCTTTGAGCGTTCCGCGGTCAACCTGAAAGGTAATTTCCCGGGAATCGTCATATCCCCAGAAAAACACGCAATGCCTTGCGGCATCGTAGCTGCGGCTCGGATTCGGAAAATGGAGAGCCACGATCAGATTCTCATCCCATTAGCAGGAAATCGCCACTTGCTCACGGTCGAATCGATGCAAGAATAGCTGATGCGCCTCTGGTCTGCCCGGTTATCGTCCTCAGCTTTGAGAATGCGGAGGCGCGCCTGACGATCCCGGTTGAAAGCAATCTCATTCTCCGCAGGAGGAATTGGTTTCTTGATATTTAATCGCATAACTACCTCAAAAAAACTAACCGACGAAGTGATGGTCGTCTCCTTACTGTACACCCTTGCCGTCGCGTGAAATTGTTTTATTACGACCCACCCACGGACAGACTTTGTGAACGCGCATCGGCGTGCCGGCGATATGGTTGAGTGCCACGTCGGTTAGAGCATTCTCACGATGAATCGAATTTTGTGGCCTATGAGCAGTACCCCGCACGGGCTCCGGCTGAAACCGAAAACGTAACGCCTCCGAGGAGCATTTGGGGTAAGCAACCGTTGCGCAAGAGCTAACGTCAAGAGTGGTGTATGAGCAGCATCGTGACGGTCGATTTCAAGCGGCGAGTTTCTGCTGAACCGGTCGATCGTCTTGCACCGGTGCGCCGTCCCTGAAGGGGACGCCTTCGAGCAACAGCTTGATCTTTTCCGGTCCGTTGATGCGGCGCCAGGTTTTCTCCGCCTCCTCGATTAGCTTGAATGCCAGACCGAAGGAAGGTAGGCCGCGACACGCAGTTACGCGTACGTGTCGTCCGATGACGTACCGTCGCGAACGTCGACTCGATCGCGTTGGTCGTCCGCAAATGCTGCCAGTGCTCAGCGGGGAAGTCGTAGAACGCCAACAGGCTCTCGCGATCCTTTTTCAGCGTCTCGGTTGCCTTCGGATATTTCGCCGAATGGATCGACACGAAACGGTCGAAAGCGGCGTACGCGTCGGCTCGTGTGGCAGCCATCCAGATCGCCTGCATGTCCGCCTTTGCGCGTGCCTGTTGCGACTTGGGTAGCGCATTGAGCACATTGCCCATCTTGTGAAACCAGCAGCGCTGGCCGCGCGTCGCTGGAAACACCTCTTGCAGAGCCGCCCAGAAGCCCATTGCACCATCGCCGACGGCCAGCCGTGGACCCGCTTGCAAGCCCCGCGCTTTCAGATCAAGCAGCAGCTCAAGCCACGATGCCTTTGTTTCCCGATACCCGTCACCGATTGCCACGCGCTCTTTGCTCCCATCCGGCTTCACACCGATGATCACCAGCAGGCATTGGCCATCGGAGTTCTCGCTGCGCAGCCCGGTGTGTATGCCGTCGACCCACCAATAGACGTAGTACGACTTCGACAGGTCACGCCGGCTCCACGCGGCATGCTCTTCGGCCCACTGCGCCTTCAACCGACTCACGACATTCGCCGACAAGCCCTTCGCGTCTTCGCCGAGCAGCACACGCAGCGCTTCGCCCATATCGCCCGTCGAGATGCCCTTCAGATACAGCCACGGCAGCGCCGCGCTAACACGGGGCGATTTCCTGACGTACGGCGGGACGATCGATGAATTGAACTTCACCCCTGATCCTGATCGATCGCGTACCTTCGGCACCCTCACGGGGACCGGCCCGGCCGCGGTCAATACCTCGCGTTCGGGCAAGTAGCCGTTGCGCACCACCGCACGTTGCCCTTGCAGTGTCTTCACGTTCGTGAAGCGTTCAAGCAGCTCTGCCAGCTCCGCTTCAATCGCTTGCTGAACTACTTGCCGCGCCCCTTGACGGATCAGGTCGTCCAGCCCGAGGCCGGGTTCCAATAGACCAATGACCACTTTTTTCGTATCCTTGCTCATGGTGGATGGTTTTGTTGTTCGCTGGTTTCCGACTTCGACAATCAGATTCTCAGCTGAAACCACCACCGCCTTCAATTTCCCGCCTCAACTCCCCCGTACACCACTTCCGACTTTAGCTCTGGCTTACCTCCGGGGCTTGTATTTCAACTCACACTAGTGCATTGCATCATTGAATTGGCACCCCACGTGTGTTCAGATGCAGGTCATGGGCAAAATGAATCTGACCGATACCGAACGCGAGCAACTGCTGTCGGCGGCGCGCAGCCGAACGGTGCGTGCGGCGGACGTACGACGCGCGAAGTTGATCCTGATGCTCGAAGACGGCGAATCGCGCGACAGCATCATGCGCACACTGGGTTGCGACTCGCGCTTCATCGCGCGCTGGTCGGGGCGCTTTCTTAGCGAGCGACTGTCTGGCATGTACGCCCGACACCCCGGGCGCGCTCCCAAGCAGCCGCCAGCCAGACTTGAGGCGCGTGTGCTCAACCGCACTCTCAAGCACAAACCCGCCGACGGCTCGACACACTGGAGCAGCTATAAGCTTGCGGCAGAGCTCGGCGACGTGTCGGTCTCGACCGTGCAGCGCATCTGGCGCAAGCATGGGGTCAAGCCGCAGCAGTTGGAGCGGCACATGGTCTCCAACGACCCGGACTTCGAGGCCAAAGCAGCCGACGTGATCGGGCTTTACCTGAACCCGCCAGCGCACGCAGCGGTGTTCTGTGTGGACGAGAAGACCGCGATTCAGGCACTCGACCGCAAGGACCGGATGCTGCCGCTGTCGCCGGGGCGCGCCGAGAGTCACGGCTTCGAGTACAAGCGCAACGGCACGCTCAGCCTGTTCGCGGCGTTCAATACTGCGACCGGCGAGGTGCTGGGCAAAACAGCGCCGCGCCACACCAGCGAACAGTTTGTGGCCTTCCTGACCGACGTCGTGGCCAGCCAGCCCAAACGCAGAGAAATCCATGTCATCTGTGACAACGTGAGTAGCCATAAGACGGAGCGGGTGGCCACCTTCCTCAACGCGCATCGCAACGTACGTCTGCACTTCACGCCGACCTACTCGTCGTGGCTTAACCAAGTGGAAAACTGGTTCTCGCGCATCCAGCGTGATGTGATTGCCCGGGGCATCTTCACTTCAGTAAAGGATCTGAATCGCAAACTCATGCACTACATCGGCGAGCACAACAAAAATCCTAAGCCGATCAAGTGGAAGTATGACGATCCTTCACGTCGAATCCGCCAGGTGCCAAATCAATGACGCAGTCGACTAGCCCGGCGCGGCGGCCCATTGACGCACATCAACACCGCCCCATTCCATCACTGCTTCTCAAGAAATTCCTTCGTGTACACGGCCTTGGGGATTCGATTCATGAATGCCAGCATTCCTCAATTCTACGGAATGTTGGCGTCCACTTTTTTCAACCGACCTCAGTAGTGCTTCTGCCGTTTTGCCGGACGCTTACCAGTGCGTCGCACTTATCGTGGCGCGAACCGGTGGCTCTGGGTCGTCGAATTCAGGAGGGTGTCTTGAAACTAACTACGTCTGAAATTTCGCCTCGTCGATGAGAACGTGACAGTAGGCGCCCGAGGCGGCGAGGGCCAATTCCTCGGCGAGGAACGTGCCAGGCACGTCCATCTTCGAAATCACGGTTTCGGCGGTGCCGTCCCAACGACGCCGAAGAATATCAATCGTGGCGCGCCACTGGCCATCTTGGCCGAAGTTTGCGGAGACTCGATAGAAGTAGCCACGATATGGCTTGAATTCGTCCAGGTTCATAGCCTACTCCTACTTACCCAGTTTTCATCGTAGCACGCGACGGCGACTGGGATTGGCGAGCGTATGCACGGCACACGGTATTGCGCAACGCAGCCGTCGTTCACGTGTTCTGATACCCGGTGAAGCGGCGTCCGCCTTCGGCGCTCGAATGGCTATTTGCCGACGCCTAGCCGCCGCCTGAATGTCCGGGCGACGCGCCGGACGAGCGTCTCATCATGGCCGGGTTGAGGCAGTGCACCCGACAATTTGCTCGCCGGAAACCGGCCATTCAGCGGTGGCGGACGAGACCCTGGCTTCTCAAACTGGATGTCGACCTTGACCGGCGGCGCATGGCCGAACAGAGCCGCACGGCACCGCAACTGTGCTTCGGGGAGGCGCGGAGGCTGATGATGCTCCTATTTCTGGGCGCCAATTTCATCAAATTGGAACGGCCGGCGCTCAAC
Source organism: Caballeronia megalochromosomata (assembly GCA_001580565.1). Taxonomy (GTDB): domain Bacteria; phylum Pseudomonadota; class Gammaproteobacteria; order Burkholderiales; family Burkholderiaceae; genus Caballeronia; species Caballeronia megalochromosomata. The sequence goes on along the minus strand of LRBF01000201.1, from coordinate 36,726 downwards.
TAGACATCATCAGCGCGACCAGCAATCGAAATTTGGCTGTTTATCGTCTGAACCGCGACGCATAGTCCAGCAGTTCCCGGTTAAGGTGGTCCTTGTCCGGGCTGTAATGTGCTTCTGTATGGCAATTCGGGCAGATGGCCACACAGTTCCATGGGCGGTCGCCATTCCTGACGCCGAGAATATGATGGACTTCTAGAAAGCCTGGGAAGCGCTGCTTTTCACCGCACCCGTTGCGCTCGCATCGTTCGGAACGCGCAAGCACGGCCTTCCGTGTGTCTGCACGACGCTTATACTGTTTCACGGTCCGGATCTGCTGTTCAGCGTTGTCGCTGCCAATTTCACCGCGGTCATGCAGATCCTCAAAGGTGGTGTCATCGACATCGTTATCATCGCGCTCGGCTACATAAGTTTCGGTCTGGTTTGACGGCCAGCTACGAGCGTGAGCTTGGGCGGCTTCCCGGTCGCCCTTGAACTTGATAAAAGAGGATGTATGCGTTACCGCCGTGCCTCTCACAACGCCGAGCGCTGCGCACTCGCTGTAAATCTGTTCCTTGACCGACGGCGGCACCTCCGGCTTGGAAAAATCTATGTGACGACCGCAGACGTTCCAGACTGCTTCGACCGGACGGGGATTGGTGGAGCGCTGACTTTCGCTCCTGCCCTTGTGGACCAGCCGGAAGATGTACTCTTTGCCGTCGTCACCCGTCCACACATGAGTTGCGCCGGCGCTCGCAGCATGCCGCTCTTTCAGTTCGCCCCGAAAGCGGATGTGCCGCATTTCTTGCGGGCCGTCGAGGCCGAGCGTTCGCGCCGCATGAGCCACGCTCTTGTATCGGGTAGTGATACCATCTACAGTGACCTCGGCAGCATGATGTTCGCCACGCGCGCGAGCGATTTCCGGATTTTTCCACGAAGCCTTCACGCCCTCACTTACACTTTGACGCGGCGACCGAAGAACTTTTTTGGGTAGACGGCTCATTTTAAATTTTGCGATTGTGCCCGCTTCGATGAACAAATAACTCTCGTTTCTCAGAAACCAAAAGCACTATAGCCAAAAATTTGGCGGGAGTTGATCCACGCTCTTGCCGTCAGTCTGTTGTTCGATGAGGGACGGTCTTTCAGACCTTCAGCCTCGTCGATGCAAATCAACAGTTCCTGGCTGGTTCGGGAAGTTCCCGAGCGGATGGAAGAAGTTGGAAAGCGGCGTCCACTGGTCTTACAGGTTGCTCGTACTTGTCCACAGCTCACGTGGATAACCGTGTAGATAACGCACACGGCCAAGCGCCATGTCTCTGATACGGAAGAGAAACAACGGAGTGATGCGACGCGCGACAGGACGAAGTTATGTCAAGCGATCAACGCGGCCCGGGGCGGGCCAATGACCACCTCTCCGCCGATCTCCTCCGCTCTTACCGGCGAAAGCGGTCCGGCCACTGGTTCCAATCTGAGTTCCTTATTAGCATGGACTGGTGGCGTGATTAAGCCGATCCCGTAAGAGCATGTTAGCGGACCCGCTTTCCTGCTTGCTTCTATTGAACATGGGTAAGCGCGCCGTGGCCATTTCAAAAAAAACGCGGCCTCGCCTTCAGAAATCACAAGAGCCGCCGATATTTCCAATGGCGTAACCGACACGTCGAAACCAGGCGAACTCAAGACCATTTGAGGCGTCAGCGGAATCGGCGATTAGATGCCGACAGACGGAACTGACAGGCGTCCGTGCTTTGCAGAAAAAGATGGTTGAGCGCAAAAAATCGCCTTACAAAGCAGAACCGCCCGTGTTCCACAGCCAGGGAAAAATGAGTTTTGTGAACCGGGAAAGCAGCTAGAACGGTACACGCTATCGCCCCTTTACGATCTCGAACATGAAAAATATGAGCACCCTTTCCCGATCCTGGCTTTCCTGCCTCGAGAGCAATTATGACGTCGCAAGCCAGATCCTGATGAATCGCGATATCGACACGGCGCTGCGCAGCTACGGTGTTGACGCCAGTACTATCCGGGCGATACCGACCGGTAGCGATGATGTCCGGCCAATGTCCATATTCCGTGAATGGGCGTGCGCGCAGGATTCCGCTCTCGGCATTGCCGAGCATGGCAACGGTCACACGTTCTCGCCAACGAGTACCGCAAAAAGTCTAGTCACCGATTTCTCCGGTTGGCACAAACAACTCGCGAGTTCCATCGCGGCGCATTGGGCGAACCGCATGAAGAACGTCACGGCGCAGGAGCGTAAGAACGCAGATGGACAAACGTACGTGCGAAAGCAGTACAAAACCCTCGGCGTCGCACATAAGTACAAGCTCGTGGACTTGTACGTTCGCGGCCTTCGGCTTCGCGTTCCGCAAGACTCAGAAGTCGGCAGTGCAATCATGCAGCATGCCAACATTCCTCTGGACAAAAAAAGCATTGCCGTAATTGAAGCTTTTCTTCAGATGGCCAAGAGAAGCACAACAATGGGCGATATTAAATCAGAACAACAGTACCAGCACTATCAGGAACTGGCGCGGAACATCTGTCAGCAGTTAGAGTTGCCGTCGGGCAATCACCCCTCCAAACTGGTATTCGATACCTTCGCGTGGCATCACCCGAAAGCACAGGCGGAGTATATGAAATCGCCCCCTAAGACCAGTGAATTTAAATTTGTGCCGTAACGAGCCGAACGCGTTGTCGGAGTCGAGGAGGCAGCGTGCCGTCGCGCGAATCGGAAGGCATAAAAACTACGATTGCAGCAATGAGGCACAACGTGGCATTGGGGCAGTAACGGTGAGAAGGAAACCAAAAACATGGTGGTGGACATAACAAGTTTAGACGAATCGATTCTCGAGTTGTTGCCTACTTCACGGCACGAGATCAAGTGGATGTCGACGCCTGAAGTAATGTCGGTCTTGGAAAGGAAGGGCCACAGAACCTATATCAGGAAAGTCAGGCGGCATCTTGAGGCGCTCGAGAAGAAGAAACTGGTCATTTCGACGCAGGAAGAAGGCCGGCGCGAAATCCTCTGGCAGCGCGTGCCGTTCCTGAGCGGCGCGAGCAGCAGCGCGTCGTTGATGGTGGCATCGGAGGCCGTTGCGTTCCGCATGCTCCAGCGCATCGCCAGACACACGTTGCCCGCCGTCATTCTCGGCGACATCGACAACCTCTTTCTCGCCGCGGAAGTGCGCCTCTCTCAGGAGCACGTCGACGGGCGTCTACATCGTGCCTGGCCGGGTAAAGTCGATTCGGTCGACGGTGCCTTCGCTCTGATCCGCCCGGCGCCCGGGGAGGACGTCTTCAATGCCATCAAGACGGCGCTTTTTTTCGAGCGTGTGCTGGAGGTGAAATACCGCCCTCTGTCGATGACCGATAACGTCGAACCGAAGAGAAAGGCTTTGTGGCCCCTCGCGCTCGTCGAGTCCGCGGGCGTCATGTATCTCATCGCGCAAGATCCGGCGCATGCTCCGAGCCCGCGCAAGCCAAATCCGCTGCGCGGCCTGTTCCGGCTCGATCGCATGCTCGAAGCCTGCGAAAACGGCAAGACGTTCACTTACCCGGAAGACTTCAGCCTGCGCGAGTTCGTCGAACACGAGCAGCAGTTCGATTTCAAGGTCGAAGAGCCCGTGCTTCTGCGGCTCGCATTCGAGGGCAACACCGGCAACCATTTGCTGGACTGGCGCATCTCGGACGATCAGGCGCCGCCGGTACGGCTCGAAGACGGCCGTCTGCTCATCGCGGCCACGGTCCGGCCTAGTCTGAAGTTGCGTTGGTGGCTGCGCTCGTTCGGTGCGAACGTGGAGATCCTGGAACCGCAGCACCTGCGCGACGAGTTCGCAGCTGAATACCGCAAGGGCGCCAGCCGTTACGAATAGTCTCGCGCGAGATGGCCGGCGCGCTCGCGATTTGCGATGCGTTACTTTCCGGCAGCCTCCCAGATGAGACCGACAAGTTGGTTCCCGTTTCCGACCACGCGGAAGTTCGCGTCGTAGGTACGATCGGCGCGGCAATCGTAAGTACCGGTGCCGCGAAAGTTGGCGTCGTAGGCGCGTTGCCTGCCATCGGAAAGGGTATCGATGCTGCCGATGACGCGGAAGTTGTTGTCGCGTATGTATTGCTTGCTCATCTGAGTGCTCCGAGAAGGATTCTTGTTCTGAACGCATGCCGCCTCCGCGCCCGGATGGATGACCGCAAGCGCGAGAACGACGTGCATGACGAAGGTTTTCATGAGTGGTCTCCCTTGCCATTCCGCCATTGAACCCGCCGATAGGGACAATGTCCGTCCCCGCCTGAACAAGCCCCGCGAGGACGGCCCATGTCCCTTGCATGAGCAAAATGAGTTCTCTGAGAACAAGGAAACCCCATGCCGATGCTTATGCAACACATCGATGCCATCGCTCGCGCCAAACAACGTGACGTGCTCTATCTAACGTTTCCGCCCGCAGAGCCGCTAGCGGAGCCTCGCAGGTCATACGAGAGTCTGGATAGCCGCAAGCAGATCATCGCGTGGCTCGACGCGAACGCGGTCGGCTGGAAGGAGTGTGGTCACATCGCCAGCGAGAACACGATGCGTTCTTACGCGGGCCAGATCTACATTGACGTGCCCTACGACTCCGAGAACCCGACCTATCAGCGCGTTCAGGCGTTTCTCGAATTCGCGGATGGCTCGATGCGCTTCGAAGACGTCAGGTTCTGGATCGTCTCGCTCGAACAGGCGATGAAAAACGCACATCACGACGAGCCTGGCTTCTGGGAGCGCTGGGCCGACAATTTCTGACCTTGGCGCAAACATGCTCTTCGAAATCAAAGTCATGTCGGAGCACCGTGTTGATTGAGCGCGGCGTCCTGCAATCCATCGAAATCACATACGCACGGGAGCGGCGCTACGCGCAGCGGCGGCAGACGTCCAGCCAGCGTGCGCCGCGCTATCTCGTGCGATACCGGCTCGACAATCGGCCGGAGCGCGCGATCGTGGCGATTGCACCGTTTGCGCGTTACCTCATCGCGGAGCTGCGCGGCAGCCAACCCGGTGACGAGAATGAAGCGTGGCTGTCAGACGACGGCGCGAGCCTCATCAACTGGACGAACCTCTCGGTGCAGCGTCTCTTCGAAAAAACTGGCAGAACGTGGGACGTTTCGGACTGACTTGGCCTTGACGCGGGCAAGAGCCACCGTTTGGCCTGGCCGCCTCGATGAGCGCCCCGCTTCACACGATGCGCAGCGCAGTACGTTCGTGAGCCTTCGAACCGCGGGGCGCCCACTCCTTGAGCAGGCGCTCATAGTCGGCGCGGAAATAGCGCCCGCGAGCAACGAGGATCTCGCGCTCCGCATAGGCGAGATCGAGGTTGCCGGTATGCAGGTACGCCGCATAAAGCGCCGTGCGCAATTGAGTGTAGAACAAATGCGTCTTGCTTCCAGGCGCGAGCGGACGGCGGCAGTCGACCGGATAGATCTTGTCGAGTTCAGCGATTGCCGCCCGCCCCTTCCAGTCGACGAGTTCGTGCTGTTCATCGAGCAGGCGGCATTTGACGACCGTAGCTGCTGCGGAAAGAAGAGAAGGCCGGTCGACGCTTTCGTTCTGCGCCGCGTCGCCCTGGAACACCAACTGGCGCGACACGGTCTACGCTTCGAACTCTTCATCCTGGCACTGCGCGGCAAGACACGGTTCGAGGTGCGCATACTCTTCACCTTCTATGACCTTGACGCTATACGAGTACAGGTGCTCTGCAATCGGTACGAATGGCTTGAGCCCGGCCAATTCGAGCCAGTTGCTCGCACCCATCAATTCGGCCGTCAATTGATATGCATGAGGCGCATCGATGGCCAGCGCGCTGGCGAGTCGGTCGGCAAACGTTCGCACGACGACGCGCGGCAGCACCGCGAGCGGCATTTCGTCGGCGGCTGGCTGAAAGCATGCGGCAGCAGTGTCGATGAACTGCCACGTCTGTTCCTTGAAGTCTTCTGGCGTCTCCACGAGCTCGAACTGTTCTTCGAGACGTTTCCAGTCGAGCATCACGCTCGCACGGGCAATCGCATCGCGGCTGCTTTCGATGCTGATTCCAGGCAAAAGCGCGTGCAGGCGAACTGCCTTGGTTTCCATACGGCTTTTCATGTGATCGAGGAATTGCCGGATGGACGCTTCTTCCAAGGACGGAAGATGCATGGCAGTGGCGAGGATGCGGTAACGATCGTACAAGCGGGTGGGTCTCCGGAAATGAACGAATAGCAGTGTGGGCCGTGGTCGGGACGTCTTGCCTCCTCAGGTTTCAGCGCTTCCTGGAAGGACCCTTCCTAAAACTCCGGGCATCGAATCCATGCTGTGCGATTCGGTCCTTTTCGCTGATGCCGATAGTCGGGTTCGACTCCGGAGCAAGCACGCCGCCCCAAAACATGTCGAGTTCCTGAAAAGCCTCGGCCGCACCAAAAAGCCGATAGAACTGGATATCCTTCAACGGCGGATTGACCTGCAAGATGGACTTTTCGAAGCGGCCCCCGATACGCAGGACGACGATGGCAATCCTGTTCTCGATGCTCCACTGCATGAGCTCCGCACTTCCCTGTTGACTGAAATAGCGCTCCAGCCGATCGGTCAGCGTTCCGTTGGCCAGCGGATTGTCATACTCGAAAAGCGACTCGCGCTTCTTCCTCAGCCGTTCTCGTCCTAGCAGAGCTTCGAGATACTGGCACGCTTCAGCTCCGTCATAGAAGACCCGCTGTTCGATTTCATTCGGTTTCACATCAGCTACGGCCCTCGCCGCGTCGCCATGCAATCGGTGAACACGCAGCGCCTTATAGACGCGTCCGCAGAAGACGACAAGGCACGCACTCAGATAGACTCTTTCGCTCCTTAGTTCGAAAGCGTCAGCGATACCGCCGAGTTGACCATACCGGTCCCACACGCCGGCACCGTCACGATCGAGCTTCACTTCGCTTGTCTCTGGATTACGCACGAACACGCGCGACGGGTCGCTGCCATGCGCCATCGCCGTGTCGTAATAGTCGTTAAACGGACTGCGGATCCTCAAGTGCTTCGTCCAATTCGAAAGTCGAACTGGACGAAGTCTCTCAGACCTAGCGGACAGACGGCGTCCCCTATGTTCGCCACGTCAGCGAAAGCCGTGGCGTACGCGGCGACATGAGCCGCCGCTGTGGACTATATAATTGCGTCGGTGGCCATCGTCGGCTCGACGGCGACGATAGCGCCTGTCGTCACGAACACGATCAGTCCGCGTTGCGCGCCCGTAATGTCCAAGTACGCGCGCACCTGAGCACAATAGTGGTCTACGGTCCCTGCGTCGGGCCGGACGTCGCTCTTCCAGTCGATGACGACCACCGGGCGCCCGTCGGCTCCGAGCGTCAGGGCATCGGCGACACCCGCCGTAGCGGTCTCACAGTTACCTTCCTCGATTGCGCGGTAGACCGGATACTCCGGGACGAGCGTCGCCCGTAACGGCGCGATCTCGGGCAACTGCAACGTGCGGGCGACGCAGTCGGCAAGTTCCTGGGCGGAAATTCGGCGTGCCGCGTCAGCCGTCGATAGCCGCGGGAACATGGCAATCAATTCAGTCGCGCGAGCGGCGAGCGCCGTCGGGTCGTCGGCCGTTTCGCCGGTCAGCACTTCCTCGAAAAGCTTGTGCAGGATGAGCCCTCGCTCGCGGCTGCCTTGGATCGCGGCGCCCGGGCCTGCATCGAGCATCGTAACGATAGACTGAGATGCGTCCGGCTCCGTCCTCTGCAGCACCGGCCCGGACGTGCTCTCTTCGCGGCTCGGTGCAAGCCACAGGAGCTTGCGCTCCCTTTCGGCGATCGCCTGCGCTTCAGCCGCAAATGTGGTGCGCGTTTGGGCGCTTTCCCGAACGGTCGGTGCCGTCCGCACGGCTGACGCCAATCCCCCGACGTCGAGCGCGGGCAGCGCGTCGATGGCGAGATCGAGCAGTCCGATCCACGCATTTTCGGGCGCTTTTACATTGAGCCGCGGCAGTACGAGCAACTCGCGCGCACGCGTCGCGGCGACATACCAGAGACGAATGCGCTCGCGGGCGAGTTCCGCCTTCTCATCTTCCCGCACCTGCGCATAGCCGGAGGGAGCGATGCCCAGAATCGGGCACAGGAACGTGTCGGTCGCGCGCTGCGCCACGGCACCATCAGCGGCTTTCACGCCCGTCATCGTGTTGACTGGAATGACGACGGGCCATTCGAGACCCTTTGACGCGTGTATGGTGAGGAGCGCGACGGCCTCTTCCTGCGCGTCCGCCTGTCCTTCGACCGCCTTTTCCTCGTCCGACCACGCAACAGCCATCGCTTCGGCAAATGCGCCAAGGCCACGGACCGCGTAGGCGGCCGACAGACCGAGGTAGAGATCCACGTTGGCAAGATCGCGCTCGGCTTCGCGTCCATGACGTTCGCGCAGGATGTGGCGCACCCGCATTACATCGATCGCCTGGGAAAGCAGATGGTGCGGCGTGGTGGCGTGGCTGTGTCTCGTGAGCGCTTGCAATTTGCCGATGACATCCCGTGCGAGCGGATGCGCGATGGCTTCCCGGTCCACGGTAAGATCCAGACGCGCGACCCGCTCCCCGTCGCCGGTGCGCGGCAGCGCCCATACAATATCGAGCAGTTCCTCGTCCGTGAGACCGACGAGAGGTCCGCGCAACAGCGCGCCAAGCGCCAGCGCGTCCTTGCGTTCAGCGAGGACGCGCGTAATCGCGATCAGGTCCTGAATCTCCTGACGGCGAAAGAAGCCTTTGCCGGCTTGCGTCGCCACCGGAATGCCACGGCGCTCCAGCGCCTCCTCGTAGCGCCATAGGTCGCTGCCCGTCGGCGCGAGCAAGGCGATGTCGCCGGGCCGGCACGCGCGCGTCTCACCTGTGCGACGGTCGAGAACGGTCCCGCTGCTCACGAGCCGCGCGCATAAATCGCCGACGGCTTCCGCTTCTGCGTCGCGTTGCCGCGTCGTATCGGCCTCACCGTCCGCATCCGGCACGGCGATATCGATCGCCGCGACGCATGGCTGTTCGCCGCGATCGCCATGAAAAGGATCAAGCGCAATGAACCCAGGCTGCCCAATGCCGGAAAGCGCAGCCTGAAAGCGCGCGTTCACGTAGTCGAGAATGGGCGAACAGGAGCGGAAGTTGGTAGAAATCGACAGCACGCTCTGCGGGTTCTGCGCGCGAAATGCGTCGCGCGCCTGCAAGTACGCGCCGACATCGGCGCCGCGAAAGCGATAGATCGCCTGCTTCGGGTCGCCGACCAGAAAGAGCGCGCCAGGCCGGATGCGGAACTGCGTCCAGTCCTTACTATCCGTGCCGACCGCCGGATCGCCGCACAGACGCCAGAAAATCTCCGTCTGAAGCGGATCGGTGTCCTGGAATTCGTCGACCAGCACATGGCGGTAGCGCTCGCCGAGCGCGCGGCGCACGGCGTCGTGATCGCGAAGCAGGTCGCGCGCGGCGAATATCAGATCGTCGAAGTCGAGCAGCGCCGTGGTGCGCTTGTATTCGCGATAGCGGGCGAGGATCTGCTTCGCCTCGTCGATGAGTGCGGCCAGCGCACAGCTCGCAGCCGCCTCGCCGAGGGCGGTCCAGGCATCGCGGCATGCGTTGTAGCGATCGGTGGCCTCCTCGTTCAGGCGGTCGCCCTCCGCCCGGCTCAAGCCTTGCGCTTTTGCCGCCTCGTTCCATTTGCCTTTCTTGCTGTAGTTACGAAACGTACCTTGCTTCGTGCAGACGCTCTCGTCGGGGCGACTGACGAGAATGCGCACAAGAGCCGCAGGCGCCATGGGATTCACGTTCGCCGCCACGCTCGCGGCCAATTTCTCCAGAGCGCCCGCGATCCGTGCCGAATCGGGTTCCGACGCCGGCGCTCGGCGCGCGAAATCGGCGAAGTCCGTGGCTTCCCGCAGGAACACTTGCAGGAGAGCCTGGAGCGCTGGAGCCGCGCTCGCGCGCAGCGTGCGCCGCCGTCGCAGGTTCTCGGCGATCTTCTTCACGAGCGTCACTGTCTCGGCGGGCTTCTCCATCACCATTTCGGCGAGCACACTCGTCTGCGCGCCGACGAGGCGTTCGCGCAGCCAGCCGTCGACGATTTCGCCAAAAACCAGATCGCCCTCGTTGCGCACCATGACGCTCGCGCCGGGATCGAGATCCGCTTCGACCGGATACGGCTTGATGAGGCGTTGGCAGAAGCCGTGGATGGTCGAGCACGTGATTTCGTCGATGGCTGCGGACGACGCGGCGAGATGGGCGAGTTGCACTGACGACAAGCCGTCAGGCAGCGCGATCCGCAGTTCGGGCCCGATCCGCCCTGCCGACAGTTCAGTGACGAACTCGCGTACGCGCGAGAGCAGCTCGCTGGCGGCAAGCTCGGTGAACGTGACCGCGGCAATGGTGCCCGGCGCGGCGCCGTTGGCGAGCATGAGCGCGATGCGCCCCGCCATCACAGCCGTTTTGCCCGAACCCGCACCTGCTTCGACGAGGAGCGACAAATCGTGAACGCACATCGCGATGCGGCGGGCATGATCGTCGCGGAGCGATTGGGTCTTGCCGTGTGTCATTGTGCCTCCCAGACGGCGGAGAAGTTGGCGAGCCGGATGGCGGCGGCTTGCGCCTTGCGTTTGCAATAGGTCGCACTGGCGTTCGCGGGAAGAGCGAGCGCGAGGTCGTCGTTTTTCGAGCCGGCATCGGGGCCGGGCAGAGCCGCACCGGCAGCGAAGCTCGCTCGTGCAGCCTTCAGCCAGCTGGCGAGCTCGCCGAGCGCGGTGTTAACGTCGTCAAGAACAAGATTGCTGGCGTCGCGCGGATAGAACAGCGACGCGCTGACCGACAAATTCCCCCCCAGGAGCACTTTCACGGCGAAGGCGTAAAGACAGCGCTGCAGTTCGCTGCCTCCGTTGAATCTGATGCCTTCCTTGGGCGTTCGTCCGGTCTTATAGTCGCGAACCGATGCGCGGCTGGAACCAATCGCAATGTCAAGCCGATCGATGTAACCCTTGACGCTGAATCCCGTGCCGGGAATCGCTACGGGTGCTTGCGCGTTCCAGCCAAGTGGAAGACCGGCGTCGGATTTCGGCGCAGCGCCCCCGAAGGGCACTTCTCCATAGGCGCTGGCGCCCGGAAGCAGGTCGTCGCGCCAGTTCAGCGCGACGCAAGCCAGCTCACGCGCCTGGTGGAGCGCTCGACGCCAGATGACGGCCGGCGGCAGGGCCCGCTCGTTTTCCCATTCCTTCGCAACGGCCAGTGCCGCGCGCTCCACGGCTGCCGCGACGGCAACGTCGTCCGAATGCGTCACGCCATTTTTGCTCTCGAGATCGCGTAACGCGACATCGAGCACGTCGTGGACGAGATTCCCTGTGTCGAGTGCGTCGAGTATCAGTGGTTCAGCGCCGTTCTTCTGCTCGCGCCAGCCGAGTGCATAAATCCACAGATAACCGAGCGGATTGCGCAGAAGGTGCCGCAGCGAACTGGCCGACTGAGTGCGCCCGAGGACGTCGGCCAGAAGCGGATGATCGGCGCGAACGAGACCGTCGTGGGCGGTGATGTCGGCGCGGTGCCAATCGGTCCAACACACGCGCGCGCTAGTCGCCTGCAGCGATTCTCGGAATTCGACCGGCCTGCCCATGAGCCGGTCGGTTTCGCTGAATGCGTGGACCGGCGGGCTATAGCGAGCGAGGAGCGTCTCAGTGTCAAACCCGTTCAGCAGCGGGCTGCGTCCCAACTGGCGCCCCTCGCCATTGCGACGCCCGCGCGACAGTACAACCTGTTCGGCTGTGGTTGACAGAATGGTTTCGAAGTCCAGGCGATCCGCAGCGCTTACGGGAAGCGGACTGAACTCGGCGGACGGGATGATGTGTTCCGGAATCAACGGGTCTTCGGCATTGGCGCGCGGCCATTGCGAGGCGTTGAGGCCAAGCAGCCGCACATAGCGGCGGGGCGAACTCGCGAGCGCGCTGGCCGGCATCCACGCGACGCTGACGGACGCCTCCCGCTCGTCGCTGCACCTCGCGCCTTCCAGCGTCACATCGATCGACGCGGCGGGCCCGGCGAGCAGCGCTTCACGCCAGATCGCGAGCGCGCGCCCCTTGAGCATGGCTTCGCCGATTTCGCCTGCTGCGTTGACGCCGCCGGCGAGCCGTTCGACGAGCGCCAGCAACGCCGCGCCGTGATCCTGACCATCTGGCCAGTGCTCGGCCTTCACACGCTCGAGCAAACGCTTCCACGCGTCCAGCGACGCAAGAGGTGCATCAGGCGGCAAGATTCGCATCCAGCCTTTCGGCAACGCATCGAACAATGCCGCGTCCTTGCATAACACGGCGAGACGGCGCAGACGCGACTGCGAAAGTCCGCGCACGACGATCTCAGCCAATGCCGCGGCCGCCTGCCCGTCGCGTGTCGCAACGCTTGGCACGCCGTGGACGAAGTGCAGATTGAGATTGGCGTCGGCACTCAAGCTCAGGAAAAAGTCGTCGTACTCCGCCGTCGACGTGCTCGCGATTGCGATCTCCGAGGGCATGGCTTGCCCGGACGCGAGCAGCCCGCGCACCCAGCGCATCGCTTCGATCGCTTCGTGCAGCGGCGTGGCCGCGTTCACAGTAGTGACGGCGGGCGTCGCGCGCGGCGCACGCGAGATAGCGATATTGCTGCCCTCGAGCCACTTTGGCATCGCACGCGGACCGGCGGACCATCGGACCGGCACATGCTTCGCAATGGCCAGCAGCAGTGGGCGCCAGCAGGGCGCCACATCCGTTTGTCCGGCAATTTCCACGTTGCCGAGCACAGCGCTCGCGTGCTCGATGCGCTGCATGGCCGCCGCCATGATATCGGCCGGACGCATCATGCCAGGCGCGAGCTGCGCGAGCACGGCGAATTCGAGTTTCGCCACCGCGTCGATGCGCGCATGGACATGCGCGCGCGCCGTCAGATCGATGCCAGCGTGCCAGGCTCTCTGCAAGGTTTGCGCGGCGGCGTCGATCATGCCGGGCAGCAACTTGATGCTCTCCAGTTCGCCGATTTCGGTGACGGGCAACGCTGCCTTGAGCGCGCCGCGCAGGGACGCGAGATCGATCTGGCGCGCGAAGCCGCCCGCGAGGCGCGCCGCTGCCTGCTCGATCGTCATCACCTGCATGCCGTGCCGTTGCTCACGTGCTGCCGCAAGACGGGCCGTGCGCGCCGCAAGGCCGTCCGGCACTATCAGTGTGTTGCAAGCCATCAAGGCTCCTCTCGATGTTGGAATGAAGAAGCGCCAGCTCGCCTACGAGGCCAGCGCGTCGCGTGACGTCGATGCCTCACGCGAGGAAACTGAGAAGGAACGGCTCGATCTCTTTCGACGTCTTAGCGACGAACTGATTTAGCTCTGCTGCGAAGTGCGAGGTATTGAGCGTCTGGATATCGCAATCGATGGGCATGTTCACGAGCGACTGCACTTTGTCGTTTAACTGAGGCCTGGCTACATTCTTCGAGAAAAGACGCGGAAAGTGGACCGCGCTCTGAGGGTTCTGCATCTCCCGCACCATTGCGACCCGATGTTCGCGATAGATTTCATGCTTGTACTTATCCTCGTCGAGGTGCCAGACCTGAAGCGCGACGAAGACGCGGTGCGGCGTCTTCGAGTCGTTGCGGATCTCGTAGAGCACGCGCGGCAAGCGGGGATCCGAAGGCTCGATGATCTTGGGGAAGCGCTCGGGCCAGTCAGCGACGATGAAACGCAGATAAGAATTGTCGTCCTTCACGGACAGGAAACCCTGCGACGCGATCGCTTCGCGAATCATCTTGGCCCGCAACTCGTACCCGAGATCGACGTCTTGGAGCAAGCGGTCCAGCAGCGGCTTGTTGCGCTCATAAAGCACGATCCAATTCGCATTTTGCTCGGCATTTTGGCCGGAAGACGTCCGGATGACTTCCTTCAGACGACGCAATGCCCCGGCGTGGCGCGTCGCGAGCTCCGAAAGATGCCGTTTGACGATGCCGTTTTCGTCATCAGCAATCTCGCTGAGAATGTCGAGGTAGCTTGCAAGGAACGCGTGCTGTTGGTCGCCCAGCTGAGCTGAAGCGCCCGACGCATTGAGCACCGTGCGCAGCGGCTGCGCGACGGCCGTGCTCCATTGGGCGTTGATCCAGCCCACGCGTTCGAGCTCCTGTTCGTCAATTGTGAGATACACGAGCAGCAGCTTTCGCCCGGTTACATCAGCCCACCCGTGGATCGTCCGGCGATAGTCGTTGAGCTGCTCGTCGCCTTCGCCTGCGCCGATCTTGGCTTCGACCGCGACGGCCCAGCCCTGTCCTTCCACGAGCACATCGATGCGGCGCTTGTCGCGCTCAGTGGCGTTCGCCGAACCATCGAACTCCGCGTCGCTATCGAAGTTGGGCATGATGCGATTGCCCTTGATCTTTCGCATCTGCAATTCGGAATGCACGCGGACGATCGCGTCGTTGTCGGTCTCGTAGCGCAAAAGTGTGGTGTGATCGCCAGCGGCCTCGCACACGTTCTTCAGGAAGCCGCGCAGGAAATGATCGCCGAGACCGTGATTCTCGCGGGGATCGAGCAGCCACGCGAGCGTCGTGGTGTGTTTCAGCTCGCGCTTTTCGGCCTTGAGCACGCGAAACGGATTGAACGATTTCCAGCGGGCCCGCAAGGCAACGGCGAGCGGATCGTGCAGCACATCCAGGAGACTTTTGATATCGGCGAAATCGGGCATGGCGTTGTTCTTGTTATCAAAATGATAAGTGATGAATCAAGATGGTGGGCTCCGGACGGGACGCGCCCATCCCGCCGCCTCCAAGATATCGGCACAAAGTCGGCAATCTTGAACCACATCGTGAGTGTGGCGGACTACAAAGGGGGTATCAATCGATGGCCCAGCCGTTTTCGATCAGCGCGGTCACGGACGTGAAGACATGGACGTCAGAACTAGCGCGATCCGCAACGAGATAGCTGCCGGATTCAGCGTTGCCGGAAGCAATCCCGAAGCGGCCGTCAACGTGCTTCAAAGGGATCATCACGGTAGTTGAGCAGCCAACGTGTTGTAGGACATCCCGCGTTTGCTTCAGTAAAACGTCCGACCAGTTCTTCGGGGCCATGTCCTACTCCTGTTAATCTGGCTCGCCAGACTCACCCAGCGTCACATGCTCGCAGACTTGCACTCGCAAATGCGCTGTCATCTAAAAAAGTTTTGCTCGTCAAACATCGACGACCACTGCCTTAATAGCGCTGACAAGCTGCCTCCCGACACCATCCTCCTCCAGGAACCGACCGAATTTGGCGAGATGAGCCCGGTCCTCTTCCTCCAGGCGCGCAATCAAGTTCAAGCGCTGCAACTCGCTTTCCGGCAATTCGACCAGCGTGTCCGCGGTCAAACCAAGACTTTCTAGGACATCAGGAACCGTGTTCTGTTTTTTTTCGGTGAGCCACCGACTCGCCAATCTTGTGAGCTGTAAGAGGGGCACTCCCTGTAGCGCCGTGGCAAGGGCTCGCTCTTTGATGTCGTGGCAAAGGTTCATCATCGTTCTATGTTGCATGGTCTCCGAACCGGGCCATGTCGCTGCCGTTTGGTCGGTCACAAAGATCGCCCACGAGTTCAGGTTGGATAGAAACTCGCGCAGGCACTCGAGCGATACCTGTTCGATGCCGGGGGCTTCTGCCAGCCAGCGTCTCAAGACTCTTGCGTGCGCTGGCTGCAGCGCTTCGGTATCGAGCACCTCGAGACTTATCGGTTTCGTCATCAGCGGGATCGAAAGCAGAAAGACATGCTTTAGCAATTCCACGAGCGCAGACACCAAGAGCCGGTCGTATCCAGTCCCGCAGCCATGGACCAGGTCTCGGATCGGGACAAGCTCTGCGGTGCTGTCGAGCAGTCGGATAACTGCGTCCAACGACTGTCGGACGAAGATGCCAACATCGGGGGCAGTTGAATGTCGACTGCCAGCGATGTTGAGTACCCGAACCGGATGGCGTGAGAGGAATTCAGCCAGCTTGTCCAATGGCTGTCCCGGAGTGAAAGCGATGCATGGCTTCTCGTGCTTGCGCGCGAATTCGGCGGTTCGCCTTGAACCGCCTGTCAACGGCTCCGTCATCGTGAAGATGATCGTTGCGTCACTGTCGCGGACGTTCCATTCTGTGCGCTGAAGATACGATGCTGAAGGCGTTTCGATTAGGTGGAACCTCAGGTCGACGGCGCCTGCCTCGGTTCTTCGCCCCTTCGGACACCATCCACCGTGCTCGACTTCGTTGTCAATCGCCCACTGCAACCCCGCCTGATCGGCGCCCGTCTGCCCTCCAGAAACGACTTTGAGCGCCTGCCGAACCAGTTCAACCTTCATTCGCCCCTCGCCATATCGAGACGTTGGCAGATATGCGATACGGCGTCTGCAGTTTCCTGGGCCACATCGGACGAATCGAGCGCTACGTGAAGCACCGCGCGCAAGTGTGCCGCGAACCGCCGCCCATGTACCTTTGCCCCATTTTTGAGCGCCGTATCGACGCCGTCGACGTCGCACGTGCGACAGCACAAGTCCAGATAGGCGTTCCAAAAACGCTCGCGTGTCTTGGCAAGTGTCCGGTCGGAGTGGATCAGCCTTCGCTGCACTTCGGCATATCGGCCGTGGATATACCCACCGAGGAACAGAGGGCATCCGCTCAGACCGAGTGTGTCGGCCGTTGATTGAGGGCCGGCCAACATGCGCGGGTCGTCCTCGTCTTCGCTTTCGAAACGGATGTCGAGCGCACCGAACGCCAGTTCCGGTTCGAAGTCGAACGGGCTGATGTAGCCGAGCACCGTTGCGAGCTTTATTTCACGCGATAGTTTGCTGCGCACAAGGAAGGAAAGCATCGCGTCACGAAGCCGCCCGTCGAAATTGAGCGGCCGCAGCTCTGCTTCTTCGAGTGTCGGCTGCCAGAGCACGTCGATTTCTCCAAACGTCGCGCATTCATCGAGCTTGCTGAACCAGTTGCGCAGAGCGTGGGGTGTCAACTGAAAACTCCAAGACGATCAAAGAAGTGCTGATTTTGCATTCAGCAGGAGACACCTTGCGTCCCTTGCCGACGGCGGGTTGCGCCAACCGCGCGCTCCTCATCAGTCGCTCCAGCCGGCCTCGATCAGGCGCGTATCGAGCTGCCGAAGGCTGTCCAGGGCACCGCCAGCGAAGCCGACGCCATCCTGGGGATTCGTGGCCGATTCACGCACGTTGATGCGGATCAACCGATGGCGCGCGTGTCGCTGGCTGAAGTTACGCACAGTTGGCAGCGCCTTGCCGGCGCCGAGTTCGACGACGACCGGGCGCTGAACGGACGCATACCAGGCCCGCAGGCGAGCCTCCTGCGCATTCGCATCGTTCTCGACCCAGAAGGCGTCCCAGAACATCAGGATGTTCGGGCGCGCGAGTCTGCCGCAATCCGGACAATGCGGCATCCCGCCGACGATGCGCGCGGTATCAACATCGACGGCCGGTTGGAACTCATCCGCCGGCCAGTTTCTTTGCCTGCAGCCCGCCACGCACTGCAGTTGGTGAATGGTGCCGTGGCACTCATGGATGCGGCCAGGCGCGAAGCCCGCTTTCTGAAACTGACCGTCAACGTTGCTTGTGAAGACGAAGGCACCGCGCGCCATCTGCGCGGCCCACTTGCGCAGGATCGAAAAGCCCTCGTGCGGCTCGGCTTCCCGATAGAGCCGCAGGCGATGACCGTAGAAGCCCCAGGCGAGTGCCGGGTCTTTTTCGAAGCGCTCGGCCGTCGCCATTTGCTCAAAAGTGAAACCCTCGTGGCGGAGCGCCGGGTAGGCGCGCCAGAAGCCTTCCTGCCCCCGAAAATCGGGCAGGCCGGAATCGACGCCCATGCCTGCACCGGCCGTGATGAGCAGGCCGTCCGCGTCCTTGATCCAGGAAACCGCTTTGTCGACGTTCTCGGTTGTGTCCATCGTTGCTGTTTGCTCGTGAAGTTCAGGATTCGTTCTTCGGCCTACCGCCAGATTCGGCCGACGGGCCGTTCCTGCTTCCGACTGTGCGTCGGCCTTCAATCGAAGCAGCCTGCGCAGAAATCGTCGCCGAAAAAACGGTCGAACAGTTGGGTCGGCTTGAACTGCTCGTCCAGCAATCCGAAATGTGTTCCTACCGCCCGGCCGACAGACATCAGGTTGTTGGCGGCAGCCGTTGATCCCGCAGCGCCGCAAGCGATCAGTTGCTCCGCCCCGGACGCGCCGTCATCAAAGCTACCGTAGACGCAACCCGTAAGCCTCGCGCACACCAGACATACCTTCTCACGTTCGTCGCTCGCGACGAACTCAAGATCACCGCCATTCGCCACACGCAAGCCTTCTTCGCCACCCCCGGCGACGAGGCGAACCTGTTCGAGACTGCGGTTGTGCAAATCAAATTCACGCTCCCCCAGCGGGTAACGATAGCTCGTGAAGTTTTCGGCTATCGCCACGTTCTCCCTATTCGGGTGATTCGTCAGCCACTGGCGGAACGCATCGTTACTGGCGATCCCTTGTTCGCTCTCCCGATACCCGAGGTATTGGACGATGACCGTCTTGAAGGGATGAACGGTCGGCACGCTGTTTCTCATTCTTCCAGGTCGGACCGCGGGGGCACCCGCCACCGGTTCAATCAGCCCAACGGGGGGCGCCGTTGCATGCACCGCTGCACGCGCGTCCGGATCGATCTCGCGCGCGAGACAGCGAAGGTCGTAGCCAATCATAAACAGCGACGCTTCGAATGCATGGCAGCGCGCGGCGAGTGGATCGCGGTCGTCGAGCGATTCCAGTGACGGAAATAATTGTGGATTGCGTTGCAGCACCGACTGGATGATCCAGCCAGTCTGGACCTGCCAGCGTGCCCACGTGTGCCGGGGAACGGCCCTCGTGTAGAACTGGGGCGCCGCTGGCAGGCCGAGGCCCAGCCCCCTCGGATTGCGCACCTGATTGCCGCGCGCCTCGCCGGAGGGAAATAACAGGCCATCTTTGACGGGCCGTTGCGGCGACTCCGTCTCGTGCCGGAAGATGGCAAAAAGCATGGCGAGTGCCGCGCCAACGCGGCTGTCGTAGATGGGCGATCCTGTCGTATCAAAGATCGCGTGTATTTTGGTCATTCCGGAGTCGAAGCGTTCGACGTTCTCGGCCGTCAGTTGATCCGTATCGACCTCGCCATCGAGGGAGAACAGCGGCGCAAGCCCCGACAGGTAAGCGCATAACCTGCCCTCGTCCCGCTTACGCTGGATGAACGGCTTGGCTGAGCTGACGCCGCCCCATTCCAGGATGGCGAACGCCGCCGTGGCCGCGGTCGTTTCGTCTCCGGCGTCGACACCGGCACGCAGCCAGTTCCCCAGTTCATGCAGAGATTGGCGCGTGCTCTCCCAGTCGTGGGAAACGATTGTTTTGCCGTGTCGATCCGTGAACTTCGCGTTCCAGTGATAGCGCCGCAGCACTTCCTCGACGCCACAGATCTTCACGTCGAGGCCGCCGGGCACGGCTTTACTCGTTGCAAATTTCAGATGTATGTCGAGTTCGGGCAAGCGCCTCGCCAACCAGTCGCAGAATCGGTCGGCGGCTCCGCCTGGTGTAAGGAATTCTGTTTTCTTCATGTTCTTTGTTGGTTGGACGGCAGTGAAATAGGGAGTACGTCGACTAATGTTCGATCGAGTGTAAACGGCCCGAAGCGACCGGCCTTGAGCAGGTGGGAAGGGCGATTCGGCGGACGTGATCTTTCAGCTTGACGTATCAACGAGCGGTGCATCCTTCAGCAGGGCCGCATTGATCTCCTTCAACACCGTGAGTGCGCTGCCGCGGAGGCCGATCGCCGTGTCATCGCCGACGTGTTCATCGTCGAGATTGATGCGAATCAGCGGCGCGCCAAACGTCTCGGCAAAGAGGCGGATACTCGAGACCGCGTGCCCTGCGCCGATCTCAACGACAACCGCGCGTTCGATCGCGGAGGCCCAGACCTGCAGATTCGCCTGCTGTCTTGCGGTGCGCGCTGGAATCCAGGCGTCGTCCGCAAACAAGAGGAAGTTTGGACGCGCAACTCCTCCGCAGTTCGGACAGCTAGGCGGCCCCGCGGCGCCGCTGATCGATGCGCCCGCTGGCCAAAGCCGGTCCGAACAGTGCGTTGCGCACTGGAGCGTATGAATCGTCCCATGGCATTCAACGATCCGGTCTTCGCAAAAGCCCGCCGCCTGGAAGTGGCCGTCAACGTTGCTCGTGTAGACGAACACGCCATGGCGCTTGGTGGACGCCCATTCGCGAATTACCCTGTAGCCGTTGTGCGGCACGGTATGCCGACAGACGTCCATTGCGCGGCCGTAGAACGTCCAGGCCTGCGAAGGCTGTTTGGTAAAGCAGTCTCCTTGAGTGAGCGAGCCGAGCTCGCGTTCGCTCATGCCAGCCGGCATCAGCGTGGTCCACAGACCGTCCGAACCACGAAACGCCGGCAACCCGGAATCGACGCTCATGCCCGCGCCAGCGGCGATGACAATCGCGTCCGCCTCCCGGATAAGCCGTGCGGCGCGCGCGATTGCGCGATTGCGATTGGTTTGCTTCGAGTGCGAGGGGTCATTCAGTCTAGTCATGTTTTTCGCACTTGCGCGCTCTGATGGAAGACACAGACGATACCGCCCATGGAGGACGAAGTCTGTCCCTGAATGCGTACAACTATTCCGCATCTCCACGCCTTTCCCGTGAAGAACGACGGCGCTTGGGCAACTCACGGCCGCTCCGGCGACCGTGAGTAGATCGCGCGGACA
This sequence comes from Caballeronia megalochromosomata, assembly GCA_001580565.1. Classification (GTDB taxonomy): domain Bacteria; phylum Pseudomonadota; class Gammaproteobacteria; order Burkholderiales; family Burkholderiaceae; genus Caballeronia; species Caballeronia megalochromosomata. The sequence continues at coordinate 16,035 of LRBF01000201.1, read as the reverse complement.
TCCACGCGACTGACCACAAGTTTCGCGGCACGAGCCCAGCTAAGAACGGCGTCACTGACTTCATCTGGACCGTCCATAACTACTTTGAGATCACGACCGAAAATTGCTTTCATGAAGATTGCATGAACCTGCTGTCTGAGTCGGGCATATGGCTTTGCAGTCTCGCCCATTAGAAAGTGAAGGAACTGGTTCTCTACCTGTTTGCACTGTTACGCTGCACAACATCTGTCGTTAATTGGCGATTTGTACCGACAGGTGTATCTCGTCCGCCTAAGTGACGCCAACGCAATAAGCGCGGCAACAAGATTGAAACTTTTTTAGTCAGCTAGGCGCAACATTGCGGTGGTCATCTGGTCTTGTTCGGACCATTTATTCATCGGGGCCTGAGCGGCGGTAAGCTGGCGCCGCGTCTTACTTGCGTGAGGCTCGGGCGCAGCGCACACACCGCACTTGCGCATAATGGGCCGATTTAACGCGTGCACCGGCCGCCCCACAGAGTTCGCAGATCACCAGACTGTGGTCATGCGCGGCGTCAATCGCGGCCCGAAAGATCGTCGACGCCGGGCGCTCAAGGTACACGCGAAGAGAGCCGACTTTTTCCTTGACCATCACGATCGCCGGCGGCTCGGCATCGGCCTCAAGGGCGATTCGCTCGAGGTTAGTAGCGAGGGTCGAAATGACGATTTTCCAGCCGGCACCGCACTCAAACCGCCCACCGTCGGAACAACGAGGTCTGAGCTTCCTAAAAATCGCGGGGTGGTCACGGAGGAGATCGTCTTCGTGGGATAGCTCCATAGAGTCGTCATCGATGGTGAGAAAGTCGATTCAAGGTCAGACGATGCGATCTTCCCACCCCGCCCGCGTGAAGCTGCTCGTCGTTTTGCTGTAACCCGTCCAATTGCACCGCTTCGAAGCCGAGCCCACGCGGAGGAGCAGTCGCCGCCTCACGCACCTTGGGGCGAATGAGCCGGTGCCGGGCGTGGCGCTCACTAAACGCCGCACGGTCGGCAATGCTTTGCCCTCTCCCGGTCCGACGTCACGTCTGGTTGACTGCGTCCTTGAACGCCTTGCCGACAGTGAACTTGACCGTCTTCGCCGCTGCGATCTCGAGGGCTTCACCGGTTGCCAGATTGCGGCCGGTACGCGCCGCTCGCTCACCGCTGCCGAAAGTCCCAAAGCCGATTAATTGCACGGCGCTTCCTGCGGCGACTTCATTTGCGATCGTCGCTAGCACCGCATTGATCGTCTCTTCGGCGGCGCTCTTGCTGGTTCCGACCTGCGACGCAACCGCTTCTACCAGTTCCCGCTTGTTCATTACGTTTCCTCTGTGTGAGCCGAGCGTCATCTTACCGAAGCGGCGGCAGGTCGCCCCTTCGCCTCCTTTATTGGCGACACCCCTGCTAGACAGCCCTTCTCCGACGACATCCCTTGCAGGATGACAGTGGGGCCTCCGCCTGGGTTCGTCGCTTTGCCATCGAAGCTGTACGGAGTCAAGTAGGGGCAGACGCGGTCAAAACTAGCAAGATGGCCATGGCCGTCACGACGGCCCTGCGATGACCTTCAGTCGTGACACCGGACGTCACCTTCGATGATCTCGCCCAACTCATGCACATATGCGTCGCCCAATGCTTCGAGATCACTGCGCGCGCGTGCACGGACGGTGAGCGTGTCTGCCGCGGCATCGTTAGCTTTCTGCACGATGCTAGAAGAACCGATTGGCATCATGAGCCACATAAGGACCTACCCCGTAAGCGCGTCTGCTTAATTATTGTTGGAAGCGGTTTCCAACTGCTTGGCCAATTCGCGAATCTGTTCGCGCATCGCAAGGCGCTCTAGCCAGTGCGCGGGAATCCCCGACACGCCATAGTGTGCGCCGGCGATCTGTCCGCAGATCGCGGCAGTTGTGTCGGCGTCCTGCCCGAGATTGGCTGCACGCAGAATCGCTTCTTCGAAAGAAGACGTATGCGCGAAACACCAGAGCGCCGCTTCGAGACTGTCGATGACATAGCCCGAGCCGCGGATGTCGTCTTCGTCCTTGCTGACATACGAGCCAGCCGCGAGAGCTTTGACGCTCGCGCTTGTGCTTTTCGAAAGATCATGACCGTTCAGGATCTCGTGCTTTGAACGGCCTTCGAGCGCGCGAACGAGCATTGCACCGAACAAGCGCGTTGCGTCCACACACTCGGCGGCGCCGTGTGTCAGTCGAGAACTGAGGCTGGATCTCTCGATTGCTGTATCGTGATTTGCGTGAAAGAACATCGGAATCGGCGCCAGTCGCATCAGGCAGCCGTTGCCCGCCGAGTACGGATCTTTCGAGCCAGCATAGGCGTCCCCTGTCTCCTTGTATCGCTGTAGGGCATCGCTCACTGTGCCGCCGATGTCGAAGCAGGCGCCGTTGCTGCTCAGATAACCGTCGTCCATCCAGCGGCAAAAGCGGTCCATGATGTCCCGCGCGTCAAATCCGCGGCGCTCGACCAGGCTCGTCGCGATGCAAAGCGCCATCGACGTATCGTCGGTCCACTCGCCGCACTTGAGCCTGAACGGGCCGCCGCCCGTCATGTCGGTGACGGGCTTGAACGTGCCGCGCGCGCGGAACTCGACGGTGGTTCCTACAGCATCGCCGCAGGCCAGGCCGAGCAGGCAACCATCAAATCGTGCTGTTTTATCCATTTCTTGTCCGGTTCGTTGTATAAGCTCGCCCATCATCGACGGCTCCGTTGAGCAGTCGCGCGCCGTCACCGGACGAATCGCGAGAACAATCGGGATCGTCACTGTCGTCTTCCTGACGCTGTGGCGCATTCGGTCCGAGCAGAATCAGATCGTAGTCGTTCTTGGTTTCGATGACGAAGTCGAGCATCGACGCAAAGCGGTGCAACACCGCCATGAACTGGCCAGCGATCAACCCATGACCGTAAGCCAGCGGATAGTGGACGACGAGATCGTTCTCGTGATCGACAGAAAACGAGGCCATTAAGACCTCGGTATTGAGCTTGTGCTCGATCTCGCGCTTGAGCTGCTCACCGGCATGTGATGCCAATGGGAAGAACGTCATGAATCGGACGAACTTCCTGTTCTCATCCAGAATCAGTTGATAACCGATACCGGATTCTGTGTGCAGCACGACGCGCTCTGTCTGCACGGTGCAATGGAGGCCAGAATCCGCGATGTGAGCGGCCAGCACCTCGAGATTCCCTTCTTCTTCATTCCATATCTTGTGCATGGATTTCCCCCGTTTCTTATGTTCGGCGCCGAAAGCCGACGCCTGCGTTTACTTAGTTGCAGTACACTACTTAGTATCGTATCACCACATATTGACGTACTGCAACTAAGGTGCCGATGAAAAAGCTATTCCCCCTTGTCACCGCCGACATTGCGCTCTTTACGGTCCATGAGGGCAGCCTCCGCGTGCTGCTGGGAAAACGGGCCAATGCGCCCGAGCTGGGCAAATGGGCGCTGCCGGGCGGCGTGCTCGATCCGGCGTCCGACTCGGACCTGGATGACACGGCCCGGCGCGTGCTGTCGAGCAAGATCGGCGTGGATGTGGCGTTCCTCGATCAGGTCGCCACCTTCAGCGGCGCGGCGCGCGACCCGCGCGGCTGGTCGCTCAGCGTGCTGTACTACGCGCTGCTGCCGCGCGATCAGGTACCCGCGGTAGCGGGGAACAAAACGGAAGCCGTCGAATGGCGTGATGCGTTCGCGCCGGGATCTCGGCTCGCGTTCGACCATGCGAAGCTCGTCGAGGCAGCGCTCACGACTTTGCGCAGCAAAGTCGTGAGCGCTGCGTTGCCGCTGCATCTGTTGCCCGAACGGTTCACGCTTACCGAGCTTCAGCGAACCTGTGAACTGATTCTCGGGCATTCGTTGGACAAGAGCGTCTTTCGTCGACGCCTCAAGAGTGAGCCGAGCATCGTTCAGCTCGAAGGAGAATTTTTGTACGGGGCGCAGCGGCCTGCGCAGCTGTACCGCGCAGCGGCGGACTTTCGGTTCTGAGAGAAGTCGCCGCTTGGCCGAACGCTCCGCGGACAGCAGACAACGCAAGAGACGTAGCACGTCAGTTTCGGCCATGAGGCGCCGGAGCCGGTCCTCATCTTTGGCAGCAAACTATTCCTTTTCCACATTCGAGCCAGCCTTGTACCAACTTCGAGAAGTTGCTGAATCCGAGCTCTGCAAAGAATGCGTGCGGCGTCGCGCCTGGTTGCTAGATGACGTTCAGAAGCGATTTACCTATGGGGTACTGGAATGGGGCTTTCTCACTGCGCACCCCCACGCGCGGTTTTGAACCGGTCATGTTTGGCATACGGAACGAGTGCCGCGAAGAAGCTCGCGATGTGCACGAGATCGTAGGCATAAACAGGAAGCAGCCCGTGCTTCATCCAATGCGCCGAACGGATCGCGCGAAAGCCGCCGATGACGCGGTTCGTGCACCGCGCCTCGATCGCGTCACGCACGCTCTGGACGGGCTTTGCGAAAAGGAAGGAACCGGTACGCACGGTGCGCGGCAGCCCGCTCAGCAGAACATAATCGCGGGGGTGCGTCCATTTGGAATTGGAAGCCTTCGAATAGGCTATTCAGCGAAGGCAGAGTGCCCAGTAATGGTTGCGTCATGCGTTTCTTCCTTCCCGTTGAATCGACGTTCACCGGCCTTCGGGGCAGAGAGGCATGGCGACGCTTTAGCAGTATTTATGAGTCGCGCTGCAAGTTGTGCTTCAAATCCGCGACGTGCAACAAAGAAAGGTTACCGCAAGAGGATCAGTCGGGGCACGGCGTCTACTGCCGACCAGACAATCGCGTTCTGACCGTATTTCGTGCCGATCGCCTTCGCTGCTTCGAGCGAAAGGCCAAGGACGAGAAAACTCGCTTCGCCGGGCCAGCCGTTCGACAGATGCTTGCCGATAGCTTCAATGGTGACCAGTCCACGCCGCTCTAGGTCCGCGGCCAGCGCCGCGGTACGCGCTGCGTTGGCCTCCGCACCGCAGTCCTCGCTGAAAGGGTTGCAAGCCGTATGGAAGGCGCTGCATGGCATGTCATAGGTGCCGTGCAGCGCAGCCAGATGTGGATCGGTCTGCCCGATCTTCAGCGTCGTCGATGCAGCGTCGAGAACGATGTAGTCCGTCTCCAGATACGCCTTGATCGTCTCGCCGGGAATGTTTGAGTTGGAAAACAAAAATCCCTCCGTAAATGGAGGGTCGACGCTCGGCCCGCTTGGTTGCTCTGTCAAGAGCCACATTCGCTTTCGCGTTCCACCTTGCCCGGGAAGGCAGGTTGGCATGGGTGTCGACCCAATTCAGAATGTCCTCCGAATTTGAACACATGCCTCAATTGCTCGTCAAGCAGGCGCCCATCTGTTATCCAGACCTCGTCTTTAACGGGGGAAGCCGCAATTGGATTCTGTTGATACCTACCGCTTGCGTCCGTCACTGCTGACGTGAAACGGGCGCGTGTCCCCGGTCGCGAAGGCCAGATGCAAGCGTTGACAATTGACGGTTTCCAAGGACGAATCGGGCAGTTGAAAGATCGCGTCAAGTCCAACTCAACGGAGTCGGAGGCATGCCATTGCTCCTGGCAAAGTGCGCCACCCCCGGTGCCAAGAGCCAGGTAACCGACTGGTCTGACGCCTTTCCAGATGCCGGCTACCGCCTTCTTCGTATCGTGCCGACAACCGGAAGACCCTCAAGCGCCGTTCAGCTGCGTCACACCAAAGGCAGCACGGCCTAACCTCACAGCACAGCGTCTGTATGGCCAACGCCATCAGCGTGCGTTGGCCGCGACTTGCTATCGCTCGTTGTGGATCAAACCCGCGAGGATGTTGCCTTCAGCAAGCGTACGATTGCTTGCATCGGTCGTTTCATTTCTTCTCGGGTCGAAATACCCGAGAGTTCTATTGTTTGCACTGAGCGCCTTCTGCCGTCCGTCCGACATGGTCTCGATATAACCAACCGTACGGTTGCTTCTGTCACGAATTGGTGTACGGCTCATGGCCTTCCTTTGAATGGATATAGGTCGGGTTGATGAACTTTGATACAGGGCTGGAAGCGGGTTATTTTTCTGTGCAGGTCGACCGAGCGCCCGTACGGTCCCAGGCCCATGACTCCGAAAGCCAACGTGCGCGCCTTTGCATCAATGGAATGTACGTCGCCGCCCACCACTCTCCACTGATCATCCCGCTACTCATTCCGCCGCGGTCGTATCGGCGGACCGTCACGTTCGTTTGCGCGCTAAGCAGCTCGCCCGTTAGCGTCGCGTAGGCGGAAGCGATTGTTTGCTCGATGCTCTCCGCTCGTTGCGGGAGCGGAATCTGTCCGAGAAGTTGCTTCATTTCCATCCACAGGAACAAGCTGCCTCTCAAACCCCAGGACGTCGGTTCGGGGTCGAAGATGTCTGAGAGCGTGACCCAATGCTGTTCCAAGGGAATGGCCGGCGCTTTTGCAGCGACCTCACCCAGCAGACGACCGATCCGATTCGACCAAAAGTTCGGGTCGATCTCGAAGCGAAAGCCTTCACTCGGTCCGAACTCGAAGGTTTCTGCCCGTGCTAAGGGGCGGCCAGTGATCGCAGCAAACGCGGAGGCGAGGCGCTCCTTGAAATCACTGCCCGGAACGCAGCACGAGTCCGAGCCAAAGGTGACGATCAGTCGGTCGAACAGAACCTGATTTCCATCGTAGGCATCGAACAGGTTCGGATGCTCCGCTGCGATCTTGCGCATCAATTGCGCAAGCGTACGAGGCCGCTCATGCAGCAAGAATTGAAGATCATCGCGGTCCGGGTGCTTCTCGAATGCGATCTCTCGGGGACTCTGGTTTTTTAACCGCGTTCTGAGGGTCGGGTCGGCACCGAGCGCAAGCAATTCCCCAACAACCGTCAGACCTGATCCATGCCATGCAGCCTGATGAAGCGGTGTGTATCCTTTCGGCTCGCTCGCAGCATTGACAAGATGGGGACGACGGCGAATCAGGTCCAGCAGATTTTTCCAATCGCCCATGTATGCGAGGCGAGAGACCTCATTGTGCATTCTCGTATTCCCTATGATAATCAGACAGCTTTAGTGACGTATCCGTAGCTCGATCACTATGCCCACGGATCCACGATGGCGCTGAAATCAATCGCCAGGGGGCCTGTATTCGGCTGCAGCCGAGCGCACGCGCGGACTCAACACGCCGACGAAGGTGTTCAGGCGATCTATCATCCAAGCGAATGCTTCCGCCTGCACCTCCGGCTCCTTCAACGGCGCAAAGACCCGTTCCTCGACATTGCGCGGTCTGAGCGAACCTTCATCGATTAGCTCCGCGTCGCCGCCCAGCGCAGGGCCAACCTCGGACAACTCTTCGGCGCGAACCCTCATCGCCGGGTCGTGGTTCGCCATGCCGACGGTCACTATTGTCTCCGCGCGGCGTCGCGTGTGGCGGTCCGTGCCACGCACTTTTGTGGCTTTCCCCTCACAATGACCTCATTGACGCCCTCCATGACCCGTCATCCACGACGCCGATCCTGCGATACGCCGCATACATTGATAAGGTCATGTGCCGGCCGTAGCTCAGCATGTCATTGGCAAGGCGACGACTGCGTTCGGGGTCGGTCGACGATGACGCCGCCTCCCACCAGGCGCGCTGTGCAGACTGTTCGTCGGTCACTTCGCCTGAGGCCGGCATGCTCGCTACCAAGTCCCCCCCACGCGTACTGAACGTCAGAAAAACCAGACGCCGCATAACTGCCCTGATCTCCGCTTGCCTCTCGGGCACGCACTCGCATAGGGCTTCAAAGCAAGCGCGTTCCGACCACGAACCAACGATGATCGGACCTGCGGCGCCGAGCGCATCGATGAGCGAGTGGACAAGTTCCTGTTTCGACAATGCATCAAAGCGTTCTAGGAACGCACGGTGCACTAACGCGCCCGAATGCGCTTCAGTCTGGCATGACCATTGAACCGGTATACGCTGATATGGTCGCGTTCCCGCCCACAGCGGCACCGGCGACGAAACCGCTCCGAACCTGAAGAAGTGAATCGGATACGCGCGAACAGCAGATGCAATTGAACTTATGCGCCGTACGAATCGGACGTTGTCAAAACGCTTCGACTCAGTTTGCGCGCCGCCGCAATGCCCGATGAATGGGCACGCGTAGGGCGTCGAGCAATGCTTGCCGGTCGCGATCTTCGGTTCGCCCTCGCTCAGCATCGCGCGAAACTCTTCGACGACGCTGCCAATTGCCGCCTTACGTCGCTCTACTTCCTCGGTGGCGTCGATCCGACGGAGCAGCTTGCTATAGTCGCCGTTGCCGGGATAGACGAAGCGGCCATTGATGCATGCGAGCGTCACTTTCGTAACTGGAAAACCAGCGCCTTCGGCTACCCAGGCCTGAATTGCACAGTCCTGGTAAAAATACTCCTTGACGGAAATGGCGGCCTTCACTTCAGTCATGTGCCATCCGGCGCGATACGACGCAAAACCATCGGTGCGTGCGACCACGTCCTGATGTGAGAACGCCGCCTCGTACACCGTAATTCGCCGCTGTGAGGCCCGTTCGAGTGCAACCCGCGTTTCCTCTACGGCACGGCGGATGTCGTGAACGTGACCGATTAACTGGTGATGTCCGCTCCGTCCTATCAACGAGCGGGCGTGTTCGCCGAAGAAATGCCCCATCCGAAAAATGTGCTCCCTCGCGGGCGAGATATGCGCCAGTTCCCGGCGATGCATCTCGAGCCACAACCGCCTTTGACATTGCATGCCTGCCATGATTTTTGATTTGGAAAGCCGAACGAGAGATGACATATCCGTCCTCAAGCAGGATGCAACGAAACTAAGTGTAGATGCCTATCGGGACGCGAAGCGTCTTAGCGGATTTCGCTGGCTGCAAGCCTGACTCTGTGAGTGATAGCAGGTTATTCCTACCTCGCCTATTTCGAGACTGCGCTGATCCTGGGCAGCGCCCTAAAGCACACCGGTCCGCATACGGTCAACGTGGCGTCGCCGAAAAAAGGCTCATCGCCGGAAGAGCGCTTTCAAGGCGTCCGGATATTGGATGAAGAAGACGATCAGCGCACCAATCAGCGCTGCCATCTGCCACGCGAAGTTCCGGTTGGCTCCTCGCCGTATTTCGCGGTTGAGAGCTTGACGAAACTCGCGGGTTTCGTCGAGATTACGTCGCATACGCAGCCAAATGCGCTTGAACATGGTGCTTGTCAATCACAGGTAGGGATTGCTGGTTCCTAACAACGAACGACTGCGACGTTAAGTATATTTACAGTGATGCATGCCCGCGCCCGGGTTAGCGCACACTCAGCGGATTGCCATGCACCCTTTGTTACCTTCTGCAGACGCATCATCGGAATGCTGGGTGAGTTGCGGTGCGTGCGATGACTGTCGACGTGGCGGTCGTGTGTTACAGAGAAGTGCCGCAGAACCTCGTCGAGTTACCTGTCGGAATCCTGCAGGTTCTTTATACCCGATGTTCACCGATCCGACGAAATGAAGTTTCCCGACGATAGAACCGCTTCGCCGCACCACCGGTACGCCACGAGCGGGCCGCCCTTACCCGCGCTGTAATCGACGCATGCCACCGTGGGCGACAGGATCTCCGGGCGGCCGGTCATCCAATAATGCCCGACGAAGATCGGCTTGTCGCCGGCGTAGCCGATTCTCGCGTCTTCGGGAATCGGTGTATCGGGCAATTGCGCCCTGTCGCCGGGCGGAACGAATGCCGCCTGTCGATAAGTGATGGTCGATCGATCCCACCACCGGGTCCGCGCCTCATGCCGCGTGATGCCGAACTTATCCTGGAAGGAACAGCCCCTGGGAAGCTTCACATCTATGCCCTTGAGCAGGGTTTCGATTTGGCAAAATCCCGCCGTTCCCTCGCGGCTCGCCTGGATCATAAGGTTTTTGTCGAGCAGGCGCCCGGGCCTCAGACGCGGCTCCAGCTGCGCGATGAATGCTGGATGCCAGCAGGCCTGGATGACTCGCAATTCAGGGAGGTCCAGCCAAAGCGGTAATGACAGGAACCAGCCGATAGCATCGGCGTGAAGGTCCGGCACGTGTTCCACTTCCGCGAGAAACGCTGCATGTTGATGTCGATTCTTCTTGCCGAGCTCCCCTGCCCGGGGACGCAGATACTCATCGCTTGTGTCAGGATCGCGCAGATACCACGCGACGGCATTGAACTCGTGATTTCCGATGACGGCCAGTGCGCTGCCTGCATCGACCATCGGACGGACAATGCGGACCGTCTCCAGCTGATGAGGGCCTCGATCGATGAAGTCGCCCACGAAGATCGCCGTCCGCTCCGGATGCCGGAGGGCGCCGCCACGTTCGGCATAGCCAACGCGCGCGAGAAGTGTGCGCAGCTTATTCGCTTGCCCGTGAATATCCCCAATGATGTCGTATTCCATTGTTCTGAAACCTCCACTCTTAACAGTTTCTTCTGAAAAATTGCATGTCGCACATGACATCGAGTGTACGAGAGGACTGGGACGTTTGATGTCCGTGTCCGAAAGTTTGCATGTTCGGGCATCGGAAGATTGACTGCGCTGACGAGCACACTTCGGCGACCAGCCAGCGACCCAAAGCCCCTGTTGTTCCGCAGCGCCGCACACCCATGGGGCCGCAACAGTCGACTCACCCACTCACCGGCGGAGATGCGGACGAAAGAGCCGCCATACCGTTATATTCCGCACAGATCGACTCAGGAAGAGATGAGACTGTCGCTTGCGCCGTCAGCTAAGACGTGTTTTTGCGAATGCCGCGAGCATACCGAGACATGAGTAATTGCGAGATAGTCTGATATGGTGCGGTTGTTGCCGCCGACATGAAAATGAGCCGAAGCCGGTGTGCAAAGCGATCCCAAGGAATGACATGAAAAACAACGACAGCTCGTGGCACCAACATCTCGAGCAGATGACGAATTTTGTCCGACTTCGACGGCAGCGTCACGACGCCCTTGGCGAATTGGCGGACAGATTTATCTATCTCCGTGTAGGCGGCAATGGGTTCCGCCCTGTCTCTATTCGCTCGGATAACCCATGCGGGAGCGTGTACATTCAAGGTAAGGCGATTGAGACGACGCCGTTTGTCGATGTTGCAATCCAGTTAGCAAAGTCTGCGGAGCATCGCGAAGACGCGCCAGGGAACAAAAAACCCGAGCATCGCGTACAAGCGCATCTCATTTATCAGGCCATCAAAGATCCGACAAGTCTTCCTGCTTTGCTGGACTACGAACAATTCTTCGACGAGTTAATCTTTTTATCGGACGAGTTTCGCTTGGGGGAAATCAGGGCCGACATTATCGCGCTCGGAAAAAAGGACAGCCGTTACTTTCCAGTTTTCATCGAGCTGAAGGCGGAACGTTCGCTGACTCGTGTACTACTACAGCTCGAAAAAATTTCGGAGCGCTTTTTGAAAGTACCCGATGCGGGCAGAGCCTATTTGGCGGCCGCGTCAGGCGTTGATATGAGTTTCATCGATGTAGAACCGCGACGTATAATCGTTTGGCCTGCGAGTCCGAGCGGCAAGGAAAGCCCTGCTGTTGCGAGCGCGCGGAGTAAAGGAATCGTCACCATCGGCTTTACGCAGACCGATGGCAAGTATTTCTTCAATCGAGAGATCTGACCTAATCGCCAAGGACCGCGAAAGCTCTCCGTATCACCGCACTGCGCGCCACGGCGTCTCCTATACCTCACTATTGAATGCGCGGGGACTACTGACAACCGACGGGGGAATCGCTGTGACCCGGCGATATGCCAAGAATTTCTTCTATGAATTTCGGGATGCGTCGTTCTTGCGCTGATTGGTCGTAAAGGCCACACGTTTCGTGGAGGCAGGCGGACCCGTGCCAGACGCGGCTGTCGGCGACTTACTTCAACATTCCGCGGCGCGCCGTCGAATGCGTTCTGCGAGATTCGTCTCGGCCCCTTCGAGTCCGGCTAACGTGTCAAGCATTATGGTCACGGGATAACCCGTGTACCGCGCGTTTGCTCGAGCCAGCATGCACCCTATCCGCCCGTGTCTCTTTAAGTATTTCTCTGGGTCGTGCACCGACAAACAGACCAGAACGGTCGAGGATGTCCAGGTTCAGTCCTTCTGCCTGCCCCGCACCATAAACGGCCCCGTTTCGATAATCGATCTTAGTGAAATAGCCGTGTGCCATGCGAAAATTGCTTCGCGCCGAACTTCGCCTGAGCGTCAGACCGCCATGTAACAGCTTCAGAGGTTACGGTTGATCTGCATGACGCCGACGTCAGAGTTCGACCGGCCGTTGCTGATGAGGTAGCGCACGGCGCGATACGCGTTCTTGGAAGGTTGGTATGCATGCGAAGACGAATGCCGCCTCACGACCCTCAGCGGACTTCCGGCAGTTCAAGGCATCAATGGCTCTTCACGAAATGCATCGACGTTCAACGGACGATATTCGCCGAAGAAGGCCGCCAAACCGTCTGCATCGGTTTGCGTACAATTTCATTTGTGAGGAGGGAAGACACCGAGCACAGACGCGGCATGTCTTAAGCACTAGCACTGAACGCTAGACTCGGACAGCTTAGGGGGCCTCCGACGAAACGGCGCTCGTGCGTTCGTGACGTTACGGCGTATGCGAGTGGTGAGCGATCGCTGCGAGAACTACACGCAGGTCCGCAGGCTTTACAAAATGGTGGTCAAATCCGTACTTGATTGACTCGGCTTGCTCAGAGGGCGATGACAGCGCACTAATCGCCACCAACACGGGAGACGGGTCGGATTGTTGACGTCGAATTTCCCTTGCCACCGCCCACCCGTCCATAGACGGCATCTGAATATCGAGAACCACAACGGCCGGGAGCCATGCACGGTATTTCTCAAGCGCACCCGCACCATCTCCAGCGGTGCGAATGTCGTAACCGTGACTGGCGAAGAACAACACGTAGGCAGTCAATATATTAGGGTCATCGTCTGCAAGTAGCAGGCGCGTGGCGATTGGGTAGGCCATGGACGTCTCCGATTGCGATGCGAGCCGCAATTGACGAGCCCGAAAAGGCGCAAAGTTTGCTTTTACAAAATATTCCGGCGAAAGTATCTCAATCGGGACTTCCCGTCCCCAAGGGGTGTGCATGCGATTAGCCAATTTCATCCTGGACCGTATGGAAGTCATTGTGGCGCGGTGGGAGGCGTTTGCCAGCACACTCTTGCCCGCAGCCACAGACATGCGCTCTCTAGCCTTACGGGACCATGCGCAACAGATACTGGAGGCCGTGACAAAAGATATTTCCACGCCCCAAACCAGGACGGAGCAGGTTGAAAGATCCGAAGGGCATATGTCGCCACCTCCTGGGGCTCCAGAGACAGCTGCACAAGCGCACGCCCTGTTGCGTGCGCGAAGCGGCTTTGACATTAACCAGATGGTTGCCGAATATCGCGCCCTGCGTGCGAGCGTACTTCGATTGTGGATGGACGAGGGCGCGCACGACAGTCATCACGAAGATGACATGGTCCGTTTCAACGAGGCCATCGATCAGGCAGTCGCCGAATCGGTAGACTTTTTCAGCATGCAGGTAGACCTAGCCCGCAATCTGTTCCTTGGGATGCTCGGGCACGACATGCGCAGTCCGCTCCAGACCATTCAGATCACAGCGTCGTATCTGGTGACACTGAACGCCGGCGAGAAAGTGTCGGGAGCCGCTTCGCGCTTGATCAGAAGCGGCGCCCGGATGCAGGCGCTGCTCGACGATATGGTTGATTTCAATCGAAGCAGGCTCGGTTTGGGTATCAATATCGCACCGAGCAATGTCGACCTGGCCCAGTTATTTGCCGATTCACTGGACCAGTTGCGGGTCGTGTATCCAGACCGGCAGATTGATCTGGATGTGGTCGGTGATTGCATGGGTGTCTGGGATGGCCGACGTCTCCAGCAGTTGTTAGGCAATTTGGTACTGAATGCTATCAAGTACGGAGCGCAAGACGCGCCGGTGAATGTGACAGTAACCGACGAGGCCGCGGATGTTCTGCTGGAAGTGAAAAACACTGGTACCGCCATTGAGCGGTCAACCCTCGATCTTATTTTTGATCCACTCCAACGCGGCCCGAACCATCAAGGCAACACTACCGACAGCAGTCTTGGGCTCGGACTGTATATCGCGCGCGAGATTGCTAGGGCACACAGAGGCGAAATCGACGTGCGATCCGACGCGGCAGAAACGGTGTTCTCGGTAAAGCTACCGCGTGGCGATTACCGCGCATGATGCGCTACGTCCGATCCCGGCCAGTGTGCGGTCCAACTGTCCCCTTCCGCGGGACGTCATCGGCCGCGAACACGCCTCGGCGGGCATAAACAATCACTCAAGACCGGCGACGTGCGAACGGCCTGACAGATGCGGGCAGCGGCTCGCCGACAAGCTAGACATGAACGACGGCAATTGCCGAGTTGTGCAGGTAGAGCATCCCTCAGGTTGCCGAGTTCTGCAGCCGCTCGAGCGGCAAGTTCTCCCGCTCGTTGACCGACAGGTTGTGACCGGTTCCCGAAGACCGCTGTTCGAGCGCCGAGCATACGCGGCGACCTCGGCCCTAACGTCCCTAGGCGACCCTCTCCCGTCATTCGTACCCGCCCGCCCCCCTAGACGACAGCTTCCAGGATACCTGCGGTCATCGGTGCCAGCGTGCCGGCCGGCTCGTGCTCGTCATCTCGGTTTCATTGGCCCGGTTTGAGAACCGCGCCGAGTTGTATCATCAGTCCGAGCATGTCCATGATGATGCGGGTTTCCTTTAGGCCTATCTAGCCGTCGGCGTCCCTCTGCCGTCAAAGCCTGTCTTTCCCACATCGCCTCGGATGACCGTTTGCTGCTTTGAGCCGTCATCATCTGGATGACCGAAGCGAGCGCCGAATGAATGTCTTCTATTGGCCGCACTTGGTCATGGCCCCAAAGAACCACGCAAGCGCCGCCGCTCATATTGACGCCGCTCTAAACGGTACGGGCGTCAGAAACTCAAGATGCTACCAATAGACGCACAGTTTGGACGAAGCGTCCTTTCTCCAATTCTCCGGCAGACGACCTCGGTCATTCGGCAAGCGCCACCTCATCGCTGGCTGCAACGCGCGGGAGACGATACGCATCGGACAGCTCCGCAGTGGATCGGATTTTGATGAACGAGCGTCTCAAGCAAGGCACCTGTCGGATATTTGGCCAGATAGACCACTGGCCGTCCTGCAAAATCACCACGATCAGAGCTCTAATGAGCGCTGTAGCGCCGCTCATACGAGGCGCCCCACACAGTAGTCTGGGAAAAAATAGATCGCGACGGAACCGCGAAATGCGCCCAAAATGGACGGCAAGGCGGCCATCCGCGGTCGACGCAATCGGAGAAACACCATGGCAAAGGGTCAACTACGCGGTAATCGCGAGGCAAAGGAACCTAAACAGCCGAAAAATGTACCGTCTCCAGCATCGGAAGTGTCGTGGATGACCTCCACCAAGACCTCCACCGCGGGTTCACCAGCGAAAGAGAAATAAATCACACCTGAAGGCGCAACCCGGGATCTCCGTCTTCTGACCTCCCTCTTCCGCGCGCACGGCTTGTCGCGGGCCATATGGGTTAGCCAAAGGCTGGCTCATTTCCTCTTCGCTACTGGATGTGTCGCGCAACAGCGCGCGACTTACCGCAAGCGGCAAGCCGTGCGCACGACCCAGAATCGTCGTAGCGATGTCGTACGACACGCCTTGCGATAACGTCGCGCGACGTCTGGCGCTATGCGCTAAAACTACCTATTCGCAGGAAGGGGCGTCTGTGAACACACTGCTTCAGTACGCCGCACGATTTCGCTCGCGCTCGCCGCCATGGACAGATGCCGCGCCAGTGCGCGATGAACTATTCGGTGTCGAACGGCTCGAGCAACACGCGCAAAGTCTCGCCGCCGCGCAGCCTGTTACGAACACACCACCCGTCGTGCTGGCGCTGCACACCCGGCTCAACGATAACGCTGCTGTCCTGCTTGCGGCTTACCGCGCGAGTGCCGTGGAACTGGAGCGCGGCGGGGGCGTGGAGCCTGCAGCCCGGCTCTTATACACATCTCCGCGGCCACGAG
>LRBF01000200.1 GCA_001580565.1 Caballeronia megalochromosomata | reverse complement strand
CCGTTGGTTCGGACAGTCAGATCGAGGTTATAAGTGGAAGCGCCGGGGTCATCAAGCTGCCGATTTGATCGCTGGCAGTGTCGCGAAGTATGCCTCATCCGGCGTCTGATCGGACAGACTCGAATGAGGTCGTTTCTGGTTGTAAAGATTCAGGTAATCGCCAATAGAACGGCGGGCATGACTGACCGATTCATAGGCCCTCAGATACACCTCTTCATATTTCACGCTGCGCCAGACACGCTCGACGAACACGTTGTCGCGCCAGGCACCTTTGCCGTCCATGGACAAGCGAATGCCCCGGCGGAGCACCGCGTCGGTGAAGTCTGTCGCTGTGAACTGGCTGCCCTGATCGGTGTTGACGATCTCCGGTTGACCGTATTTCGCGAATGCTTCCTCCAATGCCTCGACAGCATTCATCGCCTCCATCGTGATCGCCACACGGTGGGCCAGTACCTTTCGGCTGGCCCAGTCCACCACGGCGGTCAGATATACGAAGCCCCGCGCCATCGGGATGTAACTCGTATCCAGTGCCCAGACCTGGTTTGCCCGATTGATCGTCATGCCCCGCAACAGATAAGGCCAGATCTTGTGTTTCGCATGACGGCGGCTCGTGTTCGGCTTGCAGTACAGCGCCTCGATGCCTATGCGTTTCATCAGTGTGCCGACATGTTTGCGTCCGACCTGGACGCCTTCCCGTTTCAGCAGGCGCACCAGCATCCGCGCACCGGCGAACGGGAACTCCAGATGCAGCTCATCGAGCCGGCGCATCAGCTTCAGATCAGTCTCGCTTACCGGGCGCGGTTGGTAGTAGGCGCTCGAACGAGCAATGCCCACCAGCTGGACCTGCCGGCTCACCGGCAGCGCGTGCGCGCGATCAATCATCGCTTTACGCTCAGCAATCCCGCCTTGCCGAGCGCGCCCTCTAAAAAATCATTCTCCAGTGTCAACTGCCCGATCTTCGCGTGCAACACCTTCACGTCGACCGGGGGCTCGGCCGATGTCTTACCTGTCTCGAACACTTCAGCAACGCGTTCCTGCAATTGCTTCTTCCAGTCCGTAATCTGGTTCGGATGCACTTCGAACTGTTGCGCCAACTCCGCCAGCGTCTTGTCGCCCTTCAGGGCCGCCAGCGCCACCTTCGCCTTGAACGCCGGGGAATGCGCGCGTCGATTTCGTTTCGTC
>LRBF01000199.1 GCA_001580565.1 Caballeronia megalochromosomata | reverse complement strand
CTCGTGGGCTCGGAGATGTGTATAAGAGACAGGCGTTCCTGCAATTGCTTCTTCCAGTCCGCAATCTGGTTCGGATGCACTTCGAACTGTTGCGCCAACTCCGCCAGCGTCTTGTCGCCCTTCAGGGCCGCCAGCGCCACCTTCGCCTTGAACGCCGGGGAATGCGCGCGTCGATTTCGTTTCGTCATTTCTGGGTTCCTATTTGCCAGCCATTATGGCCGACTCGGACCCCAGCTTTTTCCACTTACCGAGCTGTCCGAATTCCCGGCGCCACCTCTTTATATTGAATGGTCCTGAATCGCAGATAACTGCGCAACGTCACGCCCGCTACGTGAGCGGCTCCAGCATTGCACCCGTCAGGGTAGCGCGTAACGAAACGACGGATATCCCGAATCGTTAGCTGCTTCATGTCGATGTGTTTGCGACCAAAGCGCTGACGCAAGAAATCGCGAATGATTCGACCACGCTGATATCGCGTGCATTCGGCTAGGCCGCAAACGTCCTTGAGGTGGTCAGTAAAGCCACACACCTCCTGTTGCACCGAATCCGGTTCTGCCTGCAGAAACCGAGGGACATTGCACGCGCCCAACACGACCAGCAAATGCCGAAGTGCAGCACTCACGTCTGTCCGACACCTCGGAATCGGATCTGGGCAGGTACATCGCCGCAAATGGTCGTTCACGAACCTGCAGACAAGTCGATCGTCGACACTTGCTACGGCTATACGGTGCGTTGTAAGCCAATACGCAAAGTGCGCGGCGCACCTCACGTAGCGGTTGACGGTGCCGGCCGCGTAGCCGGTATCAACGAGATATTCGCAGTAGCGCTCTGCGAAAGGAGAAAGGACGCTGCGCCACAACCACGCCTGAGGCTGCGGTCGAAGAGGAACCAAGCCGATCATGATGATTCTCCTGAATGTGTAACAACCCAAACAGGAAAGCATCTTTTTTATGTGCAGTTTGGTGCACGCCACAGATCCCTGCAAGGCGCGTCGCACTGGCGCGCGTGACGAGCCGTACGATGCAAACTCCGCATAATTTGCAGCTGCGCATTATTGCGTCCGAGCGCGACACAGCGCAGCGCGTTCTCGGCGAGCACATTGCTGATCTCGACTCGACCGTCCTCGCAGTAGAACACGAGCGCTGCCCAATGGTTCAGCGAGTAGTTGATTGCTTTGGCGAGCGCGGACTTCGTCGACAGCGTCGCAAGTTTCGCTCTAATCGTCGCTTCGAGCTTCGCGAGCAACGGCTTGGTCTTTTCCTGCCGCGAGCGCAGACGCTCGTCAGGCGCCTTGCCGCGGATGTCGGCTTCGATGCTGTAGAGCTCGCCGATCATCTCGAGCAGTTGTTGGGTATCTGGAGTCGGTGTGCGCGCGTGAACATCGTAGATGTACCTCCTCGCGTGATCCCAGCATGCCGCTTCGTGAATATCGCCGCTCGCATACAGTTGATCGAAGCCCGCGTAAGCATCGGCCTGCAGGATGCCACGGAATACGGCGAGCCGGGTCTGAGCATGGACGCCTTTGCGATTTGACGAGAAGTCGAACCATACCGCAGCCGGCTCGGTCGTAAGCGGTAGTTTTAGCACACCGAACATGGAATCAATAGCAAGCGAAGGGCAAGCATGGCCGCGTCTAGCGGTCCTGACGGGCGTGCGCGCCAACGCGATGATCGAAGCGTGCTCGCTGCCTCAGCTGACGCTTGCCTCGGCCTGCCGCTTGGCGTAGTTGAATGGCAGCAGGTCGCGGATGTCAGCGTCCGGGGACCGCTGCGGCAACTCGGTTAGCACGTGCAGCAGCCAGGCATGTGGTTCGACGCCGCAAGCTCGGCACGTGAGCATCAGACTGTAGACGACCGCGCTTGCTTTCGCACCGGCTTCCGTGTCGCTGAACAGCCACGATTTTCTCGCTGTGGCAAACGGCCTGATGTCGCGCTCGATGACATTGTTATCAACGGGGGATCGCCCGTCGTCTACGTAGCGGATCAGGTACTGCCATTGCCTGAGGCAGTAGCCGACCGCCTCGCCGAACAGACTCTTCGGCAAGACCTTCGGCGCCAGTTCGTCAAGCCATGCCTTGAAG
>LRBF01000198.1 GCA_001580565.1 Caballeronia megalochromosomata | reverse complement strand
ACGATGCACACGCTCGGGCCCATGCCGATGACATTCGCCGTCGCTTCCAAGGCCGCACCGTTACGACCGGCCAAATCATGATGTTCGGCCTGACCGGTGGACTCATCCCTTGCCCGGCTGCGATCACTGTTCTCCTGCCGTGCGTTCAACTGAAGCAACTCTCGCTCGGTTTCCTGCTGGTCATGTGCTTCAGCATCGGCCTCGCGGCGACGATGGTATCGGCCGGTGTCCTGGCGGCGCTGAGCATCCGGCATGTCGAGAAGCGCTGGTCGGGCTTTGCGGATTTCGCCCGACGCGCGCCGTATGTTTCGGCTGTACTGATTTTATGCGGTGGGTTCTACATGGCCTGGTCTGGCTGGCAGGCTTTGCCGTTGAGAAGCTAAATTTGGCTCCCGAGAAACGCCACTTGTGCATGGCGTCGTGAACACCATCTATGGTGCCAACGACTTGCGTCCGCTACATGACGTACCGGGTGAAATCAAGCTTGTGCTACATGGAAATGTGAATCGCGGCGCTCGTCAGAAATGTGATGAGGACGACGACTGGTAGCAGATAGGATGTTCGTCTGTCACGGTCCCGTAGATGGTGGCTGACAGACAGGAACGCAATCCAGGCGGTACCGAGGCTAAGGCCGGCCAGAATGTCAGAAAACCAGTGAACGCCGAGTTATAGACGCGAAGAGGAGATCAGCGCGACCAGCGAGCCACTTGCAACGCAAGCCCGCCCGAAACTGGTCCGCGCATGTTGGCGAATTTTGTCGGGCGCTCTTACTGAAAGGTATGATCCGACGGCTAACCGGTCCAAGCGGACCGGCTGCCGACACAACGCGCGTCTGCGCGCAACCCGGTGTCGCTCAATGTCCCGGTCCGTTGTGCTCGATGCAGCTCAGCACGAGCGTGCTGTCCGTGCCGGCCTCGGGACTGAGCATCGCGGTATAAATTTCGGTGCCGGTGCAGCGCAAGTCCGCCTGAAGCTCCTTGCCGCATGAGCGCGCTGTGTAGCCGATGCTTTGCCGGTCCGGCACGTACTGGCAGGTATCGCGGCCATCGCATTGACGCACGAGATCGCCCGTCGCATTGCCGGCCGGTGCTCCGCAGTTCGCGCCATAGGTGCCGGACAGAACCGTGATCGTCCGGGCATCCAAGTTCGAAAAACATCCCAGCACAGCAATCCCCGCTATCGCGCAAGCCCGGCCGATGCCGATTGCCCGCGCAGCCGCCCTGTTCCTGTTCATGGCGCCCTCCTTGTGCTCTGGAGAACGCGTCGGCAATGCTATGACGCGTCACCGGATATCTTCGATAGTACGCTCGCCACGATGCGATCGCACTGCGCCCCGCCGAATTCGAACACGTCGCGCTCGGCAAGATCGAACGCCTGAGCAAGCGATTCGCGCAACATGCTGCGCGCGCGAAAATGCCGGCTGCGCACGGTCGCTTCGGGAATATTGAGGCACTGCGCGGTCTCCTCGACGCTCATCTCCTCGATCGAGCGCAGCACGAATACGACGCGAAACAACTCCGGCAATGCATCGAGCTTGCGCTCGAGCAGCGCGCGCACTTGCGAACGCGCGAGCGCCTGATCGGGCGCGTCGTCGTCGTGCGTGGTCATGGCATCGGCATGTTCGATGTAATCGGGAGCGTCCACGATCGGAATCACGTTCTGACGACGCGCCGAGCGCCGCAATCGCGGGAAGCATTCGTTGAGCACGAGCCGCGAGAGCCACGTGAACAATTGCGAATCGCCGCGAAACTGGTTCATCGATCGGTACGCGTGCAGATACGCATCCTGTAGCGCATCTTCCGCTTCGGCATCGTTGCGCAAGGTCGCGCGAGCCATGCGATAGAGCCGGCGGTCATGCCGCCGCATCAGCAGTTCGAACGCAGCACGATCGCCCGCGACGATGCGCCGCACAATTCCTAGGTCGTCGTCGGTGGTTTCAGCTGCAAGATTTGTCATCGTCTTCATCGTACGTTCAGGACCGCGTGCATGGTCGGATGCAGCTTGCATGAATACGCGTAGCGCCCCGTTTCGCGCGCCTCGTAATTCCACGATGCATCCGCCGCGATGTCGTGCGAATCGAATGCGTTCGCGTCGGCGGTCGCGGTGTGCGGAAACAGGTCCTTGTTGATCCACACGACACGATCGCCGCGCGCGACCGTCAACGTCGGCGGATCGAAGCGCATCTGTTCGATCACGACGACATACGTGGCCGCCATCGCATCGACGGGCAACACGAGTGCGGCCAGCACACAGACGAGCAGGCGCATGTCACGCACCGCTCTTCGCCAGTTCCGCCTGCAAATGACGCGCGTGTTCGAGATGCGCGACGAACGCCGGTCGCACCTTCACGAGCAGCGCCTTCAGTTCCTCGTTCTTCACGCCCGGAATGAGCGTCTTGTCGAGCGC
>LRBF01000197.1 GCA_001580565.1 Caballeronia megalochromosomata | reverse complement strand
TTGCGTTGTAGACGATGTGCTTCTCGACTTCGCCCAGCACAGCCGCCTTCATGCGGTCGTAAAGCACCTCTCGAGGAACACCGCCGATGTGCTCAAACGCCTCCATGTGACAGCGCAAAACCGTTTGAAGGTCTTGGTGCTCAACGAAGCGGCCCCACAAATAACGGCTGTGTCCAAGCACGAGCGAGAACAACCAGATCGAGCGCCGCTGTCCAGGGACGTCATCAAATTCGACATTGAAGTGAGCAAAGTCCACTTGAGCTTGAGCTCCAGCCGGCGTCTCGAAGCGCACCTCGAAGCCACGCTGCTTGGGCGGACGAACTTCTCGGACCAAATCACCCAATGCTGTGCGACCGCCGACGTAGCCCATCGCCTGAACCTCCCGAAGAAGTCGTTCAATGCTCAGCTCGGGATACTCACGCACACGCTCGGTCACGTAATGGACAAACGAATCGACGACACAAGGACGCGGCGCACGCGGACCATAACGAGGCGCCTGCACACCATTCTTAATGTATTTGCGAACGGTCTTGCGATCCATATTTAGTCGAACGGCGATAGCCGAGATGCTCAGCCCCTGCCGATGCAATTCCAGAATCGTCATAACCTCTCCCAACTCGACCACCGGTAGCTCCCCGACGAATGCGAAGGCCTATATGGTCGGTGATCGACGGGGCGCCACCGCTTACGCGGCGGCGCCAAACAAAAACTGGGGAAATTTACTTCGACGAAAATGAGGAGTATCTATCCGACGCTG
>LRBF01000196.1 GCA_001580565.1 Caballeronia megalochromosomata | reverse complement strand
GACGCGGTCTCGTGGGATCGGAGATGTGTATAAGAGACAGGAGCAGGGCGACAGCTCAATGCTGGAAGTGCTCGAGACGCTGCTGGGCGAGGAATTC
The DNA here is from genome assembly GCA_001580565.1 of Caballeronia megalochromosomata. GTDB lineage: Bacteria > Pseudomonadota > Gammaproteobacteria > Burkholderiales > Burkholderiaceae > Caballeronia > Caballeronia megalochromosomata. Next base: position 775 of record LRBF01000196.1, on the reverse strand, counting down.
ACTACGCGCGAGACACGGCGTATTCGGATGGCACTACAGACAGCAAGATTGGGCACAATCAAGACGCTCGCCGGATATGACTTCAGTTTCCAGCCGAGCCTCGATCGTGATCGGATCATGACGCTGGCGCAACTGGATTTCATCGAGCGGCGACAGGCGGTTCATTTCCTCGGGCCGCCTGGAACCGGTAAATCACACCTTTCCATCGCGTTGGGTGTCGAAGCGGTCCGCGCCGGCAAGAGCGTGTACTTCGGCTCGCTCGCTGAAATCGTCAGCTCGATGGCGAAGGCCGAGCGCGAAGGCAATCTGCCGCAACGCGTGCGCTTCCTCGCGCGCAACAGCCTGCTTATTGTCGACGAGATCGGATATCTCCCCATCGGCTCAAACGGCGGCAACCTGTTCTTCCAACTGATCAACGCCTGCTATGAGCGGTGCGCGATTATCTTGACTTCCAATCGCAGCTTCGGTGAGTGGGGCGAGGTATTCGGCGACAGTGTCGTTGCAGCAGCCCTGCTCGACAGGTTGCTGCATCACGCGATCGTGGTGCAGATTGAGGGCTCTTCTTACCGTCTGCGCGAGCACGCCGATTTACTCCCTGACCATCTACGCAACCGTCCATCATCTCTACACCCGGCATCTGCCGAAACGCCGCGCCGGCGCCCAGGACGCCCCCGGAGGAGCTCACCCGATCCCGAAAACGGCTGATCACCACGCAGATACAGGGTGGGGAATTTTACTCCGACAGTTTTGGGGAAACTAAGTCCGACGTTGACAC
>LRBF01000195.1 GCA_001580565.1 Caballeronia megalochromosomata | reverse complement strand
GGCTTTGCGATGTCCGACGCAAACGCCCGCGACCTGCGCCTGATCGCGCGGCGTACATGGCGTTTCTTCGAGACCTTCGTTACGCCGCTCGAAAACATGCTGCCGCCGGATAACTTCCAGGAAGATCCGAAGCCGGTCATCGCCCAGCGCACTTCGCCGACCAACCTTGGGTTGTATCTGCTATCCGCTGTCGTTGCGCGCGATTTCGGCTGGGCGGGGACGGCGGAAACCGTCGACCGGCTCGAAGCCGCCTTCGCCTCGATGCAGAAACTGCAGCGTTTCAATGGACATTTCTACAACTGGTACGACACGCGGGACCTGCGGCCGCTGGCACCCGCGTATGTCTCATCGGTCGATAGCGGCAATCTCGCCGGCCATCTGATTGCGCTTGCCAACGCGTGCGAAGAATGGCTGCCCGCGACGCTTGCGCCGGCTGCCAGGTCCGGCATACGCGACAATCTGCAACTCGCGCGCGAAGCAGTCAATGCGCTGCCAGCGGCAAACGCGGAGCACGGAAAACAACTCGTCGAGATTTTCGAGGAAATCGATGCGCACCTGCGTGGCCCGCAGATGCTCGATGCGTTGTCGCCGTCGCTGATCCGGCTCACAAAGAAAGCCGCACAGAGGACGCGTGCGATCATGCCGGCCGGTGGCGACGATAGTTATGCGGATCTGATGTTCTGGATCGAAGCGTTGAACCGCAGCGTGAGTGAGCACGATCGCGACCGGCGGCAACTGGTTGTCGAGCCGGAGCTTCTGCAAGCGCGTCTGCGCTCGCTTGCCGACACGTCGCGCGCGATGGCGCTCGGGATGAACTTCGCGTTTCTGCTCGATCAGGATCGCAAGCTGTTGTCGATCGGCTACTCGGGGGCGGATAACAGTCTCGATAGGAGCTGCTATGACCTGCTTGCGTCAGAAGCGCGGCTGGCGAGCCTGTTTGCGATCGCGAAGGCCGATGTGACGACGCGTCACTGGTTTCGCCTCGGCCGCGCCGCGACGCCGGTCGGCAACGGTTCCGCGTTGATCTCGTGGTCGGGGTCAATGTTCGAGTATCTGATGCCGTCGCTGGTAATGCGTGCGCCGGTTGGCAGTTTGCTTGAACAGACCAGCAGGCTGGTGGTGGAACGACAGATGTCGTACGCAAAGTCGCTCGGCATGCCATGGGGCATCTCGGAATCTGCGTATCGGGCCCGCGACATGGAGTTCAATTACCAATATTCGAACTTCGGCGTACCTGGTCTCGGCCTGAAACGCGGCCTCTCCGAAAACCGGGTCATCGCACCTTATGCGACGGGTCTTGCGACCATGGTCGCTCCGCAGGCCGCCCTCGAGAACTTCGCGCAACTCGCGAAACTCGGCGCATTGGGCCGGTACGGCTTCTACGAGGCGCTCGATTTTACCCGCGTACGCTTGCCCGACACAGAGCGCTTCGCAATCGTCCGCAGTTTCATGGCTCACCATCAGGGCATGACGATCGTTGCGATTGCCAACACTTTGCTAGATGCAGAGATGCGAGCGCGCTTTCATCGCGAGCCGATGATCCGGGCCAGCGAGCTGCTGTTGCAGGAACGCATGCCGCGCGACGTCGCCGTGGCCCAACCGCGCGCCGAGGAAGTGAACACAGCCGCAACGGACGCCGCCACAATGCCACCACCGACGATCCGGCGCGTGTCGGAGACGACAGCATCCAACGGTCCCCCGATTACACATCTGCTGTCAAACGGACGGTACGTGGTGATGCTCACCGCGACCGGCGCCGGTTACAGCCGCTGGCGTGAACTCGCGATCACGCGCTGGCGCGAAGACGCCACCCGGGACCACTGGGGCTCGTTTATCTACCTACGCGATACGCTGGGCACACAGGTATGGTCTTCCAGCGCGCAACCGGCCGCTTTCGAGCCCGAATACGGCGACGTCGTGTTCGACGAAGATCACGTGGAATTTACTCGCCGCGACGGATCACTGACCACGACCATGGACGTGCTGGTTTCCGGCGAAGCGGACGGCGAAGTGCGTCGTGTATCGCTCGCGAACACCGGACGCAGCACGCGCGAAATCGAACTGACGTCGTACGCCGAACTCGCGCTGGCTACGCCAGCCGCCGATAACGCGCATCCGGCTTTTTCACGCATGTTCGTGCAGACCGAGCATCTCGCCGAATTCGAAGCGCTGGTGGCGACACGGCGTCCGCGTTCGAACGACGAACCGCACGTGTGGGCCGCACATTTCGCCGTGGTCGAGGGCGAGATCGTCGCCGAACCGCAGTACGAAACGGATCGGCTGCGCTTTTTGGGCCGCGGAGGCCATGCGCGCTCGGCCGCGGCGATCGTCGACGACCGGCCGCTGTCCAATACCACCGGTACCGTGCTCGATCCGGTCTTCTCGCTTCGCTATCGCGTAAAGATTCCGCCGGGCAAGGTCGTGCGCGTGACGTTCTGGACGGTGGTGGCCGAATCGCGCGAGCAGTTGCTCGATCTCATCGACCAGCATCACGATCGCAACGCATTCGATCGCGCGAAGACACTCGCGTGGACGCAAGCTCAGGTGCAATTGCGTTACCTCGACGTCGAGGCCGAAGAGGCTGCGGACTTTCAGCGGCTTGCGGCACCAATCCTGTATGCCGATGCACGCTTCAGGGCCACGTCCGATGCGATCGTTCGCGGCGCCGGGGCGCAGTCAGGCTTGTGGCCGCACGCGATTTCGGGCGACCTGCCGATCGTGCTGCTCAGTATCGGTGATGTCGAAGATATCGCGCAGGTGCTGCAGCTATTGAAGGCACACGAATACTGGCGCATGAAGCGGCTGGCGGTGGATCTCGTGATCGTCAATGAACGGGTTTCGTCGTACATGCAAGACTTGCAGGGAGCGATCGAAACGGCGGTGCGCAGCAGCCAGTCGCGGCCCCGCTATGATGGCGAACTCGCGCAGGGTTCGGTTTATGTGCTGCGGGCCGACCTGATGAGCGTCGAGACACGGGCGCTGCTGCTATCGGCCGCGCGTGTGACGCTGCTCGCACGCCGGGGCTCCATTGCGACCCAGCTTGGCTACCTGTCGCAAAGGTCGGGACGGCCGGCCTTGCCGCGCCGTCAAAAACCGTCTTGGCTATCGTCGTGGCACGCGACCCCCGATAATATGTCCGCGGTGCCGACGCTGACAGCAAGTCTCGAATTTTTCAATGGCCTGGGCGGCTTTGGCAGCAATGGCAGAGAGTACGTGACGGTGCTCACCGCGCACGCCAGTACGCCCGCACCATGGATCAATGTGATTGCGAACCCCAGCTTCGGCTTTCAGGTCGCCGCGGAAGGCACCGGCTATACGTGGGCCGACAGCAGCCGGGAAAACCAGCTCACTCCCTGGTCGAACGATCCTGTAGAAGACCCGGTGGGCGAAGCCATCTACGTGCGCGATGAAAGCACCGGCGACGTCTGGACCCCCACTGCGCAGCCGATGCGCGACGGGGGCGTGTACGTTGCGCGACACGGGTATGGCTACAGCCGCTTCGAGCACGACGCGAACGGCGTCGCACTCGGCTTGCTGCAATACGTGCCGCTTGCCGATCCCGTGAAGATCACGCGGCTCACAATGCGCAATTTGTCTGGCCGCAAAAGACGGCTATCGGTAACGGCGTGGCTCGAATGGGTGCTCGGGACCTCGCGAAGCGCATCGGGGCCGTTCGTCGTGACGGAAATCGACGCGTCCACGGGGGCGATGTTCGCGCGCAACCCATGGAATATCGCTTTCGGCACGCGTGTCGCATTCGTCGACCTTGGCGGCCAGCAAACCGCGTGGACAGCGGATCGCACCGAGTTTCTTGGCCGCCATGGCGACCCGGCTGCGCCCGCCGCGTTGACCGGCAGTACGCCGCTGTCCGGCGCGACCGGCGCGGGATTCGATCCTTGCGCGTCCCTGCAGACGTTCATCGATCTGGGGGCGCACGAGACCGTCGAAGTGGTCGCGTTCGTGGGCCAATGCGCATCCGCCGCCGACGCGCGAGTCCTGATCGAACGCTATCGTGCCGCGGACCTCGACGCGGTGCTTGCCGATGTCACACGCCATTGGCAGGACGTACTGGGCGCCGTTCAGGTCAGGACACCCGATCGGGCGATGGACCTGATGCTCAACGGCTGGCTGCTGTATCAGACGCTTGCGTGCCGCGTTGAAGCGCGCTCGGCGTTCTATCAGGCGAGCGGCGCGTATGGCTTCCGCGACCAGCTACAGGACATGATGGCGCTGACGCACGTGCGGCCTCTCGACACACGGCGGCATTTACTGCTTGCCGCGTCGCGGCAATTTGTAGAGGGCGATTTTCAGCATTGGTGGCTGCCGCACTCGGGGCAGGGTGTGCGCACGCGAATCTCCGACGACCGCGTTTGGCTCGCCTACGCGGCTGCGACGTATATCGGCTGCACGGGCGATCGCACGGTACTGGACGAGGTCGTGTCCTTCCTCGACGGTCCGCTGCTGCAGCACGACGAGCACGACGCCTTCTTCCAGCCGATGCTCGCGGAGGAATCTGCTTCATTGTTCGAACATTGCGCACGGGGTCTCGATCAATGTATCGAATTGACCGGCGCGCACGGTTTGCCGTTGATCGGCACAGGCGACTGGAACGACGGGATGAATCGCGTCGGCGCCGACGGCCGTGGAGAAAGCGTCTGGCTTGGCTGGTTGTTGTTGCGCACCATCGAGATGCTGTCTCTTATATACATCTGATGTTGTCGCC
>LRBF01000194.1 GCA_001580565.1 Caballeronia megalochromosomata | reverse complement strand
CAGCGCAGAGACGTCGAAACGCGAATCGATCCAGTCCGGCACGCCGGCGAGCAACGCCCCCAGCGCGCCTGACAGTGCCCCCAGGAAGCTGTAGCGGGCAAAGAGCGTCGTGCGCGCATGCCCTGTCGAGGATTCCGCCAGGCACGCATGCTCGATCGGCAGAAACAAGCTCACGTCGCCACCACTGGGATTCAACGTGCCGATGAACGCCACCAACAAGAGCGGCCACAACGAAGAGAAGCTCGCAAAGCTGATGCCCGTAGCGGCCATGATGATCGCGGCCACGATCAGCAAACTGCGTCGCGCGTATCGATTTCCTACGACGCCAACAAGAATGGTGGCAATCGCAGAGCCGAGCAGCGTCGAGGTGCTGATCAAACCGACAGAGAGTTTCGATAGTCCGATGGTGAGCAAATACACGGGCAGCAGCACTGCGATGAAGCCATCGCAGAAGCCTCGCAAGCTGCGCGCGGCGAGCAACCGCCATACGCCCCGTTCAACGCCTTCGAGCGCGAGCAACTTTGAGACGCGGCTCATCATCGGCACCATCGCGGTAGAGTGCGCGCATACGCACGCGTACGGTCATGCACCCCGGAGGGACTTGGCTGACTGCAGCCGCATTGCCGCGTTGTCCCAGTTCAGGATGTTGAACAACTGATTGACGTACTCCATGCGCCGGTGCTGATACTTCAAGTAGTAAGCGTGCTCGAAGACATCCAGTACGAGAATTGGTTGGATCCCCCATGCCGTGAGCTTCTGATGGTTCTCGCATTGCAGGATCATCAGCTTGCCCGTTGCGGGCAAATAGCCGACGACTCCCCATCCAGAGGCCTCGGTCGCGATCGTGGCAGCGACCAGCTGTGCTTTGAACTTTGCAAACGAGCCGAAACTTTTGTCGATTGCTTTCGCCAGCTCGTTCCTAGGTTCGCCGCCCTTACCCGAGATGCTCGTCCAGTACACGGTATGCAGGATGTGGCTCGAAAGCTGAAAAGCGAGTTCCTTTTCATGATGCTTCACGAGCGCGAAGTCGTTCGTGTCGCATGCCCTGGCGAGCGCCTCCTCTGCCTTGTTCGCCGCTGCCACCGCAGGCTTGTGGTGAAAA
>LRBF01000193.1 GCA_001580565.1 Caballeronia megalochromosomata | reverse complement strand
CGATGGAGTGAAAGAGGTCACGCTTGCGTCCGCAACCAACACTTGCGGACGCAACGACGATGACGCCTGACACGATTGACCTCGAGTTTCTGCCGCTGAAGGTGACGCACGTTTCGCCAAAGGGCAAACGATCATTCGATCCTGATGGGAAACGTCGCTTGGTCGAGGCATGCCTGCGGCCTGGCGCGTCGCTTGCCGGTTTGGCGCTGAAGGCAGGAGTGAATGCCAACCAACTGCGCAAATGGGTCGACATGTACCGCAAGGCAGGCGTAGTTGCCGATCCGCAGAGGACGAGCGAGCCCGAACCTTCTACGTTTGTTCCCGTGGTTACGATCGGGAACGCGACACTGAAGGCGGCAGAGCCGACGGCGACGTTGGCGGTACGTCGCGATCCTCCCTCAGCGCCGACGTTGGCGCCGCCGCAAGCGCGACTGTCCGTAAGACTGCCCAACGGCGTCGCGATCGATCTGGAATGCTCAGTGCAGGACACGTCACTGGTCAAGGCGATGATCGTGGCGTTGGGAGCGGGTTGATGTTCCGCTTTGACGATGATCTGCGGATCTACCTCCATCGCGAACCAATCGACTTCCGCTGCGGACTGAATACACTGGTGACAGTCGTCCAGCAATCGATGCAACTTGACCCGTTCGCGCGAGCCGTCTTTGCATTCCACAATCGTAAGCGTGATCGCGTGAAGCTTGTGCTCTATGACCGGGCCGGCTTCTGGCTCCTGATGAAGCGACTCGAGGCGGACCATTTTATTTGGCCCCGCCGTCAGCAGGCAGTGATCGAGTTCACCACCGAACAGCTTCACCTGCTGCTAGATGGCGTCGATGTCGACGCGGTGCGCCGTCATCCCACTCGGCAGTACACCCACACGGGCTAAATTCCGGTGTCGCCGCCGTTGCCGGTAAACAACGGCTGGCCCAGCTGTTACAAATCTCCGTAAACCTGCGCGGTGTTGCGCTTCGCTATCGTGAAGTGCATGAAAGCCCCTGAACTCTCGCGATTGCCGCGGGCCGCCAAGGCCTACATCCACGAACTCGAAGCCGGTCTCGCAGAACGCGACGCCAAGATCGACGAACTGGCCAAGCGCCTCGATGCGCTCGAGGAGCAATATCGCCTTGCGTTGGCCCGACAGTACGCGCCGAAGAGCGAGAAGCGCAAGGACCGCGTGTTCAATGAGGCTGAAGAAGTCGCTGAAGGGGATGCGGTTGACGAGGGCGACTTCGACGCGCCCGCTTTGCCGAACACCGGGTTGCCGGAGCTCGGTAAGCCAGAATCCCGCAAGCGTGGCCGCAAGCCGCTGCCTGCGGATCTTCCGCGCGAGCGTATCGAATACGATCTGTCCGATGATCAGAAGATCTGCCCGTGCTGTGGCAAAGCGATGCACCGGATGGGCGAGGAACTCAGCGAGCAGTTGCACATGGCGGTCAAGGTGTCGGTGCTGCAGCATGCGCGCTTCAAGTACGCGTGCCGTCACTGTGAGCGTCACGGCACGCAAACGCCGATCGTGGTGGCGCCGATGCCGACGCAGCCCTTGCCTGGCAGCCATGCAAGTCCATCGATGATCGCCGCTGTCACGGCCGGGAAGTATGTCGATGGCACGCCGCTGTACCGGATGGAGGATGTGCTCGCGCGCGCGAACATCGCGATCAGCCGCGGCACGCTGGCGAACTGGATCATCCGCCCCGCCGAGTTGCACTACAAGCGGATTTACGACGCGCTCAAGACGGTTCTACTGGGTCAGTGGCTGATTCACGGCGACGAGACTACGGTCCAGGTCCTCAAGGAAAAGGATCGAAAAGCGCAAGACACGTCGTATATGTGGGTATATCGAAGTGCCGAGGAGAGCGAGCAGCCGGTGGTGTTGTTCGAGTACCAGCCGGGGCGTGGCCAGGAATACCCCAAGGCCTTCCTTGGAAACTACGCGGGCACGTTGATGACGGACGGGTGGTCAGCATGGCGGACGGTTAAATCGGCGACGCACCTCGGATGCCTTGCCCACGGGCGCAGAATGTTTATGGATGCGCTGAAAGGACAGAAGAACAAGCCCAGTCCCCGTATCACCAGGGCGCTCGAATTCTTCCAGGCGCTGTACCAAGTTGAGGCGCTCGCCAAA
>LRBF01000192.1 GCA_001580565.1 Caballeronia megalochromosomata | reverse complement strand
CGCCCCTCCAGAGGCAACCGCATCCAAAAGCTCCTGCGGAATAGAGCGCCTGTCCACCTCCGAGATGTGTGCGCTTTGAGTCGGGGCCATCTCCGTGTCTGGAGCAAGTTTTACGGGAAGGCGGCATGCCCATAGATCCTGCTGCGAAAACTGGTCGAGCGAGTAAAAGGACCTGGGCATCACGGACAAATCGGAGGACCCCGGCTGAGGAAACATTATTGTCGACGGTCCAACGGGGGCACCAGGCATCGGAAACGTCGATGTCGATTGACGAACGGGCACCGCGACTGCAGGCCTGGACGCCGGAATGGTTGCTTTCTGGTTGAGACTCAGGGTAACAATGATCGGCGCAGGCTTATCCTTCGGATCGTCGGTATACGTTCCCGTGCAATCCATTTGCCGAATTGGATAGCGACCGATCTCCTTTTCGCCACTTAGCAGAATCAGATTCCCCTGAAACCTGCGCCCCACCCAAATATGCAGCGGCTCACCATCGTTGAAAGTTGTTCGGGCCACCGTCAGCTTGCGCTTCGTATCATAGAAGCGCCCGTACTTCGACTCCGGCTGATCCGTCTTCAACGTATAACTCGCGCCCGCCTTGAGCTTGACGTCGAACACCACGTCCCGATGCTTGCGCAGTTTGATGATGTTGTTCACTCCGGGCCACAACTTCGAATCCGGCGGCTCGCCCGGCAGATCGATGTAGTGGTAGCTCTTCACGAGCGTGCGCGGATCACGCAATGTGTCATACGTCCTGTCACTCATCCGTACCTTCCAGCAGTTTCGGCATCTGTGCCTTGAAATGATCGAAAGCGATCTGCAATTGCGAGGCGCGGCCATCGCCTGCGGTCGTCAACTTGAGCGGGCTGCCATCGCCCTTGAGCAGGTTGAGAATTTCGCCGGGGACGTCCTGATTGCGTCCTGCCAACAAGACGCACCAGCAGATCGACGGCACGCCGATCATCCACGTATGGAACTGCCAGCATTGCGACGAGCGGTCGTTCGGCCAATGCGAGAGCGTAAGC
>LRBF01000191.1 GCA_001580565.1 Caballeronia megalochromosomata | reverse complement strand
GTCGGAAAAGAAGCCCACGCAGACCCGATTGACCCATCGGCCGCGAAGCGGGCTGGAAGTCTTTCGTGCTGAACCAGTTTGTTGTGTGGTGCGATGTGTCAGACCGTGCGCGATCCAAGCCCGGTGAGTTTTGTGGGGGCACTCGCTACTGCCGGGCCATTCAGCCAATCGCCTGTGCCGCGGCCGGCATGAAGCACTTTGGATGGAACAAGCTGTTTCTTTGGTTACTTTCTTTGCAGCAGCAAAGAAAGTGACTGCCGCCCCGCACAGGGGCAGTGCTAATAAACCGACACGATAACGGGATCCACCGATACAAAGCGCGCCACCGAACAGACAAGAACACCCATCACCGCAACGCGGAAACAACGCAAAACCACAACGAAACAAAGGCATAAACTGACCCAACGCCAAACCGGCAAAGGCAAAAAAACCAGAGGAACGCGGCATATGGCAAATGCACTCCCCGACAAGTTGCTCCCGGGCGCACCCTACCCGCTCGGAGCCAACTGGGATGGTCTGGGCGTCAACTTCGCGGTCTTTTCATCGAATGCACACCGCATCGAGGTATGTCTCTTCGACAGCACCGGCCGCAAGGAACTGATGCGCTTCGACCTGCCCGAGTGCACCGATGAAATCTGGCACGGCTATCTGCCCGGCGCGCATCCAGGCACCGTCTACGGCTTTCGCGCACACGGCCCCTATCAGCCGCAACAGGGGCATCGCTTCAATCCGCACAAGCTGTTGCTAGACCCCTACGCTAAAAAGCTCGTCGGCCCATGGCGCTGGTCGGACGCGCTCTTCGGCTATCGCGTGCATTCGAATCGTCTCGACATGTCGATGGATCGCCGCGACTCCGCCCCCGCGATGCCCAAGTGCATCGTCACCGACGACGCCTTCGACTGGTCGCGCGACGTGCGCCCCGATACGCCCTGGGGCGAAACCATCGTCTACGAAACGCACGTGCGCGGCACATCGATGATGCGCAACGACATCCGTCAGCACGAGCGCGGCACGTTCGCGGCGCTCTCGTCGCCGTGGTTCATCGAGCACTTGCAGAAGCTCGGCATCACCGCCGTCGAATTCCTGCCGGTGCACGCGTTTCTCAACGACCGCTTCCTCGTCGAGCGCAGCCTCAAAAACTACTGGGGCTACAACACCGCCGCGTTCTTCGCGCCAGAGCCTTCGTATCTGTCGACGCATCGGCTGAACGAAATGCGCATCGCCGTGCGCCAGTTGCACGCGGCGGGCATCGAGGTGTTTCTCGACGTCGTCTACAACCACACCTGCGAAGGCAACGAGCTCGGCCCCACGGTATCGTGGCGCGGCCTCGACAACGCCAGCTATTACCGCTTGATTCCCGGCGACGAACGCCACTACATCAACGAGACCGGCTGCGGCAATACGCTGAACCTCTCGCATCCGCGCGTGCTGCAGATGGTGATGGATTCGCTGCGCTACTGGTGCACCGCGTTCAACATCGACGGCTTTCGTTTCGATCTCGGCGTGACGCTCGGCCGCGAAGGTCACGGCTTCGATCCGGGCTCGGGTTTCTTCGATGCGGTCCGCCAGGATCCAGTGCTCTCCACGCGCAAGCTCATTTCCGAGCCGTGGGATATCGGGCCCGACGGCTATCAGGTGGGCAATCATCCGCCGGGCTTCGCCGAATGGAACGACAAGTATCGCGATGGCGTGCGGCGTTTCTGGCGCGGCGATTCGCGCATGCGTCCCGATCTCGCCGCGCGCCTCACCGGTTCCGCGGAACTCTTCAATCGCCGCTTCAGGAAGCCGTGGGCATCGGTGAACTTCGTCGCGTCACATGACGGCTTTACGCTCGCCGATGTCACCGCGTACTCGCACAAGCACAACGAGGCGAATCAGGAAGGCAACAACGACGGCCACAACGAAAACTGCAGCGCGAACTGGGGCGTCGAAGGCCCGACCGACGATCCCGCGATCCTCGAAGTGCGCGCACGTCTCGTCCGCTCGATGATGGCGACGACGCTGATTTCGCTCGGCACGCCGATGCTGCTCGCCGGCGATGAATTCGGCCGCACCCAGCAGGGCAACAACAACGCCTACTGCCAGGACAACGAGATTTCCTGGCTCGACTGGGACGCGGCGGCGAGCCCGCAAGGCGTCGAGATGACGGCGTTCGTTGCAAGAGTTATTGCACTGCGCAAAAACTACCCGGTGCTGCGCGAAACGCGCTTCCTTTACGGCGACCGCGAAGTGCTGCCGGGCCTCTACGATGTGAGCTGGTTCGATGAACGCGGCAACGCGCTCGCGATCGAAGCATGGCAGGACCCCGAAGGCCGCGCGCTCACGCTGCGGCGCGCCGGCCCGGGCGTCGACGGCGAAATCGATGTGCTGCTCATCATGTTCAACGCATCGTCGCAGGCGCTCGTGTTCACGCCGCCCGCGCCGCACTTGGAATGGAACGTGCTCCTGGATAGCGCGGAGCCCGACTCCGTGACGCGGCCGCTCGTCGGCGCTGAACTGGAGCTGGCCGCGCACAGCATCGTGGTCATGCTGGCCGAGCCGACCGGCGAGGCCGACTGGCAGGCGGTCTGGATGGCGGGCGCGCATCAGGGGCCGCGTCTTCTGACGGCGTTGCCGCCCGATCCCGGCACGGTGCCCTCGCATCGTGAGCCTGAAACCGATTCGCCGCATTAACACACGCCGTTCATCGCAGCAATACAGGCAGGAAATCATGTCCGAACGTCCGATCGATCCGCACAAGCATCAACATGCGTATTGCCTTCCTTTCGGCGCTCATCTGACGGGCGCCGCGCGCGAAAAGCCGCGCACGCGTTTTCGTTTCTGGGCGCCCTCGCGCGATGCCGTGCAAGTGGAAATCCAGCGCGCGGGTGGCGCGCCCGAGCTCATCGACATGCAGGCAACCGGCGACGGCTGGTTCGAAGCCGAAGCCGATGGCGGCGCGGGCACGCTGTATCGCTATCGGCTCGACGAGGATCTCGCGGTGCCCGACCCCGCTTCGCGTTTTCAGCCGCAGGACGTGCACGGCCCGAGCGAGGTCATCGACCCGCGCGCGTATCGCTGGACGCACACGAACTGGCACGGCAGGCCGTGGGAAGAAATCGTGCTGTACGAAGTGCATGTCGGCGCGATGGGCGGTTTCGCGGGCGTCACCGCGCGTCTGCCCGAACTCGCGCAACTGGGCGTGACCGCCATCGAACTGATGCCGCTCAACGATTTCTCCGGCACGCGCAACTGGGGCTACGACGGCGTGCTGCCCTATGCGCCCGACTCGTCGTACGGCCGTCCCGAGGACCTGAAGAAGCTCGTCGACACGGCGCACGGTCTCGGCCTGACGGTTTTCCTCGACGTGGTCTACAACCACTTCGGCCCGGACGGCAACTATCTGCACGCGTATGCGAAGACCTTTTTCCGCGAAGGCGTGCACACGCCGTGGGGGCCGGCGATCGATTTCGAACGCCCGCAAGTGCGCGATCTTTTCTTCGACAATGCCCTGTATTGGCTCAATGAGTACCGTTTCGATGGCTTGCGCCTCGACGCGGTGCACGCGATCAACGACGACGAATGGCTGCGCGAGCTCGCGCAGCGCGTACGCAGTTCGGTCGAGGCGAGCCGTCACGTGCATCTCGTGCTGGAGAACGAGCACAACACGGCGAATCTGCTCGAAACGCATTTCGACGCGCAATGGAACGACGATGCGCACAACACGCTGCACGTGCTCCTCACCGGCGAAGACGAGAGCTACTACGGCGCGTATTGCGACAAACCCATCGAAAAGCTCGCGCGCGTGCTGACGGAAGGCTTCGCGTATCAGGGCGATCCGTCGCCGATCCACGACGGCAAGCCGCGTGGCGAAACGAGCGCGCATCTGCCGCCGACGCGTTTCGTGATGTTCCTGCAGAACCACGATCAGATCGGCAACCGCGCAATGGGCGATCGTCTGCGTTCATTGACCGACGATGAATCGCTCTTCGCAGCGACAGGGCTTCTGCTGCTCTCGCCGCAGATTCCGCTGCTTTTCATGGAAGAGCAATACGGGTCGAAGCAGCCGTTCCTGTTCTTCACCGACTATCACGATCAGCTCGCCGATGCGGTGCGCGAAGGGCGCCGCAAGGAGTTCGCGAAGTTCTCCGCATTCAGCGACGAAAAGCGCCGCGCACAGATTCCCGATCCGAACGACAGGAAGACCTTCGAGATGTCCTCGCCCAAGGGCCCGGATGAGCAGGAACAAGACCGTCTCGCCTGGCTGCACTTTTATCGCTCGGCGCTCACGGTGCGCGCGAAGCTCATCACGCCGCGTCTGAAGGGCGCGAAATCGCTCGGCGCGGACGTGCTCGGCGACAAGGCGCTCGTCGCGCGCTGGAAACTCGGCGATGGCGAAACGCTCACCATCGCGCTGAATCTCGGCGAGGGCGCCATCGCGTTGAAGGCGAACCCGCCGGGCAAGATCATCTTCGAGACGCCGGCGCGCGCGCGCGATTTCGCGCGTGACGGCGAGCTGAGCGGCCGCACGTTCCTCGCATGGCTCACCGGCGAGGTGAACGAATACGCGATCGCGCACGACGCGCGCCGCTTCGAACCGGCATCGGCTGAAGGAAAAGTCTCGTGAACGCCACCGCCAGCCAGGCAAACGACGCCAACGCCGCGCGTCCCGTGAGCAGCATCGAGGCGCTCGCCCAGCGCGCGGGCTTCGAGATCGAATGGAAGGACGCGCACAAGATCATGCAGCGCGTGCCGGAGACGACGCTGCGCATCCTGCTCGAAAAGCTCGGCCTGCCGTGCGGCAACGCCACGCAGATCAAACAGAGCATGGCCGCGGTCGATGCCGAAATGAGCGGCCGCAAGCTGCCGCCGCTCATCACCGCCGAAGTGGATCGCGGCATCGCGCTGCCGGTGTCGGCGGCGAAGTCGGGCGCGCGCTATCGCATCGAGCTGGAGAGCGGCGAGGTCATCGACGGGCGCTTCACGTCGCCCAAAGGCGAGATCGCGCTGCTCTCGCCGATCGCGGAGCCGGGCTATCACACGCTCGTCATCAACGACCATCGCACGACGCTCGCGGTCGCGCCCGCACGCTGCTACACGATCGACGATGCGTGGCGCACGCTCGACGACGATGCGGCGAACGCAACTCACGCGCCGCCGCTCTGGGGCGTCGCGGCGCAGGTGTATGGCTTGCGGCGCAACGGCGACGGCGGCATCGGCGATTTCACGGCGCTGGCGTCGCTCGCGACGCAGACCGCGAAGCGCGGCGGACATGCCGTCGCGATCAGTCCGATGCACGCGATGTTCAGCGCCGAGCCGAACAAGTTCAGCCCGTACTCGCCGTCGTCGCGGCTCTTTCTCAACATCGCTCACGTCGATCCCGCCGCCGTGCTCGGCGCACCCGCCGCGCGCGCGGCGATCGAGAAAGCGGGCGTGGCGCAACAGCTAACCGAACTCGAAGGGCTCACGCTGATCGACTGGCCGCGCGCGTCGAAAGCGCGTCTCGCGATCCTGCGCGCGCTCTTCGACACCTTCTCCGAAGACCGCGATTCACCCTTCGCGAAAGACTTCGCCGATTTCGTCGATAAAGGCGGCCGCCCGCTCGAAGACCATGCGCGCTTCGAAGCGCTGCAGGCCGCGCAGATCGCGGAAAACGGCGAAGGCCACTGGCGCAACTGGCCCGAAGCACTGCGCGATCCACGCAGCGACGCGGTGACGGAGTTCGCCAGCGCCCATCGACGCGAAGTGGATTTTTATCTCTTCACGCAATGGCTCGCCGCGAAGGGACTCATGCACGCGCAACACGCCGCGCGTGATGCGGGCATGGCCGTGGGACTCGTCGCGGATCTCGCGGTCGGATGCGACAGCGCGGGCAGTCATGCCTGGTCGTATCGCGAGGAAATGCTCACGGGCGTGTCCGTCGGCGCGCCGCCCGATCTCTTCAATCAGGCCGGGCAATCGTGGGGACTCACGACATTCTCGCCGCGCGCGATGCGCACGCAGGGCTTCGCGGCCTTCATCGACATGCTGCGCTGCGCGTTTGCACGCGCGGGCGGCATCCGCATAGATCACATTCTCGGCTTGCGCAGGCTCTGGCTCGTGCCCGAGGGCGAAAGCGCGAAGGACGGCGCGTATCTGCGCTATCCGCTGGAGGACATGCTGCGGCTCATCGCACTGGAATCGTGGCGGCATCGCGCGATCGTGGTTGGCGAGGATCTCGGCACCGTGCCGCCCGGCTTTACGGAGCGCTTGCAGGAGCACGGTTTGCTGGGCATTCGCGTGCTGTGGTTCGAACGCGAAGTGGACGGCCCGGGCTTCAAGCCGCCGCGCGAATGGGATGGCGGCGTCACCGCGACGACGACGACGCACGACCTGCCGACCGTCACCGGATGGTGGCGCGGCGAGGACATCGTGTGGCGCTCGAAGATCGGCCAGACGATGGCGCGCGCGGATGGCCGCGATGCCGTCGAAGTGGCGCTCGAAGAGCGCGGCGGCGATCGCGAGCATTTGTGGCGCGCGTTTCAGGACGCGGGCATCGCGCCGGGCGACGTGGATGCGCCCGATGTCGACAATGCGCCCGTCGATGAAGCGCTCGCCTTCGTCGCCGCGACGCCCGCGCCGCTCGTCACGTATCCGCTCGAAGACTTGCTCGCGCTCGCGGAGCAGCCGAACTTGCCGGGCTCGATCGATGAACATCCGAACTGGCGAAGGCGACTCGCGCTCCCCGTCGACGAACTGTTTCTCGACGATGCCTTCGCCGACCGCCTGCTCGCCGTAGATACCGCGCGCAAGCGCTCCGTGCAACCGAACGAACCCATATCGAAACCCGAATCACCATGACCGTACCGCGTTCCACGCTCAGGCTTCAGCTTCACAAGGGCTTCACTTTCGACGATGCCGCCGCGCACGTGGACTACTTCGCGCAGCTCGGCGTGAGTCACGCCTATGTGTCGCCGATCACGACCGCGACCGCCGGCTCCACGCACGGCTATGACGTCGTGGACTATACGAAGGTCAATCCCGAACTGGGCGGCGAAGACGGCCTGCGGCGCTTCGTCGAGAAGCTGCGCGCGCACGAGATGGGGCTCATCGTCGATATCGTGCCGAATCACATGGGCGTGGGCGGATCGGAGAATGCGTGGTGGCAGGACATTCTCGAATGGGGCCGGCACGCCGCACACGCGCGATTTTTCGACGTCGACTGGCATTCGCCCGATCCGGCATTGCGCGGCAAGGTGCTCGCGCCGTTTCTCGGCGCCGCCTATGGCGACGAGCTGCAGGGCGGCAAGATCCGGCTTGCGTATCGCGCCGATGAAGGGCGCTTCGTCATCGAGTACTACTCGAACGTGTTTCCGGTGTGCCCGGTCGACTACCCGGCCGTGTTTCAGGAAGCGCCGGAGCTCGCGCAACGCTTCGTCGGCCTGAGCACACAGCCCGCCGATCAGCCACGCGCCGCTGATGCGCGCACCGCCCTCGTCACCATTGCGCAGACCGAGGGCGGCCAGGCCGCGATCGAGGCGATCCTCGCCGCGCATTCACCCGACACGCCCGCAGGCCGCGACCGACTGCATCGATTGCTGGAGCGGCAGCACTACCGGCTCGCGTGGTGGCGCACCGCCGCCGACGAAGTGAACTGGCGGCGCTTCTTCGACGTAAGCACGCTCGGCGGCGTGCGCGTCGAGCGGCCCGAGGTGTTCGAGGCGTCGCATGCGCTCGTTTTCAGGCTCTTCACCGAAGGTCTGATCGACGGCGTGCGAGTCGATCACGTCGATGGGCTCGCCGAGCCGCGCGAGTATTGCCAGCGCCTGCGCGCGCGGCTGGAAGAGCTGTCGGCCGAGCGTCCCGAGGCGTTGCGGCACGGCAATGGGCGCACGTATTTCGTCGTCGAAAAGATACTCGCGCGCGGTGAGCCATTGCGCCGCGACTGGCAGGTCGATGGCACGACCGGCTACGACTTCATGAACGATGTCGGCGCGCTGCTGCACGACCCTGCGGGCGCGGAGCCGCTCGCCGCCTTATGGGCCGAAATCACCGGCAAGAGCGCGTGCTTCGCCGACGAAGCGCTCGCCGCGAGACGCAAGATACTCGCGGAGAATCTGTCGGCAGAACTGGATCGCGTGACGCGCGCGTTGCATCGCATCGCGCGTGATGCGCAGACCACCCGCGACTTCACGTTCACATCGATCAGGCGCGTGACCGCGGAACTGGTCGTGCAGTTTCCGGTGTATCGCATCTATCCCGTGGGCGGCGTGCGCAGCCCCGAGGACGAACACTTCTTTTCGAAGGCGCTCGAAGCCGCGCGGGCCGTGCTTGCGCGCGCCGATCATGTCGTGCTCGATCAGGTCGCGCAATGGCTCGGCGGCAAGCTGCCCGATGAATTGCCGCCGCAGCCCGAGCGCATCGAACGCACCGAACGTCCGGAACGCGGCCGGGATCGCGCCGCGGAGCGCAATCGCGAGCGCGATCGCACTCAGGCGCAGGCGACCCCGCCGCCGCCGTCGAGCGGCTCGCAGCGGCGCGCGGCGCAGACGTTGTTCTCGCAACTCACATCGCCGGTGGCGGCGAAGGCGGTCGAGGACACCGCGTGTTATCGCTATGGACGCCTCATTTCGCGCAATGAAGTCGGCGCGGATCCGGGCGAGTTCGCGTTGTCCGTCGATGCGTTTCACGCCTGCAACCGCGAACGCTTCGATGCGTTCCCGCACGCGATGCTCTGCACGGCGACGCACGATCACAAACGCGGTGAGGACGTGCGTGCGCGCATCGCGGCATTGAGCGAGATCCCCGACGAATGGGCCGCGACGCTCAGGCAGTGGTCCACCATGAACACGCCGTTGCGACGCGGTCCGAGCGGCGGACACGGCGAAACGAGCGATAGCCATGACTGGGCGCCTGGAGCGGCCGCGGAGGCGATGCTGTATCAGACGCTCGTCGGATGCTGGCCGACGACCCTCGCCCCCGACGATGAAGCGGGCGTTCACGCGCTCGCGGAGCGTGTCGCGGGATGGCAATTGAAGGCGCTGCGCGAAGCGAAGGTGCGCACGAGCTGGTTCGCGCCCGACGAGGCGTATGAGCAGGCATGCAGGGACTTCCTGTTCGATATCGTCGCGCCGCAGCGGCGCAATGGCTTCCTGGAGGCATTGTCAGCGTTCGTCGCGCGTATCGGGGCGCTGGGCGCGATCAATAGTTTTCAGCAGACGCTTTTGCGGCTGACGTCGCCGGGTGTGCCGGATCTTTATCAGGGCACGGAGTTGTGGGATTTCAGTCTCGTCGATCCGGACAATCGCCGGCCTGTCGATTATGAATTGCGTCGACAGTGGCTTGTTGAGGTCGAAGAGAAAGGGCCGCCTTCGGAGCAATTGGCGAACTGGCGCGACGGGCGTGTGAAGCTGGCGCTCGTACGGCGGACTCTGGCTTTGCGCAAGCATTGCGAGTCTTTGTTCGCGCAAGGTGAGTATGTGCCGCTTGAGGTGCAAGGCGCGCATGCAGGGCGGGTGATTGCGTATGCGCGGCATGCGGGGAGCGCGTTTGCCATCGTGATCGCGACGCGGCTTGCAGCGCCGTTGTTGGGTTCGGAGCCTGAATTGCCGCTCGTCGATGCAGAGCGTTGGGGTGATACTTCGATCGTGCTGCCCGAGGCGCTGCATTCGCGCGCGTTGTTCGACTGGTTGAGTCCGAATGCGCCCAAGGCCGAGGGCGAGCGGCTGTTTTTGCGCGATGCGCTGGGGGTTATGCCGGTGGCTTTGCTGGTCGAGGAAGGTGTGCCGAAGCCTTGATGAGCCGCTGCTGTTCGATCTTCTTTCGTGAAATCCTGTTTTCGTGTCGGTCTATTGGCACTGCCCCTATGCGGGGCGGCAGTCACTTTCTTTGCTGCTGCAAAGAAAGTAACCAAAGAAACAGCTATCCCCATCCA
>LRBF01000190.1 GCA_001580565.1 Caballeronia megalochromosomata | reverse complement strand
CTCAATCACCGTTGCTACGGTTATCGTCGGATTCGCGCGGGATTGATCAGGCAACAGGTCTTCATCTCGGAGAAGGTAGTGCGTCGTTTGATGCGACAGGAAGGTCTGGCCGCTGCCACGACCAGGCGACGTCGTGACGACTCCTGTCGTGGAGAAATTGGCCCTGCCCCGGAGAACATCATCAATCGCGACTTCTACGCCGCCGCTCCTAATCAGAAATGGCTCACGGACCTTACCGAATTCCAGATCCCGGCAGGAAAAGTGTATCTGTCGCCGGTTATCGACTGCTTCGATGGTCTCGTGTGAGCTGGTCAATCGGTACGCGGCCGGACGCCGAACTCGTCAACACCATGCTGGATTCGGCAATCAAATCAGTAGCTGGCTGCAAGGAGCGGCCCGTAGTTCACTCGGATCGTGGCGCGCACTATCGCTGGCCAGGAGGGCTCTCGCGTATGCAGGCTGCCAGACTGATTCGCTCGATGTCGCGCAAAGGATGTTCGCCGGATAATGCAGCCTGCGAGGGTTTCTTCGGGCGACTCAAGACGGAGTTGTTCTATCCTCGTGATTGGCGAACCACGACCATCGATCAATTCATCGAAATCGTTGACTCGCACATTCGCTGGTACAACGCAAAACGGATCAAACTCTCGCTCGGCTCCCTCAGCCCCGTCGAATGCCGGCAGAGTCTTGGAATCGCGGCATAACTCAGTCCAAGAAAATAGCCGCACCCCCAAATGGGGAGTATCTATCCGACGCTGACAGCCGAGTGCGCGATAGCCGTCTTTCGGTGTCGCATCCTCTTATGCCCGCTTGAAAGATCTTCAGGTGTTTGCGTTTCGCGTGTGGCATTTCCTGCTCCGTTCAGACCAGTGTCCCAATACACGTTACCCTGCCCGCCCCAGGTCTTGCGCGACGAGTAGTTCAACCCTCTCGTGCAGCATGAGAAGGACCTCGCTTGCGAACCACGGGTGCCGCTGGAACCACGGCTCGTTGCGCGGTGACGGGTGCGGCAACGGAACAAAGGCCGGAGCGTATTCCTTCCACGCCCTGACTGTTTCAGTGAGCGACGACTTGCGCCGGGTGCCGAGAAAATGCTGCTGCGCATACTGGCCGATCAGCAAGGTCAATTGAATCTTCGGCAGCTTTTTCAGCAGGCTGTCCAACCACAGTTGAGCGCACTCGCGACGCGGTGGTTTGTCACCGCCGTTGCCGCGTCCAGGATAACAGAAGCCCATCGGAATAATCGCGAACTGCGACTCGTCGTGAAATGTGGTCGCGTCGATTCCGAGCCAGTGCCGAAGGCGGTCGCCGCTCGCGTCATCCCACGGAATGCCCGATGCGTGCACGCGTGCACCCGGCGCCTGTCCGACAACCAGGATGCGGGCCTCGGCTCCCGCGCGCACGATCGGGCGAGGACCGAGTGGCAGGTGCGGCACACATGCACGACAGGCACGCACGTCAGTCAGTAGCGTATCGAGGGAAGAACATGAGTATTTATTCATTTTCCTGCCACTTCATTTCCAGATCGTCGTCATGATGTTTGCGCCGCTCACCGGCGAGCCCCTGCAACTCATCCGGACTGACGAGTACGACAGTTACGAGTATCGATGTGTTCTGGAACGCTGTCAGTGCATGCGGGACGCCCGCGGCCAGATAGATAAGATCACCGGTATGAAGGATCTGGTGGCCTTCACTCATTTCGAGATCGACTTCACCTTCGATGCATTGCACCGTTACCGGGCCATCAACCGCGTGCACAGGCATCCCTTTGCCAGCCGGAAGAACAATCCGCATGACTTCGAGGCGCTCCTCCTTGAACAGTGCCGTGGTCGGAGTCTGCTCAAGCCTGCCACCGAGCGGTAACAGGCTCGCAACTTCGCCAGACGAAAGATGTGATATAGCCACCTGTCTCTCCTTGACGTGCAACCCGATCAGGTCAGCAGGAAGTGTTGATCGCCCACCGCCTGCCGCGCGTGTTG
This sequence comes from Caballeronia megalochromosomata, assembly GCA_001580565.1. GTDB lineage: Bacteria > Pseudomonadota > Gammaproteobacteria > Burkholderiales > Burkholderiaceae > Caballeronia > Caballeronia megalochromosomata. Next base: position 1,544 of record LRBF01000190.1, on the reverse strand, counting down.
CGATAGCATACTCCGCACGTTGCCGGAAACCTGGACCGCGGCAGGAAACGGATAGCGCGCACCGGCGCCTATTGCCAGATCCACGCCGGTGGATCGCTAGCCGGAAATTACTGGTCGGAAGCCATATCGACTTGATCCAGCGCAGGGAAAGACGGCTCCCCCAGCTCCTGGCCGTCCCGCTGCTGACCGGTCGACCGAGGGGGGCGGGTCTGGCGCGCACCGGTGAACGGCCCGGGTGTCAGTCGTGGGCGGTGTGGCTGGGCAACGGGTCTCATAGTCGGTCTCCAAACGGGTTTCGATGAACTCGTGGACGGCTTGGCGCCGTCGCCGGCGGGTTCGATCGCAAAGTTCATGTGTGCGCCGATTCGCGACTGGCGTCTGTCCGGTGCCCGACACTTGCGCACCCGGGCAATGACATTTGGCCAGCAGGACCTGGAGGCCTGGTCGCGTATCGCGCGCGTGTTCGTTTGAAAAAACACACGATAGCGGACATGTGACGGGCATTACACCGCGCGGCGCGCGAGCATCGATCGGATCTGGCCGATGGCATACGCGGGATTCAGGTTCTTCGGGCAGATGTCAGTGCAGTTCAGGATCGTGCGGCAACGGAAGAGCCGGTACGGATCTTCGAGATTGTCCAGTCTCGCCTGCGTGGCCATGTCGTGCGAATCGACGATGAACCGGTAGGCGGGCAGAAGGCCAGCCGGTCCGACGTGCTTGTCCGGGTTCCACCAGTACGACGGGCAGGCCGTTGAACAGCACGCGCACAGGATGCACTCGTACAGGCCGTCGAGCTGGTCGCGTTCTTCGGGACTTTGCAGGCGCTCCTGTTCCGGCGGCGGCGTATCGTTGATCAGATATGGCATCACCGAGTGATACTGGTTGAAGACGACGTCATATTCACGATCAGGTCACGGATCACGGGCAAGCCGGGCAATGGCCGCAGGACAATCCGCGGGCAGGTCGTTCATGTTGATCTGGCATGCAAGACCGTTCCTGCCATTGCTGTTGATGGCGTCGGACCCGCAGATGCCTTCTCGGCACGAACGCCATAGCGAAATCGATTCGTCGACCGACTTCAGCCTAACGAGGACGTCCAGCAGCATCCGGTCGCGCGGATCGATGGCAACCTCGAACGCCTGCATATGCGGCCTGGTATCCGTGTCCGGGTCATACCGGAAGATCTCTATCACGCGGGCTGTGACTGATCGTGCATCTCCACTTTGTGTTCCGGGTTCCGAGCCGGTTGTGCTGCTCCGGGGTGGCATTCCGCTGTAACGGATCAATAAGGCAGCCGGCGAGCTGGTTGCTTTTTGCTCGCAGCTTCGCTTTTCACCGGTGCTGCCTGCTCCGCTGTAATAACCCGATGGAGCTGTGCGAATCGTTCGTCTACCGGGCCTTCAAAAGTATGCGGTCCTTCAGGGACGCCCTAGCAATGGACGAGTGATTCTCTGATGCTACCTGTCCACGTGGACAGCTGGGATGAGAGTACATGACAGAAGATCGAGATTTGCGTAGCCGTCTGGTAGTCGGGGGCAATCGGG
>LRBF01000189.1 GCA_001580565.1 Caballeronia megalochromosomata | reverse complement strand
GCGCCGTCCCACGGCTTGTCGCCGGATAGGTCCGAGCCAGCGCCGCGGTAAACCGGCAGCGCTACGCAGAAAAGAAAATATACCTGCATCAGTCCGAATCCGAATGCACCGATGGTGGCAATCTGGTTGAAGTCTGTGAACTGCGCGGGTTAATCGGCATAACGACGCGGCATGCCCGCGAGCCCGAGAAAGTGCATTGGGAAGAAGGCGATATTGAACGTCAACATCGTTCCCCAGAAATGAATCCGGCCACGCAACTCCTTGTACATCCGGCCCGTCCATTTTGGAGACCAGTAGTACCAGCCCGCATACATGGCGAACAGCGATCCGGCGACGAGCACGTAGTGGAAATGAGCGACGACGTAGTAAGTACCATGCAGCGCGATGTCGAGCGGAGCGAGTGCCAGAATTAGCCCGCTGAAGCCGCCCATCGTAAACACAAAAATGAAACCGATCGCGAACAGCATCGGGGTTTCGAATGTCAGCGAACCGCGCCACATCGTTGCCGTCCAGTTGAAGACCTTGACGCCGGTGGGCACGGAAATCAGCATCGAGGCATACATGAAGAACAGTTGACCGGTAACTGGCATACCGGTGGCGAACATGTGGTGCGCCCACACCATGAACGAGAGAATCGCAATCGATGCGGTCGCGTACACCATCGAGCTATAGCCAAAGAGCGGCTTTCGCGAAAATGCAGGAATCACTTGCGAAATGATTCCGAACGCCGGCAGGATCATGATGTAGACTTCTGGGTGCCCGAAGAACCAGAAGATGTGCTGATACATGACCGGGTCACCGCCCCCGCTCGCGTTGAAGAACGAGGTCGAGAAATGCCGGTCGAAGAGCAGCATCGTGATGGCGCCGGCGAGGACCGGCATCACCGCGATGAGCAGGTACGCGGTAATGAGCCAGGTCCACACGAACATCGGTAACTTCATCATGGTCATGCCCGGCGCGCGCAGGTTCAGAATGGTCACGATGATATTGATGCCGCCCATGATCGATGACGCGCCCATCATATGCACCGCGAAGATGGTCATGTCCATTCCAGGGCCCATCTGAAGCGAGAGCGGCGCATACATCGTCCAACCCGCAGCTTCCGCGCCGCCTTTGACGAAGAATGATCCGAGCAACAGGATGGCCGCGGGAGGCAG
>LRBF01000188.1 GCA_001580565.1 Caballeronia megalochromosomata | reverse complement strand
GCACAGGGGCAGTGCAAATAAACCGACACGAATACAGGCCATCCATGAAACCCCAAGGCAACCACCGCAACAACCGCCCTCGAAAAACACACAACCACTCAACTTCCCCGGCGAACAGCCGATATACAAGGCAGCCATGCGGCAGCGCTCAATCCAACGCCGCCTCAAAAGGATTCACGCATGTCCAATAACATTTTCAGCATTGGTCTTTCCGGTCTGAACGCGGCCCAATGGGGCCTGACGACGACGGGCCAAAACATCAGCAACGCCGCGACGCCGGGCTATACGCTCGAAAAGGTCTCGTATCAGGAAGCGTCCGGCCAGCTCACCGGCTCGGGCTATCTCGGCAATGGCGTTCAGGCCGTCACGGTCACGCGTCAGTACAGCCAGTACCTGACCACGCAAGTCAACAACACGCAAGCGTCGAGCAGCGCGGCGAGCACCTATTACTCGCTGATCTCGCAGCTCAACAACCTCGTCGGCGATCCGACCAAAGGCATCGCGCAAGGCATCACGGATTACTTCTCCGGCCTGCAGTCGGTGGCGAACTCCGCGAGCAGCACCTCCGCGCGCCAGTCGCTGATGAGCAGCGCGCAGACGCTCGCGGACCAGATCAACACGGCGGGTCAGCAATACGACCAGTTGCGCCAGAGCGTCAACACGCAACTGACGAGCGCTGTCTCGCAGATCAACAGTTACTCGCAGCAGATCGCCGATCTCAACAAGCAGATCAACATCGCCAGTGCGGGCGGTCAGCAGCCGAACCAGTTGCTCGACCAGCGCGATCAGGCCGTCACGAACCTGAGCTCGATGATCGGCGTGCAGGTCGTGCAGCAGAACGGCAACTACAACGTTTTCATCGGCAACGGGCAGCCGCTCGTCGTCGGCAACACGCAATACGGGCTGCAGGCGGTGCCCTCACCGGCCGATCCGAGCGAACTCGCGGTCGCGTTCCAGAGCCGCGACGGCTCCACGCAAACGCCCGCGAACACGCAGTACCTCGACAACTCCGCGCTCACAGGCGGCGTGGTCGGCGGTCTCATCGGCTTCCGCACGCAAACGCTCGATCCGGCGCAGGCGCAACTCGGCGCCATCGCGACGAGCTTCTCCAGCCAGTTGAACGGTCAGAACGCGCTCGGCCTCGATCTGAACGGCCAGCCGGGCGGCCAGTTGTTCGCGACCACCACGCCGACCATCATCGCCAACGCGCGCAACAAGGGCACGGGCACGCCGACGGCGACGATCGTCGATGGCACACAGCCGCCCGCCAACGATTTCACCGTCACCTATGACGGCAGCAAGTACACGGTGACGGACCCGTCGAGCGGTCAGACGCTCGGCACCATCGATCCGTCGACGGAAACGAACAAGACCATCAACGGCCTGAACATCGACGTGTCGTCGCTGACCGGCGTGCAGAAGGGCGACTCGTTCACGATCCAGCCGACACGCGCCGCGCTCGACAACTTCAAGCTCACGACGAGCAACGGCGCGGCGATCGCGGCGGCATCGCCCGCGGTGACGTCGGCGGCGAGCACGAACACCGGCACGGCGTCGATTTCGTCGGCGACGGTGACCAGCAACGCGATGTCGTCGAACATCAACCTGACGTACAGCGCGACTGCGAACGGCTTCACGTCGGATACGGCGGTGACCGTCAACGGGACCAGTTACGCCATCGGCCAGACGATTCCCTACGATGCGACGAAGGGCCTGACGGTTTCGGCGAACGGCGTTTCCGCGACCATCAGCGGCACGCCGAAGGACAGCGACACGTTCACGATCGCGCAGAACAAGGGCGGCACGAGCGACGGCAGCAACGCGCTCGCGATGGCGAACCTGGTGTCGGCGAAGTCGCTCAACGGCGGCACCGACACGCTGACCAGCTCGTACGCGGGCTACATCAACACGATCGGCAACACGACCAACCAGCTCAAGGCGACGAGCACGGCGCAGACCGCGCTGCTGACTCAAGCGACGTCGGCGCAGCAATCGGTGCAGGGCGTGAACCTGAACGAAGAAGCGGCCAACCTGATTCAGTATCAGCAGCTTTATCAAGCGAACAGCAAGGTGATTCAGACCGCCTCGACGCTGTTCCAGTCGCTGCTCGGCATGTTCAACTGAGGCTAAACGCGATGCGTATTTCCAGTTCCCAGTACTTCAACATGAACGTCGCTTCGATGAGCGACCAGCAGAGCACGCTTGCGTCGATGTATCAGCAGATCTCATCGGGCAAGCGCATTCTCACCGCGTCGGACGATCCGCTGGGCGCGGCGCAGGCCGTGCAGCTCACGTTGAAAAGCGGCGCGCTCGCGCAGTACAGCACGAACCAGACGACGGCGCTGTCGTCGCTGCAGCAGGAAGACTCCACGCTGAGCAGCGTGAGCAGCGTGCTGCAGAGCGTCCAGACGCAGATCGTGCACGCGGGCGACGGCTCGCTCACGGATGCCGACCGCACGTCGATCGCGAGCACGATCCAGGGTTTGCGCGATCAGCTCTTCAGTCTCTCGAACACGACGGACAGCGACGGCAACTACATCTTCTCGGGCCTGAAGGGCGGCACGGCGCCGTTCTCGAACAATGCGTCGGGCACCGGCGCGAGCTATTCCGGCGATCAGGGGCAGCGCACGGTGCAGATCAGCGAGGGGCGCTCGATTCCCGTGGGCGACACGGGCACGTCGATTTTCCAGAGCGTGTCGCCGACGGAAAGCGATCCGGTATCGCGCGCGGCCGCTACGAATTCGGGCACGGGGACGATCAGCGCGGTGAGCGTGAGCGACACGAGCAACGCGGGCAATGCGAGCAAGTACACGATTTCGTTTTCGGTCTCGCAGACGGACGGCTCGACGAGTTATTCGATCACGTCGGTCCCGGCGGACAACACGTTGCCGACGAACGTTGCCTACACGGGCAAGACCGACGTCACGCTCGGCGGCCAGAAGGTGACGATCGACGGCGCGCCCGCCGACAAGGACTCGTTCACCGTGCAGCCGGCGGCGACGGACAACAACGACATCTTCGCGACGCTCGACACGATCGTGAGCGCGCTCAAGCAGCCGACGGGATCGTCGGGCTCCCAGGCGGCGTTGACGAATGCGCTGACGACGGCGGGCACGAAGATCAACAACACGTTCAACAACGTGCTGTCCGCGCAGACGGTGGTGGGCGGACGCGAGCAGCAAGTGCAGTCGACGCAGACCGCGATGCAGACGAGCCAGACGCAGACGGCGAGCGATATCGCGAATCTGACCAGCATCGATCTGGTTTCTTCGATCAGTCAGTATGAGTTGACGCAGAACTCGTTGCAGGCCGCGCAGATGGCGTTTTCACAGATTCAGAAGATGTCGTTGTTTGATTACATCGGGAATTGATGGACTGCCTTCGTTGAACCTCTCTGGTTTGACTACACGTACACGACGCACCTTGAAAATGGGATATTTCGAGTATCCCCGCCACGCATGGTCGGAGATGATGTGGTCGCGCGGCATCGAGGGATCGGCTTCTCGTTGAGGCTCGTCGCCGCCGCGCAGTAACCGCCCTTCGGGCGACGCTATCGTGTATTTCGCGGTGCCGCGACGGCCCGCGATCCAGGGAGGCTGCGTGGTAACATCGGATCGACCTGCTCCGGCGCGGGGCAGCAACTTCCAGAATTCCGGGCATCACCACGGCATGAGCAATCATGAGCGCTTCAACGTCGTCTATGACGGTCCCGCACTCGCGGAACATCGAATGGATGTGCGCGATCTCGCGCCATCGCTCGTGGCCATCGCGGACTTGTTCACGGCAGCGAACAAGGAACTGAACGGCGATTCCGCTGATGTCCGCGTAGAGGTCAAGGGCAGCTTCAAGGCGGGATCGTTCGAACTCGATCTCATCTTCGTACAGCAACTGCTGACACAGATCCGGGATATTTTCGCCGGTTCCGGTGCCTCTGCAATCTCCAATGCCTATACGATTCTCACCATCCTCGGGCTCATCGGAGGTGGTGGCGTCGTCGGACTTCAGCGCAAGCTGCGCGGACGCAGGCCGCACCGCATCGAACAGGTCGGCGAAGTGTCGCGCGTCTGGATCACGGAAACAGAATCGGTCGAAATCGAAGCCAGTGTCGTGCGTCTTTGGCGTAGTACGGTGGTGCGCGCCAGTCTGGGCAAGACCTTGTCGCCGCTCGAACGTGAGGGAATCTCGAACTTCGGTATCGTGCGCGGCGAGCAGGTGGAACTCATCATCGAAGACGATGAGCTTGCGTCGTTTGCCGCACTCGACAATGACAGCGGCGAAGTCGTGTCGGACTCTGTTGCGAGGAAAGTACTGCTCGTTGAATCCGTCGTTTTCAAGGACGGAAACAAATGGCGCGTTCACGACGGCCAGTATCCGTTCTTTGCCGCGCTCGACGACGAAGCATTTCTGGCCAAGGTGAACGAAGGCGAACGCTTCGGAAAAGGCGACGTTCTGGTCGTGGATCTTCGCCAGATTCAAACCATTGAAGCCGGGGCGTTAAAAACCGAGTACCGAATCGTCAAGGTGCATGAGCATCGCGCGCCTCTGCAGCCGACACTTCTTTAGCGATTCAAAGTCCCGCCGCCACCCGCCCCACCTCCGCAATCCCCACATCAAAAATCCGCTGAAAAAACGGCATGAGATTCGGCACCATGAGCTGCAACAAAAGCAGCCCGACGAGCATCGTCACCGGAAAGCCGACCTGAAAAATCCCGATCTGCGGCGCGGCGCGATTCAGAATGCCGAGCGCGAGGTTGGCAATCAACAGCGCCGCCACGATCGGCAACGCGAGCAGCAGTCCCGTCGAAAAGACACTGCCGCCGTAACCCACCAGCACGCGCCACCCCTGCGCATGTGAAGCCGCCGCGACGACATTCGCCTCGACAGGCACGCTCTGAAACGTGGTGATGAGCGCGCTCATCAACTGCAGATGCCCGTCGAACACGAGAAACGCGAGCATCGCAAGCGTATTCAGATAGCGCGACACGACCACCGCATTGCCACCCGCGCGCGGATCGTAAAGCATCGCGAAACCGAGACCCATTTGCTGGCCGATGAACTCACCAGCCGCATCGACGGCGGCGAACGCGATCTGCATCACCATGCCGATGGCCGCGCCGATCAGAAACTGATTGACGATGATCCACACGCCGGCCGCCGAAAACACCGTCGCCTGAGGCATGGCGGGAAGCGTCGGCGCGACGATCAGCGAGATGAACGCCGCGAGCGCGATTTTCACGCGCATCGGAATCGCCATGTGGCTCAGCACGGGCGCGGTCGCGATCAACGCAAGGATGCGCACGAACGGCCACAGAAACGCCGTGAGCCAGCCGTTCAGTTGCGCGTAGGTGACAGAGAACATCGAACGACGCTCAGCCCGTGATCGCGGGCGTGATCGTGAAAACGTGGCGCATGTAGTCGAGCAAGGTCGATAACATCCACGGACCCGCGATCACGAGCGTCACCGCCACGGCGATCAGCTTCGGGATGAACGACAGCGTCGACTCGTTGATCTGCGTGGCCGCCTGAAACAGGCTCACCACCAGACCGACCACGAGCGCGACCAGCAACAGCGGCGCGGCGAGCAACAAGGCGACATACATCGCCTGATGCGCCATCGTCATGACGGATTCGGGTGTCATGCGCGTCTCCTCAGGATACGAAGCTTTGAGCCAGCGAGCCGATCAGCAACTGCCATCCATCGACGAGCACGAACAGCATCAGCTTGAACGGCAGCGCGATCGTGGTGGGCGAGACCATCATCATGCCCATCGACATCAGCACGCTCGCCACCACCATGTCGATGATGAGAAACGGAATGAAGATCGTGAAGCCGATCTGGAAACCGGTCTTCAACTCGCTCGTGATGAACGACGGCACCAGCAACGACAGCGGCACGTCCTCCGGACCGTTCATCGGCGCGGCATGCGAGATGCGCGCGAAGAGCGCGAGATCCGCTTCGCGCGTCTGCTTCAGCATGAACTGCTTGAACGGCGCGACGCCGCGCGTCATCGCCTGATCCATCGCGATCTGGCCTTCGGAAAAGGGCTTGTACGCGTCGGTGTAGGCACGATCGAGCACCGGCGACATCACGAAGAACGAAAGAAACAGCGCGAGACCGACGAGCACCTGATTCGGCGGCGTGCTCGTCGTGCCGAGCGCCTGGCGCAACAGCGACAGCACGATGATGATGCGCGTGAAGCTCGTCATCATCAGGACCATCGCGGGGAGGAACGAGAGCATCGTCAGCAGCAGCATCGTCTGCACGCTGAGCGAATACGTGGTGCCCCCGTTCGGACCGGGGCTCGTGTTGAAGGCCGGCAGACCCGCCGTGCTCTGCGCGAACGCGAGATACGGCATCAACCCGACGATGACCGGCAGCGCGATCTTCACGCCACGCGCGATGTTACGACTAACCTGCATTACTTGCTCCTGCCGACGAACGCTTTCGATAGGTTGAATTGTCGGCTACGCGGATGTCGAACGATGGCGCAAACAGAGGGGAAAACCCGGGCTAACTCGTTCTATTGCGAAACGTTCGCCGTAAACGAACATCGGGCGTGTCCCTTGCGGAGCACGCCCGAAGTATCGGTCGAACGAACAAACTTACTTGACGAACTTCTGAAGCCGCTTGTTCGCTTCGCCGGCGAGGGCGTCGCGGAACCGCGCGCCGAAGCTGCCGGCCGGCGACGGCGCCGCAACGCTCACGCCTTCCACTTCGGCCGACCCGGCGGGCATCGTGTGCAGGAGACGCACATTGCCGGGACCCGCGCCGAGCACGAGCCACGTATCGCCCACTTCGACGACCGCGACGCGCTCCTTGTTGCCGAGCGACGCGCCGCCCACCACCTTCACGAGACCGCCGCGCTTGCCGCCCTGCAAGCCGAACTTGCGCGCGAGCCAGGCGCAGCCGAACACGAAGCCGATCACGACGACGAGTCCGACGAGCGTCTGCAGCACCGCGCCGAAACCGAGCGACGGCACCGCGGTGCCCGCGCCGACGCCCGAGGCGATCTGCGCGGCGTGGTTCACGGCATTCATGTCGGCGGCGCGCGCAACAAGCGGCGCTGCCCACAACAAGGCGGCAAAGCGTTTCATCGATTCAACTTCCGGATACGTTCGGACGGCGTGATGATGTCGGTCAGGCGAATGCCGAATTTGTCGTTCACGACGACCACTTCGCCCTGCGCGATGAGACAGCCGTTCACGAGCACGTCCATCGGCTCGCCGGCGAGGCCGTCGAGTTCCACGACCGAGCCTTGCGCGAGCTGCAGCAGGTTGCGGATCGCGATCTTCGTGCGCCCGAGCTCCACCGTCATCTGCACGGGGATGTCGAGAATCATGTCGATGTCGTTGCGCGTCGACGGCGCCGCCGCCTTCGACAGCGGCTGGAACACGCCCGCGCTCGCGCTCACCGGCGCGTCGTTGCCGTTCTGCTCGGCGAGCGCGCTCGCCCAGTCGTCCAACAGGAGCTCGTCGCCTTTGTCCGGCGCGCCGGGCGCATCGTTCTGCATCAGATCACTCATATCCACCTTCCTTCATCGTGTCGCTCGCGCTGACCATCTTTTGCACGCGCAGCGCGTATTGACCATTGAAAATTCCGTAGCCGCATTCCATGACCGGCACGCCATCCACTTTCGCGACGACCTGCTCGGGAATATCGATCGGCAGCACGTCGCCCGCGCGCATGTTGAGAATCTGTTCGAACGACGAGCGGATCTCGGCGAGATCCACCGTCAATTCCACCTCGGCCGACTGCACCTGCTGCGACAGCACGCGTACCCAGCGGCGGTCCACTTCGAGCGCTTCGCCCTGGATCGGCGAGGAGAGCACGTCGCGAATCGGCTCGATCATCGAGTACGGCATGCAGATGTGCAGCGTGCCGCCCGTCGAGCCGAATTCGATCGTGAACTGCGTCACGATGACGATCTCGTTAGGCGTCGCCACATTGGCGAACTGCGTGTGCATCTCCGAGCGCATGTATTCGAACTGGAGCGGCTTCACGCTGCGCCAGGACGTCGAGTAGTGCTCGAACACCAGATTGAGCAGCTTGCTGATGATGCGCTGCTCGGTCTGCGTGAACTCGCGGCCTTCGACGCGCGTGTGAAAGCGCCCGTCGCCGCCGAACAGGTTATCGACCACGAAGAACACGAGGTTCGGGTCGAACACGAACAGCGACGTGCCGCGCAGGGGCTTCACATGGACCAGGTTGAGGTTGGTCGGGATCGGCAGATTGCGCGTGAATTCGCTGTACTTCTGCACCTTCACCGGGCCGACGGAGATTTCCGCTGAGCGCCGCATGAAGTTGAAGATGCCCACGCGCATGAGGCGCGCGAAGCGGTCGTTGATGATTTCGAGGCCGGGCATCCGGCCGCGGACGATGCGTTCCTGCGTCGCGATGTTGTACGGACGTACGCCGGCGGGCTTGCTCTCGTCGGAGACTTGATCGATTTCGCCGGTGACGCCCTTGAGGAGGGCATCGACCTCCTCCTGCGACATGAACTCTTCGTGGCCCATGACTCTTTACTCGCTGATGCCCGTTTTACTGGACGACGAACTCGGTGAACAGCACTTCCTCGACGCGCACCGGCTTTTCGGCCGAGCTCGCCGCGGTCTCGACCGCCGCGCGCAATTCGCCCGCGAGCTGCTTTTTGCCGTCGACGCTCGAGAGATCGTCGGGACGCTTGCCGGAGAGCAGCAACAGCACGCGGCTGCGGACTTCGGGCATGTGCTCGGTGACGATCAACTGGACCTTTTCGTCCTTCAGCTTGAGCGTGAGGCCGGCGCGCAGATAGTGCATGGTGCCGTCGTCGGACTGGAGATTCACCGTGAGCGATTCGAGCGGAAAGAACACGGGCGGCGGTTCCGGGGCGGGCTTGGCCGGACCGTGGTTCTTGCCGAGGAAGAAATAAGCGCCGCCGGCTCCCGCGCCGAGGAGCACGATCGCGCCGACGGCGATGATCAGGATCTTTTTGAGCTTGCCGCTCTTTGCGGGAACGATGGATTGCTGGTTTGCGGTCGTGGTAGCCATGAATGCGTGCCTCTTTCGATAGGGTGAATTGTTGGCTATCGGCGTGTAAAGCGATGGGTCGAACAGAGGGAGGTTTTGGGGTTATTCCATCTGATTGCTTTTGTCTTTCGACTTGGGGGTTGTCTGTAGGGTTAACGGGGGAATTTCGGGAAACTTGTATTCGCGTCGGTCTGTTGGCACTGCCCCTGTGCG
>LRBF01000187.1 GCA_001580565.1 Caballeronia megalochromosomata | reverse complement strand
CGCCCGCGCGTTCCAGCACCGCCCTGATTACCGTCGCGCCCAGTTCCGGCGCCGCGATCTTCGCGAGCGAGCCGCCGAATTTGCCTACCGCCGTACGCGCGGCCGATACGATCACTACGTCAGTCATTTTCTATCCTCGTCAAACAGCGAAAGCATGAGCGGAATTCCCGTGCGCGACGGATTTCACGCGACGCGCAACGGCGTCCAGTACGAATGGACAGGGTGAGTTCGAGCCGAACTCGGGCAGATTGGTGCGCAGCGACGCGTGCGGAGCAATGTCCGACCGTCCGATGCATGAACGAGCGACTTCAAGAGGCGTCGCGCCGACTACGAATTGACCTTGACCGTGGGACAAGGTTCGCTCCGCAGAAAAAATCCCGAACGGGATGCGGCAAACGTGCAGCCAATTGCATGGTCCATTTATATGGGCCTTTAATAAAATCTCTCAGGTTAAGCACCGGCCTTCTCTTTCGCCTTGCCGACGTGAATCGCGCGAGCGCGATTGCACTGCGCGAAGTTTCGCGCGGTCGTACAGCATGGAATTTGGAAGTTATTCGGTTTTGGGCGCTTGTGCGTCGCACCAAATTAGTAACAATTCTAAACGCAAAACATGCGTAAAAAATTTCATATTAGTAGGTATAAACCCTAGTTTGGGTAAAAAGTCCCTTATCTAACTTGCTGCTTATTGCAGCAAAACTCGAACGCACGTTCAATAATCATCCTATATGAAGGCGAAAATTGCGCTGGTTGTATGATCAATTCAATCATCCGGGTCTATACGTAATACAAACGCCGGGCACGTGTTACCTGCGCGTAGCATTGGACCAGCGCGCGCGTTTCTGTCCTGGACGTTGAAATACCGCTTTAACCGCTATTCCTTATATGCGAATTAACCACTGGGTATAACGAATGTATCTTTATCGCGGCGATTTCATAGCGCTGATATATGACCGCGTGATGAAAATATAAGCAGTTAATCGATTGCGCATTGCCGCGACATAATGCCATCTGTCAGCGAGCGTAAAGGACGTTCAAAGTCCGCAGCCTTCAAAGCGCCAAAACGAGCCTTTTGCCTTTCGCACGCGAACAGCACGCCATCATCCGATTGTTCGACTGGCGTTCGCCTTTCGTCAGTACCACGTCGCGGTGATCGATTTCGCCGTCGAGCACGCGCACTTCACACGATCCGCACAGACCTTCTTCGCAGTCGCTCTGCACATCGACGTTCGCGCGTCTGAGTGTGGTGAGCAGCGTCTGATCGGCCGGCACGGTCAGCACGAGACCCGAATCCTTCAGTTCGACCTCGAACGCACGTTCGTTTTCCGGATCGAGCGTGCCCAGCTTCGATTCGAAATGCTCGATCCTGAGCGCGTCTTCGGGCCAGGACGCGCTCGCTTCGCCGAGCGCGTCGAGCATGCGCGCCGGGCCGCATGCGTAGACAAGTGTGTTTTCGTCCACCGCGAGACGCGCAAAATCATTGCGCGCGCCTTCTTCCGAGACGTACGCGCAAAGGCGTTCGCCGTGCAGCGCGCGCATCTCGTCGAGTAAGGCCATCGATGCGCGCGAGCGTCCGCTGTAATGCACCTCGTAATCGATGCCGAGCGAGCGCGCACGCCGCGCCATCGCGCTGATCGGCGTGATGCCGATGCCGCCCGCGATCAGCACGAGCTTTTTCGCGGTCTCGTCGAGACGGAAGTGATTGCGCGGGCCGCGAATGCGCCAGTGCGCGCCGGGCTTCACATTCTCGTGTATCCACGCCGAGCCGCCCCGGCCCGCCGTCTCGCGCAATACGGCGATGGTGAACGCGCCGGCGTCGTCGGGGTCGCCGCACAGCGAATACTGGCGCGAAAGACTCGTCTCACCGCATACGACATCGATATGCGAGCCCGCCGTCCAGCGCGGCAGATCGCGCCCGTCAGCCGATACGAGTCGCACGCGCACGATGCGCTCCGCGCACGCCTGAACCGAATCGACGATCACGGCGCGGCTCACCGCATGCGACGATGGCTCGCCGATGCGCACCACTGCTCGCGGCGCGCGCGCAGACGAATCGGCGCGCTCGGGATTCATCGCCGGATCCCATTCGACGTAAAGATGCTCCGGCCCGCGAAACGACGTGTTCGGTACATACGTGAAGCGCTGCTCGGCAAGCCGCATGTGCGGCAGGCGGCGCGTAAGCTCGTCGAGGAAGACCTGCATCTCCATGCGCGCGAGGTTCTTGCCCATGCACTGATGCGCGCCGTAGCCGAAGGTCAGCTGATCGCTTGCGTTTTCGCGGCGGATGTCGAAGAGATCGGCATCGGCGAACTGATGTTGATCGTGATTCGCCGACGACGTGACGATCAAGAGCTTCGAGCCAGCCGAAATGGCGATACCGCCGATCGTCACGTCCTTCGTCGCGAGCCGCCGCCACGCCGCGACCGAGCCGTTATGACGCAAGCACTCTTCCACCGCGTTCGGAATCAGGCTCGGGTCTTCGCAGATGTCGCGCCACGCCTCGCGATGTTGCAGCAGAAGCTTCAACGCATTCGCGGTGGCGTTCGCCGTCGTCTCGTGCGCGGCGACGATGCCCGCCATCATCATCGAATGCAGATACGAGTCGGTCACGACGTCGGGCAATTCCTTCTGCTTGCGGATGCCGTATTGCATCCAGCCGGGACCCGACGGATCTTCGCGCATCTTGTCGAGCACCTTGCCCGCGTATTGCCAGAACTTGCCGACCGCGTGCGCGACTTCGACCTGCTCCTCGGGCTTCGGGCGTCCCCATGTGTTGACCGTGTGCGCGATCGAATAGCGGCGCAGCGTGTCCATGTCCTCCTCGGGCACGCCGAGAAAATGCAGCGCGACGGTGAGTGGCACTTCCCACAGCATCTGATCGACGAGATCGGCGCGGCCGTCGTCGATGAAACGATCGACGTATTCGCGGGCAAGCGCGCGCACCATCGGCTCGTGATGCGCGAGCGCCTCGGGCGTGAACGGGTCCATCAGCGCGCGGCGGCGCGGCATGTGCGCGGGCTCATCCTCGTTGACGAGCGTGCGGTTGAGCGCGAAGCCATACGACGCGAGCACCGCGTTCGCTTCGGGGCCGGTCGGCGTGATCTTCTCCAGCGCGATCGACGGACTGAACGTGATGTTGTCGCGGAAGATCGCCTTGATGTCGTCGTAGCGCGTGACGACCCAGTAACCGAGCTTCGGGCTGAAGAACACCGGCTCCTGTTCGCGCGCCCAGCGCACGTATTCGGGCGGGTCTTGCTGATAGCCGTCGCCGAATGGATCGAATTCGGCGGCGCGCGCGCTCACGGGGCAGCCGTTCGGCGCGCGCGATTCGTCATGCAAGGGACATCGGGGCGTGGGGTGCTCGCCGGCCACGTCGGTCATGCTTGTCTCCGTAGTGTTCTTTTGACGTGACCATAGTATGCAACGGCTCACCACTTCCAGCGCACGCCCAGACCACCGCCGATCGAAGTGCGATTCGATCCGCCGATGTTAGTCGAATACGCGAGGTTCGCGAAGACGCTGCCACGCGCGCTCACTTTCGCGACGATGCCCGCGCCGAATTGCGCGGTCGTCGCGGAGACGCTCGTCGGGATGACGGTCGTGCCCGCGAAGGTCGCCGTGTCGGTCGCGCCGAAATAGCGCCACAGGTTCGCGCGCAGGTACGGCTCGAACGTCGTGCCCGCCGCATCGAAGTATCCATAGAAGCGCACGCCGAGCCTACCGACGAAGCCGCTCGCCTCGTGGAAAGACACAGTCGAAATGCCATCGTCGATGTCGTTGAGATTCGCGTGCTGCCAGATGAGTTGCGCCTGCGGCTCGATCGCGAGCGCGGTGGACAGCGGAATCGGCAAGCCCGCTTCGATCGATGCGGCGAACGCGCTGCCATGCGTCGTCGCGCCCACGCCGCGGTTCGATTGAGGATCGGCCGTGAGGGAGCTGCCGAGCAGCACCGCGTCCGTGTACCAGCCGCTCGGACCGATATGCGTCCAGTAAAGCCCCGCGCTGTACGCGTTGATCGACAGATTGCCGACGTCTGTGTTCGGAAAGCCGAGCGCGAAGCCTTCGATATCGCCGCTCGCGCGCGCGAAGCCGAGGAAGAAGCCGTAGTGGTTGCGATGACCGCCGGGCGTCGTGTCCGCGTAGATGTCGTGGCCGATTTGCACCCCGCCGATGCCGCCGCTGAATTCAGGATCGGCCGCGCCGCTGTTGTGCTGCGTCACGTGCGCGCCCCAGACGCGCGCCCACGCCGCGGGCAGCGTGCCGTTTTCCGTGAGCAGCGCCTGCTCGCCCTGTCGTTCGTGGAAGGTGCCGATCTGCTGGATCGTCAGCTCGCGCGCGATCGGTGGTAGTTCGGTATACACCGGTACTTCCATGCGATAGAGGGGAATCGGCGCCGAGCCGGGCGGCGGTGGCGCGGGCAGCGGGGGTGTGCCGGCAGCGGCCGTTGGAGTTGGCGCGGGCGCGGGTGGGGTTGGCGGCGTTGTCGGTGTCGTTGGAGTTGTGGGCGTCGTTGGCGTGGTTGGCGTCGTTGGCGTCGTTGGAGTTGTGGGCGTCGTTGGCGTGGTTGGCGTCGTTGGCGTCGTTGGTGTGGTCGGTGTCTGTCTCTGATACGCATGTCGGAGCACACGAGCCCGAGGCGGATCTCGTATGCCGTCTTCGGCTTGAAAGGAGAAAGGTGCAGAGGGCTGGGCGAGGAGATGTAGCAA
>LRBF01000186.1 GCA_001580565.1 Caballeronia megalochromosomata | reverse complement strand
CTTCGGCAGCGTCAGATGTGTATAAGAGACACGGTATGCAGGATGTGGCTCGAAAGCTGAAAAGCGAGTTCCTTTTCATGATGCTTCACGAGCGCGAAGTCGTTCGTGTCGCATGCCCTGGCGAGCGCCTCCTCTGCCTTGTTCGCCGCTGCCACCGCAGGCTTGTGGTGAAAGTTGAAATGCAATTCGACAGTGCGCGCGTCAATGACGGGTTCGAGCGCATCGTAGGCATACGGCAACGGAGCGGCAGCATACTTGCCGTCCGCATCGGTCAGCTTGTCAACATAGCCGGCGTTCTCGGCCGCGTCCGCCGAATGCGCGTTCGTCATGAGCAGACCCGCACCCACGGCAGCGGTGTCTTGAAGGAAAGTGCGCCGAGTTGCCATGATGTACTCCTGTCGGTCCGATGCGCGCACCGCCGCTCAGTGCGCTTACACGTGATAGAGCGAAAAGACGGCCAGACCGATGAGCGCTGCCGTCGCGACGATGACAGGCTCTTGCAGCTTCCTGAAGCGCCACAGCAGCAGAACTGTCGCGACTGCGAGCAGCGCGGTCGGCCAGTCAACAATCGAGCGTTTCGCGATCACGATCACCGAGCCCGCAATGGCACCGACCGCCGCCGCGGTGATGCCATCGACGAACGCTTTCACGGCCGGCAGCCTTCCATACTTCTTGAAGTAAGGCGCCGGGAGCACGGTGAATAGATAGCAAGGGAGGAACGTGCCGAGCGCGGCGACGCAGGCGCCGGGAAAGCCAGCCACAAGATAGCCGATGAATCC
>LRBF01000185.1 GCA_001580565.1 Caballeronia megalochromosomata | reverse complement strand
GAATTATTTTCGCCGCGTACTAAAGTGCTATGTGTGGCACTGATACGAGGAGGCGGCGGTGAGCGGACGGCCCAAACGAGAACTCGTGCTGAGTGAATCGGAATTCAAGCAACTGAAGGCGCTCACGATGCGGCGCAAGACAGCACAGGCGTTGGCATTGCGAGCGCGCATCGTGCTTGCCTGTGCCGAAGGGATGGACAACAAGACGGTCGCGGCGAAACTGCAGCTTACACAGCAAACTGTCTCTAAATGGCGCGCGCGGTTTGTCGCAGACCGTGTGGACGGACTGCTTGACGCGCCACGCCCCGGTGCGCCCAGGACAATCGACGACACGCATGTCGATGCTGTTATTGCGAGGACGCTTGAGTCCGTACCTGCCGGGGCGACGCACTGGAGCACTCGAACGATGGCCCGAGAGATGAAGCTCTCGCAGACGGCAGTGTCGCGGATCTGGCGTGCCTTCGGACTGCAACCGCATCGACAGGAGACGTTTAAGCTCTCTAGCGATCCGTTGTTCGTCGATAAGGTGCGGGATATTGTCGGCCTGTACCTGGATCCGCCGCTCAAGGCGATCGTGCTGTGCGTTGATGAGAAGAGCCAGATACAGGCATTGGACCGGACGCAACCCATATTGCCGTTGGTCCCAGGCATTCCCGAGCGACGCACTCACGACTACATGCGTCACGGTACGACCACGCTCTTTGCTGCGCTGGACATTGTCACTGGCGAAGTGATCGGCGAGGTGCACCGGCGCCATCGCAGCAGCGAATTCCTGCGTTTCCTGCGCACCATCGAAGCCAGCGTGCCGCCCTACTTGGATGTGCATCTGGTAATGGACAATTACGGCACACATAAGACTCCCTCGATCAAGGCGTGGTTCGCTCGTCATCCCCGCTTCGAGGTTCACTTCACACCCACTTCGGCGTCATGGCTCAATCAGGTCGAACTCGCATGTCGACGCGGTCATTACGAAAACGCTGGAATCCCTACCCCACTCGCGGACGACAGTCTTTTCAAGACTATTCGACTATTTTAGCCGTCCGCGTATTCGCGAACCGCCCATAGTGGCCTCGACCGCTGAAGCGTGCTAAGCCTCGCTGCTTCAGACCCGTCCTACCGTTCAGCCTGACAAACGATAAGTGAAAGTTCCTGCATAGAGGCGTTTCTTTAAAGGAAACGAACTGTACCCGTCGAAAAGATAATGCTAATGTGCAGACGTTGACGTTGCACGTTACCACCGTCGGTGTCGCCATCTTTACTCCCTTCGATTCGGACCCAGTCCAGTGTGGTTTGAAATCCGCTAACGACAGTGGTCGATTGGATGACGTCGGAGAGGTTGGCGCGGGACCAGGCCACGCAATGGCAGTCGGCCTCTGATTGCGGCCAAAGAGTTCCGGCAGGCGTTTGTCGGTAAGAAGACAGTGTCGTCAATGAAAGAGGCATCGCGTCCGGGCACGAGACTGTTCCGTCTGCGATCTAGACACGCTCGTGTCCAGAGCACCGCCGTGCAGACGGGCGTACGCTACGGATCCGCAGCACACCGTGCCGACGGTAAAACATAGCCGATACTGTCATTCGCATCCCGTACGCCAAGGAGACAACATCCAGTGATGTCAGATTCGGCTCGCTATTCTGGTAGATCCCAATACGGTGTTGGACCAAACTTCTCGACAAAAAAGTCGATAAATGCACGCACCTTGCTTGGTATATGTCGAGTTGGCAAATAAACAGCATAAACAAACTGCTCGATCGGAACGTACTCCGAAAGGACCGTGCGCAGGCGCCCCGCCTGCAGGTCCTTACCTATGATGAAGGTCGGCAATAGCGCGACACCGAGTCCGCCGAGCACGGCCTGAGACAACGCCTCGTCGTCGTTAATCCGTAGATTGCCGGACACTGGTACGGTAACGTCTTGGTCAGGTCCATGAACTGTCTCTTATACACATCTGACGCTGCCGACGAGCGATCTAGTTTAGCTCTTGGTGGTCTCCGTCTCATTAAACAAAAAAACAATAACACCCGGATTTTATAATCGTTACTCAAATACTTAAACAACCGGTACTCATGCATCATCCGAGACTACACACGCTCTTACGGCAGGAATACCTCTAGCAGCGCACGAC
>LRBF01000184.1 GCA_001580565.1 Caballeronia megalochromosomata | reverse complement strand
CGAGACCTTAGGTGGGGCGAACGCAAGTGCAAACCTCTACAGCCTGATCGAAACCTGCAAAGCCGGGGGCATCGATCCCTATCGCTACCTTCACTGGTTGTTCCAACGTCTTCCTCTGGCGAGGACCGTTGACGACTACGACGCGCTGCTTCCTTGGAAGATGCCCGCAGATCTCCGCTGACCCGCATTGCTGACATACATCACGCGCTCTCCGCCTTACTCCGAGGGGCGTCGTTCGTGGATCGCGTACGATCTACCTCCATCGCGAACCAATCGACTTCCGCTGCGGACTGAATACACTGGTGACAGTGGTCGAGCAATCGATGCAACTTGACCCGTTCGCGCGAGCCGTCTTTGCATTCCACAATCGTAAGCGTGATCGCGTGAAGCTTGTGCTCTATGACCGGGCCGGCTTCTGGCTCCTGATGAAGCGACTCGAGGCGGACCATTTTATATGGCCCCGCCGTCAGCAGGCAGTGATCGAGTTCACCACCGAACAGCTTCACCTGCTGCTAGATGGCGTCGATGTCGACGCGGTGCGCCGTCACCCCACTCGGCAGTACACCCACACCGGCTAAATTCCGGTGTCGCCGCCGTTGCCGGTAAACAACGGCTGGCCCGGCTGTTACAAATCTCCGTAAACCTGCGCGGTGTTGCGCTTCGCTATCGTGAAGTGCATGAAAGCCCCTGAACTCTCGCGATTGCCGCGGGCCGCCAAGGCCTACATCCACGAACTCGAAGCCGGTCTCGCAGAACGCGACGCCAAGATCGACGAACTGGCCAAGCGCCTCGATGCGCTCGAAGAGCAATATCGCCTTGCGTTGGCCCGACAGTACGCGCCGAAGAGCGAGAAGCGCAAGGACCGCGTGTTCAATGAGGCTGAAGAAGTCGCTGAAGGGGATGCGGTTGACGAGGGCGACTTCGACGCGCCCGCTTTGCCGAACACCGGGTTGCCGGAGCTCGGTAAGCCAGAATCCCGCAAGCGTGGCCGCAAACCGCTGCCTGCGGATCTTCCGCGCGAGCGTATCGAATACGATCTGTCCGATGACCAGAAGATCTGCCCGTGCTGTGGCAAAGCGATGCACCGGATGGGCGAGGAAGTCAGCGAGCAGTTGCACATGGCGGTCAAGGTGTCGGTGCTGCAGCATGCGCGCTTCAAGTACGCGTGCCGTCACTGTGAGCGTCACGGCACGCAAACGCCGATCGTGGTCGCCCCGATGCCGGCGCAGCCCTTGCCTGGCAGCCATGCAAGTCCATCGATGATCGCCGCTGTCACGGCCGGGAAGTATGTCGATGGCACGCCGCTGTACCGGATGGAGGATGTGCTCGCGCGCGCGAACATCGCGATCAGCCGCGGCACGCTGGCCAACTGGATCATCCGCCCCGCCGAGTTGCACTACAAGCGGATCTACGACGCGCTCAAGACGGTTCTACTGGGTCAGTGGCTGATTCACGGCGACGAGACTACGGTGCAGGTCCTCAAGGAAAAGGGTCGAAAAGCGCAGGACGCGTCGTATATGTGGGTCTATCGAAGCGCCGAGGACAGCGAGCGGCCGGTCGTGTTGTTCGAGTACCAGCCG
>LRBF01000183.1 GCA_001580565.1 Caballeronia megalochromosomata | reverse complement strand
TTGCATACCCAGCGGCAGCGCGTAGCGCTGTGCCGATGCTATTTCGTGCTGAACCCGCACGTTCAAACCACTAGTGCGCCAGATCGTGCGCGGTCCAAGCCCAGTTAGGCCTACGAGGGCACTCGCTATAGCCGGGCCATTCAGCCAATCGCCTGTGCCGCGGCCGGTGTGAAGTGCTTAGGCTGGGACAAGCTGTTTCTTTGGTTACTTTCTTTGCAGCAGCAAAGAAAGTGACTGCCGCCCCGCACAGGGGCAGTGCCAATAGACCGACACGAAAACGGGACCCAGCAGCGAAATACACCTTCAAACCACGGCTTCCATCTGCCGACGCGGCAACATCCGATCAAACTCACGCTTGACGATGCCATAACACTCACAAGCACGCTCCTCGAGCCCCGCGCGATCCAGAATCTTGATGCAGCCGCGGCTGTGGTGAATCAGCCCCGCGTCATGCAGCTTGCCGGCGGCTTCCGTCACGCCTTCGCGACGCACGCCCAGCATGTCGGCGATCATCTGCTGCGTCACGCGCAATTGATCCGACGGCGTGCGGTCCGTCTGAATCAGCAGCCAGCGGCACAGTTGCTTCGACAGCGAGTGATGGCGGTTGCATGCGGCCGTCTGCGCGACTTGCGTCAGCAGGGCTTGCATGTACAGCAGCATCACGCGGCGCAGGAAGTCCGAGCGGCCGAAGTGCTCACGCAACGCGCCCGCGCTCATGCGATACGCGAAGCCCGCACATTGCACCTGGACGCGCGTCGGCATGGTGTCGCCGCCCGTCAGGACCGGAACGCCCGACATCCCTTCACGTCCCACCGCCGCGACCTCGACGGAGCCGCCGTCTTCCATCGTATGCAGCAGCGAGATGATCGCCGTGGTCGGGAAATACACGTGGTGAATGCGTTGACCGGAATCGCACAGCAACTGCTCGGTGCGCAACTGAACGAGTTCGAGATGAGGCGCGATGGCTTGCCATTCCTGCGCCGGAAGCGCGCCCAACAGATGATTGCCGTGAAGGTCTGATTGAAGAGTCAACATTTTTTTAGTCTCGTGCGAGTGCGCTTCGCGCTTTTAGTTTCTTCTGGTTCGCAACAGGATTCGTGCACGCATCTGATGGTGTACATCGAACCCTGTTGCGACCAGCCCCGTAGCACGAAATCACCGCTCTTATCTGTTGTTGAAGGATCGCGGTGACCTTCGTGCGTGGTCATACATTAGCGAGAGGTGTGCCAGCGAACGCTAATCCTTATACCAGTAGGGGTTTGCGCGATTCCCCACGCAGCGCCCGGCAACGTGCGCTCAAGTACGAACAAAATTGATTCAATCGTGAAAAGCCACCTTCATACGGATCACACTTGATGCGTGGCCGCCGCCAAACGTTTTCTTCTGGCGAATGTCTTGTCGGAAGGGGCATCGGGCCGTGCGTCCGGCGTCCAATGCGCTGCTGATTGCACGCTACAAGCCTTGTCGCAGCGGAATCAGGCCATGCGCGAAAAATGTTGCAAAGGTGGTTAACGGCCGCGGACGCTGCTTCTGAAGCCTCGCCGTCGCGTTGGCCCGAAGCCTTATGCGGCGGGCCTCTGCGGGATTCCCCGCCGTGCAGGGTATGTATCGCGCGTGATTGGGGGCGGATTCGCGGCGCTGCAAAAAACGTTGCATTGCTTATACCTGAGCGAATTTGGGCTCCGGCGCGGCTCCATAGGGAAGAAGCATGAATGTGACTCATGTTTGATTGAACAACCTTCGTTTGTGCGCAAGCATCGGACGCGGCACCATTCGTGACATACCCACCTGGATCCGCATGGAGCGAAAAAATGAGCGATGTCATGGAGAATTGCGCGAAAACCGAGACGGCCATTGACCTCAAAGGTCGCGTGTCGATTTATCAGCCGGAACAGGAAGGCCTGATCTTCCCCGAGTTGCCGACGTTTTCGAGCCACGCCGAACATCGCCGGTATCTGAAGGAGCGCCTCGTCGCCGCGTGCCGCGCGTTCGCGCTGCAAGGTTTCGATTACGGGTTCGCGGGCCACCTTACGGTGCGCGATCCGGAGAATCCGTCGCTCTATTGGACCAACCCGATGGCCGTTCACTTCGCGCAGGTGAAGGTTTCGAACCTGATCTGCGCCGATCACGAGGGCAACGTGGTCGAAGGCAATTACGCGCTCAATCGCGCGGGCTTCGTGCTGCATGCCGCCGTGCATGAGCAGCATCAGGACATCGTCGCGATGTGCCACGCGCATACCGTCTACGGCACCGCGTTCGCGGCGCTCGGCAAGCCGCTCATCCCGATGTCGCAAGACGCCTGCGCGTTTTTCGAAGACCACGTCGTGATCGGCGACGAAGCGGGCAAGGTCGCCGTCGAGGTGAAGGGCGGCAACAAGGTCGCGAATGCGTTTCAGGGTGTGAAGGCCGCCATTCACCAGAACCACGGTCTTCTTACTGCGAGCCGGCATAGCATCGATTCGGCGGCGTTCTGGTTCATCGCGCTCGAGCGCTGCTGCCAGCAGCAGTTGATGGTCGAGGCGACCGGCATTACGCCGAAGCTCGTGCCCGAAGATCGCGCGCGCTACAGTCGCGAGCATGTGGGCAGCGAGTACATCGGCTGGCTGCACTTTCAGACCATCTGGAATGATCTCGTCGCCACGCAGCCGGATATGTTTGATTGAGCTTGCTTAATAGTGACATGGGCGACGCGGTGGAAACTGCATCGCCCTTTTTTGTATGATGGCGGACCATCCATCCTCGACAACCCAGGACCACCGCCATGACCGCCGCAACGCAATTCGATCAGGTTTCCGTCATCAAACGCGCCAATGTCTACTTCGACGGCAAGTGCGTGTCGCATACCGTTCTCTTCGCCGACGGCACGAAGAAGACGCTCGGCGTGATCCTGCCCGGCACGCTCAACTTCGGCACCGACGCACCCGAACTCATGGAAGTGCAAGCCGGACAGTGCCGCATCCGCCTCGATGGCAGCGACGAGTGGAAGACATATCGCGCAGGTGAATCGTTCTCGGTGCCGGGCAAGAGCCGCTTCGATATCGATGTGATTGAAACGCTGGACTATGTTTGCAGTTATCTCTGACAACTCTGCCAGCGTTATTTCGTCTCCGGAAGGGGCACGCCGACCTTTTGCGCGGCAGCGAGCGCGCCGGGTGGCAGCGGCGGTGGTGTCGGGCCCGCGGACTTCTCGGCAACGGTCTTCGTCACGAAGATCCGCGTGGGCAGCGTGAAATGCCTGAGCATGAGCACGTCGAGCGGACCCGCGCCCGCCTCGGCGCGCAGTTCCACTGAGAGCGGCGGCCCCAGGCTCTGATTGGGCGTCCACGACAGCACGTAGCGGGCGTTGTCTTGTTGCATAACCTTCGCGCGCTCGAAGAGACGAATGAGCGCGAAGCGGCCCTGCGCGTACATCGTCGAGCGCAGGCCGCCTTCTTCCGTTTGCCATTGAAGCTGGGCGTTGTTGTCGAGCGTCTGGCCGGGCCACTCGAACGGCACCCACTGTTCCATCTGATTGAAGTAGTGCAGTTGCTGGCCCGAAGACACGAGCTTCATGTCCGTGATGCCGGGGGTCGGCACGCCGCGTAGCTCGAAGCGTACGCGTGCATCGCCTGAGGGGAATAACACGCTGGATACGCGCGTCAGCTTGTTCAGCGCCGCGAGGAATGCGGGATCGAGCGTGAGACCGCCGCGATCTGCACCTTGCGCAGCCACCCATTGGTTTCCCTGCCGTTCGATTACACCCGCGAGCTGCGTCGTCACGAACTGTGCGATCACACCGTTGTTCGTGCGCATGAAGTTGGCCATGTCAGGGAGCGACGCATCGTTGTCCGAGTCCGCGAAGGGATAGCGACCGTCGAAGGTACGATTCCAGTCAGCGAGAATCGATGTGCGCCAGATTTCGTTCAGGCTCGATGACGCGGGCTGCACGACCACCTGCCACGTCTGTTCGAGCGGCGCCTCGAACAGACGTCCGAAACCGGACCATTGCTCGCCCAGGCTCGCAGCGAGCCGGCTCTGTCTCTTATTCCCCTCTGACGCTGCCGACGCGGGATCTCGTGTAGATCTCTGTTGTTGCCGTATCCTTCACAAAAAAAAAAAACAAAACTGAATGAAATGAAAATGACGGCAGTAGAAGCAGAGTAGTGACGTCATGATTACAATGTCGGATATGGAGAAGATTTGGGACAATCGACTGAATCATGTACATATGCAGCAGACAAACAAC
>LRBF01000182.1 GCA_001580565.1 Caballeronia megalochromosomata | reverse complement strand
CGATCGGCGCCATCAAGAGACCGAAGAAAAGCACCGGGTAGACTGGTGAAGCTTAGCGAGGTCAGCTTAACGCGTCGCACCTGCTGCCGATTCCGTCCGCCAACCGCCACTCTACCCATGAAAGTCCTTGTGCCCGAACCCCAGATCTCCACCGACAAACAGACGCTTAGCTTCGTGATCGACTGGCGCGGAGAAAGCGTGACGTGCGTCGTGACGCGCAGGTGCTTGGAAGTCTTTTTCTGGCTGCCGCCCGATGCGGACGACAGCCGACTGGTGAGCGTGTTCAGAGACGGGTTCGCCCGGATCGAAGCGCTCGCGCGACGAAAACTACGGGCCCGGCCAACGAGTAACGTCAGTCTGACAGAGACTGACTTTTCGAGTGGTTGATATTCTGCTCGTTATCTTGCAGACACACTTACGGTGCCGGCGGCCCGCAGTTCGAAGTCGCACGGGGAACTAGACGATTAGTTGCATCTCGCGGTAGGCGTGCGGCGATGCGCGCCTCGTGCGCGTTCCTCGACGAAGATGCCGACCGGATTGCTTGATCGCGAGATGTAGAAACGTCGCCCGTCCAACACCACTGTCGGCGCACCGGCGTCGCTGCCAATTCACACTTTCGACCCATCTGGGCCTTCGACCATTGATAGGCCCAGCGTCTCTTGACAAAGTACAACGGTCTATTGTTCGTGGGTGCAACAGTTATTCTGACAGCAGCATCGGTCGCCTGTTTCCCGCCATCACCCGGCGCTTCGATAAGATCGGTAACTTTTCGAAAGTCGCCCCAGCGGTCACGTCAGGTGACGCGCTGACATGAGTCGAGTCGACCCATTGGTCGATTAGCGACTTACTTGACATAGTCGTAGAGAGGTTTGCCCTTGTCGACAATGTGGACAGTGAAGAGCTTGAGAGGTCTGTTCCCTATGACCTTATAGCCGCCATGAGGCACGCCTCGTAGATTGATGAACGCAGTGCCGGTTTCAAGCATCGTAGCGTCCATCCCAGGGCTTTGAATCATCGCTCCCTCCAGTACGTATCCTGACTCAACACCATGATGCACGTGCTTCATGACTTCCTCTCCCGGCTTGACCTCTACAATTGAGCTGATGACTTCCATGTCAGGTGCCCCGGTCAAATCCGTCCGCTTCAATTCCGTGCGATGGGACGAATCCTGGGCGTGTACAGAGGTTCCAAAAGGCCCAACGAAAAGACTGAACGCAATAACCAAAACAGGTCGGATCGCACCCATGGTTTCTCTCCTCTTAGATAAAAGGCCGGAATGCACCAGCATCCACCGTGACGCGTGCCAAGTCTATAGTCCGACTAGAACTCACATATTTCCTGCGCAGAGCCCTCGTCTTTCGAATGAATGCCTATTCGTGGAACGCCCCAGCAATCATGGGCCGAGGGACCAAACGTCTCGTGTCTCCCGGCTTACCAGTCCAGACTTATCGGAGCAGTTCGCTTTCTTCGGGTTGATTGACTAGTCGCCAGAATCACCTACCATTCTTTGCAATCGCGCGAGGCCATGTCATAAGGGCCGCTCGGCGTTATCGAATCACAATCTCGAAGCCCGGAGCGTGATCATGTCAACAGTTCGTACGAGACTGATCGTCCTCGTGTGCCTTGCCGGAGTCGCGGCTGCTTGCGCGGGGCCCGAAACTACCCAATCGACACGAAAGGTTGTATTGCCTCCCGGCGCGACCCCGGGAGCGACGCCCTACTCGCCGGGCATACGCGTGGGCAACATGATCTATGTATCGGGGCAAGTTTCGGGCGATGCCGGACCCGACATACGTCTTCAGACAGATGCTGTTCTCAAGAAGGTTCAAGCCATTGTCGAGGCCGCCGGATCGTCAATGACAAACGTCGACAAATGCACGGTTTTTTTGACACGCCAAGCTGATTTCGCGGCAATGAACGAGGTTTGGCATAACGTCTTCCCGTCAAATTCACCGGCTCGTTCAACGATCATCGTTGCGGCACTTCCACGCCCCGAGCCCTGTCTCTTAGAAACATCTTAAGCCGCCCA
>LRBF01000181.1 GCA_001580565.1 Caballeronia megalochromosomata | reverse complement strand
TTTTCCTGGACAGACGTTAAGCGCTGCACCTGCGGAGTGACGCCCGGCAGAAGGGTTCAAAGGTCGAGCGTTGCAGGCCTGTGCAGGTGCTTCGCGACGTTCCAAGGCAGCAATTCGTCGATGCGGTTGGCCTGATGATCTGCGATGTGCGTGAGCACGTATTCCAGGTAGGTCCGTGGATTGACGTCGTTCAATTTGCACGAGCCGATGAGGCTGTACATCGCGACGGCTCGTTCACCACCACTGTCTGAGCCAGCAAACATAAAATTGCGCCGACCAAGCGCGACGCATCGCAAAGCGTTTTCGGCAAGGACGTTGCTTATCTCGGCCCGGCCATCATCACAGAATAGCGTGAGTCCGTCCCAGCGATTCAGAGAGTAGTTAATGGCTTCAACTAATGGCGCCTTTGGCCATAGCGTCGCTAGCTTCTCCCTCATCGACGTCTCGATGCCATCGAGCAGCGGTTTGCTCTTCTCTTGCCTGACGCGTTGCCGCTCATCGGGTGGCTTACCGCGGATAGCAGCCTCGATTTCGTAAAGATCGCCGATCATCTCAAGCCATCTTTTCGTGGTGTCCGATGGGGCCGTCTCGTGCACATTGAACACGTATCGTCGGGCGTGATCCCAGCACGATGCCAGTCGAACTTTGCCGCTTTCGGTTATCTCGTTGAAACCTGCATAGCCATCACCCTGAAGGACACCTCGGAATTCGGCAAGATGGGTCTGGGGATGGATGCCTTTGCGGTCCGGCGAGTAGGCGAACCAGACCGCAGCAGGTTCGCTCGAACCTGAGCGTCGATCGTCACGCACGTAGACCCACAACCGACCCGTTTTGGTTTTCTTGTTGCCGGGCGCGAGCACCGGGATCGGTGTGTCGTCCGCGTGGAGCTTCGCAGTCGCCATCGTGTAGCGACGCAGGGCTTCGGTCAGCAGTCGACACAGTTCTTCGCATTGCCCGACCCAACGTGCCATGGTCGCCCGATCGAGACGGACGCCGTCGCGCGCCGCGATCTCGGACTGCCGATACAGCGGCGTATGGTTCGCATATTTCGCAACAAGGATCTCGGCCAGCAAGCTCGGATGTGCGATGCTGCGCTCAATCGGCAGCCCCGGCATGGGACGTTGCTCGATATGGCCGCAGTTGGCGCACACCCGTTTGCGACGGATCGTGCGGATCACCTTGAACATCGCTGTGACGCGCGCGAGTTGTTCAGATACATCCTCGCCGAGCAGGTCCATGCCGATGTCGCATTTCGGGCAGATCGAATTGGGCTCAAGCACGCGTTCTTCGCGTGGAAGATGCGGCGCTAAGGCTTCCTTCGAGGATGAGGCAGACGCGCCTGAACTCGATGCACGAGCACGCGCGCGACGAACATCGGCGACGCCGCTACCCGCTGCCAGATCCTCAAGTTGAGTTTCGAGCCGATCGATATGCCGGTCGAGTTGTTCGGATTTGCGACCGAAGTGCATGCGCCTGAGCTTGTCGATCTGTGCCTTCAGGCGATCGAGTTCCTGGTCTCGCTCAACGATCTCCCGGTCGCGTTCGGCAATCTCCTGACGCATCTTCGTCATTGACGCCTGCTGCTCGAGCACCAAGGCGCGGAGCTCGGCAACGGTGTCCGGAAGAGGTGCATGATCGGGCATGCACGGCAGTTTACGAGCCTTTGACTTGGTTTACAACATCGACAACGCGGCCGTGCGACGGGGTTGTCGCCAGTCGATGCCTTCCAGCAACATCGATAGCTGCGCCGACGTCAAATAGATCTTGCCGCCATCGGCTTGGGGCCAGATAAATCGCCCATGCGAAAGTCGTTTTGCAAGCAGCCATAGTCCGTCATCGGTTGCCCAAAGGATCTTTACGAGATCGCCGCGACGCCCCCTAAAAATAAACACGTCGCCACCCAGCGGATTGTCTTCAAGTGCGGTCTGCACCTTCGCGGCCAGCGCCGGAAATCCGCTGCGCATATCAGTCACACCTGCTGCGATCCACACGCGCGTACCCGTTGGAAGCCCGATCACGATCGCACACTCTTCAGTACCGTACGTAGTGTTTCGGCGTCGACCGCTCCATCGACCTTGACCACAGCACGTCCGATCCGAACTTCGATCGTGCCCACGCTCGCGGCGGGCTTTACGATTAGCTGTTCCTGTTGGACCGACGGTGTCGGAGTGACTGTGCCCGGCGCGTCCTCCACGACCGTCACCGGAACAAGCTCGGTTGATACGGCGAGCTGCTCGGCCCGATATCGACGTCGCCACTTGAACAACATATTGGCGTTGATGCCATGCTCCCTGGCGAGTTTCGAAACCGAGACGCCCGGCTCACACGCCGCTGCAGCCAGACGGCGTCGAAATTCAGGGCTGTGGTTTGGGCTTCCTCTACGCGTTCCTGAGGCCAGCTTCTCTTCCGATCCCAAAGTGGTTCCCGCTACTTGAAG
>LRBF01000180.1 GCA_001580565.1 Caballeronia megalochromosomata | reverse complement strand
TCGGGTCTGCACGTGCTTCTTCTTCGTCGGTTTCCCTCGCATACCCCACGGCAGCGCGTAGCGCTGTGCCGAAACTCTTTCGTGCTGAACCAGCGCCCTCAAACAACTAGCGCGTCAGACCGTGCGCGGTCCACGCCCGATAAGACCTTTGAGGGCACTCGCTACTGCCGGGCCATTCAGCCAATCGCCTGTGCCGCGGCCGGCGTGAAGCACTTTGGATGGAAAAGCTGCTTTCTTTGCCTACTTTCTTTGCAGCAGCAAAGAAAGTAGGTGCCGCCCCGCATAGGGGCAGTGCTAATAGACCGACACGCAAACGGGATCCAGCGAAGCGAAAACAACCTAGCCCTCAAGCATTCCATGATCCGCCACTGGCAATGAACCGCTGTGATCCTTGAGCGCCACCCCAGTGAGCTTGAGCCGACGCGCTTCGTTCAACAACCACATCAACTTGAACACCGCATTCCCATAATCGAGCCCTTCAGGCCGAACATTCGAGATGCAATTGCGCTCGGCATCATGTCGCCCCGCGCGCGGCGCGTACGTCACATAGAGACCGAGGCTGTCGGGCGAACTGAGCCCCGGCCGCTCGCCGATCATCACCACGACGATCTTCGCCCGTAAAAGCTCACCGATACGATCGCCCAGCGCGACGCGCGCCTGCGTCGCCATCACGACGGGCCCGATCTGCCAGCCTTCGAGTTGTCCGTGCAGACGCGCGAGCAGCGGCGCGACGTGGCGTTGCGCGGCAAAAGCCGACAAGCCATCGGCGGCGACGAAAACGAGTTCGGGCGTATCGCCCGTCGCGGCGGCGAGTTCCGTGAGCAGCGCCACGCTTGCAGCGTCGAGCATGCGGCCGAGATCCGGGCGACGCAGATAATGCTCGCGATCCGGCGCTGCGCTCCGCACGTCCACCGTGTCGAATCCGGCGGCGCGCAGCGTCTCGCCGAGCGCGGCCGAATCTAGCGGCTGATGCACGGCGTCGCGCGCCTGCGCATGCGCCAGCTCGAAAGCGAGCAGGGGCGCGGTCGGCAGGCTGCTGCCAGTACGGCCCAGCGCGATGCGTGCATTCGTGAAGCGCCGCAGCGCGTCCCAGGCATTGGCGTTCGTCATGTGTCGATCCATTCGAGCAAAGGTTGCGCGCTCGCCGCGAGCAGGCCGCCGTGCCCGTCGGTGACGCGCATCTTGGCGAGCCATGCTTCGAATTCCGGCGCGCGCTTCAGGTTCAGCACGCGGCGGACATAGAGCGCGTCATGAAACGACGTGCTCTGATAATTGAGCATCACATCGTCCGCGCCCGGCACGCCCATGATGAAGTTGACGTTCGCCACGCCGAGCAGCGTAAGCAGCGTGTCCATGTCGTCCTGGTCGGCTTCGGCGTGATTCGTGTAGCAGATGTCGCAGCCCATCGGCACGCCGAGCAGCTTGCCGCAGAAGTGATCTTCGAGTCCCGCGCGGATGATCTGCCGGCCATCGTAAAGATATTCCGGGCCGATGAAGCCGACCACCGTGTTCGTCAGAAGCGGGCTGAAACGCCGCGCGACCGCATACGCGCGCGCTTCGCACGTCTGCTGATCGACGCCATGATGCGCGTTCGCCGACAGCGCACCGCCTTGTCCCGTCTCGAAGTACATGACGTTGTCGCCCACCGTGCCGCGCCTGAGCGACAACGCCGCGTCGCGCGCTTCCTTGAGCAGCGCGAGCGATACGCCGAAGCTCGCGTTCGCCCGCTCGGTGCCCGCGACCGACTGAAATACGAGGTCGACCGGCGCGCCTTGCTCGATCGCCGCGAGCGTGTTGGTCACGTGCGTGAGGACGCACGACTGCATCGGCACGTCGTAGCGCTGGCGGAAGTCGTCCATCATCGCGAGCAGCCGGCCGATGGCGGCGGGCGAGTCGGAGGCGGGATTCACGCCGATGACGGCATCGCCGCAGCCGTACAAGAGACCGTCGAGCATGGATGCGGCGATGCCCTTCGGGTCGTCGGTCGGATGATTCGGCTGCAGGCGCACCGACAGATGCCCGGGCAGCCCGATGGTCGTGCGAAATCGCGTGATGACCGGACGCTTGCGCGCGGCGAGAATCAGATCCTGATTGCGCATCAGCTTGGAGACGGCCGCCGCCATCTCCGGCGTGACGCCCATCGTGATGCTTTCGAGCGCCGCGGTATCGGTGCTGTCGGCGAGCAGCCACTCGCGGAATTCGCCGACCGTCAGATGCGCGATCGGCGCGAAGGCCTCGCGCGAATGGGTATCGACGATGAGCCGCGTGATTTCGTCGTCCTCGTAGGGGATGAGCGGCTCGTCGAGAAACGCGGCGAGCGGCACCTGCGCGAGCGCCATTTTAGCGGCGACGCGCTCTTCCTCGGTCGCCGCCGCGACGCCCGCGAGTTCGTCGCCGGAGCGGCGCGGGCTGGCGCGCGCGAGCAGGGTTTTCAGATCGTCGAAGCCGTAGCGGCGCGCGCCGATCGTCTCGTGATAGCTCATCGCTTCCCCTGGATGGTTCGATTGACGCACTTTAGCCGCTTCGCGCGCGACGCGTCTCGCTCAAAAAAATGCGCTGCCGGGCCGGAATTCAATCGCATGCGATAATTTTTCGGTCTGATTCCACCAAAGCCGGCTCCCAGTTCGTGAAAAACCTGCTCGTTCCCATTGATCGTCTGAGCGATTTCGACGAAATCGTCGACGTCCGCACGCCGCTCGAATTCGCCGAGGACCACATTCCCGGCGCGATCAACGCGCCCGTGCTCAGCAACGAGGAGCGCGTGATCGTCGGGACGATGTACAAGCAAGTGTCGCCGTTCGAGGCGACGCGCGTCGGCGCGGCGATGGTCGCGCGCAACATCGCGCTGCATCTCGACACGATCTTCGCCGGCAAACCGCGCAACTGGCGGCCGCTCATCTATTGCTGGCGCGGCGGCAAGCGCTCCGGCTCGATGACGACGTGGTTCAACATGATCGGCTGGCAGGCGCGGCAGCTCGACGGCGGCTACAAGAGCTACCGGCGCGACGTGATCGAGCGGCTCGGCACGCTGCCCGGGCGGTTTCGCTATATCGCGCTGATCGGCCACACGGGCAGCGGCAAGACGCGGCTCCTGAAGGCGCTCGACGCGGCGGGCGCGCAGACGCTCGATCTGGAAGCGCTCGCGGCGCATCGCGGATCGCTGCTCGGCGCGTTGCCGGGGTGCGCGCAGCCGTCGCAAAAGGCGTTCGATTCGGCGCTCGTGCACGCGCTGTCGGGCTTCGATCCGGCAAAGCCGGTTTTCGTCGAAGCGGAAGGGCGGCGCATAGGCTCGATCACGATGCCCGATGCCGTGCTCGACAAGCTGCACACGGCGCGGTGCGTGGAAGTGCAAGCGCACCGTGACGACCGCATCGCGTTTTTGTTGCAGGACTACGCGCATCTCTTCGACGATCCCGCGTTCTTCAAGGCGCAGTTGACGAAGCTCGTCGCGCTGCATAGCCGCGAGCGCGTGGCGCACTGGCATCGGCTGATCGACGAGAACGCGCGCGCCGAGCTCTTCGCCGAGCTGATCGACCGTCATTACGATCCCGCCTACGGGCGCAGCAATCAGGCGCTCTATACTCAATTGCCGCACGCGGCGCACGTGCTGTTCCGTCCGAACGACGTGGACAGCATCGAGCAGGCGAAAGCTCTGCTCGCCCAGCTTGCCGAGACGTCGCCCGCGCTCGGCTGACCGATATTCACCCCACGAAACGAAAAAGATATGACCACGCTCCGACAACCGCGCGTAGCCTCCGGCTGGCTGGTGTTCCTGCTCATCGCCGTCGTTGGCCTTTTCTACGTGAAATGGTTTCCGTACTACAACCGCGCGTTCGTCGCGGCGAGCCAGCATTCGATAGGCAGGTCCATTCTGATGGGCACGGCGGCGAGCGCGCCGGAACCTTCATGGCAAGCCGCGCTCGATTACGCGATCGCCTACGGAAAAGCCATCTGGCAGGCGATGGTGCTCGGCCTTCTGCTCGGCTCCGCGGTGCAGGCGCTGATTCCGCCGCGCTGGGTCGCGCGCGCGCTCGGCGAGCACAACTTCGGCAGCGTCGTAAATGGCGGCCTGATGTCCCTGCCGGGGATGATGTGCACGTGCTGTGCGGCGCCGGTCGTCGCGGGCCTGCGCGCGCGCGAGGCGGCGCCGGGCGCGGCGATCGCGTTTTGGCTCGGCAACACGGTGCTCAATCCGGCGGCGCTGGTCTTCATGGGCTTCGTGCTCGGCTGGCAATGGACCGGCTTGCGTTTCGTGCTCGGCGTGCTGATGGTGTTCGGCCTCGGCTACGCGGTGAACCGCATGGTGACGCCGGCGCAGGCGGCGTCGTCGCGTCAGGCGCTCGCGAAGCTGATCGAGGAGGATGAGCCCGGCAAGGCGTTCTCGCGCTGGATCCGGATTCTCGGCCGCATGACCTTGCGGCTCGTGCCGGAGTACATCGTCCTCGTGCTGCTGCTTGGCGCGGCGCGCGCGTGGCTCTTTCCGCACATCGGCCCGGATATCGGCAACGGCGTGCTGTGGATCGTCGTGTTTGCCGTCGCGGGCACGCTCTTCGTGATTCCGACCGCGGGCGAAGTGCCCATCATTCAGGCGATGCTGTCGCTCGGTATGGCGGCCGGGCCGGCCGGGGCGCTGTTGATGACCTTGCCGCCGGTCAGCGTGCCGTCGCTCGCGATGCTCGCGCGGTCGTTTCCGCCGCGTGTGTTGGCGTTTGTTGCGGTGGCGGTGGTGGGGTTTGGGGTTGTTGGCGGGCTGATCGCCGCGGCGGTGCTTTAGGGTGTTGAACGTTTTTTGCTGACGCGGATTTCGCTGGATCCCGTTTTCGTGTCGGTTTATTAGCGTTGCCCCTGTGCGGGGCGGCACCTACTTTCTTTGCTGCTGCAAAGAAAGTAGGCAAAGAAAGCAGCTTTTCCATCCAAAGTGCCTCACACCGGCCGCGGCACAGGCGATTGGCTGAATGGCCCGGCAGTAGCGAGTGCCCCCACAAAACTCGCGCGGCTTGGATCGCGCACGGTCTGACATATCGCGTCGCGCGCGTGGCTGGTTCAGCACGAAATGGCTCCAGCCCGCGTCGCGGCCGACCGGTCAATCGGGTCTGCGTGTGCTTCTTCTCCGTTGGTTTCCCTCGCATACCCAACGGCAGCGCGTAGCGCTGTGCCGAAGCTATTTCGTGCTGAACCAGCGCGCTAAAGGTACTAGCTTGTCAGACCGTGCGCGGTCCAAGCCCGGTGAGTTTTGTGGGGGCACTCGCTACTGCCGGGCCATTAGGTCAATCGCCTGTGCCGCGGCCGGTGTGAAGTGCTTAGGCTGGGACAAGCTGTTTCTTTGGTTACTTTCTTTGCAGCAGCAAAGAAAGTGACTGCCGCCCCGCACAGGGGCAGTGCCAATAGACCGACACGAAAACGGGATCCAGCGAAAACACAAGC
>LRBF01000179.1 GCA_001580565.1 Caballeronia megalochromosomata | reverse complement strand
TAGCCACATTGCTGCGTCTGTGACATGTGCTTAGTACAACTAAGGATTTGGAATCGAAACATGAGGAGTTCGTAGGTATGGAGGTGTATCTAGTATTATTTTGCAAGCAGATGAGGGCATACGATGTAAGCCTCGTTCTCGTGGGCTGGGAGATGTGTATAAGGGATAGGTTTTAGCACACCGAACAGGGAATCAATAGCAAGCGAAGGGCAAGCATGGCCGCGTCTAGCGGACCTGACGGCGTGCGCGCCAACGCGATGATCGAAGCGTGCTCGCTGCCTCAGCTGACGCTTGCCTCGGCCTGCCGCTTGGCGTAGTTGAACGGCAGCAGGTCGCGGATGTCAGCGTCCGGGGACCGCTGCGGCAACTCGGTTAGCACGTGCAGCAGCCAGGCATGTGGTTCGACGCCGCAAGCTCGGCACGTGAGCATCAGACTGTAGACGACCGCGCTTGCTTTCGCACCGGCTTCCGTATCGCTGAACAGCCACGATTTTCTCGCTGTGGCAAACGGCCTGATGTCGCGCTCGATGACATTGTTATCAACGGGGGATCGCCCGTCGTCGACGTAGCGGATCAGGTACTGCCATTGCCTGCGGCAGTAGCCGACCGCCTCGCCGAACAGACTCTTCGGCAAGACCTTCGGCGCCAGCTCGTCAAGCCATGCCTTGAAGGCGCTCAGCAATGGCACGCTGTGGTGTTGCCGTAGGCGGTAACGGTAATTTGCCAGCGCCTCGCCCTCCGGTAAGGTTTGTTTGGCGAGCGCCTCAACTTGGTACAGCGCCTGGAAGAATTCGAGCGCCCTGGTGATACGGGGACTGGGCTTGTTCTTCTGTCCTTTCAGCGCATCCATAAACATTCTGCGCCCGTGGGCAAGGCATCCGAGGTGCGTCGTCGTA
>LRBF01000178.1 GCA_001580565.1 Caballeronia megalochromosomata | reverse complement strand
GGGAGGGAGGGGTTAGATATCGGGCGTGACGTTCTTCATCTGCTCGCCCGACGTCAGCGCCTGGAACAGCTTCGGCGACGACTTGTCGATTTCCTTGGTGAGCGTCATCGGCAGATGGACGCGCTTGCCGGTCGGCAGGCCCGTTTGCGGGCTCTTCGGAATTTCGATGGTGTGATCGACGGCCTGGACGAGAATCTTTCCTTCATGACCCTGAACCTTGGTCGAGCCTTCGATCTTGCCCTGGTTCTGGCCTTCGAGAGTGAGGTAGCACGGCATCGGCATGATAAGTCCCCTGTTGGGTAGCAAACTGTGTTGGGTTTCGGTTGTTTCGCCGGAGCCTCCCGGCCCCGGCTGTTTCGCTCAGCGCTTGTGTGTGCTGCGCATGTTTCACATGTTGCAGGCGTCCCGTTACCGGCCGGTTTCAGTTTTCCCGCGCTGCGTTACAGATGAAACACGGCTCGCTCGACGACAATGCGCTGCTTACTTCTTGTCGAGCTTGCCAACCAGAGACAACGTGAACGACGCGCCCATGTACTTGAAGTGCGGACGCACCTTCAGATCCACGCGATACCAGCCCGGATCGCCTTCGACATCGGCCACGACGATTTCCGCCTGACGCAGCGGACGACGGCTGCGCACACCTTCGGCGGGGTTGTCCATGTCCGCGACGTACTGGCGAATCCAGGTGTTGAGTTCGCTCTCCAGATCGACGCGCTCTTTCCACGTGCCGATGTTCTCGCGCTGGATCACCTTGATGTAGTGCGCGAGGCGGCTCACGACGAACATGTACGGCAACTGCGTGCTGAGCTTGTAATTCAGCTCGGCTTCCTTGCCTTCCTTGGTGTTGCCGAAGAACTTGGGCTTTTGCGCCGAGTTCGCCGAGAAGAACGCGGCGTTGTCGCTGTTCTTGCGCATGGTCAGCGCGATGAAACCCTGCTCCGCAAGTTCGAACTCGCGGCGCTCGGAGATGAGCACTTCGGTCGGGATCTTGTTCTGCAGCTCGCCCATCGACTCATACGTGTACACCGGCAGGTCGCCGACCGTGCCGCCGCCCTGCGGTCCGATCACGTTGGCGCACCAGCGGTAATCGGCGAAGCTCGACGTCAGGCGCGATGCGAACGCGAAGGCCGCATTGCCCCACAGGAACTGGCTGTTGCCGCCCGAGACGTCTTCCTTGTAGTTGAACTTCTTGGCGGGCACGGTATCCGCGCCATACGGCACGCGCAGCAGAAAATGCGGCAGCGTGAGACCGACGTAGCGCGCGTCTTCCGATTCGCGGAACGCATTCCACTTGACGAACTGCGGGCCTTCGAAAATCGACGACAGGTCCTTCAGGTTCGGCAGCTGATCGTAAGTATCGACGCCGAAGAAGTGCGGACCGGCAGCGGCGATGAACGGCGCGTGGCTCATGGCCGAGACGCTCGCCACGTTCTGCAGCAGCTTCACGTCCTGCGTGCCCGGGCCGAACTCGTAGTTCGCGACGATCGCGCCGAACGGCTGGCCGCCGAACTGGCCGTATTCAGCCGTATAGAGATTCTTGTAGAGACCCGACTTGGTGATATCGGCGGCGTCTTCGAAGTCTTCGAGCAGCTTGCCCTTGCTCACGCTCAGCAACTGAATCTTGACGTTCTCGCGGAAGTTGGTGCGGTCCACGAGGAACTTGAGCGAACGCCATGCCGATTCCATCTTCTGGAAATCGTCGTGATGCAGGATCGCATCGACCTGTGCGCACAGCTTCTGGTCGAGATCGGCGATCATGCTGTCGACCGTCGCCTGCGTGATGCGCTCGACCGCGTTCTGCGGCTCCAGCAGTTGCCCGATAAAGGCCTGGATGCCCTGACGCGTGATCGAATAGGCTTCGTCGCCCGGCTTGATGCGCGCCGACTCGATCAGCGAATCGAGCAGCGAAAGGCTGGCGTCGGACTCGGGTGCGGCTGTCGCTGTCTGTTGCTTTTCCATGTCGCTCATGTCACTTTTCCTCGATGCCGAGTTCGCTCATCAGACGCGCGCGCACGCCCTCGTCTTCGATCAGTTCCTGAACGCGCTTGCGGAAATCCGGAATGTTGCCGAGCGGGCCCTTCAGCGCCTTGAGCGCGTCGCGCAGGGCGATCATCTGGCGCAACTCGGGCACTTTCTCGACGATCGCATCCGGCGAGAAATCGTCGATGGACTCGAACTTCAGGTTCATCGCGATCTGCGCTTCCGGATCGGCGTTCGCTTCGAGGCGGTTCGGCACCGCGAGATCGAGCGAGAGCTTCTGCCCCTTGAGCACTTCGTTGAAGTTGTCCTTGTCGACGTTGACCGGCTTCATGTCTTCGATCGGCGTATCGTCGTCACGCAAAGTGAAGTCGCCGAGCACGAGCAATTTCAGCGGCAGCTCGACTTCCGCCTTGGCATCTCCGGTGGCCGGACGATACACAATATTGACCCGCTCCTTAGGAGCGACTGAACCGTCAGATGCCATGCCTACCCCCTAACCCAATACCAAAAGTGTTGATGAAATATCCAGACCGCTTTGAACGGCGTCAGCACGATCGTGCGCGAATGCCGTCGCCGCTCATTCATTGCATGCTGCTGGCGACACGGAACGATCTCACGCCGTATCGACGGTCATTGCGGCAAAGAGAACCGGATTCCGGGCTCTTTTCGCGCCTTGGGTGCAAGACCCCCGTGATACGCTGACTCTCCTGTCGCTGAGGGCATTAACGACAGCGCCGCGGAATTCTTGAAACCCTTTCGACGGCGACTTATCGCTCAAGCTTTTTTGTTCTTTTGCCGTTAATGCTTCGAGGCGATATCGCCATTGCGTGAGAGACCATCGTGGCAAACCAGTATGAAGTCCAGGGCGACGTGCTCATCGTGAGCCTCGAAGGCGCGCTGAACAGCGCGAACGCGGCGCAGGTCGAAGCCGAAATCCAGCGCCGTCTCGACCAGGGCACCAACCAGGTGTTATTCGATCTGAGCGCGCTCGGGTATATCTCCAGCGCGGGATTGCGCGTCGTGCTGATCGCGGCGAAGCGCCTCAAACAATCCGCGGGACGGCTCGTCCTGTGCGGCATGCACGACCAGATCCGCGAGGTGTTCGAAGTCAGCGGATTTCTCAACATTCTCAACGTCACCGATACACGGGCGTCCGCGCTCGAGCGCTTCAACGAAGTCGCCTGACCCTAATGTTTCATTCGTAACCTGAGCCCGTTTTTCTGAAACGCGGCCGTAACGGCGCGCGCACAGAATTCATCCCATGCGCAGAACGAACTGCGCCAGACAACCGGAGAAAACAATCATGCCGATGCCGTGCTACCTCTCACTCGAAGGCCAGAACCAAGGGAAAATCGAAGGCTCGACCAAGGTTCAGGGTCATGAAGGAAAGATCCTCGTTCAGGCCGTCGATCACACCATCGAAATTCCGAAGAGCCCGCAAACGGG
>LRBF01000177.1 GCA_001580565.1 Caballeronia megalochromosomata | reverse complement strand
TCTCCTTCTTCGTCGGTTTCCCTCGCATACCCAACGGCGGCGCGTAGCGCTGTGCCGAAACTCTTTCGTGCTGAACCCGCGCGCTTGGGGTACTAGCTTGTCAGACCGTGCGCGGTCCAAGCCCTGTTCTGCTTGTGGGGGCACTCGCTACAGCCGGGCCATTAGGTCAATCGCCTGTGCCGCGGCCGGTGTGAGGCACTTTGGATGGGACAAGCTGTTTCTTTGCCTACTTTCTTTGCAGCAGCAAAGAAAGTAGGTGCCGCCCCGCACAGGGGCAACGCCAATAGACCGACGCGAATACGGGATCCGGCAAAAAACCAAAAAAATCACCGACTAGCCCGAGGCGCATTCGGCGCCTTGACCGGCACCGCCCCACTCCCCGGCTGACTCATATTCTTGAGCGTCCCCTGATAAGCAATCGTCTCCTTCTGCAACGGATGCGCAAAATCATTCCCTTCACCCGGTACTTCAGTGCGAATCATGAGCAATCGCCCAGGCACATCATCAGCCATGACGAACGTATAGCGCTTGCCCGTGTACTTGATGAACCGCTCCGCATTTGGATCGTTCAAATACGGCTGTATCACGATCTGCTGAGCTTTCGCATGCTTGCCGAGGCCGAGCGACTCGCTCGACACCGGCGTGATCGCCGGTCCGGCCGCCAGCGCCATGCGCACGCGCTGCTGGAAGTAGCGCCGCTGACCGCCTGTCAACTGCTCCATCTCCACGATGTCGTGCTCGAGAAAATAAATGATGACCGGATTGCACGGCAGGCCGCCCGGTACATTGACATCGCCGGTGCGATCCGACACGTGCGCGTCGTTCTTGTTGTTGCCCGGACTCACGACGAGGACGCGCAGCGTATCCTTGACCCGGGACGGCGGCCCGGAATAATCCACCGCGTAGTCAAGTTCAGTCTGCGGCTCGACACCGTTCATATGCGGCTGCATGAAAAGCAAATGCTCGGCCGGCTTGATCTCGACGCCCGGCGCGGAAGCGGCAGAAGCCGGAGCGTCGGCGGCGGCCGCGCCGACCGACATCGTCAGCGCAGCACACGCAACGGCCCATGCGCGAAGAGAACCCCCGTATGTTCGCTTCATTGCGCGCTTACCGGCTGCAACGGCAGCAATGGAACCTGATAGCTCGACAGAATCTGATCGATCTTCGGCTGATTCGAGGCGATCCAGTTGTCGACCTTGTCGCGCCACGCCTTTTCGCCGTATCGCACGCCCATCGAAATCTCGTAGTCGAAACGGATCGGCTGGCCTGCCGGGAACGCCACGAGGCGCACCTTGTTGTCGGAGCGATTCGCGAAGTAGCCCGCTATCGGCCCCCACAGGAAAGCCGCATCGACATCGCCCTTCGCCATGTCACGTTCGATGATTTCGCCGGGGAAAGCCTCGGGATCGCCACTCTGCCCCTGATACGACACCGCCTGATCGATGAGGTTATGACTGAGCAGCCAGTCCGTCGCGGGACTCTTCACGAAGATGCCGAGCTTCATCTTCTTCAACTGCTCCGGCGGCAGATTCATGAGGTCCGACGGCGACTTGATGCTCGCGTATTCGGGCTTGTTCGGGAACACCATCGCATAAGTGGAATGCAGATAGGGACGCGTGGTCGCGGTCAACTCATAGCCCTTCGGCACGCCGATGATCAGATCGCACTTGAAGCGCTCGCTCTGCGGCACTTTATCGCGCAGCGTATTGCGCACGAAGCCCATGCGTTGCGGCCAGTACGTGTATTCGAGCTTGTAGCCGAAATCGCTCGCCATCTGGCTCGCGATCTTGTTCTCGTATCCCTCGCCCTTCTGGTTCGAGAGCGGCATGTTGTTGGGATCGGCGCATACGCGCAGCACGCCGTCCGCGCCATCGTTGTTCGGCAGGTCGGGCGGCGGACCGCCCGCGCCCTGCGCGAGCGCCTGTTGCGCCGAGAACGTCGCGAGTGCCGCGCATAGCACGGCGACGAATCGGAACGAAGCGGCGCGGCTTGCATTACGATCAGACATCGACACCTCCGGGTATGAGAGCAATCATCGGACGTCAGCCGGCAACCGGCCGCGCTACGTCCTTATTTTGCATCGATTGCCTGCAGGTCGCCCGGGTTGATCTTGCCGTCGGAGCGCCCCTTCAGATAAGCGAAGAGGTTCTCCCAGTTCTTCTGCATCATCTGACTGGAACTGAAATCAGGCATGCCCTTGTCCACGCGCCCGCCGAATACCGTGCGATGGAATTCGTTCTTGTCCAGCGTCTTGAAAGCATCGATCAGCGACGGGCCGACCATACCTTCCTGCTTCGCCCCGTGACAACGTTCGCACGCCAGCGCGCGCCAGGTCTTCCAGCCCTGCAGCGTGTCGTTGTCGACCTTGTTGCCATCGACGACCTTATACGCGACCGGTTGCATCTGTCCCGAGCCCGAAGGCGTCTGGGCAAACGAAGCGGACGACGCAGCAAGCGTCATCGTCAGCAGCAAGAGTGATCGGCCTTTCATACGTCTGACTCCTTGAACATGTCCTGTATAGGGGTTTTTTCGGCGCGGCGGCCGTTGCAGCCGCCGCGCATTGCCATCGACTGGCGCACATCAACCGCGAGGATCAACCACCGGGAATCGCGAACACGAAGAGCGTGCCGCCGAGCGCCGTATACTTCGCGAGCTCCTTGTAGCCGCCCACCGCACCGAGGCCTTCCGTCGACTTCTCGAGACCTGCCGCCATGCCGATGCCGGCCCAGCCGCCGATACCCGAGTACACGCCGATATACTGCTTGCCCTGGAACTGGTACGTGAACACGTTGCCGATGATCCCCGACGGCGTCTTGAACTTCCACAGCTCCTTGCCGTCCTTGATGCGCACTGCCTTGATATAGCCTTCGAGCGTGCCGTAGAACACGATGCCGCCAGCGGTCGCGAGCGCGCCGGACCACACCGAGAACTTCTCCGGCTTGGACCACACGATCTTGCCCTTCGCGGCATCCCACGCGATGAAGTTACCCATCGCGCCGTTCTCGTTCGGACCCGGGAACATGGACAGCGTTGCGCCGACGAACGGCTGACCCGACACGTAATCGACCTGGAACGGCTCGTAATCCATGCAGACGTGGTTGGTCGGCACGAGGAAGAGCGACGTACCCGGGTCGAATGCGGCAGGCTGCTGGTCCTTCGAGCCGAGTGCCGCCGGACAGATGCCCTTCACGTTGTGATCCGGACCGGCCTTCTGCGTGGAATAGCTCGCATTGCGGATCGGCAGGCCGCTCTTCAGATCGACGCTATCGGCCCAGTTCACCGCCGGGTCGTACTTCTGCGCAACGAGCAACTCGCCCGATTCACGATTCAGCGTATAGCCGAAACCGTTGCGGTCGAAGTGAACGATCGCCGGCACCTTCTTGCCGCCGATATTCAGGTCGGAGAGGATCATCTCGTTGACGCCGTCATAGTCCCACTCGTCGTGAGGCGTCATCTGATAAACCCACTTCGCCTTGCCCGTGTTGAGGTCACGCGCGAAGATCGTCATGGACCACTTGTTGTCGCCCGGACGTTGCGTCGGGTTCCATGTGCCCGGATTGCCCGAGCCGTAGTACACAAGATTGAGCTTCGGATCCCATGCGTACCATCCCCACGTGGTGCCGCCGCCGTACTTCCACTGATCGCCCTGCCAGCTCTTGATCGACGAGTCCGCACCGACCGGCGTCATCTTGCCGTCGGCCCACGTCATGGTCGACTGCGGGTCGATCAGCATTTCGTTGTCGGGGCCGACGCTATACGCCTTCCAGACTTCCTTGCCGTCCTTGATGTTGTATGCGATGAGACGTCCGCGCACGCCGAACTCACCGCCCGAGATGCCGGTCAGCACCTTGTCGCCGAAAACGTGCGGCGCGTTGGTGTTCGTTTCGCCCTTCTTCGGATCGCCGTTCTGCGCGGTCCAGACGACGTCGCCGGTCTTGGCATCGAGCGCGACGAGCTTCGTGTCGGCCTGCTGGAGAAAGATCTTGCCGTCGCCATAGGCAAGGCCACGGTTGACCGTATCGCAGCACATCACCGAGATGACCTGATTGTCCTGCTTCGGCTGGTATTGCCAGATGAAGGTCTGATCCTTCAGGTTGATGGCGATAACCTTGTTGGGGAATGGCGAGTGGATATACATCGTGTCGCCGATGACGAGCGGCGAACCTTCATGGCCGCGCAGCACACCAGTCGACATGGTCCAGGCAACCTGTAGCTTGCCGACGTTGTTTTCATTGATTTGCTTGAGCGTGCTATAGCGGTGATTCGAATAATCGCCCGCTTGCGCCGCCCAGTTCGAGGGATTCTTGATCAGGCTGTCGAGCTGCGAGTCGGCCTGGGCCACATATGAATTCAGGCCAGCCGTCGCGACCACCGCCAGTCCAAGAACCAGGGTGCGTAAGTTCATGTCTCCTCCAGAATGGTGATGCCTCCGACCCAGGGATGACCACGCTACCAGGTTGCATCGTGCGCGCCTTCAAATGCAGGTAACGAGCTGCGCCTCGTCCAGTACATAGCCGGACTCTTGCGTAGAGAGGCCAATTGCATATTCCATGCCGGTTTAACTTGCAGTGCTTCAAATCGGGAATATGACGGGGGATGGTGTCGTATGTGGACGGGTTCCTGTCGGGTGGCGACACATACTGTGTCAAATACGCGAAAAAGTGAGCGGAATGGAACACAGGGATGGACCGCGTGACATGACGCGATGCAGCATGTTTTCTTTGGCGCATACTTGGCTTTGTTCTTTTTCATTTGGAGACTTCGCCATGGCTCAAGCCGAGAAGGTCTATTCCGACGAGGAAATCCAGCAACGGCTGACTGGTGCGCTAAAGCATTGGTACGTGGAGGATGGGTGGCTCAGGCGCAAGTTCAAAACCGAAAGCTGGAAAGGGACGCTCATGGTCGTCAATACCGTGGGGCATCTTGCTGAGGCTGCTTGGCATC
The DNA here is from genome assembly GCA_001580565.1 of Caballeronia megalochromosomata. Lineage (GTDB taxonomy): Bacteria > Pseudomonadota > Gammaproteobacteria > Burkholderiales > Burkholderiaceae > Caballeronia > Caballeronia megalochromosomata. The sequence goes on along the minus strand of LRBF01000177.1, from coordinate 626 downwards.
ATCCGGATCTGACGGTTTCTTATGCATTTGTTGTGGTCAAGCTCAAGACGCATTCGGCTAAAGGGATCACCGATAAAGACTTTGCGCTGGCTTCGAAGATCGAAGATGTTATTCAGTGGCAGCCTGGGAAGGAAGATGGACCTCTGGATGGGACGCCGTCCGATGATCAGCGGTTTCGGTATATCAAGTATGACGAGGGTTGAGGTTTCGCCGGATCCCGTATTCGTGTCGGTCTATTAGCACTGCCCCTGTGCGGGGCGGCACCTACTTTCTTTGCTGCTGCAAAGAAAGTAGGCAAAGAAAGCAGCTTTTCCATCCAAAGTGCCTCACACCGGCCGCGGCACAGGCGATTGACCTAATGGCCCGGCAATAACGAGTGCCCTCACAGGCCTAACCGGGCTTGGATCGCGCACGGTCTGACACATCGCGCCGCATAAGCGGCTGGTGCAGCACGAAATGGCTCCGGCCCGCTGCGCGGCCGATGGGTTAATCGGGTGTGCGCGTGCTTCTGCATTTCTTTTTTCTCGTTGGTTTCCCTCGCATACCCAACGGCAGCGCGTAGCGCTGTGCCGAAGCTATTTCGTGCTGAACCAGCGCCCTTGAACGACTAGCGTGGCAGACCGTGC
>LRBF01000176.1 GCA_001580565.1 Caballeronia megalochromosomata | reverse complement strand
CCTGCGGCATGGGACGTTGACCATCGTAATGCCCCCAATCCGGGACGAAAACATGCGCGGGAGTTCCAAATGTTCGTCCTCCATCTTGAGATATCCATATTCCGCTGAAGTCCTCGACAGGAATAGCGATGTATCGAGTCGACGGATGAACATAGCGGTAAAAAACAATTCGATAGGAGTGAGGCACCACCTCCGTCTCGATCCCCAGCTTCGAATCGAAGTACCACAACGCGCCCTCGCATTCCCAGCCCTTCAGCTCCAGCCAGCGATGGTCGTCGAACCGATAGATCACCTGCGTGGGAATCTCTCGGGGCATCCGCGCCGCGACACCGGGCACCAGCGGTATGGTCGCGATGACCGTCAGGACAGCCAACACTGCGCTCAACGCCTTGGCGCAAGCGCGCTTCCAGAGCAGCACCGAAGCAAGCACCATGCACCCGGCACTCCACACCGGTACCGCCCACCAGACTAGATTTGTGTAATTGGCATTCATCGATTAGCCCTCCACCTTGGGCGCAGGCAACGGCCACTGCCCCGTTCCCCCCGTCGGCGTCGCGAGCGCATCGTAGGTTTCAAGCGCGGTGGTCAAGACCGGGGCAGCCATGATTGCGACTTTTCCTCGCGGCGCAAATAGGCTCACAATCCCGGACGGCAGCTTCGGCTTGTTCATCTGCTGCTTTGTAATTGGGGGCAAGATTCCGTTCTTGAAATACCCTCTGGCATCTGAATCAGGATTTTTCGGATGCCGCCAATCCGCGCGGTGCAACTGTGTCCACCAAAACTTTTCGTCGTCGAACGCCACGCACAGTCCTATCGCAACATCGAAAGCCATGCACTTTTCGATCGTGTCATGACTCAACGTGATAGCCGAATGCTGCGACCAGTCCCCTTGTCGCTCCGCCAGTCTCGAAAGTGCCTCCTCCTTCGTCTCGAGGCGGTCGACCAAAACGAGATTTGGATTGCCACGCATCGTCCAGGCTCCCGTCACCTGGTACGGGTAACCGCGAGCCTGCAGCCTCGCATTGATTGCGTTTCGCCGAGCGGCCACGTAGGGCACCTGTGCCGCCGAAGGATCAGTCTCCGCGCCCGTCCCCAGATCCACGACCTTTCTCAGCGTCCCGGCGCCTTCGCCCGCCAGCGCCGTGCCGGCAAGATGCTCGCCCAAGCGGTCCTTTCCGGTCAATATCGCGAACTTGTAGGGTTCAGGAATGGCTGGGGCATTAATTGTTCGTTTGCCTTCGTCTTTCGGAATCGGGAAGATGCCGTAAGTGAGGGTGAACTTCTCCGGCCCTGTGCCCACGGCGTGTCCGTCTGAAAATACGCGTTGAACGAAATTCTGTCCGAGTTGGGTCAACGCGGCATCTTCGACGCCCTGCCAACCCATCCCCTGGACATTGGGCAAGCTCACCACGCTATCCTGAGGACAGAAGTAGTTATAGACAGCGCCGAAGTTGTCTCGGGCGTGACCCGGCTGGGTCCACGCCTTTTCATTTGCAACTCCGGTACTGATGATACGTGAGGCTTCCACCGGTTTGCGCCCTTCACGCATCAGCTTCGCAAAATTCGACAGTGTTTGAACGCGTGCATCCCGGGACTGATGTTTTCCCGGAAATTCTAGTTCGATAGCGTTCGGCTCCAGCGCATAGGGCGAGTCGCACAGAATCACGTTGTCCGCGGGACGAAGTTTGGCCTCTTGAACCATGAAATTGGCTAGCATCGTGATCTCCGTGCCCTGACTATGAGCGATGATGTTGATCACATCATTGGCGGCAGTCGCGTGCTGACGAATAGCTGAAATTAGATCCGCCAATCGTTGGGCAGCATGCACATAGTAGATGCGGTGCGGATTCTTATAGAGTCGACCTTCTGAACCAAGCACCAGCCCTGTGATAGCAACCCCAGTTCCATAGAGTCGACCGCTGACGCCCGGCCCCCACATGTCCACGAGATTATTCGTTGCATTCGGAAATGGACCGCCATCCTTCGAGTATTTTTCGCTAAGCCAATTGTCGAAGTTATCATGGCATGCGTACCCTTTCCTGGCATCGTTACGTTCATCGATGTAGTAGGCGTCGTAGGGCAAGTCGGGATCGCGATTGCTGGCATCCAACTGGCCTTTGTAACGGCGCTGATCGTCAAGATATGCCTTTCGATCCACGGGACGATAACCCCAATGAAATGGGATGACCGGAGAGCGCCCCTCTTCGAGAATGCAGGGCGACTGGGAAGGACCGACGGGCATCAGTTCCGGGACAGTGTTCTCCGAGCCTTCTGTCCACACGCCCCACTTGTGAGGCGTGAGGTCGTCACGCCCGAGGCGCTTGTTCAGCCCCGCGCAGATATGCTTGTCTATCAGCGGCATGAACTGGCCATCGTCATTCACTCCGTGGATCGCGATGATGACACAAGGCATGGGCCGCTTGGCTGGCACTTTACACGTGAGCATTGCGCCGCTGCCTGTCGGCATCGGCATTGCTTGCTGACCTTGTTTGGAATTACGAAGGGTATTCTGATTATTCGCCGTATTACTCATGACTTGCGCCCAACACTTCAATACTCAAATTTTCGACATCGTCGCGGTTAAACAATTGGCTCATGCCGTTCGCATCCGTAACTCCTTCGGTAACCGAACCATCAGGCAGATGAACCCGAAAGCGATGGTGGCCCAGCGGCGTATCTGGATCGCCCTCCGGATGCAGAAAGAATTTTCGAGCGAACGAACCACTTGCGAATGACGGCATCGCCGCCGATGCCGTTTCCGATCCGGCCTTTGATATCGAAGGAGTCTTGACCAGAAGATTGCTGCTACCACCTACTTCCGGCTGGCTGCCGGCCAATTTGAAGAATGCACCGCCTCCGTTGGAAATAAGCACCTCTTCTTGCCCAGCGAACAACAAACGCTTCCCTTTGATAATCACGTCGCCACTCGCCGTCAGCTCAATGGGACCAGAGTGGGCCTGGACCTGAACCGGACCATGAATCGCGAACAGCTTTAGCCCAAGCTTGTGCGCAAGAAGGGATATAGCTTTGCCTGCGGCGACGGTGAACTTTTCGACAACACTGAATTCCGTGTTTCCGCCAGTTGTCGCGGTGATGTGCCTTCCGCTAGACATCTGAATATCGGCCGGAGTTGCCGATACGATGCCGTCAGGTGCGCTCATGAGCACGATGGCGTTCTTCAGTTCAGCATAGTCATTCTGAAGACGCACTTGCTGCGCTTTGACATCCGCGAGTTCAGCTTGCGCGGCTTGCGCGATTGATTGCAGGGAGGCGGCCTGGTCGAGAGCGGCCTGCAACTGCTTCATCGCCTCCGGGGCGTCAAGCTGCTTGCCCGAAGCGTTCGGCCTCGCTTCCGCTGTTAGCAGTAAGCCCTTGCCACCGCGAACCGCGATGTGCTCATCGCTCCGCAACTCCGCGCCGCGCCCGCGCTCCTTGCGATCACCATCGACCATATGCCCGAGATTCAACTCGCTGGTCTGATACGGCGTGGTCAGGTGAATATGCTCGATGCCCTCTTTATCCTCCATGCGCAATTCGTTTTGCGCAGCCGTCCTGAGGAGGTTTCGAGTATTGTTCAGGTTATTGACGAGGTCCGGATTCAGGCTGTCATGAAGCGCGCCGATGATCACAGGCCTATTCGGATTTTGCGCGGTGAAGATGAGCGCCACCTCCGTCCCGTCGATCAACGGAAAGTGATGCCCGTAATTGGCCCCCGCATACGGCTTGGCCATCCGAATCGCGCGACTCCTTCCACCCGGACTCCATTCATCCAGATCGAACGGCATCTTGACGACGTACAAGCCTTTCTCGGTCAAATAGCTGTATTGATAGTTGCCGGGAGAATCCACCCGGGCCGGGAGAATGCCTTCGATCTTCGGCCGCTCGACCGAATCGATGCTCGTGCGCCACCGGCGATCCGCCGGAATCGCGCGAAACGCGGTCCAATACGACGTGCTGCGCCCGCCCCCGCAGCGAATCGATGTGACGAGAAGCCCGTTCGGCGCATCCTTCGGGTTCACGTCAAACCGAACCACCTCGCCCGCTTCGAGCGAAAACGGATTGCCCCGAACCCGATAGCTGATCTGCGTCGCCAGATGTTCCTCATGCCGCCGGCGCGCGATTTCGCGGCCTTCTTCGAGCGTTTCGTAGTGCTCGCCCCAGTGGTTATCCACGCCGTCCGTGGTCTTGTCACCGGGCGCGGCGTTCTGCTCCACCAGCAGCGACACATCCGCCTGACGATGGTTATAGTCATCCAGTTGAATCGCTTCGGGCACGCGCTGCGTGATGGTCCTCAGCGACCGAACGGACTCCGCACCCGCGCTCTCCAGTCCGGAATGCGACCGTACAGGCAAGACGCGCTGCTTGCGAGCGTACGCATCCAGATCGTCACCAAAGATAATGACGGTGCGATCGTGCTTCTGCTCGAAGCGGAACCAGATGCCCGCTTCGGCGCAAAGCCGTTGAATAAATGCAAACGTCGTCTCGTGATACTGAGTGACATATTCAAACCGCTTATATTTGCCGCGCAGACTCTTGAAATCAAAGTCGACGCCCAGGCGATAACCGTAGTGGCGCAACGTATCAGTGATGATCTCCACCACGGATTGCTTCTGAAATAAACGGCTCTTTCTCGCCCTTGCGAGGTCTGCGATTTTGGGAACGAGCGTGACGCGATAGCGCGTCTCATCGGCCGATGATCCGAGGTTCTCGAAGCGCTGAATAATCCCGTGGGTCGAGTACTTCAGCGGCATCTTGCTGAAGTCTTTCCACCGCGCCCCAAACATCTGCTCCAGATATCCTTGAGCCGGGTCGACGGGTTCTACGGAGAACGTCGCCGGCCTACCGACGACGCTATCCATCGGAATGTCTGCAACGGGGCTGGTGAACTCTATACGGTATTCATAGAGCTTACTGATTTCTGCTCGCCCGCTGAATCCGAGAACGGATATCAGCCCCGGCTGCGGCTTCAACGTCAGGCTGTAGGCCTGACTGGGTATGACCATCGACATGCGAAAGAAAACTCCTAGTGTTGCGTCGTCCGGCTTGACCCACGGACTGTGCTTCGCGATTGCGCGGCATGAGATTCGATAAGGCGCGTGATTATTACCCAAAAATTATCTGCCGGATGACAGCAATATTTCGCAGTTCGAATATTTAAGCAAGGATTGCTTGATATTCAAACGGTTATATAGAATATGATTTTGGGATTTTCGGAATAGTCCGAGTAAAGAACACTTCGGCAACGGCCCGTTGCCGAAGCGTGACAGACAAGCACTCAGCTTCGAGCCAAAACCGAAGCCGAAGCGAAACCCTTTGGCCCGTCCCCGTCATCCTCGATGCGAATGCCCTCGTTCCACTTGGCCATGCGCTCGGACCGCGAGAACGACCCGACCTTCAATTGCCCCGCGTTCCAGCCCGTGGCGAGGTGGACGATCGCCACGTCCTCGGTTTCGCCGGATCGCGCTGAAACGATCGACGCATAGCCGTTCTCCCTGGCGGCCCGAAGCGCCGCGAGCGTTTCGGTCACCGTGCCCGCCTGATTGGGCTTGATGAGCACCGCATTGCACGCGCCTTTCGCGGCCGCGTCTTCGATGAGCGCCGCACGGGTAACGAGAAAGTCGTCGCCCACGATCTGAAGCCTGCTTCCCGCCGCGCGCGTGAACGCGATCATGCCCGCTTCATCGTCTTCGGACAGCGGGTCTTCGATCGAGACGATCGGGTATCGCTCGATCCACTTCAGCAATTTCTCGATCATGGCGTCGGTGTCGAGTCGGACGTCGTCCAGCCCGAGCGTGTACTGGCCGCCTTTGCCGAATTCCGATGCGGCGATATCCAGCGCGATGCCCACGTCCGTACCCGGAACGAAGCCGGCCGCCTCGATCGACGCGACCAGCACGTCCAGCGCTTCCTCGTTGCTGGAGAATGCCGGCCACCATCCGCCCTCGTCGGCCACGCCCTGCGCAGCGCCCCGTTTGCGCATAAGCTTGCCGGCGTGGAGATAGACTTCGGCGGTCATTTCGAGCGCCTGCGAAAAGCTTGTGGCCGAGGTGGCGATCACCATGAAATCCTGCACGTCGACGCGCAGTTGCGCGTGCGCGCCGCCGCCGAAAATCTGGATCTGCGGAAGCGGCAACGTCACGTCCTTGCTACCCGCGACGTAGCGCCAGAGCGGCAGGCCGTGCTCGCTGGCGGCCGCGTGCAACGCGGCGAGCGATGTCGCGATCAGCGCGTTGCCGCCGAGCCGCGACTTGTCCGGCGTGCCATCGAGCGCTATGAGCATCGCATCGATCGCGCTCTGTTCCGTTACCTCGCGGCCTCTCAACGCGGGCGCAATCTCGCGCGCGATTCCGGCGATGGCCGCCTTGACGTCCTTGCCATCGAAGGCCGCGCCGCCGTCGCGCAGTTCCATCGCTTCGCGCGAGCCGCGAGACGCGCCCGCCGGCGCAATGCCGCGTCCGCGTGCGCCGGCCTCGGTGACGATCTCCACTTCCACGGTCGGGCGCCCGCGAGAATCCCAGATGCGCCGCGCTCGCACTTCTTCGATACGACTCATTCGGAAAACTCCCTTTGCCAGAACATTGTGATTCCGGAGAGCGTGCTCCCGCGCCGTCCGATCAGTTCGATCGCGGCGGCGCGCACGCGGGCACGGCGGTGTTCGTCGAGATACTCCACGGGCGATTTGCCGTCCACGCGCGCCAGCAGCAGCGCCGCAAGAAGCGAGGCGACGCGCTCGAGCAGCACATCGGGCTTCGTCCACTTGATATGCGGTACGTAACGCTCGACGAGCCTTGCGAACGACAGCATCAGCGCCGCAAGCGCACTCGGCGAACGCGCCGCCTTGAGCAGAAAATGATTGAGGCAAAAGGCCACGTCGAAGGCGGGATCGCCGTACCACGCGCATTCCGCGTCGAGCATCACCGGGCCCGCCGGTCCCAGCAGGATGTTCTTCGGGCTCACATCGCCATGAACCAGCGCTTCTCGCGTGCTCGCCGTGCGCTCGATCAATGAGCGAAGTGCAACCGACACCTCGGGATGCTGCCGGGCGGCTTCTTCCAGATAGGGTTCGAGACGGATCGCGTGGAAGGTGTTGTCATTGGCAAAACGAGCAGCGATTTCCGCGTCGCCTGCCGTCGCCGCGTGAATCCGGCCCAGCAGGTCGCCCAGTTGCGCCGCGATCTCGGGATCGATGCGGCCATCCATCAACTCGCGTTTCCAGTTTGCATGGCTCGGCGGAAGGAACGTCATGACGAAGCTTTTCGTTTCGCGATCGACGCCGAGCACGTCGGGCACATGACCCGGCACGATCCGGCCAGCCGTCCGAAGCCAGCCGATCTCCGCGTAGACCCGCTCGACCGGCACGATCCAGTCCTTCGCGACCTTGAGCTTCGGCAGCGCCTGCTTCAGGCAATAGGTCGTATCGCCGATGTCGATCCGGAAGATGTTCGAGGAAACGCCGCCCGTCAGCGGCGTCAGCGTTGCGCTCGCGGCTGCGTCGCCATGGGCCAGGCCGAGTCGTCGCAGCAGACTCGCCAGAGCGCAAGGGTCGTTTGCAAGATCGATGTAGTGGTCCACTCCGGCGTCCTCGCGGCCGCGATTCGAACGAGCCATCGGCCAATGGTAGCCGATTCATTCGCCCGGTCGCGGGGCGGCGCAAAAAGCGCATCTTTCTTGCTTACCGATAGTCCAGGTCGCGACTTCATGCGCTCCGCGACGGACCACCATCGAGCGCAAACCCGCCACGGCCAACGATGGCACGGAGGAGCGATGCGTCATACCCGAACCAGAACCGGCATTCGTCACGCAATTTCCGCCGTGCTGATTGCAGTCCTTACCGCATGCGGCGGAGGAAGCGACTCGGGCGGCAGCGGAAGCAGTTCCTCGGCGCCGGCGGGCGGCGTCGCGCTGCAGGTCGTGGCGTTCGGGGACAGCCTGTCCGATGTCGGGACGTATGCGCCTATCGCGAGCGTCGTCGGCGGCGGGCGTTTCACGACGAATCCGGGTCAGGTGTGGACGCAGGACGTCGCGCAGTATTACGGCGACACGCTCACCGCGGCATTCACGATCGACCTCGGGCACGAACTGAAGCCGCAGAGCGGTCTGGGGTATGCGCAGGGTGGATCCACGGTCGCCACGCCTGCCGACCAGAACCAGTTCCTGACCGACGTGATCGGCGACGTCGAGATGCCCGTCAACCAGCAGATTTCGAGCTATCTGTCCGCTCACGGCAGTTTCAATTCGAACCAGCTGGTGCTCGTCTGGGCCGGCGCGAACGACGTGCTGCGCGCGGGCAGCCCGCCCGCCGCGAACACGACCGTGCAGACCGCCGCCACCACGCTCGCGCAGCTCGTCGCGAAGATCGTGCAGAGCGGGGCCACTCATGTCGTGGTGGTGAACGTGCCGAACATCGGACTTTCGCCCGATGGCATCAAGTCGTCGGATGGCGGCGGCAACTTTACGCAACTGTCGCAGCTCTTCAACGCGACCCTGACTTCCGGCTTGCAGGCCAACGGTCTGCAAGGCAAGGTCATCGTGATCGATTCCTATACGTGGACGACGCAGACCATCGCGAACTTTAAGGCCAATGGTTTCACCGTGTCGAATACAGGCCAGGCCTGCGACCCGTCGAAAACGCCGCATGACACGTCGTTGCTCTGCTCGCCTGCTACTTACGTCTCATCGAACGCCGATCAGACCTACATGTTCGCCGACGATCTCCACCCGACGACACGCATGCACGCGCTCTTCGCGCAGTATGTCGAGCAGCAGATTGCGGCGAGCGGGCTGGGACACTGATTGCGCCTCCCGCCTGCCGGTTTGACGTTGCGACCAGACCGGCCGGCTCAGCCCTTCGTCGCCCCGAATCCAAAAACCCTGCGCGGCGTCTCCCACTGAATCTGTCGGCGGATCCGCGCATCGGGCACGATCTGCTCGAACAGCGTCAGCAGCGGCCCATAATCGAGCCGCTCCGGTGCGCGCAGAAAGGGCCAGTCCGAGCCCCAGACACAGTTTTGCGGACCGAACGCGCGCAGCAGCGTCTCGGCATACGGCCACGCGTCCTCGTAGGGATGCGCACGTGCCGAATATTTCTGCCAGCCCGACAACTTGACGCTCGCGCGGCCGCTTTCCGCCAGACGCAGCAGCGCCTGAAAACCCGGCTGCGCGATCCCGGCGCCGATATCGGGCCGGCCGCCATGGTCGATCACGAGCGCCGTCGCCTGCCGCGCCAGCCACGCTTCGAGCGCGACCATCTGGTCTCCGGTGACCTGGATCTGCGCAACCATTCCGAGGTCCGCGAGCGACGCGAAAAGCGCGCCCGCGCCGAGTACGGCGTCGACGCCTTCCATCGCCGGGTTGAACGCGACACCGGCCACGCCCGCCCGATGCAGCGCCGCGAGCTCATGCCGCGTGATGTCGTTGTCGACCACCGCGATGCCGCGAAAACGCCCTTCGTAAGTCTCCAGCGCATCGAGCAGGCATCGGTTGTCGGTGCGGTAGCCGCTCGTCGGGCCGACGAGCAACGCGTGCCGCACGCCGTACGCATCCATCACCCGGACGAGCTGCGCGGCGGTCCCGATTTCCTGCTGCGCCGGCCGATACGCCGTGTCGTCCCGATACGGAAAACGCGCGGGATCGAACACGTGACAGTGGCAGTCGATCTTGTCTTCTTCGAATAGATGCATCTGTAATCCTCACTCAAATCAGCGCAACGCCGAATCGGTCGACGACGCGCCGCGCCGCGCGATGCGCAAGATCCAGCCGGGCGTCGGCGGGCAGCGACGGAAACGGCATCTCGACGCTCAACGCCACGTCCGCAGGCAACGCGCGCAACAGCGCGTCGAGCGGCAGCGCGCCATCGCCGGGAGGCAGCCGGTCGGTGCGCGCTTCGCGGATCGCTTCGTCGTCGCTGGAAGGAAGCGCTGCGCGCGCATCGCAAAGCTGCGCGGAACCGATCGAGCCGGACGGCATCCCGCCGACGTCGTCCGGCGTGCCGCCTGACCGCGACAAATGCAGCGCGTCGACGAGCACCGCGAGATTCGGATGCGCCACCCGCGCGATCATCTCACGCGCTTGCGCCAGGGAACCGACATGCCGCCAGCGCATGAATTCCAGATCGATGCGCAAACCGAACGGCCCGGCAAGCCCGGCCAGCGCGGCAAGGTTGTCGGCGAGCCGCGCCTCATCCGGATCATCGCCGGATACGTTCACGCAGCGCGCGCCCAGCGACGCCGCCGCCTCGAAAAGCGGCGCGAACGAAGCGGGATCGAGCGATGGCACAACGGGAATGAACTCGACGTCGTGCACCGCGACGCCCTCGCCCGCGAGCACGTCCCGCAGTTCACGGAGCGGCGTAGAGCCGGTTGTCATCGGATAGGCGACGGCGCCCGGCACCGCCGGATGCATGCGCAATCCGACCGCATCGAAGCCTGCACGCGCGGCGGACCGGACCCACGCAACGGGCGCGACATCCAGCGCGGTCAGATGCGCGACCGCAAGAGGCCGCGCGGTGGTCGGAGCGGACTTCAATACGTGGCCCTCCCGCCTGTCAGATCGAACGTGAAGCCCGTCGTGAAGCTGCACGCGGGACTCGCGATCCAGCTCACCATCGCGCCGACTTCGTCGATCTGCAGGAAGCGGCCCATCGGAATCTTCGCCTTGCTCGCCTCGATATGCTGCTCCGACATCTCCTGGAACAGTTCGGTCTCGACCATCGCCGGCGCGACGCAATTGATCAGCACGTTGTCGCGCGCCAGCTCCTTCGCGGCGGACTTCGTGAACGCGATCACGCCTGCTTTCGCGGCGGAATACGCGCTGATGTACTGCACGCCCTCCTTCCCGGCGATCGACGCGACATTGACGATGCGCCCGCCGCCGCGCGCGCGCATATGCGGGATGGCGACGCGGCAGCAGTAGAACACGCTGTTCAGATCGACGGCCAGCACGCGCTGCCAGGCATCGACGGGATACTCCCAGCTCGGCGCGACCGGGCCGTTGATGCCCGCATTGTTGACGAGGATGTCGATGCGGCCGAGGGCCGCGACCGTCGCTTCGAACGCGCGCTCGACCGACTCGTACGATGCGACATCGACCTGCTGAAGATGATCGGCTTCGAAGCCGAGACGCCGCGCATCGCAGCCCGCGACATCGAGATCCCAGACCACGACGCGCGCGCCGTCGGCCTTCAGCTTGCGCGCGATGCCGAGGCCGATCCCGCGTGCGGCGCCCGTGACGATGGCGACCTGGCCGTCGAGAGAGTGACTCATTGCAATGATTTCCCCGGGTCGTTCAGTTAGAGGAGGAAGCGGACGCCGCAAACTCGATGCGCTTGATATCGCCGACGACGAACACATACGAGAGCGCACCGAGCAGCGTGACGCCCGAGATGAAGGCGAGCGCGTACACGAACGAGCCCGTCGCGTTGACGATCAGCCCGATCACGAGCGGCGTGACGATGCCCGCCGCATTTGCGAACAGGTTGAAGATGCCGCCGCTCAGGCCCAGCAGCCCTTTCGGCGCGATATCGGAGACGATCATCCACGCGAGCGCCGACATCCCTTGCGCGAAGTACGCCACGCACAAAATCGCGATCACCACGGTGATCGAATCCACGTAATTCGCCAGCACGATGCTCGATGCGGCGACGAGTCCGGCGATCACCGGCAGCTTGCGCGACCAGTTCAGCGAGATGCCCCGCCGCAGCATGGCATCGGAAATCCAGCCGCCCGCCAGCGTCCCGACGGACGCGGCGATGAACGGCAGCACCGCGATCAAGCCGACCTTGAGCCACGGCATGTGGCGTTCGGTGACGAGATACGTCGGGAACCAGGTCAGAAAGAACACGTTCGTCGAATTGCACGCGAACTGGCCGATGCAGATGCCGAACATGCTGCGGCGGCGCAGCAGCGCGGCGATATCGGACCAGCGAAAGCGCGTCGCCTGCTGACTGCCGTCGACCACGCCGCCGCCGCTCGCGATGTAGTCGAGCTCGGCGCGGTTCGCGCGCTTCGACTCGTGCGGTTCGCGAAAGCGCATGAGCCAGATCGCGCCGAACACGATCCCGACCGCGCCGACGATGCCGAACAGCGCGCGCCATCCATAGCGATGATCGATCCAGAAAAGCAGCGGGCTCAGAAACGCGAGGCCGACATATTCCGCGAATGTGTAGACACCCGTCGCGCGGGCGCGCTCGCTCTGCGGAAACCAGATCGCGACGACGCGGCTGTTGGTCGGAAAGCACGGCGCCTCCGCGATGCCGATCAGAAGCCGCATGATCACCAGCGAGACGAAGCCCGTCGCGAGTCCCTGCAGCCCGGTGAACAGCGACCACAACGTCAGCGCGAAGAAATAGGTCCAGCGGGTGCCGATGCGGTCGAGCATCACGCCGCCCGGAATCTGCGACGCGGTATAGGTCCACGAAAACGCGGAGAAGATCACGCCCATCAGCGCGGGCGTCAATCCAAGCTCGTGGCTCATGCCGGGCGCCGCGATCCCGGCGACGCTGCGATCGAGGTAATTGATCATCGTGCCGATCGCGAGCAGCGCGAGGATGCCGAAGCGCGCCCGGGTGCGCGTCGCGGCAGGCGCCGCAGCAGCAGCATGCGCGCCGATCGCGCGGGGCGGGTGAGTCTGGTTCATCGTGTCTCCATCCATTTGTATTGAGGACTGGTACGTCTCGAAATACTAGAGAGTTGCCAGTTGCCTGTCGTATGCCCAGTTTCAGCTACCCTATAACCTTTGGTTAATCACTCGACGCGAGGCGTCGGAGGAACGATGCGCTTCAAGCTGCGGCAAATGGAGGTGTTTCGCGCGGTCATGCTGACCGGTTCGATCAATGCGGCCTCGAAGATGCTGTACGTATCGCAACCGGCTGTCAGCAAGCTCGTCGCGCACACCGAGACGACGCTGGGACTGCGCCTTTTCGAACGCGCGAAGGGCCGACTGATCCCGACCGCCGAGGCGCAGGCGCTCTTTCGCGAGGTGGAGCAGGTCTATCAGTCGGCGCTGCGCGTCGACGAGTTCGCGCGGGCGCTCGCGCTCGGCCCGGCAAGCCTCCTGCGTATCGCGTGCAGCCCGTCACTCGCGCCCGCCATCGTCGCGCCGGCCATCGTCGAACTGAAACGGCAGCTGCCGGGGCTGCGGGTCGACTGGCATACGACGCTCATGGCCGACATGCCGCTCGAAGTGCTGAGCAAGACCGTCGACGTCGCGGTGACTTCGCTGCCGATCGAACATGAGCATCTCGAAGTCGTGCCGTTCATGCGCGGACGGATGGTATGCGCGCTGCCGCCGGAGCATCCGTTCGCGGCCCGCGAGCGGATCGCGCTCCGTGACCTGAAGGACGAACCGATGATCCTCTTCAGGCGCGACATCCCGTTCGGCACCATGATCGCCCGCGCGTGCCAGCAGGCCGATGTCGAGCTGACATCCGTGGTCGACGTGACGCGCGCCGATCAGGCGCTCGCGCTCGTGCGCGGCGGACTCGGGCTCGCCATCGTCGACGAGTTTGCGACGGGCGGGGTCGACTGCATCGTGCGGCCGCTGGTCGAAGACCTGGAGATGGTCTCGACGTTCGCCTATTCGAAGTTCTCGCCGCCCTCGAGAAGCGCGATGGCGTTGATGCAGGCCGTCTGCCGCCGCGCCGACGAACTGGGCCGGCGCATCGGCGACATGCCGGGCGAGCCGGCCTGAGCGGCGTCGCCGCGTGGCTCAGGTCGAAACACGCGCGTCGGCCTCAGGCTCGCCGGTCTCCTTCAACCAGTCCATGAAATCGCGCATGTGCACGGGCTTGTCCGCATCGAGCGGCACGAGCGCGTAATACGTCGAGCCTTTTACCGTCAGTCCGGGAAACGGCATGTCGATGCGCCCGGACACGCGGTCGGTGTCGAGCGTCGGAAACGGTCCGATGCCGAAGCCCATGCCGTCGGCGACGGCCTGCAGCGTCACGAAGAAATGATCGAATCGCAACGTGCGATGGGCGCGCAGCAAGGGCTCGCCGGCGGCGTCGAGCCACGCTTCCCAGTCGCCGGGGCGCGTTTCGCTCGTCAGCCACGTCTGAGCGGCTAGATCTTCCACGCGCGAAAGCCCCGCGCTCGCCAGCAGCCGCGGACTCGCGATGACCGTGTTGTGCTCCTGGAACAGCGGCCAGCTCTGGAACTGCCCGCCGCTCGGCACGTGACGCCGGATCGCCAGATCGAAGCTGCCTCTGAGCGCCGGCTCGGTCGACATCGCGGTGGAGACGCGCACATCGACATCCGGATGGCGCTCCGCGAAACGGGGCAGGCGCGGGATCAGCCAGCGCATCGCCACGGTCGCCGACGCGCTCACGCGAATGACCTTCACCCGCTGGTTCTTCCCGTATCGCTCGGCCGCATCGGCGATGTGATCGAACGCCGCGCTGATTTCGCGGGCGAACGCGCGCGCGTGCTGTGACGGCGCCATGCTCTGCCCTTCACGCGCAAAAAGCGGCTGACCGAGCCAGTCCTCGAGAATCGCGATATGCCGGCTGACCGCGCCGTGCGTCAAATTGAGCTCGCGCGCCGCAGCCGAATAACTGCCCGCGCGCGCCGCGACTTCGAACACGCGCAGCGCGTTGAGTGGAGGGAGCTTGTGTCGCATATGTGAGTTTTCTTGACAGGTGTCGCGTCTTTTTTTCGGTTGTGTGAGCGGATCACGCATCTTACGCTGAGATCCGACTCAACCAGAAAGGTGCGCTCATGTCCTCCCATATCGTCGTCAACGCCCGAAGCTATCGAACCCCTGCCGCCCCGACCATTGTGATCTGCGTCGATGGCTGCGAGCAGGAATACATCAACCAGGCGATCCTCGCCGGACAGGCGCCGTTCCTCGCGAAGCTCGCCGGCGTCGGCACGGTGCTGACGGGCGACTGCGTGCTGCCGTCGTTCACCAACCCGAACAACCTGTCGATCGTCACCGGCGCGCCGCCCTCGGTGCATGGCATCTGCGGAAACTTCTTCTTCGATGAAGACACGCGCACCGAAGTCCTGATGAACGACCCGAAGTACCTGCGCGCGCCGACCATCCTCGCGGAGATGGCGCGCGCGGGAAAGCGCGTGGCCGTCGTCACCGCGAAAGACAAGTTGCGCGCCTTGCTCGGCCACGGCTTGCGCGGCATCTGCTTTTCGGCCGAGAAAGCCGATCAGCTCGACGTCGAAGTGCACGGCGTCACGGGCATGACCGAACGTGTGAACATGCCCGTGCCTTCGGTGTATAGCGCGGCGCTGTCGGAATTCGTGTTCGCGGCGGGATTGTCGTTGCTGCGTCGCGAGCGCCCCGACCTCATGTACTTGTCCACCACGGATTACGTGCAGCACAAGCACGCGCCCGGCACGCCGGAAGCGAACGCGTTCTACGCGATGATGGACCGCTACTTCGCGCAGTATCACGAAGGCGGCGCGGTGCTCGCGATCACCGCCGATCACGGCATGAACGCGAAGACCGATTCGCTCGGCCGGCCGCGCATCGTGTTTCTGCAGGACCGACTCGACGCACGCTTCGGCGACGGCAGCACCCGCGTCATCCTGCCGATCACCGATCCTTACGTCGTGCATCACGGCGCGCTCGGCTCTTACGCGACGGTATATGTCGGCGATCGCGAACGGCAGCGCGAAGTGAGCGAATTCATCGCGGGCATCGCGGGCGTCGAGGCGGTGCTGACGCGCGCGCAGGCATGCGAGCGTTTCGAGTTGCCGCCGGACCGCATCGGCGATCTCGTGGTGCTCGGCGAGCGGCTCACCGTGCTCGGCAGCGCCGCGGACCAGCACGATCTCTCCGGCCTGACCGTCCCGCTGCGCTCGCATGGCGGCGCCTCCGAGCAGAAAGTGCCGCTTCTGTTCAACCGCAAGCTCGCCGGCATCGACGACACGCGGCGCCTGCGCAATTTCGACGCGTTCGATCTCGCGCTCAATCACCTCGCCTGATCACGACATCACGAGCGCGACGAAGAATCGCGCCCTCTCAGGAGACACCATGTCCTCCGATACACCCGACGTTCTGGAATACGAAGCATCGCGCCGCGAAACGACGCTCGCGCAATACAAATGGCGCGCGCTCATCGGCGTCACCTTTTGTTATCTCTTCTACTACACGGGCCGGCAGACGCTCGGCTTCGCGGTCAGCGGCATTCAGCTCGATTACGGACTGTCCAAATACGAAATCGGCTGGATCAGCGCGACGATGCTGTGGTGCTACGCGGGCGGCCAGTTCATCAACGGCAATCTCGGCGACAAGCTCGGCGGCAAGACCATGATGATCGCGGGCGCGGTGCTCTCGCTCGCGGCCAACTGGCTTTTCAGTTTCGGCCACACGTTCCTGTTCTTCCTGCTCGCGTGGGGCCTGAACGGCTATTTCCAGTCGATGGGTTTCGCACCCGGCAGCCGCCTGCTCTCGAACTGGTGGGGCAACAAGCATCGCGGCTTCGTGTACGGCGTGTATGTCGGGTTCTCGGGATTCTCGTCGGTGCTCGCGTACATATTGCCCGTGCTGATTCTCGGCACGATGCATCTCGGCTGGATCTGGATCTTCCGTCTTGCACCGCTTTCCATGCTGCTCGGCGCGCTGGTCCTGCTGTTGTTCGTCGCCGAACGTCCCGAGGACAAACGCCTTCCCGCCGTCGACAGACACACCGACGAAGCCGCGTCCGCTTCTCCCGGCGACGAGCTCAGCAGCGCGCAGCGCTATCTGCTCGTGCTGAAGAACTGGAAGCTCTATATCACGGGACTCGCGATCGGCTTTCAGAACGCGGCGCGCTATGCGCTCGTCGTCTGGGTGCCGGTGCACTTTCTCGGCATGGACTGGAAGACCTCCGCTTCGCTGATCGACCCGAAGTGGATCACGGTGGCGCTGCCGGTCGGGATGGCGCTCGGCTCCTTGTCGAATAGCTGGATTTCCGATGTACTGTTTCAGGGCAGGCGCTATGTCGCGATCGTCTGGTACATGGTGCTCGCCTCGGCGACGGCGGTGTGCATGATGTTCGTTCCGCACGGCAGCATGACCGGCGTCGGCTTGCTGTTTCTTTGCGGCTTTTTCGTGTTCGGTCCCGCGTCGTCGTTCTGGGCGCTGTGTCCCGATCTCTTCGGACGCCGCGCGGCAGGCACCGCCACGGGCGTGCTGAACACGATGTCGTACGCGTTCGCGGGCATCGGCGAGCCGGTGATCGGACACGTCATCGACACGACGGGACACACCATGATCATCTTTCCGATCGTGGCGGGACTCTGCGCGGCGAGCGCGGTGATGTCGATGCTGATCCGGCGCTGACCGTGCCCGCGCATGAGCGAACGCGGGTTGTCGACTGACCGGCGAGTCGTTCGTCGTATCTACGGACCGATCCGGTCCGTCGACCTGGAGAACGTTCATGCGCAAGCTCATCGTTTCCGCCTTCATCAGTCTGGATGGCGTGATTCAAGCCCCTGGCGGCCCGACGGAAGATCCCAGCGGCGAATTCCGTCTGGGCGGCTGGATCGTGCCCTATGCCGGTGAAGCCATCGGCCAGCATGTGCAGAACCTGCTTTCGCAGCCGTTCGCCTTGCTGCTCGGACGCCGCACCTACGACATCTTCGCGTCGTATTGGCCGCACGTCCCGCCCGATTCGCAGAGCCGCGCCATCGCCGACGTGTTCAACCGCGTGCCCAAGCACGTGGCCACGCATCGGCCGGCTGACCTAGTCTGGCAGAACAGTCACGCACTGCAGGGCGATCTCGCTGATGCCGTAAGCGCGCTCAAGCGTCAGGACGGCGTCAGTCTGTTGACGTTCGGGAGCGGCGACATGACGCGTCAACTGCTCGCAGCCGGGCTCGTGGACGAACTTTGCCTTCTGATCTACCCCGTCATGCTGGGACGCGGCAAGCGCATGTTCAGCGACGACGCCAGCGTGTCCGCCTTCACGCTGGCGCACTCGACCACGACGCCAGGCGGTGTGCTCATCACCCGTTACGTCCGCGACGGCGAGGTGCGCACAGGCGCGTTCGACGAAACCAAATGACGTCGGCGCCGTCTGCCCCGCTTGTGATTAAATGGGCGTTCCGTTCAGCCGGGACGCCATGAGGTCGGCGTCCATCCTGTCGTTTGTCCACGGAGCGCGTCCCATGACGAGTACCTGGCTGCATGACCTTCCGTTATGGCAAATGACCCTCGTCGTTTTCGGCGCGACCGGCGTCGCGGGCGCGGTGATTCACTTCGTAGCTGGCTGGATCGGCGCCGGTCCGCACGGCCGGTCGTTCACGGGGCTTTCGCCCGGGCTGCTTTCGCCCATCGGCGTCATCTTCGGCTTGCTCATTGCCTTCACCGCCGCGCAAGTCTGGAACGATACGACCCGTGCCAACACCGCCGTCGACACGGAAGCCGGCGCGCTCCGATCCGTCGTCGTCCTTGCCGCGGTTTTTCCGGACGACGCGCAGATGCAACTGCGAAAGCTGCTTCGGGAATACATCGAGTACACGGCGACAACCGAATGGTCGATGATGGCACAAGGCGCCGTCACGCTGAAAATCAGCCCACCCACGCTGAACAAGGCGCTACAGTTCACGCTCTCGTTGCCGGCGAGCACACCCGGACAACAGACCGCGCAGCAGCAGATAGCAATGTCTCTCGAACAGGCGCTCGAAGCCCGTCGCCAGCGCATTCTGGTGAGCCGCTCGGAAGTCAGCGGCGTCAAGTGGCTATGCCTGAGTATTATCGCCGCGTGTCTCGTGTTCGCGATCGCATTGGTTCATGGTGAAAGCCGGCTGACATCCGCCGTTGCGATCGGGCTGTTCTGCGTGAGCCTCGCGACGACCGTGTTGCTGATTCTTTCGCACGATCGCCCGTTCACAGGAGCGATCGCCGTCTCGCCCGAACCGCTATGGCAGGTCACGCCCGTTGACCGGTGACCGTCGGGACAGCCGGATCGCGCGCTACACAACGGGGCGTGCACCCTCCCACGCACGCTGCAGCAGTGCTCGAAGCGGAACGCCCTCGATCGGTCTCGGGTTCCAGTACGGGTTCGACAGCGCCACCTCGCACGCATAGTCCAGATCGGTCTCGTTCATCCCGATCTCTCGCAGGCCGCGCGGGACACCCAGTTCTTCATTGAGTTCGAACAGTCCATCAGGAGCCGATTTCACATTCAACGCTCTTTCGATTCGACGCATCGCTTCATCGGCGACGGTGCTGTTGTACGCGAGCGCGTGCGGCAGCACGATGGCATGCGTTTCGGCATGAGGCAGATTGAACGTGCCGCCCAGCGTGTGGCAAAGCTTATGATGAAGCGCCATGCCCACATTGCCGAGGACCATTCCACACAGCCACGCGCCATAAAGACAGTCGCTGCGCGCTACTCTGTCATTCGCACTTTTCTTCACGCCGCGCAGACCATTGGCCAGTGCGCGAATGCCTTCCTCCGCCATCATCGACATGACGGGATTGCCGTCCTTCGCATACAAGCCTTCGGCAGCATGGGCGATTGCGTTCAGTCCGCTCACAATCGAAAGCCTTACCGGCAACCCAAATGTCAATTCAGGGTCGTACAGAACTGTCTTCGGGATAACCTTTGCATCGCGGCCTGTTTTCTTCAGACCGTTTTCGGTGATCCCATAGATCGGCGTCATTTCCGATCCGGCATATGTCGTCGGTATCGCGATAATCGGCAATGAAGATTCGAGCGCAATCGCCTTGCCCAGGCCTATCGTGGAACCGCCGCCGATCGCCACCGCACAGTCCGCATCCACCGATTTCGCGTGTTCGCGCGCGCGACGCGCGTTCTCAATGGGAACATGCATCTGCGCGCCGTCGAAGACGCCTGCGCTCGAAGGGCCGAGGAGCGACGAGACGATCTCGGCTTGCGCTTTCTGCTCGGGCGTACACAGCACCAGCGCCCGACGCGCGCCCAATGCCTCGACTTCCTGTTGAATCAGCTTCATGCTTCCGGCGCCGAATACAACCCGGGCTGACTGCGTCGTATAGGTGAACTCATACATGAGAGTAGATTCCTGTCTCGTCGAAGGGTAACGCTCGCTTAGATGTAGTCGACCTGATGGCGAGCGATACGAACGTCACCCACGACTTGCTTTACTCGCAGATGCTCAGGGTGAGAGGCATACGCGTCGAGCGATTCCTGGTTTTCGAATTCCGTGTACAACACGACGTCGCAGGCATAGTCCACGGCGCTCACGTCCAGCCCGACCTCCAGCTTCGTAAGCCCGGGAATCTTCCCACTCAGGCTCTCGAACGCCGTCTTGACGAGATTCGCCGTTTCCTTCTTTTGCTCGGGCGTATCACCACGAACGTTCCACATCACGATGTGCTTGACCATATTGGGTTTCCGGAAGTGCTGATCCTGCATCGGGGTCTGCCCTGAAAGAGCAGTTACGCCTTGTTCTTGTTGTAGACGTCGACAAACACGGCGGCGAGCAGAACAATGCCCTTGATGACCTGCTGATAATCCACCCCGATGCCCATGATGGACATGCCGTTGTTCATCACGCCCATGATGAAGGCGCCCACCACCGCGCCGACAACCTTTCCGACGCCACCGGATGCGGATGCACCGCCGATAAAGCACGCCGCGATGACATCGAGTTCGAATCCAGTACCTGCCTTCGGTGTGCCGCTGTTGAGGCGTGCGGCGAAGATCAGGCCCGCAAGCGCGGCGAGAATGCCCATGTTCACGAAGGTCAGGAAGCTCACTGCCGGCACGCTCACGCCTGACAGCCGCGCGGCCTTCGCGTTTCCGCCGACCGCGTAGATGCGACGGCCGATGGTCGTGCGATTCATGAGGAACGTGTACACGCCAATCAGCACGCCCATGATGACCAGCACCGTCGGCAGCCCGCGATAGGACGCGAGCAGGTAGCAAAAGCCAACGATGAGGACCGTCAGCACGACATTCTTGGTCACGAACATCGCGAACGAGCCGCTGTCTACGCCATGTTTCGCCGCACCGGCGCGATGCCGAAGCTCGATCACGAAGAAGAGCGCACCGACGACTACGCCGAGAAGGATGGAGGTGATGTGAAGCGCCTGCCCGTGGAATACATCCGGGATGAAGCCCGAACTCACCGTGCCGAACCCTTCCGGGAACGGGCCAATGGACTGCCCCTGGAGCACGAGATTCGTCAGGCCACGGAACACCAGCATGCCAGCCAGCGTCACGATGAACGACGGCATCCGCCAGAAAGCGATCCAGTAGCCTTGCATGGCGCCGATCAGCGCGCCCGCCGCGATACAGATAATGGTCGCCCAGACGTAGTTGACTTCATACTGCACCATCAATACGGCTGCCAACGCGCCCACGAGCCCCGCCGTCGAACCGACAGACAGGTCGATATGGCCGGAAACGATCACCATCAGCATGCCGAGCGCCATGATGACGATGTAGCTGTTCTGCAGCACCAGGTTGGTCAGGTTGAGCGGCTGCATCAACACGCCATTCGTGGCGATCTGGAAAAACACCATGATGATGACCAGCGACAGCAGCAACCCATACTCGCTGCCGATACGCTTGACCATTCCGAATACTTCGCTTTTCTTGACCTCGGCGCCTTCGGCGGCTACCGGAGAGAGTGCCTTACGCATTTTGAATGTCTCCATTTCGCATGATCGCTCGCATGATGCTTTCCTGCGAGGCTTCTTCCGCAGTTAACTCGCCGACGAACCGGCCTTCATTCATGACATAGATGCGGTCGCACATCCCAAGTAGCTCGGGCATTTCCGAAGAAATCATGACCACACATTTGCCCGCTGCAACCGCCTGATTGATGATGTTGTAGATCTCGTACTTCGCTCCCACGTCGATGCCGCGCGTGGGCTCGTCGAGAATCAATACCTCGGGTTCAGAAAACAGCCATTTGCTGATGACGACCTTTTGCTGATTTCCACCGGACAAGTTGCCGACGACGTGCGTCACGCCTTGCGCGCGGATTCGAAGCTTCTTGAGAAACTCGGTCGCAACCGTAATCTCCTCATGCTCATCGACGATACCGAGCTTTGAAACACCGGAGAGGTTGGCGAGCGTGATGTTTCGCTTGATGTTGTCGTCGAGCAGCAGGCCATTGCCTTTCCGGTCCTCGGTAACGTAGGCAATGCCCGCCTTTATCGCCTTCTTTACCGATGACGTGTCGACCTGCTTCCCATGCATCAGCACTTGCCCGGTGATGTCCTGACCATACGTGCCACCAAAGACACTCATGGCAAGCTCGGTGCGCCCCGAACCCATCAGCCCGGCGATACCGACGATTTCACCCTTGCGTGCCTTCAGATTCACGCCCTTGAGGACGGCACGGTCGCGTTGCGTGGGATGCTTTACACGCCAGTCCCTGACTTCAAAAATCACGTCGCCCATATTCGGCGTACGCGGCGGATAGCGGTCGGACATCTCGCGACCTACCATCGCCTTGATGATGCGGTCCTCGCTCACAGCCTCCGTGCTGCAATCGAGCACGTCGACCGTCGAGCCGTCGCGAATGACGGTGATGCCATCAGCAACGCGCGAAATTTCGTTCAGCTTGTGCGAGATGATGATCGACGTTACGCCGTTCGCCTTCAATTCGAGCAGCAACTCGAGAAGCGTGTCGCTGTCCTTTTCATTCAGGCTTGCCGTCGGCTCGTCGAGGATGAGTAGTCGCACTTCTTTCGACAAAGCCTTTGCGATCTCCACGAGTTGCTGCTTGCCAATGCCGAGCGTGGCGACTGCCGCGTCGGGAGAGTCAGTGAGTCCAACCTTCGCCAGCAACGCCTTGGCTTTTGCGCGCGACACCTGCCAGTCGATGACGCCGCGCTTCGACTGTTCGTTACCGAGAAAGATGTTCTCGGTAATCGACAGCATCGGTACGAGCGCGAGTTCCTGGTGAATGATGATGATTCCGACCGCTTCGCTGTCGGATATATCGGCGAAGGCTCGTTCCTGGCCGTCGTAAAGGACGTCACCACCGTACGAGCCGTGCGGATAGACGCCACTGAGGATTTTCATCAGGGTCGATTTTCCTGCGCCATTCTCTCCGCAAATGGCGTGAATCTCGCCTTGGCGCACCCTCATGTTCACGCTATTCAGCGCTTTGACGGGGCCAAAGCTTTTCTGAATCCCGCGCATCTCCAAAATGGTATCCATGGTCGATTCCTTTGATTGGTCACACCCGGTGCACGTCTGCGTGAGGCGGGGTGTTACTGAAGTCCCCGCCACGCCGACGTGCAAATGGCTTACTTGACCTGGGCCTGCGTGTAATAGCCACTCGAGACCAGCTCCGACTGATAGTTCGCCTTGTCCACCAGAATCGGTTTCACGAGGTAAGTCGGAACAATCTTCGCGCCGTTGTTGTAGCTCTTGGTGTCGTTGACGGGCACTTGCTTGCCGGTCAGTGCGTCGTCAACCATGTCGGCTGCGACGCCGGCGAGCTTGCGCGTGTCCTTGAACACGGTCGACGTCTGGTCACCGCGAACGATGTTCTTCACGTTCTGAACATCCGCGTCCTGTCCCGTGATGATCGGCATCGCCTGCTGGCCCGAACCGTATCCCACGCCCTTGAGCGACGAGATGATGCCGATCGCCAGCGCGTCATTCGGCGCCCAGACCGCATCCAGATGGTCCTTGCCATAAAACGCGCTCAGCAGGTTATCCATCCGGGCCTGCGCGGTCGCGCCATCCCAGTTGCGCGTCGCGACTTTTTCGAAGGCGATCTGTTTGCTCCGAATCACAAACTTGCCGCTGTCGATGTACGGCTTCAAAACCGACATCCCGCCTGCGTAGACCATGTGAGCGTTGTTGTCGTCGCTGGAGCCGCCGAATACTTCTATGTTGAACGGCGCCTTGCTGCCCGCTTTCTGCCATGCGCTGACAATGCTCTGCGCTTGCAGAACGCCCACGCCGTAGTTGTCGAACGTTGCGTAGTAGTCGACATCTTTAGTCTGGCTGATCAGGCGATCGTAGGAGATGACCTTGATGCCCTTCTTTTGGGCGAGCGCAAGAGCGTCGGAAAATGTCTTGCCATCGATAGGCGCGATCACCAGCGCCTTCACGCCCTTCGCAAGCATGTTCTCGACCTGATTCACCTGCGTCGGAACGTCGTAGTTCGCGTATTGCAGGTCCGATGAGTATCCCTTCGCCTTCAGCGCATCGACCATGCTTTTGCCGTCGGTAATCCAGCGGGATTCGGTCTTGTCCGGCAGCGAGATGCCGACGACGCCCTTATCCTGAGCGAAGGCGGAACCCGACGCCGCAGCGAGAGCTGACGAAGCGGCCAGAATGATCACGACACTCTTCAAAATTTTCATGACATTGTCTCCTGATTAGGAATGCGTATTTAATTTCCCGCTTTATGGAATGCGGAATCCTCGGCTGACGCCATGAGAGACGTCAGCCCGTTCAATGATCAGCCGATGAAAACCTCTGCACCCGCCTCTTTCGAAGAGGCGAACATCGCCTCGATGACGCGGCTGATGTTGAACGCCTGCGTAGCGGATACGACCGACGGTGTGCCGTTGCGCAATGCATCGACGAACGCGGTCGACTCGCGGTCGAAATAGACCGGGTTACCAATCTCGGCGATGTCCGGCGAATATTCCGTCTTCTTGGTCGCCCAGATTTCCGGGAAGCTGGTTTCCTGCCACTCGGTCCAGCCTTCGGGAAAATCGCCCTTGCCCGCGTCATAAATCTTGTAGCTGGAGGGAAGCGAGCGGGACGACATGATGCCTTCTGTGCCGTACGCCGTGATGTCCCAGCTTTCCGTCCACGGCAAAACGTCCCAGGACATGAAGTCGACACTGATGATCTTGTCTTCGTAGTTCAGCACCGCGCCCGCCGCGTCCTCGCGCGATTCATCGCCGTGGAAGTTCGGGAACTTCGTGATGCGCGCATTCACCGAGCGCGGCAAACCGAAGTGCAGCAAAATGCGGTCGATGAGATGGCAGCCGATAACGAAGACCGCACCACCGATATCGCCGGGCTGCGTCATGTGCGGCGTGCCCGCCTCATCGTGTGAGCAACCACCGTGGGCACGCACCTGAACCACCTTCCCGAGACGACCGCTCTTGAGCGCCGCCTGCATGGCGTCCACCGAAGGCGCGAAGCGCCAGCAATAGCCGACCTGCACAAGGCCGCCGGTACGCTCGACCGCGTCGACGATGCGTTTCGCATCCGCCGAACTGCGGCCCGCCGGCTTTTCGCACAACACAGCCTTTCCGGCTTCGAGTGCTTCGATGGTCAGATCGGCCATCTTCTCGCTCTTGGAATGCACCAGCACGACATGGACATTCTTGTCTGCCAGGATGTCTTCCTTCGAGCGGGCTTCGAGGCCAAGCGCATCGACGAACGGCGTGAGCAGCGGGCTCGTATCCCATGCACCCAGCATCTTCGCGTCGGTACGGCGCTGGATGGCCTTCACTCGCCCGGACGTATGCGGGTGGGTGATGCCAAGACATGCCACGCCGAGCGTTTCGTCTGGACCAATCTTTCGCGTCATGATCTGTCTCCTCCGGATTCTCGGTTACACCTTGACTGCTTTGCCCGTCAGCGCGGACTCGAGCGCCGCATCCGCCAGGCGAAGCGCTTTCAGCCCATCCTGCACGGACGTCGGCAGCGGCGAGTTCGTATTCAGTGCATCGACGAACGCTTCGAGTTCAGCCTTGTAGGCTTCAACGTAGCGCTCGAGGAAGAAGTTGAGGAGCGGCTCGCGCGCGTCGGTCGCGTCCTTCGTCCAGCGGCGAACCGTCGACGGGCGGAGATTCTCTTGCAGAAGCATGCCCTTGGAACCGGACACTTCCATGCGCTGGTCGTAGCCGTAGACAGCTTCACGACAGCAGTTGATGTGGCATTGCTTGCCCGAAGCGGTGCGCAACTGAACCATCACCGTGTCGAAGTCAGTCAGCTTCTCCAGCGACTCATCGACGAGGCGGCTGGCGATGGCCATCACTTCGACCGGTTCTTCGCCCAGCAGCCAGCGAGCCATGTCCAGGTCGTGGATGACCATGTCACGGAAGATGCCGCCCGAGTGCTCGACGTAGTCGCGCGGAGGCATGCCCGGGTCGCGGCTCGAGATGATGACCTGACGCACATCGCCCACGTCACCCGCATCGATTGCCTTGCGGAAGGCCTGAGACGTCGGGTCGAAACGGCGATTGAAGGCGAGCATGACGCGGCCGCCCTGGCGTTCCACTTCGTTCGCGGCAGCGAGCGACTTTTCCATGTCGAGGTCGATAGGCTTTTCGCAGAGCACCGCCTTGCCACGCTTCACGGCTTCGAGCATGAACGTGATGTGCGTGTCCGTGGGCGTGCCGATGACCACGGCGTCGATGTCATTGCGCTCAAGCACTGCTGCCGCGTCGGTCGATGCTTCGCAACCGAGCTTGGCCGCCAGCGACTTGGCCGCGCTTTCAACCGGGTCTGCTACCACGACGAGTTTCGCGTTGGGGTTCGCGGCGACGTTGCAAGCATGAATGCGGCCAATACGACCTGCACCGAGTACGGCGATTCGAATCATGAGAGTCTCCAGAAATGCTTTGTCGTTTAAGGTTGAAAGCGCTTATGCGGTAGTGGCGGGCTTCGCCGAGAACTGCGCGACCGTCGTGTCGTACGCGCGCTTTGCCATCTCGTCGAGCGGGAATTTGCGGTGAACTTCGGAGATGAGTTCGACGCCGTAGTACGGCAGCGTGCAGCCGGCCTGATCGAGCGCATCGACGAAGGCGATGCAATCGCCCGCGCCTTCGCCGCACAACTGGCGGTTGAAGGTCGAGTCGTCGAAGAGCGATCCCTTGACCTGCGCTCCGACGTCATCCATCTCGACACCTTTGATGAAGCGCGCCGGGATTTGCGCAACTTCGCTATACGGGGTCCCGGCGCGCGCCACGTGCCAGTGATCGACCATCAGTCCACCATTGGGCTGGTTCGCGCCTTGCGCAACCTTCAGCGCCTCCGCGACGTTTCGGATCGGGGAGAAAGGCATGAATTCGATTGCGACTGTTGCATCGACCGTTGCCACGTCCTGGCAGAGCTTTGCGAATTCATCGGTCATGCGGGCGAAGTCGGCCGGGTTCTTGTCGAACGGGTTCGCGCCGATTTTCAGATTGCGCATGCCGAGTTCTCCGCCCAGTTCGATGAAGCGGCGACGGCAATGGTCCGACTTCGCGCGCGCCTCACCGTCGAAATACCAGTCCATCAGGATTTCGAGCTCGAAGTACTTCATGCCCGTGTCATCGAGAATGTTCTTGACGCCCGACAGGCCGTACTTCTCGATGCTGTATTCGAGGTCGTCGAGAATGAGGCCGACGCCGCTCCAGCCTGCACGCATCGCCGCTTCGCAACGCTCGCGCAGCGGGAACGGGCTGATTTCATTTGCTGCACACGGATAGACGTCACCTGCGAGGGTCCAGTACGCTGCCAGCAGTTCTTTCTTAGCGCTCATGTGTAGTACTCCTGTGTCTCTCAATGTCATCTGTTCTGATACGGCACGCTCTCGCGTGCCAGACGATTAGGTGCTTTATCGAAGCGGCTTGCCGGACGTCGCGAGCGTGAAGTCCCACGACACCGACCAGAACGGCGACGAGAACCCGACGCGCTTCGCTGCGTGCGGGTCATCGATCTGATTGAATTCCGCGATGAGCTCACGCTTGACGCCGAAGACCGCGTCTTCGGGCAGATACGGACAGTCCGGCGTAAAGATGTGCGTGATGATCGGGTCGAATCCGGGCGCAGTCACGATAAAGTGCAGGTGCGCAGCCCGGTTGGGATGCCGGCCCATCGCGCCGAGGAGTTTTCCGACCGGACCATCCGAGGGAATCGGATAGTGGCGCGGCTTGACGGACTTGAACCAATAGCGTCCTTCAGCATCCGACGTGAAAACGCCGCGCAGATTCGAGTCGGGTTGAATGCCCTTTTGCTGCACATCGTAGAAGCCGTCATCGTTGGTCTGCCACACCTCGAGTTTGGCGTTCGGAATCGGATTGCCCTCGATGTCCGTCACTCGGCCCTCGACGACCATGGGCTCACCCTTTCCATCCAGGCAGATGTTCGTGCCGTTCGAATATTCGGGAGCATTGGCGACATAGAACGGGCCAAGAATCGTGTTCGGCGTGGCGCCGCTCGGACGACGGTGGTTGATCGCGTCGACCAGCATCGAAACGCCGAGGATGTCCGAGAGCAGGATGTACTCCTGCCGCCAGTCGGTGCACATCTGACCGGTCTCGGTCAGGAAGCGAATGGCGGTGAACCACTCTTCGTGAGTCGGTTCGATTTCCTTGATGGCGGCATGCAGATGCCTGACCAAGACCGACATCACCTGACTCAGCCGCGGGTTGGCGTCGGCGCTCATGCGTGCATTGACGACTTCGGCCGAGCGGGCTTCATCGAAATACGGCGACGTGGACTGAACTGCGGGGGATGCACTTTGCATTGCGTGTCTCCATCTATCTCTTGTGTAGCTTTGAGACCAGTCTATATTCGCCTTGGTTGGCAAAACAGAGCTAGAAAGGGAAAGTCTTTCGCGCTGAGTGGGAAGACGCCTCAACTGCAGGGCGCATCAGCCTCACGCCGTCCAGTGACGTTCGTAGTCGTTCTGCTGGAACCGCTCGACAAGCGCGTCGATAAAGAGCCGGACTTTCACGGGCAGATTGGAACGGGTCTGGAACGCGATGTTCATCGTCAGCCGGGGAAGATCCCAGTCGTCGAGTACGGGAACGAGGCGTCCAGCCTTGAGGTCGTCGTAGATGATGTATTTGGGCTGCACGAGAATGCCCATGCTGTCGAGTGCAGCGACGCGCAGTATCTGACCATCGTTCGACTCGACCAATGGCTTGACTCTGACGACGACATTTTCGCCGCCGCGCGTGAATGACAACTCGCGGGGATTGTCGGCGAGCTGGTAGTTGAGGACCCTGTGCTTCGCTAGCTCCGCCGGGAATCGCGGGAGGCCATTTGCCTCGATGTAGCCGGGCGCGGCGGCCAGAATGCGACGAGTAGATGCCAGCCGTCTGATCGTGATGTTGCTATCCGGCTCGAGGACTTTCGTTCGAATCGCAACGTCAATGCCGTTCTCGATGATGTCGTAGTATCGGTTGGCGGCCACGACATCGACCGTGATGTCCGGATAACGCGCCGTGAAATCGGAAAGCATTGGCGCGATGTGCAACATGCAGAACGATAGGGAAGCGGTCACACGCAGTACGCCGCTGGGACGTATGACCGCCTCCTTGATGACAGCCTCGGCTTCGCCCAGGTCCGCAAGTATGGATTTGCAGCGCCGGTGGAATTCTGCGCCGGCTTCCGTCAAGTAGAGATTCCGGGTGGTTCTGCGTACCAGTTGAATGCCGAGTCGCGCCTCCAGCGAAATCAGATACCGGCTTGCCGCTGAAATCGAAAGCTCAACCGCCTCCGCTGCCCGGCTGATGCTGCCCGTCTCGGCAACCTCGACGAACAGTTGTAACTCCTTGAACTGGTCCATAGCCTTGCGTCGTCTCACTCCAACATTGTCGAGCTATTTTTTCTTCTTCGCGCCGAGATCATGATAGTTGAGGACGTCGATCACGGAATGCCAAAAACACATCAATAATCGATCAAAAAATGGATCATCGCCGCTCATCAAGGCTCGCGCCAACTCGTGCGCGCGCCATCTTATTCGATGTAGCATAGCGTGGCGATGTTTCCCATGAACGCTTCAAAAACGCATCAAAATGAAGGAGAGTCGAATTGGCTCACCGCTTTCTGATCAAGGAAATCGCGCTCCAGGCGGGTTTGGGCGTCGCGACGGTCGACAGGGTCCTGAACGGACGCGCGCACGTCCGGGAACACACGCGCAAACGCGTCGAGCAGGCGATCAAAGAGCTTGAGAAGCAGGAATTGAATCTGGCCACCATTGGCCGGAAGCTCATCGTTGATGTGGTCGTGGAGGCTCCCGCGCGCTTCAGCGATGAAATCTCGAGTGCGCTCGACGCCGAGCTTCCCATCTTGCACCCGGCAATCGTTCGTCCGCGCTACTTGCTGCAGGAGACGATGACTACGTCCGACGTCGTGGAAGCGCTTCGGTCAATCGCGCGCCGAGGGAGCCACGGCGTTCTCTTGAAGGCGCGTGACGTTCCGGAAATCGCCGAAGCCGTCGCTGAACTCCATCGTCACGGCATCCCGGTCGTCACGGTCGTCACGGACATTCCGCTGTCGGCCCGCATTGCGTACGCTGGCCTCGACAACCGGGCCGCAGGCGCCACTGCCGCTTATCTCCTTGGACAATGGCTTGGTTCCGGCCCCGCGAACGTACTCATCACAATGAGCGATGAACATTTCAGAGGCGAGGAGGAGCGCGAGATCAGTTTCCGGCGGGCATTGCGCACCCGTCATCCGCTACTTCGCCTCATCGATGCAAGCGGCGGCCATGGCCTCGACGTGCCCACCGAGGAAAGGGTCCGACATGTTTTGCTCGACGGGACGAGCATCGCTGCCGTCTACTGTATGGGCGGTGGGAACAAGGCGATTCTTCGTGCCCTGGAACTGCAACAACAGGCCCCGGTCTGCTTCATCGCGCATGATCTGGATAAGGAGAATGTGCCTCTGCTTCGGGACGGCAGGATTCAGGCAGTCCTGCATCATGATCTGCGTCAGGACATGCGCTGCGCGTGTCAGCACATCATGCACTATCACAAGCTCCTGCCCGCTTCGGCGGTGTCACCCTCTTCGTCCGTCGTGGTCGTCACGCCCGAAAACATCCCCGACTACATAGCCAGTCGATTTCGGGCTTAGCAGATCCTCGGAAAAATGAAAGTCCGGGAGAAGTTGATCTCCAGGACTTTCGACTCGACCTTAGAACCGCGCCGCGAGACCAGCGATAACGCCGAACTGGCTCTTTCCGTAGTTCGGATTGGTGCTCGACGCACTTCCGTTGACAGGGTCGTCGTTGGTGTTCGCGCCATACAGGCCGCTGTCGAGTCCTACGTTGGACGTCGAACTGTTCCGGACATACGCGAGTTCCGTGTAGAGGAGCGTTCGCTTGGAGAGCGAGTAGTTGGCGCCCAGCGTATAGAGCGTCGCGTTCCCGTTCCCCTTGTTCGCGTTCGCATGGTAGACCGCGCCAGTGACCGCGAGCGCGGGCGTGGTCTGCCATATCGCGCCAATCCATTCATGATTGACGGTTGTCGGAAGGCCGGTCCCGGCCGGCAACGCTGACGGCGCCGCCGTGCCGAAGTAACCGGCATTCGATGCATCCGGCGCGCTGAGGTGCTGATAGCCAACGTATCCGGTCACAGGACCGAATGCGTAGGTCAAGCCGGTCAGAATCGAGCGCGACGTCAGATAAACGTTACTGAACTGACCATTCGGATCGCGAACCTCATCGTATGTCGCTTGCCAGAACAGGCCCCGATTCGCATAAGACAGCTTGATGCCGTCCGAGCGACCCTGCGCGCTGCCAAGTCCGGTCGAAGTGCCGAGTTGACCTGGCGCGCTTCCCGGGTTGCCGGCGTTCCACGTCGGCGCGTTGGTCAGGTCATACTGACCTTGCAGCGTGAATCCCGCGATCGTCGGTGAGAGATACTCGACGCCATTTGCTGCCTGCGAGAAGATGCGACCCCGGACCAATGTTCCGATCGCATATTTCTTGGTTTGCTGGGGATCGACGTCGCCCGAATACTGGCTGATTTCCGCCGAACCCATATTCCCGAGCTTGATTTGCCCCCACGTGTCGTTCTGCAGACCCACGGTCGCCTGTCCTTCGAAGAAGCTGCCGTTCGCGAAACTGCCGTTCATCGTGTTCAGCCGGGATTCGAGCTGGAAGATCGCATGCGTGCCACCGCCGAGATCCTCCGCGCCTTTGAGGCCGAATCTGGATTGCGCCCAGCCTCCACTTTGCGTTCCAAATACATGACCCTTCGGCTGATTCGTCTCATAGACGATACCGTTATCCACGATACCGTATAACGTAACGCTGCTTTGAGCGGTGGCTGTCGCCGCAGCCGACAATGCGAACACGCTGAACAAGAGCTTCTTCACTGGTTATCTCCGTTGATTTAGTTATCCTGCATACTTATGTCATTCCCCAGCGTGCACCATGGTTTCCGCTCGAGGCAAACACAAGATCAAGGCTGGCGCGGGCGACGATATTTCCGTGAATCGCCCCTTCCTGCACTGCTCTTGTGGATTTTTGCCGAGTGTATATTCCCTGTTCACTCGAACAAAGAGCAGAAGGGGGAATCTCTTTCGCGGAATCAGGGAAAGTGTCTCTTGAAGCGCGCGCACAAAGGCATTTCAGCGTTATGCTGTGATTGTCCTTTCTACAGTCGCCGGACCAACCTATGCGGAGATACCTATGAAACTCAAGAAACTGTTCGCTTTTGCTGGCTCGGCAAGTATGGTTTTGAGTCTCGCCTCGATCCCGGCACTTCAGGCTCACGCCGCAGCCAGTGACGCCGATACATCCGGCGCTACGATGTCCAAACAGGAACTCAAGGCGCAAAAGAAGGCCGATAGCAAGGCGCGCCGCGCAAAGAAGAACGCCGAGCTGAGCACGCTGGAAAAGAACGGATATAACCCGGGAGGCAATCAGACCAACTACCCGCAGAATCTGCAGAATGCCCAGCAGAAGGCGGCCGGACAGAAGCCCACGAACGCGCCCGCAGTCGCGCCGTGATGCCAGGCCTGTAGTAAATCACTCGCGCGTTGGGCACAAGCTCCAACGCGCGGAGACAGAATGCTTCACGTATGAACGGCTTTCCCGACTGCCGGTTGTGAAGAACGCCGCGCGCCGATAAAGAGCAACGCCGCCAGTACGACTACGCCGCTCAGCAGAATCAGCCCGGCAACGCCGGATCCGAAACGCGCGTCGGCCCATGCCTTCACGTTCGGCGAGACGAAGTTGCCGATGTTGCCGATCGTGTTCACCATCGCGACGCCGGAGACGACCGCCATGCCGCCGAGGTAGTTCGTGAGCATCGACCAGAAAATGGGCTGGACAGCCCACAGGCCCGCTACCGCGAGACATAAGGCGATCATGGACACGAGCGGTGATGCGCCCGCCGAGATGAACATCGAGATCGCGGCGACCAGCAGGCTCGCGCAGCCGTAGACCACGAGCCTGTTTCCGCGTGCCGCCCATCTCGGCACGGCAAAGGTCGCGATGAGCGCGCAGGTCCACGGAATCGCAACGACGAAGCCCACGAGCGCATTCGGCCCCGTGCCGAGCAGCTTGCCGACGAAGGTCGGAAGATAGAACACGACCACCGACACGCCCATCTGGATGAGAAAGAAGATCAGGCCGAAGTACAGCACGGTCCGGTCCATGAGTGCGGCGCCCACGCCGTGAGGCCCGTGCGAAATCTTCGACGACTGCTCCGCCTGCAGCACGGTGAGAAGGTCGCGTTTCTCGTCGGGATCGAGCCACTTGGCATCGGCGGGCCTGTCATCGAGATAGAAGTAGGCCCACACGCCAACCGCCGTCGCCGCGAGTCCTTCGAGCATGAACATCCACTGATAGCCGTGCAATCCGAGCATGCCGTCAAAGCGCAGCAGATAACCCGATAGCGGCGAACCGAACATGAACGCAAGCGGTGCGCCGAAGTAGAAGAGACCCATGACCTTCGCACGGGTCCGGTCCGGAAACCAGTAGGTCAGGTAGAGAATCACGCCGGGAAAGAAGCCCGCCTCGCACGCACCCAGAATGAAGCGCAATGTGTAGAAGCTCGCCGAGCCCTGCACGAACATCGTCGCTGCCGACACGATGCCCCACGTCACCATGATCCGGCACATCCAGGCACGCGCGCCCACCTTGTGCATGGCGAGATTGCTCGGGATTTCCAGCAGGACATATGCAATGAAAAAGATGCTCGCGCCAAACGCGAACGCCGCATCGGAAATGCCGACGACATCGTGCAAGGCCTGTTTCGCGAAACCGACATTGGCGCGGTCCAGAAACGCGAGCACGTACATCAGAAGCAGAAAGGGTATGAGGCGTCTGGTCGACTTCCCGACCGCGCGGTCGGCAGCCGTCCCGCCATCGATGGCGTTATCCATGTTTTGTCTCCTCCGGTGAGATCGGTTCAGCGTTATGCCGCGTTCCACGCTGCGCGCAGAAATGCCGCGCTCTCGCGCATCGATGCGAGCGGTTCATCTTTGAAGCCGCATTCGGCGCTGAGCAGGCCCTGATAGCCGCTCGCTTTGAGATGCCCGAAAAACGCCGGGTAATCGTAAGATCCCGTGCCCGGATTCAGCCGTCCCGTGTCGGCCAGATGAATGTGCGCGAGCCATGCGCAGTGCTCACGCACCGCATCGAGCGGCTCGGCCTCTTCGTCCATGTGATAGAAGTCCGCAAGGCCGCGCACTTCACTCCGGTTCAGTGCTTTTGCAAGCCGCGCGCCATCGGCGACGCTATTCACCAGATTCGACTCCTTGCGATTCAGCGGCTCGATCACCAGCGTGGCGCCGCTGCCCCGCAGTGCATCGGCGCACCATGCGAGCGTCGTCAGGAATTCATCTTCGGCCTGAGCCTGAGTCCAGCCTTCCGGGATATTGCGCGTCCAGCCGCTACCGAGCACGACGACGCGCGCGCGCGCCAGCGTCAGCAGCTCCACCACGCGATCGAAGTACGCGCGATTGCGGCGCTCGTCCTTCTCCGGACCGACGATGCGCGCATCGTGCGGAAAGAGATAGCTGAACGCAAGCGCGGGCAAGGGCAAATCGCCGATGCGCGCCTTGGCGTCACCGAACGCCGCATCGTCTTCGAGTTTCATAGGCACGAGCTGCGCCTCGATGTAGTCGAGCCCGGCCTCTTTCATCAATGCGGCGTTCTGCAGCGGTCCGCACCAGCCGAATTGGGGTGTCGTCGTCATGTTGTTTCCTTGATTTCCGATGGATTCAGTAGCTCAGCTTCGCGACCGAGCGCAGCACTTCAGGCGTCGTTGTCGGAAAGCCGAAGAATTCGAGGTAAGCGGGGATCTGCTCGAAGAGCATGTCGGAGCCGACCTGGAAACGGCAACCGCGCGCCTGCACGGCCTTGAGAAACGCCGTCATTTCGGTCTTCATCACGACTTCGCCGACGAAGGTCTCGGGCGCGATGCGCGTCACGTCGACCGGTAACGGATCGCCGTCGTTCATGCCCATCGGGGTCGCGTTCACGACGAGGTCGTAGCCGGCCGGGTCGTTGCTGCCCGTCGTGACTTCGAGCGTCGGGTAATGGGTCGTGAGACGCGCCTTGAGTCCTTGCGCCGATTCGTCGCGCGCATCGAAGAGCCCGAGCCAGGCCACGCCCGCCGCGGCCAGCGACGCAGCGATCGCGGATCCCACGCCACCGCAGCCGACGACCAGCGCGCGCGCGCCTTCGAGCGTGCACCCCTTGCGGCGCACGCCGCGCACGAAGCCCTCGCCATCGAACATGTCGCCGAGGAGCCGCCCGTCTTCCGTCCGCCGCACTGCATTGCACGATCCAGCGATCTTCACCGTGGGCGTGGCGTCGTCGAGCAAGCCGACCGTGGTCACCTTGTGCGGCATCGTGACGAGCGCGCCACGAATGTTGTCGAGCGTGAAGATCGACTGGAGGAAGGCCGGGTAATGCTCTGGCTTGCAGCCCATCGGCACGACGACGGCATTCACGCCGGCGTGTTCGAAGTACGGGTTGTAGATCATCGGCGACTTGAAGGCGTGCGTCGGATAGCCGATGTGGGCGATGAGCCCGGTATTGCCATTGATCATGCTTGTCTCCGTTTCAAAGCATGACCGGAGGTTACTATCGCCGATTCAAACTATTATTATTCGATCCGGCACTCCATAATCACCAGATCATGCTTAATGAACCGATGCTCGGCGATCTCCGTCTGTTCTGCGAAGTCGCGCGCCGGCTGAGTTTCGTCGCGGCCGCGCACGAGTTCGGCAATTCGCAGACTCACGTCAGCAAGCGCATTGCCTTGCTGGAAAAGACCCTTGGCGTGAAGCTGCTGCATCGCACGACGCGCCGCGTGTCGCTCACGACCGATGGCGAAACGGTCAATCGATGGGCGCGCGCGATCCTGCAGGATGTCGATGCGATGCGCGACGACCTGTCCAGTCTGCGGGTAAATCCCAAGGGGTCGCTGCGCATCAGTTCAAGCCAGCGCCTCGGGCGCAGCCACATTGCGCCCATCGTGTCGTTGATGAAGAAGCGCTATCCGGAGCTCGAAATCTGGCTCGAACTGGTCGATCGCCGCGTCAATCTCGTCGACGAGGGTTTCGACCTCGACATCCGCGTGGGCGCGATACAGGAACCGGGGCTGATCGCGCATCACATTGCCGTCAGCCCGCGCGTGCTGTGTGCGGCGCCCTCCTACCTCGACGCGCACGGCCGGCCGAAGAGCGTCGATGAGCTCGCGCAGCACGACTGTCTCGTCTTTCGGGAGCGCGACGAGCCGTTCGGCGTGTGGCGTCTGCTCGGCCCGGGTGGCTGGAGCACGGTGAAGGTCACCGGGCCGCTTGCGTCGAATCACAGCGACGTGGTGCTGCGCTGGGCCCGCGATGGTCACGGCATCGTGATGGTCGGGCAATCGTACGTGGCACAGGCGCTTGCGGAAGGCTTGCTCGAGCGCGTGCTGCCCGCGTGGGAGCAGCCAGCGGACGTCTGGGCGATGTCCGCGGCACGCGCGGCGCAGTCGGCCAAGGTGCGTGTCTGCATCGATTTTCTCAAGCAGGAACTCTCGCAGGGCGAGTTCGCGCTGTGGAAACCGTGACGCCGTAAATGGGGCTCAGCGCAGGCTGCTGAATAACTGCGCCACCATTTCACGCAACCAGCGATTGCCGACTTCGTGGTGATACCGGGCATGCCAGTGCTGCCGCACGGCAAAGCCTTCCACGGGAATCGGGCACGGATGGATCGACAGATCATTGACCTTCGCGAGCGTCTGCCCGATATGCCGTGGCAGCGTGGCGATCAGGTCCGTCGTCTGGATGATCGCACCCAGGCCGAGAAAGCCCGGCAACTCCAGCACGATGTCCCGCTGCACCTGCTCCCGCACGAGCGCCTGCTCGAGCAGCTGGGCGCCCGTCCCCGCCGCGATCGCGACATGGCCCTCCGCGCGATATTGCTTCACGCCGAGCTTCGCACGCACACGCGGGTGATGCCGGTTCGTCAGGCACACCCAGTCCTGCGTATACAACTGCTGCTGGTAGATGCCGCCGCTGAGCCACGGCACATGGCCGATGGCAAGATCGGCCTCGCCCGATTCCAGCGCCCGTTCGGTGTTCCCGTCTATCCGCGCGGCCTCCAGACGAACGCCCGGCGCCTGCGCGCGGATGTGGGCCAGCATGCGCGGCAGCAGCGTGATGTGACTCGCATCGGTCATGCAGATGCGAAACCGGCGCTTCGCGGTAGCGGGATCGAACGCGATTTCCCACGCAGCAAAGCGCCGCAACGATTCGAGAATCTCGCGGCACGGCCCGATCAGGGCATCGGCCTGCGGCGTCGGCGCCATGCCGCCGGGCGTGCGGATGAACAAGGGATCTTGCAGGAATTCACGCAGACGCCCGAGCCAGATGCTGATCGTCGGCTGGCTCTGCCCGAGTTGCTCCGCCACGCGCGTGACGTTGCGCGTGTCGTACAGGAGGTCGAAAAGCTGCAATAGCTTCAGGTCGGGGAGTTCGGTCGGGATCATGATCGCATTATTACGTGGCGCAATGACGCCATTGTAGTCATTGCATTGCCATGATGAGCGGCGACTTCTATCGTTGCGTCAACACATCGGGAGACGCCAATGAAGATCGCAATTCTCGGAGCCGGGGCGCTGGGCTGCGCCATCGGTTCGACACTGACTCAGGGTGGTCACGAGACCTGGCTCATCGACCGCTCGCCGGCGCACGTCGAGGCGATGCGCCGCGACGGCCTGCAAGTCGACGATGCCGACGGTTCCCACCGCGTCAAGGTCCATGCGGCGACGCAGGCCGCCGAAGTCGGCGCCGTCGATCTGGTGGTCGTGCTGGTCAAGTCCTTTCACACGGATTCGGCCATGCGCGGCGCGCTCGATCTGATCGGCCCCGACACGCTCGTGCTGTCGTTGCAGAACGGCCTCGGCCACGAAGACGTGCTCGCCGATATCGTCGGGCGGGAACGCGTGCTGGCGGGCAAGACCTATGTCGGAGGCGTGCTGCGAGGGCCGGGGCATATCCAGCGCGGCGTGAGCGGCAAACTCACGTACATCGGCGAACTCGATGGTCAACTCACACGCAGGGTGAAGGCCATTGCCGAAGCGTTCAATGCGTCGGGTCTGGCGACCGGCGTCAGCGACAACATCATCGGCACGATGTGGGACAAGCTGCTGATCAATGTCGCGACGGGCGCGCTGACCGGCGTCACGCGCCTCACGTACGGCCAACTCTACGAAGAGCCGGTTCTCAAGGCCACCGCGCTGGCCGCGGTTGCCGAAGCGATGCGTGTCGCGCAGGCCGCCGGCATCGAGCTGTCCATGACCGATGCGGAACAGGCCTGGAACCTGGCGGCCGAAGGACTTTCGCACGCGTTCAAAACGTCGATGCTGCAAAGCCTGGAGAAAGGATCGGTCACGGAGATCGACTTCATCAACGGCGCGGTCGTGCGCTGGGGTGAAAGGCTCGGCGTGCCGACACCGGTCAATTCGACCCTTGTTGCGTGCATCAAGGGCGTCGAGCGCGCCATGACGGACCGGCAACGCGAAGGAGCGACAGCATGAGCGGCTCCAAAGCGTATCTGGAACACGTCGCGATCTGGGTGAAGGACGTCCACTGGCACATTCGCTTTTTCGAAGAAGTACTCGGCATGACCATGCGCGAAGTAGACGGGACGCTCGACGCGCCGCGTCAGTACTGGACACTCGGCGGCCTGCAATTCATCCACGCCCCGCATCACGAAGCGCCCGAAGGCCGGCTCGCGCATCTGGGTGTGATGTGCGAAGACCTCGAAGCCGCGCTCGCCGCAGCGCAGGCATTCGATGTCACCGAGATGCCGCAGGGACGCAACTGGCTGCGCCTGCCGGACGGTCTCGCAGTCGAGCTGATTCAGGCGAAACCCGCCGCATGCGTCACGCAGGCGCTGGCGATCAACCCACGCGCGGAGGCGTGAGCATGACGATCATCGAGAAATACTGGGACGACGCCCGCGAAGGCGACGAATGCCTGAGCCCGACCTACACGGTCACCAAGCAACGCATCCTGGCCTATGCCGACCTCACGGGCGACCACACGCCTGTACACGTCGATGAGGACTACGCCAACGCCAGCCACTTCGGTTCGATCGTCGCGCATGGGCTGTTCGGCTTGTCGATCGCGGACGGGCTCAAGACGCAGAGCGAGTACCGCTTCCTGCCGGGCATGTCGCTCGGCTGGACGTGGGACTTCCTGCTGCCGATCAAGGTCAACGACGTGCTGCATGTGAAGTTCCGCGTCGGCGCAATGCGCGCGAGCAAGAGCCGCCCGGACTGGGGCATTGTCGTGTTGCCATCCGAACTGATCAACCAGGACGGCCAGATCGTCCAGCGCGGTGAGCATCGCCTGATGGTGCCGCGCCGTCCGGGAGCGTTCTGATGCAGGCCCGTCCACTCGAAGGAATGCGCGTCGTCGACTACAGCCACTTTCTCGCCGGCCCGTATGTGGGACGCTGTCTCGCGGCGCTCGGCGCGGAAGTCATCAAGGTCGAGCGTCCCGGCAGCGGCGACGCCGGGCGGCAGCATGCCACCGTGCTCGACGACCAGCAAAGCGCCTACTTCCTGCAGCTCAACATGGGCAAGCGCGGCGTGAGCGTCAACATGAAAGATCCGCGCGGCAAGGAATTCATGCAGCGTCTGTGCGACTCGGCGGACGTGTTCATCGAGAACTACCGGCCCGGCGCGCTCGACAAACTCGGTCTCGGATACGAAGCGCTCTCGGCGCGCAATCCGCGCCTCGTCTATTGCTCGATCTCAGCGTATGGACACACCGGGCCGGATGCGCATCGCGCGGGCTTCGGCCTGATCGCCGAAGCGAAGAGCGGCATCATGCAGATGATCGGCGAGCCCGGTTCGCCGCCGCCGCTGATGCGCATCTCGCTCGGCGACATGTACACCGGCATCCACGCGGTCGCCGCGATCAACGCCGCGCTGCTCGGTCGCGTAACGAGCGGCCGGGGCCAGCACATCGACATGGCGCTCTATGACACGCTGGTGTCGATGCACGAATATGCGGTGCAGTGCTACACGATGCAGGGCATCCTCCCCGAACAGACGGGCCACGACATGCCCACGTCGACGCTCTATGGCGTCTTCCGTGCGGCCGACGCGGATCTCGTCATCGCCGCGCAAGTGGACGACGCGTGGAAGCGCTTTGCCGCGCTCGTCGAAGCGCACGGCGGACCTGAAGGTTTCGGTGCCGACGCGCGCTTCCACAGCCTCAACGGGCGCAATGCCAATCGCGTGGAAATCCTCGCGGTCGTGAAGCCCTGGGTAGCGGCGCGGCCGGTCGCGCAGGTGCTCGAACTGCTCGACAGCGTCGATGTGCCCTGCGCCAAGGTGCAGCGCATCGACGAAGTACTCGCCGATCCGCAGATCATCGCTCGCGGCATGGTGGTCGAGCAGCAGCATCCGCGCTTCGGGACGCTGCGCCTTCCGAATCTGCCGTTTCGCTTCTCCGACTGCGACACGACGATTCGTCAAGTCGGGCCCGACCTCGGTCAGCACAACGCGGAAGTGGCGCAGTCGCTGGGCTTCGGTCCTGCCGAGATCGACGCCATGCAGACCGAAGGCGTTCTGTTTTCGAAATGAGGCCATGATGACGGACCAATACGCGGTGATCGGCAATCCGATCGGACACACCAAGTCTCCCCTGATCCACGGGATCTTTGCGGGGGAGACGCAGCAGGACATGGCGTACGTGGCCATCGAAGGACCGCTGGAACCCGAGCAGGCCTTTGCCGAAACCGTGCGCGCATTCGCTGCGGACGGCGGCAAGGGAATGAACGTCACGGCGCCCTTCAAGCTCAAGGCTTTCGCCATGGCCGACGAGCGCAGCGAGCGCGCGGAGCTCGCGGGCGCCGTCAACGCGATGAAGTTCGAGAACGGGCGGATCGTCGCCGAAAATTTCGACGGCATCGGACTCGTGCGCGATATCGAAGTCAATCTCGGCCTGCCGATGGCCGGCAAGCGGGTTCTGATACTCGGCGCGGGCGGCGCCGTGCGGGGCGCGCTGCTGCCCTTCCTGTCCGCTCGGCCGGCCGAGTTGATCCTCGCGAATCGCGACATCGTCAAAGGGCGCGCGCTCGCGGCGCAGGTCAGCGCACGCGGTCCGATTTCCGCTTGCGGCTATGGCGATCTCGAAGCCATGGGGCGCTTCGATCTGGTGGTCAACGCGACCTCGGCCAGCCTCACGGGCGATCTGCCGCCCGTGCCGCCGAGCGTCTTCAGCCCTGAAGGCGCGGCCTATGAACTCGCTTACGGCAAAGGCCTGACACCCTTTCTGCGCCTCGCGCGCAACGCGGGCGTGCGAAGCATCGCGGACGGCGTGGGCATGCTCGTGGAACAGGCGGCGGAAGCGTTCGACTGGTGGCGCGGCGTGCGGCCCGCGACGCGGGCGGTGATCGATCGACTCACGGTGCCACTGGACTAAACGCGCGATGGAGCGACACATGAAAAACATCCTGATGCTTCACGGCATCAATCACAACATGTTCGGCAAGCGCGATCCGGTGCAGTACGGGACGATCACGCTCGCTGAAATCGACGCCCGTTTGCAGGCGCTCGGCGCCGAACTCGGCGTGCAGGTGGAATCGTTTCAGACGAACAGCGAAGGGGCAATGTGCGAGCGCATTCATCGCGCTTTCGAGGAGCGCTGCGACGCCGTGCTGATCAACGCCGGAGCGTGGACGCACTACAGCTACGGCATCCGCGACGCGCTGGCGATTCTCACGTGCCCGATCGTGGAGGTGCACATGTCGAACATCCACGCGCGCGAGCCATTCAGGCATCACTCCGTGTTCGCGGAAGTGGTCGCCGGGCAGATATGCGGCTTTGGTCTCGAGAGCTACTTACTCGCCTTGCGGGCGGCCGTCGCTCAGAGCGCGCACAAATAACGAATCAGCCAGCGGGCGAACGCCCGTTCGATCACGATTTACTTGACATCTAAACTATCTAAATCTAAATTATCGACTTGAGGAGACACTGGTCGGAGAGCAAGCATGCGCATCGTCTGCATCGGCGGAGGCCCGGCGGGCCTGTATTTCGGGCTTTTGATGAAGCATCGCCACCCTGACTACGAGATCACCGTGGTCGAGCGCAACCGCCCGTACGACACCTTCGGATGGGGCGTCGTCTTCTCCGACCAGACGCTCGGCAACCTGCGCGCGGCGGACCCGCAAAGCGCCGGCGCCATCCTCGACGCTTTCAATCACTGGGACGACATCGAAGTTCACATCAACGGCCGCGCGATCCGCTCGTCGGGTCACGGCTTCTGCGGCATCGGCCGCAAACGTCTGCTGAATATCCTGCAGGCGCGTTGCGAAGAACTCGGTGTGAAGCTCGTCTTCGAAACACACGTCCTGAACGACGACGACTACGACGCCGATCTCATCATCGCGAGCGATGGCGCAAACAGCGCGATCCGCCAGAAATACGCATCGACGTATCAACCCGACATCGATCTGCGCGATTGCCGCTTCGTGTGGCTCGGCACGAACAAGTGCTTCGACGCCTTCACGTTTGCGTTCGAAAAGACCGAATGGGGCTGGTTTCAGGCGCATGCATATCGTTTCGATGAAAGCACGTCCACGTTCATCGTCGAAGCGCCCGAACGCGTATGGCGCGCGGCCGGCCTCGCCGACATGAGCAAGGAAGACGGCATCGCTTTTTGTGAAAAGCTCTTCGCAAAGTATCTCGACGGCCACGCGCTGATCTCCAACGCCACGCACTTGCGCGGCTCCGCGCAATGGATTCGCTTTCCGCGCGTGGTGAATCGCGAATGGGTGCATTGGCGTGATGGCGCGAACGGCAAGCGCACGCCCATCGTGCTGATGGGCGATGCCGCGCATACGGCGCACTTTTCCATCGGCTCGGGTACGAAGCTCGCGCTGGAAGACTCGATCGAACTCGCGAACAGCATCGACACCGCTTTTGCGAAACAGCACGGCGATCTCGAAGGCGCGCTCGCGCATTACACGCAGGTGCGCAGCGTCGATGTACTGCGCATCCAGAATGCCGCGCGCAATTCGACGGAATGGTTCGAGCATGTGGACAGATACGCGTCGTTCGAACCGGAGCAGTTCGCGTATTCGCTGCTCACGCGCTCGCAGCGCATCTCGCATGAAAACCTGCGCGAACGCGATGCGCACTATCTCGCCTCGTTCGAAGACTGGCTCGCGGGG
The DNA here is from genome assembly GCA_001580565.1 of Caballeronia megalochromosomata. Classification (GTDB taxonomy): domain Bacteria; phylum Pseudomonadota; class Gammaproteobacteria; order Burkholderiales; family Burkholderiaceae; genus Caballeronia; species Caballeronia megalochromosomata. Next base: position 12,731 of record LRBF01000176.1, on the reverse strand, counting down.
CGCACGGGAATCGCGCGCAAGGAACAGCAACGCCCGGTTCCGCCGATGTTCACGCCGTTCAGCCTGCGCGGCGTCACGCTGAAGAATCGCGTCGTCGTATCGCCGATGGCGCAGTACTCCGCCGTCGACGGCATCGCGGGCGACTATCACCTGATGCATCTCGGCGCGCGTGCGATGGGCGGCGCCGCGCTCGTGATGACGGAGATGACGTGCGTGTCGCCCGAAGCGCGCATCACGCCGGGATGTCCCGGCATGTACGCGCCGGCGCATCTGGCCGCGTGGACGCGCATCGTCGATTTCGTGCATGCGCAATCGGATGCGAAGATCGGCATGCAGCTCGGCCATGCGGGCGCGAAGGCATCGACGCGCGTGAGCTGGGAAGGCATCGATCAGCCGCTTGCCGATGGCAACTGGCCGCTCGTGTCCGCCTCACCGCAACAGTATCTGCAAGGCGTGAGCCAATGGTCGCGCGAGGCGTCGCATGAAGAACTCCGCGAGATCGAAGCGCAATTCGTGCGCGCCACCGAAATGGCGGCCCTTGCGGGCTTCGACTGGCTCGAACTGCATTGCGCGCACGGCTATTTCCTGTCGAGCTTTCTGTCGCCGCTGACGAATCATCGCAGCGACGAATACGGCGGCTCGCTAGACAATCGTCTGCGCTACCCGCTCGAAGTGTTCAAGGCGATGCGTGCGGCATGGCCGCAAGACAAGCCGATGTCCGTTCGCATCTCCGCGCACGATTGGGTCGATGGCGGTACGACGCCCGACGATGCAGTCGAGATCGCTCGCGCGTTCAAGGCGGCGGGTGCGGACATGATCGACGTCTCGTCGGGGCAGGTCAGCAAGGAAGAAAAGCCCGTGTACGGCCGCATGTTCCAGACGCCGTTCGCCGATCGCATCCGCAACGAAGCGGGCATTGCGACGATCGCGGTCGGCGCGATATCGGAAGCGGATCACGTGAACAGCATCATCGCGGCGGGACGCGCGGATCTCTGCGCGGTGGCGCGTCCGCATCTCGCGAATCCATCGTGGACATTGAACGAAGCCGCGAAGATAGGTTACTTCGATGTCGCTTGGCCGAAGCAATACGCCGCAGCCAAGTCGCAACTCGAACGCAATCTGGAGCGCGAGCGCGCCATCGCCGCCGATAATGCGCGCCTCACGCCGCAAGAACGGGCGCAACGCGCCGAAGGAACGGTGTGATCATGACAGCACTCGCAGACAAACACGCGGTCATCACGGGCGGAGGCAGCGGCATCGGTGCGTCGTGCGCGGAAGCGCTCGCACGTGCGGGCGCGCGCATCACGCTGATGGGCCGCGATATCGCGCGTCTCGAAGCGCAGCGCGATGCGATGCGCGCTCATGGCGATGTCGCATGCGTGAGCGTCGATGTGACGAACGAAGCAGCGGTCGCCGAAGCTTTCTTTCGCGCCGGTGCGGTCGATATCCTCGTGAACAACGCAGGCCACGCGCAAGCCGCGCCCTTCACGCATACCGACGCCGCGCTCTGGCAACGCATGCTCGATGTGAATCTCACGGGCGTGTTCCTCTGCACGCGCGCCGCGCTGCCTTCGATGCTCGAACGCGGCTATGGCCGCATCGTGAATGTCGCGAGCACGGCTGGGCAGATCGGCTATGCGTATGTCGCCGCGTATTGCGCGGCCAAGCACGGCGTCATCGGCCTCACGCGCTCGCTCGCCGCCGAAGTCGCGACGAAAGGCATCACCGTCAATGCGGTATGCCCCGGTTACACCGAAACCGAGCTGCTGCGCGCATCGCTCGATCAGATCATCTCGAAGACCTCGCGCAGCGAACAGGACGCGCGCGATGCCCTCGTGCGCCATAACCCGCAACGCCGCTTCGTGCAGCCGGAAGAAGTCGCCAACGCCGTGCTGTGGCTGTGCACGCCGGGTTCCGGTTCGATGAACGGGCAGTCCATTTCCGTATCAGGTGGAGAAGTCACGTGACCCACGCCGCACGCAACAAGAAAACGACTGCCGCGACGGAACCGAAAGCGCCGCGCAAGGGCATCGAGAAACCGGCGGACAACGTCGTCGATCTGGAGATGAGCACCGGCGCCGACAGCCACATGGGACTGCGCCTGTGGCTGCGCATGCTGACGACGACGAACCTCGTGCAAGCCGAATTGCGCAAGCGCCTGCGCACCGAATTCGATACGACGCTGCCGCGCTTCGATCTGATGGCGCAACTCGAACGCCATCCGGAAGGCCTGAAGATGACCGAGTTGTCGCGCCGCATGATGGTCACCGGCGGCAACGTGACGGGCATCACGGATCAGCTCGAAAAGGAAGGGCTCGTCTCGCGCTATACCGATCCGAACGATCGCCGCTCGATCAGCGTGCGTCTCACGCCGCAAGGCCGCGCGGCATTCGACAAGATGGCGACCGCGCATGAGCAATGGGTCGTCGAAATGTTCGGCGGCCTCGAACTCAACGAGAAATCGCAGACACATCAGCGGCTCGGCAAGCTCAAGCAGCATCTGATGAACACATTGAAGGACTGAAGGAGACAGCGATGACCTCATCCGCCGCCGACGCGCTTCTCGCCGGCAACCGCACGACGCTCGCGGGCTATCGCGCGACGCACTTCGGCTGGTCCGTGACCAGCGGCGTCGCGACCATCATGCTGAATCGCCCCGAGCGCAAGAACCCGCTGACGTTCGAATCGTATGCGGAGTTGCGCGACCTGTTTCGCCAGCTCGCGTACGCGACCGATGTGAAAGCGATCGTGATTCACGGCGCGGGCGACAACTTCTGTTCCGGCGGCGACGTGCATGAGATCATCGCGCCGCTCATCGATCTGCCGATGCCCGAGCTATTGCTCTTCACACGTATGACGGGCGATCTCGTCAAGGCGATGCGTCATTGCCCGCAGCCGATCGTCGCGGCGGTCGATGGCGTCTGCGCCGGCGCGGGCGCGATTCTCGCGATGGCCTCCGACATGCGTCTCGGCACCGCGCGCAGCAAGCTCGCGTTCCTGTTTGCGCGTGTCGGCCTCGCGGGTTGCGACATGGGCGCGTGCTCGATCCTGCCGCGCATCATCGGCCAGGGACGTGCGGCCGAACTGCTCTTCACGGGCCGCGCCGCGAGCGGCGACGAAGGCCACGACTGGGGCTTCTACAACCGTCTCTGCACGCCCGAAACCTTGCTCGACGAAGCCGCGAAGCTCGCGTCCGAACTCGTCGCGGGCCCGACCTTCGCGCACGGCATCACGAAGAAGATGCTGCATCAGGAATGGAGCATGAGCATCGACGAAGCAATCGAATCGGAAGCGCAGGCGCAAGCCATCTGCATGAGCACGCGCGATTTCGAGCGCGCTTACCGCGCGTTCGCCGCAAAGACGCGGCCCGTGTTCGAAGGAGACTGAATGAACGCCGATCCGCACAGCGCGCTCGCGTGGCCCTTCTTCGACGAACGGCATCGCGAACTCGCGCACGCTGTCGATGCATGGGCCGACGCGCATCTGAAGCACGTCGATCACGCCGATACCGACGCGGCGTGCAAGCGCCTCGTGCGCATGCTGGGCGACGCGGGATGGCTCAGGCATTGCATCGGCGGCACGCGATACGGCGCATCGAGCGAGTCGATCGATACGCGCGCCGTGTGTCTTCTCCGCGAGACGCTCGCGAAGCACGACGGCCTCGCGGACTTCGCCTTCGCGATGCAGGGGCTCGGCTCCGGCGCGATCTCGCTCGCGGGCACCGACGAGCAGAAGGCGCGCTATTTGCCGCGCGTCGCGAACGGCATGGCACTGGCGGCGTTTGCATTGTCCGAGCCCGAAGCAGGATCGGACGTCGCGGCGATGTCGCTCGATGCGCGCATCGACGGCGACGCCTACGTATTGAACGGCGACAAGACCTGGATCTCGAACGGCGGCATCGCGGACTTCTATGTGGTGTTTGCGCGCACGGGAGAAGCACCGGGTTCGCGCGGCATCAGTGCGTTCATCGTGGACGCCGACACGCCGGGCTTGCAGATCGCCGAACGCATCGACGTGATCGCGCCGCATCCGCTCGCGCGCCTGCATTTCGACAACGCGCGCGTGCCGCGCAGCCAGATGCTCGGCGCGCCGGCCGAAGGTTTCAAGATCGCGATGCGCACGCTCGACATCTTCCGCACGTCGGTTGCGGCCGCGTCGCTGGGCTTCGCGCGCCGCGCGATGCAGGAAGGACTCGATCGCGCCGCATCGCGCAAGATGTTCGGCCACACGCTCGGCGATTTCCAGCTCACGCAGGCCAAGCTCGCGCAGATGGCGTTGACCATCGATACGAGCGCGCTGCTCGTCTATCGCGCCGCGTGGCTGCGCGATCAGGGCGAAAGCGTCACGCGCGAAGCGGCCATGGCGAAGTGGCACGCGAGCGAAGGCGCGCAACAGGTCATCGACGCCGCCGTGCAGTTGTGGGGCGGCCTAGGTGTGAAAAGCGGCGTGACGGTCGAGTCGCTGTATCGCGAGATTCGCGCGCTGCGCATCTATGAGGGTGCGACGGAAGTACAGCAACTCATCGTCGGACGGGACTTGCTGAAAGCGCACGGAGAACGTCAACGATGACGCGAACCTTCGATATGCCGGTGCGCATCCGCTTCGCGCATTGCGACCCGGCGGGCATCGTCTATTTCCCGCAATACCTCGTGATGACGAATGCGCTCGTCGAGGACTGGTTCAACGATGCGCTCGACATCGACTATGCGCAGATGATCTCCGCGCGCCGCGTCGGGCTGCCCATCGTCAAGCTCAATTGCGAGTTCTCGAGACCGAGCCGCATGGGTGAAACCGTGACGCTCACGCTGGCCGTCGATTCCGTCGGACAGCGCTCGATTCGCATCGACATCGTCTGTCATTGCGAGGGCGAAGTGCGCTTTCGCGCGAAGCAGGTGCTGGTCACCACATCGCTCGACGATGGCCGCTCGATCGACATTCCCGGCGACATCGCCCGCGCCGTCGAACAGTTCGCGCCGGGCACGAACCGCGCATCGCAAGAGGAGACACGCTCATGAAAAAGACGCTTCTGCCTTCGGGCTGGATCAAGCCGCGCGGCTACGCTAACGGCGTCGCGGTGCGCGGCACGCAGGTGTTCATCGCCGGACAGATCGGCTGGGATGAACAGGCGCGCTTCGTCAGCAACGAGTTCGGCGCGCAGGCTGCGCAGGCGCTGCGCAACGTCATCGCCATTTTGCGCGAAGCGGGCGGCCGGCCCGAGCATCTCGTGCGCATGACGTGGTATGTGACCGACAAGCGCGCGTATCTCGCGGCGGCCAAGGAAATCGGCGCGGCGTTCCGCGAACTGATCGGCGACTACGACATCGCGATGAGCGCGGTGCAGGTCGTCGCGCTCATCGAAGACGATGCGCTGGTGGAAATCGAAGCCACGGCTGTCATCCCCGACTAAGCGGAGAGCACGATGGAACGGTCAGCACACGTCGATACATTCGCGCGCGATCATCTGCCGCCGCAGGACCAATGGCCCGTGTTCATGCTCGACAACGCGGATGTCGCCTACCCCGCGCGCGTCAATTGCGCGACCGAGTTGCTGGATCGGGCGATCGAACGCGGACATGGCGATCGTCCCGCGATCTGGTCCGATGCCAACGGCGAGCCGCATGCAACGACTTATCGCGAACTGCGCGCGCTCGTGAATCGCAGCGCGCATGTGCTCGTCGACGAAATGGGCCTGCGTCCGGGCAATCGCGTGCTGCTGCGCGGGCCAAATACCTTGCAGATGGCGGTCGCGTTCTTCGCGGCGCTGAAGGCGGGGCTCGTCGTCGTGCCGACCATGCCGCTGTTGCGCGCGAAGGAACTGAAGCAGATCATCGACAAGGCGCGTATTTCGGCGGCCCTATGCGACGTGCGCCTGACGGAAGAACTGAAGCGCTGCGAGACCCGGGGCGACGAATTCCACTGCGAAGGACTCGCGCGCGTTCTGCATTTTCACGACGACGCGCCCCGTTCGCTCGAATCGCTCGCGGCAACGAAGCCCGATCATTTCGATGCCTGCGACACCGCCGCCGATGACGTGTGCCTCATCGCGTTCACGAGCGGCACGACGGGCGCGCCGAAAGGCTGCATGCATTTCCATCGCGACGTGCTCGCGATGTGCGACCTCTTCCCTCGACACATCCTCAAGCCCACATCGGACGATGTGTTCTGCGGCACGCCACCGCTCGCGTTCACTTTCGGCCTCGGCGGCCTGCTGTGCTTTCCGTTGCGCGTGGGCGCATCGACGGTATTGCTCGAAAAGCTCACGCCCGAAACGCTGCTGCGAACCGTCGAACGTTATCGCGCGACGATCATGTTCACCGCGCCGACGTTCTACCGGCAGATGGCGCCGCTCGTCAGGGACTTCGACGTGACGAGTCTCAAGAAGACCGTGTCCGCGGGCGAAGCCTTGCCCGACTCGACGCGCGCGTCATGGCGCGAGGCGAGCGGCATCGAGATGATCGACGGCATCGGCGGCACGGAGATGATCCACATCTTCATTTCGTCGGCGGGAGCGGAGGTGCGCGAACATGCGATCGGACGCGCGGTGCCGGGCTATGTCGTGCAGGCCGTCGACGACGCGATGCAGCCCGTGCCGCCCGGCACGATCGGCAAGCTCGCGGTGCGCGGCCCGACGGGTTGCCGCTATCTCGCCGATGAGCGGCAGCTGAAGTTCGTGCGCGACGGCTGGAACCTGCCCGGCGATTCCGTCGTGATCGATGAAGACGGCTACGTGTTCTATCAGGCGCGCGCCGACGACATGATCGTATCGGCGGGCTACAACATTTCCGGTCCGGAAGTGGAAAGCGTGCTGATGCAGCACGAGGCCGTCGCGGAATGCGGCGTGATCGGCGTGCCCGACGAGACTCGCGGGCAAGTGGTGAAAGCATTCGTCGTGCTCAATCCCGGCTTCACGGCCGACGATGCGCTCGTCGCCGAATTGCAGGACTTCGTGAAGCGCACGGTCGCGCCTTATAAGTATCCGCGCGTCGTGGTCTTCCTCAATGCGTTGCCGCGCACCGAAACCGGCAAGCTGAAGCGCTTCGCGTTGCGTTCGATGTAGCAAGCTCGCAAATCGTTTGCTTGGTAGAGTATGGCTCACGCCCGCCGCGAGGCGGCTCGCCAACTCTCCGAGCAAACAAGAACAATGGTTTCGACGCACCGACTCCTCGCCGTCTCCCTCCTTGCTGCATTCGCACTCACCTCGCAAGCCGCCTCGGCCGCGAACAAGACGCTCGTGTTCTGCTCCGAAGGCAGTCCCGCCGGCTTCGATTCCGCACAGTACACCACCAGCACCGACTTCGATGCGGGCGCGCACGCCGTCTACGACCAGCTCGTGGAATTCAAACGCGGCACGCTCGATCTCGTGCCCGGCCTCGCGGAGAAGTGGGACGAATCGCCGGATGCGAAAACCTTCACGTTTCATCTGCGGCACGGCGTGAAGTTTCAATCGACGTCGTGGTTCAAGCCCACGCGCGACTTCAACGCGGACGATGTCGTGTTCACGTTCAAGCGCATGGTCGACCCGAATGAGCCGTTCCAGAAGGCGCATCCGGTCAGCTTTCCGTATCTGACCGATCTCGGCTACGACAAGAACATCGCGTCTGTCGAGAAGCTCGACGATTACACCGTGCGCTTCACGCTGAAGACGGCGGATGTTGTGTTCGTGCGCAACATCGCGATGGAATTCGCATCGATCGTATCGGCGGAATATGCCGCGCAATTGCTCAAGGAGGGCAAGCCCGAAGACCTCAATCAGAAGCCCGTCGGCACGGGCGCGTTCGTATTCCGCGACTATCAGAAGGATGCGACGATCCGCTACGACGCGAACCCGACATACTGGAACCGGAAGGACGTGCATATCGACAAACTCGTCTTCTCGATCACGCCGGATGCCGCCGTGCGCCAGCAAAAGCTATCGAGCGGCGAATGCCAGGTGACGTCGTTTCCGCGCCCCGCCGACATCGGCGCTTCGAGGCAGGACCCGAAGCTCACGGTACTCTCGGGTGTCGGCTTCAATGTCGCGTACGTGGGCTACAACACGACGCACAAGCCGCTCGACAACGTGAACGTGCGACGCGCGCTCGACATGGCGATCGACAAGCAGGCGATCATCAGGACCGTCTACGAAGGCGCGGCCACGATGGCGACGAACCCGATGCCGCCTTCGCAATGGTCCTATAACAAGGCGTTGAAGGACGCGCCGCGCGATCCCGCGAAGGCGAAGGAACTGCTGAAGGAAGCGGGCTTTCCGAACGGTTTCACCATCACGCTATGGGCGATGCCGGTGCAGCGCGGCTACAACCCGAACGCGCGTCTGATGGCGCAACTGATTCAATCGGACTGGGCGAAGATCGGGGTGAAGGCGAACATCGTCACGTACGAATGGGCCGAGTACAACAAGCGCGCGAAGACGAACGGCGAGCACGACGCGATTCTTTACGGCTGGCTCGGCGACAACGGCGATCCCGACAACTGGCTCGGCACGACGCTCGGCTGCGACGCGGTCCACGGCAGCAACATGGCGAAGTGGTGCAACAGGCAGTTCGACGATCTGCTCGCGAAAGCGCGCCTCGTCACCGATCAGAACGCGCGCACGAAGCTCTATGAAGAAGCGCAGGTGGTCTTCAAGGATCAGGTGCCGTATACGCCGCTCGCGCATGCCAACATTTTTCAGCCGATATCGAAGCGCGTGCACGGCTATCTGATCAGCCCGCTCGGCGGACATCGCTTCGACGGCATCACGCTCGACTGATCAGCCTCCCCGATACGACGCGTCGATGCTGTCGCGCTCTTCGCGCTTGCCCGACTGCGTCTTGTACGCATCGCCGCCACCGACCGCACTGGTGGCGGCGTCCGGCATATCGTGCGTGTCGTTCTTCGCGTGCGTCACATGAACGGCCTTCGTGCCGTGAGATACCGGCGTGACCTTGCCGGAGTCGTCCGCGAACGCGGGCACGGCTGACGACACCGCGCTCGCGACGATAAGAACGCCGATGGTCTTCGCTTTCATGGAAATCCCCGTGAACTTGTCGATAAAAAGAGGCGCGATCGATCAACACAGTTCCCGGAATCGAATCATCGTGCCGAAAGCATCGCGCCCGCCTGACCCATTGCATGGCCTGTGCCAATGACGATGGACGCATCGGTCTGATCTGCTCAAAGGCCCGTCAATAAAGGCGTTCGGCCAGACGCTCGATAGCCGTCGAAGCGTGCGCATGTCGGACCACGGCCAACGCTTGCGCCATGCCCTGTGCGACGCAATCCGACAGGACGAACGCGCGTGTGTCGTTTTCCACCGTTTTCCAGACGCGTGAGCGAAGGCATGCACGCGTCTCGATCCGCACACTCTGGGAACATCATGCCGAGGGCCGCGTGCCTCATCGGCGGCCTTCTGCGCGACCACACCGCAGTCCTTCGTGTTCGCCTCGAAAATCAGGAGTGAGACAATTGAGCCCCTCGCACGAGCGCAATGCCCGCAGCAAATCGTCGCCGCATCTCACGCTGGGCGATATCACCGTCGTCGATCACGCTCTTCTGAAACGTGCCGTGGGTGCGATGGCGCTCGGCAATGCGATGGAATGGTTCGACTTTGGCGTCTATAGCTATATCGCCGTCGTGCTGGGCAAAGTATTTTTTCCGTCGAGCAGCCCATCCGCACAATTGATCGCAACCTTCGGCACCTTCGCGGCCGCGTTTCTCGTGCGCCCGATCGGCGGCATGGTGTTCGGCCCGCTCGGTGACCGCATCGGCCGCCAGCGCGTGCTCGCCATGACGATGATCATGATGGCGGCCGGCACGTTCTGCATCGGCCTGATTCCGAGTTATCACTCGATCGGCATTCTCGCGCCCGTACTCCTGCTCCTCGCGCGTCTCGTGCAGGGCTTCTCCACAGGCGGCGAGTACGGCGGCGCGGCGACCTTCATCGCCGAATTCTCGACGGATGCGCGGCGCGGCTTTTACGGCAGCTTTCTCGAAGTCGGCACGCTCGCGGGCTATATCCTGGGCGCGGGCACGGTTGCGCTGCTGACCACGCTGCTTTCACACGACGCGCTGTTGTCATGGGGATGGCGCGTGCCATTCATGATCGCGGGCCCGCTCGGTCTCGTGGGTCTCTATATCCGCATGAAGCTCGAAGAAACGCCGGCGTTCAAGAAGGAAGCCGAGACACGCGAGGCGCATGAACGGTCGCGTCCGAAGCAGCACTTCACCGAGCTTCTCTCGCAGCAGTTCAGGCCGATGATGCAATGCGTCGGGCTCGTGCTGATCTTCAACGTCACGGACTATATGGCGCTGTCGTACCTGCCGAGCTTTCTGTCGGCGACACTGCATTTCGACGAAACGCATGGCCTCTTTCTGGTGCTGCTCGTGATGGTGCTGATGATCCCGATGACGCTCTTCGCGGGCCATCTCTCCGACCTGATCGGCCGCAAGCCGGTGATGCTGTGCGGCTGCATCGGACTCTTAGCGCTGTCGATTCCCGCGCTTCTGCTCGTGCGTACGGGCGCGTTGCTGCCGGTGTTCCTCGGCCTGCTGATACTCGGCGCGTTGCTTTCCACCTTCACGGGCGTGATGCCTTCAGCGCTGCCCGCGCTCTTTCCGACGCGCATTCGTTACGGCGCGCTCGCGATCGGCTTCAATGTGTCCGTGTCCCTGTTCGGCGGCACGACGCCGCTCGTCACGGCATGGCTCGTCGATGCGACGGGCAATCTGATGATGCCCGCGTACTACCTGATGGCGGCATCGGTGATCGGCGTGCTGTCCGTGCTCGCGTTGCGCGAGACGGCGCGCCAGCCGCTACTCGGCTCGGGGCCGTGTGTCGCCACGAAAGCGGAAGCGCTCGCCATCACGCGCAAGAAGCTGAAGGTCGTTCAAACGGGCAGGCGCGAGCGCGAGGTCGTCCCGCAAAAGAAGCGCGCGTGAACGCCTCCGCTTTCATGCAGCAAGCGCGCTTCTCAGCACTTCGAGAAACCTGACGTAAGCGGTCGCGCCGGGGTCCGCGTGCCCGATGCTGCGCTCCTGCACCCACGCAGCGCGGCCCTTTTTCGATTGCAGCGTGGCGGTCGCGCTGACCTGTTCGCTTGCCTTCGCGATCATCGCGTCGAGCGCGTCCGTCGCACTGCCTTGCGATGCGGCCAGCACATCGAGACTCGGCACGAGCGCATCGAGCACGGTCTTGTCGCCGACCTGACTCTTGCCGCGTTCGATGATGCGCGCCGCAACCGCCTGGCCGATCGCAAGCGCTTCGTCGCGCCCGATCGCGTCCTTGTCCTTCACCGTCTTCGCGGCGGCCAGCAGGCCACCGCCGACGAGGGCCGCGAACGTCGAGGGATTCGCCGTCGAAAATGCCTTGGCGGCGGCCAGCATGATTTCGTTGAGCGTTGCTTCTTCGGGCAGCGCGCCCAGTGCTTTCACGACCGCCGCCGATCCCGACTGCACCGTGATCCCGAGATCGCCATCGCCGAGCGCCGCGTCGAGATCGCGTAGTTCATCGGCGTGTTCGGGAAGCGCGCCGAGCGCGCGCGTGAGGATGTCCCGCAGTTCCTTGCTGGTTACGCTCATCGCATGCTCCTTTCAGGACTCGGTGCCGTCGCGGAAGAACGGCGAGCGCGAGGGCGCTTCGAGCAGCGCTTCGAGCTCGTCGTCGAGCAGCATGACCGTGATCGATGCGCCCGCCATTTCGAGACTCGTCACGTATTCGCCGACATACGAGCGGGCGATCTTCAGCCCTTCGTCGGCGATGAGCTTCGCTGAACGTCGATACAGCAGATAGAGTTCTTCGAGCGGCGTCGCGCCCAGGCCGTTGACGAGCAGCGCGACGCGCGAACCTTTCGGCGCAGCGAGATCACCGACGATCTGTCCGGTTAGACGTTCCGCAATGGCATCGGCGGATTCGAGCTTGCCGCGATGCGTGCCCGGCTCGCCGTGAATGCCGATACCGATCTCCATTTCGCCTTCGGGCAGCGTGAACGTGGGCTTGCCGGCGGCGGGCAGGATCGTGGGTGAGAGGCCGACGCCCATCGTGCGGCAGTTCGCGTTGGCCTTGGCGCAGATGCGTGCGACATCGTCGAGTGAATCGCCGCGTTCGGCGGCCGCGCCCGCGCATTTGAACGCGAACACCATGCCTGCGACGCCGCGCCGGTCGTCCGCGCGGTCTTTCGGTGCGGAGGCGACATCGTCGGTCAGCACGACCGTTTTGATGTCGATCCCTTCTGCTTCCGCGAGGTCTGCTGCGAGGTCGAAGTTGAGCACGTCGCCGCCGTAGTTGCCATAGACATAGAGCACGCCGGCGCCTCCGTTCACGGCTTTCGTCGCTTCGAAAATCTGTTCCGATGATGGCGATGAGAATACGTTGCCGACCGCTACGCCTCCGCATAGGCCCTCGCCGACGTAGCCGAGGAAGCCGGGCATGTGGCCCGAGCCGCCGCCGGTGATGATGCCTACGCGGCCTGGTTTTGGAGCGTCGGCGCGGACCAGCGCGCGGTGGTCTTCAGTCGCGGGTTTGATCCATTTCGGATGCGCGAGGAGGAGTGATTCGATGATCTCATCGACGAAGGCTTCTGGGTGGTTGATGATTTTTTTCATGGTCTTTGTGGCTCCTTTCGGGGTTGTTTGGTCGCTTGCTTGCGGTTTCGTGGAATCCTGCTTTCGTGTCGGTCTATTGGCTCTGCCCCTCCCCGGGGCGGGGGTCACTTTCTTTGCTGCTGCAAAGAAAGTGACTGCCGCCCCGCACAGGG
>LRBF01000175.1 GCA_001580565.1 Caballeronia megalochromosomata | reverse complement strand
AACCCGATCGGCGCATCGGGCTGCCGGATTCTCGTCACGCTGCTGCACGAAATGCAGAAGCGCGACGCGAAGAAGGGTCTGGCGTCGCTGTGCATCGGCGGCGGCATGGGCGTCGCGCTGGCCGTCGAACGTCCGTAACGCAAGCAATACCCGGCGCGGCGCGAGCGTGGCCCGACGAAACAGCCAAACAAAAAAAGCGTCGAGGCGACATGGCCGCGCCGGTGCCATTTCGAGCTTCATTAACCTGAGAGAATTGACGAGGAGTATCAGCATGACTAAGCGAATCGCAGTGGTGACGGGCGGCATGGGCGGCCTCGGCGAAGCCATCAGCATTAAGCTGCACGACGCCGGCTATGCGGTCGTCGTGACGCATTCGCCGGGCAACGCAAAGGTGGGCGAATGGCTCACGAGCATGGATCGCCAGGGCTACAACTTCCGCGCGTACGCCGTGGACGTCGCCGATTACGATTCCACCCAGCATTGCGTGGCGAAGATCCAGGCCGAAGTCGGCCCGATCGATATCCTCGTGAACAACGCAGGCATCACCCAGGACACGACCTTCAAGAAGATGACCAAGGTGAACTGGGACGCCGTGCTGCGCACCAATCTCGACTCGGTCTTCAACATGACCAAGCCCGTGTGCGAAGAGATGGTGTCGCGCGGCTGGGGCCGCATCATCAACATCTCGTCGGTGAACGGCTCGAAAGGTCAGATCGGCCAGACGAACTACGCGGCCGCGAAGGCGGGCATGCACGGCTTTACGAAGTCGCTCGCGCTCGAAGTCGCAAGAAAGGGCGTGACCGTGAACACGATTTCGCCGGGCTATCTCGCGACCAAGATGGTGACCGCGATTCCGCAGGAGATTCTCGACACGAAGATTCTTCCGCAGATTCCGGCAGGGCGTCTCGGCAAGCCCGAGGAAGTCGCCGCGCTCGTCGCGTTCCTGTGCTCCGATGACGCGGGCTTCGTCACCGGCTCGAACATCGCGATCAACGGCGGTCAGCACATGAACTGATGCTTCCAGGCGGCGCACGATGCTTCGTGCGCCGCCGGCGTCTTCATCGAATCAAATCTCCGCGCCATGAACAACCTCAGCGCAGCCGTGTCTCTCTATAGCGTCGGTCATCTCGATTCGGCCATCGAACACCTCGAGCAGGTGCTGAGTCTCGAAGGCGCGAATTCGCTCTTTTCCAAGACATACTGGCGCGCACGCGTCGTGCAGGCGCAGTCCACGCCCGGACTCGCGCCGTGTCAGCATTCGCGCCTGCAACGCCTGCTGGATCGCATCGCGCAGGCCTGAGCGGGAACATTGAACTGCACACGCGGTCGATCGTGAAATGGCGCGCGTCAACGCGCGCTGGCCTTGGCTCCGGACCCGAACACACCGCGCCTGTCCTGTGATTTGTGAAGAAATTCTCAGGCGCTTGTACCATTCGGGCCGTATCTCAAAATTCACGGTCCAAGCATGTTTTCTTACCTCAGATCAATGCGTCCGACGCCCCGCGCGTTCGGGGCGATCGCGCTCACGTGTCTGCTCGTAGCATGCGGCACGACGAACGGCGTCACGGCCGGTGCGCAGCCCGATACCTACACGGTCACCGGCAAGGCGACGGGCACGCGCATGTCGTGGGTGACCGCGCGCAACGCGGCGATGGACGCCGCAACGGACTACTGCAAGCAGCGCGCGCAGCGCGTCGCGATCAGGTCCGAGGCGACGAGCGGCGTGCGCTCGCTCGAAGAACAGACGTCCACCGTTTCGTTCACGTGCGTGCCGGAGAACGCCGCACGCGGTTGAGCAATTCTTCGGACGACATCACCGCCGCGTACTTCTGCGCCATATCGAAGAGATTGGCGTCGTGCGGGCCGAGCGCGCGATCGCCGACGCAGTCGTAGGGCACCACGGGACGAAAGCCATACTGCATCGCATCGACGACGCTCGCGCGCACGCAGCCGCTCGTCACCGCGCCCGCGACGACGAGCGTGCGCACGCCGCGCATCGCGAGCCAGCTTGCGAGCGACGTGCCGAAGAACGCCGACGGCACGTTCTTGCGCACGACGAGCTCGCCCGGCGCGGGCGTGAGCTGCGGCACGATGGCGCTGTCGTGCGCGTGCTCCTTCAGCGCCGACATGCCCGGTACTTTGATCGAGAAGACGTTCGCGTCCGAATCGTCGTCGGCAAAGACGATGCGGCTGTGCGCGACCGGCCAGTGCAACGCGCGCGCCGCGTGCAGCAGCGGCACGGTGCGCGCGATCGCATCCGCGATATTGCCGCCGCCGAACACGGCGGGATCCGCGAAGCCCTTCACGAAGTCGACGATCAGCAGTCCGATCCTGCCTTCGATCGGAAGTTCGTTGCCGAAGCCCTGACGTTGATAAACCGAGTCGCTCATGGCGTTTCCTCCACGGTCCTGCCTTCGCGCACCACGTCCACGCCATCGAGCGAGACGGTGCAGCGGCGCAAGGGAATATCGATATGGCACGCGGTCGTGCGCGTGCCGCCGCCTTCGCTGTTGGGTCCGAGCGAGAACAGGAAGTTGCCGTCGAATGCGCGCGCGTCCATGCCGAGCGTGGCTTCCCGATCGTAGAGGCCGAGCGTCGACCAGTGCGCGCGCCGTTGCAGGCCCCAGCCGATGTGCGAGATCGCGAACGCCTCGGGATCTTCGAAAGAAAGGATGTACTCGTGCAGGAGCGCGGCATCGACGCCGCCTTCGATGTTGCGCGCATAGCCGCCTTCGACCGTCAGTGCGATCGGCTCCGTGCAATAGCTTTTCTGCGGCAGAAGGATGTCGCCACGATCGATCACGATGCGCCCGTTCGCGCCGCCGTCATTCGGAAACGTGAGCGCGAAGCCGCTCGGCCAATGATCCCAGCGGCCGGGTTCATCGACGAAACCGTATTCGGCGATCGCGGGAAACGCGCCGAGCGGGCAACGCAGATCGGTGCCGGCCTTCGACGTGACGCGCATCTCGCGCGCATTCGCGATGCGCCTGGTGGCGGCGAGCACGCGTTCCTTGTCCGCGAGCGTGGGCGTCATGCGCACGAGCACTTCCGGCGGTTCGACGGCGAGCAGGATCTTCGCGCCCGACGCGAGAATCTCGTGCTGCTCGGGCGAGAAGAGCAGGGTCATCAGATCGAGCACGAGATCGCTCGCTTTCAATGCGGCGATGGCCGCGCGGTTTCCGGTGAGCGGCGTTTCGCCGAGATAGGCGAGGGCGTCGCGGCTCAACGCCTTCTCGCCGTTGACAGGCGGAAGGTCGAGCCGGTTGACGATCGCGCCCATCGATTGCGTCGCGATCAATGCGCACGCGAGCGTCTGCGGATGCGTCGCCGCGCCGGTGAGCAGGGTCACGGTCTGTCCCGGTTCCAGACGCGAGAGCGTGAGCACCGTTTTCCACGCTTCGATCAATTGATAATCGCTGATTGGCATGGTGTGTCGCCTCAGATGAGCGGTGCGCCGAAGAATGAACCGAGCGCGCGATAAAACCCTGCTTCGTCGTCCCACGGAATCATGTGGCCCGCATCGGGCACGTTCACGACTTCGAGTTGCGGCATCAGTTCGCGCATTTCAGCGATGTCCTCGTCGCGGATCACGTCGCCCTTGCCGGCGGTCATCAGCAGCGCGGGTTGTCTGACGTGCGGCATGTCGGCATGGATGTCGTCGGCGTGGAAGCCTTCGAAACTCGCGCGCACGGCGCGTTCGTCGCATGTATGCGGCCACTGCGCGCGCAGGCGCAATGACTCGTCCGTCCATGTCGGGCAGAACGCGCGCATGCCTTCCAGGTCGATGCCCACTCGCGCAAGCGCGATCGAATCGAGATACCACGCGAGTCGTGCGGGATAGGCGCGCCGGCCGGGGCCGGAGACGGGCGGATCGATGAGCGCGAGCCGCGCGATGGCCTTCGACTGGCGTGCGGCGCGCAAGGCGATGCGCGCGCCCATCGAATGGCCGAGCACGCTCGCTCGCTTCAGGCCGATCGCTTCGATGAGCGCGACGAGATCCGCGGCTTGCGCGTCGAGACCGTAGTCGAGCGCCGATGACGCCGCCGACAGACCACGTCCGCGCACGTCGAGAACGTAGGTGTCGAAGTGACGGCCGAGCGTTTCCGCGACGAAACCCCACGTCACCGCCGGGCTCGTGATGCCCGGAACGAGCACGATCGCATCGTGCGCCTCGCGCGCGCCGCCATAACGCAGATAGTGCTGACGGATGCCGTTCGCGTGGACGTGCGCGCCGTAGAGAAAGGTTGATTCCATCAATCAGTACGCCCCGGAGAGCAACGCGCCCGCGCCCGGCACGATGGGTTTGAGATCCAGTTCGCGCAGCATCGCGTAAGTGGTCGCGATCGCGGCGGTCACGACGGGTTTGCGGGTCAACGCTTCGACCATCGGCACGACCGGCAACGAAGGCATCTGCACGCACGCGGAGAGAACGATTGTGTCGGCGTTCTCGTAGTTCATCGATTGCACGATGCCCGGCAGATTGTGCGGATCGTGACGCGCGACGTCGAGATTGTCGGGAATCTCCAGCGCGCGATAGTCGATCACTTCGAACCCTTCGTTCCGTATGTAATCGACGACGAGTTCAGTCAAAGGCTTCATGTAAGGCGCAACGACTACCACGCGCTTCGCCTTCATCACCTTCAGCGCATCGATCAATGCGCCCGCGCTCGTGATCACCGGCGCCGCGCCGCCGTTGCGCGCCGTGTGCTCGGTAAGACGCGCCTGCGAGACGCGGTGATACCCGCGCCCCATCGCCATGATCGCGACGAGGCACGCATAACCGAGCACATCGACGCGCGCATCGGACAGCTCGACGGCGCAACGGTCCGATTCGGCATCCATCGCGGCAAGCTCTTCCTTCACGACCTTCTTCATGCGCATGCGGCTCGAATGGAACGTGAAACGCTCCGGCTCGATGAACTGGCGCGCCAACAGCATCGCCGGGATTTCGGTTTCCATCGTCGTGTTCGAACTCGGGACGATCTGCCCGATGCGATAAGTCCTGATCGACATATCAGACCTCCAGCGAAGCGTTGGACACGGCCGCGCGCGGCGCGAAATCGGTTGCGTTGTACGCGTAGACCCAGTTCGCCTGAATGCCCGACGCCTGCGGATTCAGATACGACTTGAACTTGTAGATGAGATCGCGCTTTCGCTGTGCGAATGCGCTCGGCAAGTGATACGTGCGGCCACGCTCGCGCGATTCGAGCTGCACGCGGCTCGTGCGCGGCAGGCGTTCGGCTTCGTAATCACGCAAGGCCTGGCCGATGTCCTTGCCATGCGCCGCGAGCGATTGCGCGAGCACGTAGCCATCCTCGATCGCCATCGCCGCGCCTTGCGAGAGGAACGGCAGCATCGGATGCGCGGCGTCGCCGAGCAGCGTGACGTTGCCGCGCGACCACGTGCGCATCGGATCGCGATCGAACAGCCCCCATTTGAAGACCGATTCGGCGCGCTCGAACAGACGTTGCAGATTCGGATGCCAACCTTCGAACGCGGCGAGTAACGCCTCACGGCTCGACTCCGCATTCCACGATTCCTCGACCCAGCTTTGCGTCTCCGCCACCGCGACGATGTTCACCGCCGCGCCGCCGCGCACGTAATACGTGACGACATGCGCATGCGGTCCGAGCCAGAACGACGAATCCGGGCTGACGAACGCCGGCGTTTCATCGAACGGCACGACCGCGCGGAAGCACATGTTGCCGGTGAAGCGCGGCGCCTGCTCGCCGAACAGCTTCGAACGCACGATCGA
Organism: Caballeronia megalochromosomata; assembly: GCA_001580565.1. Classification (GTDB taxonomy): domain Bacteria; phylum Pseudomonadota; class Gammaproteobacteria; order Burkholderiales; family Burkholderiaceae; genus Caballeronia; species Caballeronia megalochromosomata. Next base: position 6,253 of record LRBF01000175.1, on the reverse strand, counting down.
GCGCACGCCGTCCGCGCCGACGATCAGGTCCGCCTCGAACTCGCTGCCGTCCTCGAACACCGCGACGGCCGCGTCTTTTTCCTGCCGAATGTCGATGCAACGGGTGGACAGACGGGCGGCGTCGGCGGGCACGAGCGTCGTCAGAATCCGATGCAGGTCCGCGCGATGCACGTGATAAAACGGCGCGCCATACATCTCGGAGCACACCGATGCGAGCGGGATGCGAAAGTTCTCGCGCGCGGTTTCCCAGTTTCGGCCGACGATCGCTTGCGGCACGAACGCGACCTCGCGCAACGCATCGCCGATACCGAGCGCCTGCAGCACCTTCACCGCATTGGGCGTCATCTGGATGCCCGCGCCCACGTCCCCGAAAACGCTCGCGCGCTCGAAGAGCCGCACCTCGATGCCTTGCCGGGCGAGCGCGCCCGTCAGGGCCACGCCGCCGATTCCCCCGCCGATCACGCCGACGCGAAGTGTTCTGCTCATGATCTCGTCCTTCCAGAAATGAAGTCGTGTGAATTCACGGCAAATATTATATGGCCGTATAAATAAATGCAACTTCGTGGGCGGTTCGCGCAGGCCGACTGCGGCGTGCTAGGCTGCGCGCTGGACGACAAGGACGAGTCAAGCTTTGATCAAAGCCATTTTGTGGGACATGGACGGCACGCTCGCGGAAAGCGAGCCGCTGCATTTACGGACGCTGATTGCGGCGCTTGCGCGTCATGGCGTGGAGGCGGGCGATGAGATGCATCCGCTCATCTTCGGCAAGACGGGGCGCGAAGTGCATGCGCTGTGTTGTGAGCGCTTCGGCTTGTCGGTGGATTACGCGGACTGGTCCGCGTTTCGCGCGCGGAACTATCTGGAGGGCGCGCCCGCGCTCGTGCCGCGTCCGGGCGCGCTCGAGGTGTATCGCGCAGCGAAGGCGGCGGGTATCACGCAGGCGATCGTGTCGAATGCATCGCGCATGCTGCTCGAAGCGAATCTGCGGGCGCTCGGCATCGAAGAGCCGTCGCTCGTGACCATCAGCGTCAACGACGTGCGCAACGGCAAGCCGAGCCCCGAGCCGTACGAGCGCGCGGCGTGGCTGCTGCGCCTCGCGCCCGAAGAAGTGATTGCCGTGGAAGACAGCCCGACCGGCGCGCGTGCCGCCATCGCGGCGCATATGCGCGTGCTGGCCTGGCCTTTCGACGATGAAGGCGCCGCACACTTCCCGCCGCAAGCGCAGGTGGTGCGATCGCCGCACGAACTCGCGGCGGCGCTAGGGCTCGATCCGGCCGGGTTCGCTGACTAGGCGGTCTGGTTGGCGGTCTGCTCGCCGGAAACGATCTTGTGGATATTCGCCGCATAGACCCATTCGCGTGCCTGGCGCTCGACCAGATCCGTGAAAGCGGGCGGACCGCTGCAGTAGATCTGTGTGCTCGCGTGAGTCGGGCTCATTGCAGAGGCGCTCTTCTGCGCGAACAGATCATCGGGCAGGTCGAAATGATGATAGACCTTGCCGTGACGGCGAAGCGCGTCGAATTCCGTCAGGAGCGCCGCGCGGTCGGACGATCGAGCGAAGTTATGCACCTCGAATCGACGACCCGCCGATGCAAGGCGCTTCGCAATCCGCACGATCGATTCGGCGCCTGTTTCCCCGCAATAGAGGATGGATCGCACGCGACTGTCCGCAATCGTCGCCGGGCTTTTGGGAATGCCGACGAACGGCTCGTCGTGCTGATTGACGTGATTCAGGTTGCCGCGCATGAGTTCTCCGATAGGACCAGATCGTATGGGAATGGCCGACCCGGAAGCTATCGGAAGGGCAGGCTCTCATGCAGGTTAGGGCCCACGGCAGGCGCCGACAAGTCGCCATGACTGAATACCAGTCATATCGTCGAGCCGATAAGCGCAGAACGGCGTGATTGGGGAAAGTGCCTATTTTCAGGGCCGAAAACGTCGCGAGCGACCACAATGGGTCGCTCGACGGCGTAACAGAACTCAGTGAAAACTTACATCGGATGACCGGCCACGAAGTTCTTGTACGCCCAGTACGCAGGCTTCGTCGTCTGACCGTCCGACTTCATCAGGCCGAAGTTGCCTTCGTTGTCGTCATAGAGCTCGAACGCCTGAATGGACTGGATGTTGTACTTCGATGCGACGCTCTGGAACTGCGCCATCATCGTGTTGCCGGCCATGTAGTTCGCGATCTGCTGATCCGTGCCGTAGTCCGGACGCACGCCGAATTCGTTGATCCACACCGGCTTGCCGAACGAATGGAGCACGCCCAGCATGTCGTAGCAACCCGTGCCGCCGCATGCATGCGTCATGTCGCCCTGATTCGAATACCAGTGCCACGCGGTGACGTCCCAGCTCACGGTGGGGTGGCCGCGGGTGCCGTCGGGCTGCGAGCCGTCCATCAGCATCTGGAAGAACGCGTAGTGCAGCCACGTGCCGTTTACGACGATCTTCGCCGAACCGTCCACTGACTTCACGCCCGCGATCAGACCGCGGATCACACCGCGCGCGAGCACGTAGGGCTGATTCCTGTAGTGCGTCCAGCTCGTGCCGTCGACGTTGCCGGTCAGCGCTTGCGCCTCGAGCTCGTTGCCGACTTCATAGTACTTGTACTTGTAGGTTCCCGCGACCTGCTGGCCGAGCGTGTAGGCCGCGTTGTAAGCGTCCTGCTCAGAGTTGAAGCCGATGCCGAGCATGATCACGGGGTAGACGGTCACGCCGCTCGCCGCCATTGTTTGCGCGATCTTCGCGACGACCTTCGCCGAGCTCAGGCTGTACACGTCGTTACGATAGATCGTCGCGCCGATGTCTTTCAGTTGCGCGAGCTGCGTCGCCACGGGCGTCGCGTCGTACGCGCCGCCGTTCGTGTTCCGGCCGTTCGCACCATAGAAGATGGACGTGCTGGTCGCGGCCTTCGCGGTCGACTCGGGCGCGGCGCTCTTGGCGGTCGCGTCGTCGAGGGCGGTGTCACTGCCGCCACCGCAAGCGGCGAGCAATACGCTCGTGAGCACTGCTGTCGCGATTGCAGCGGCCTTGCGCGCCGAGAAAACGTTGAGGCTGCGAATGAAGGTCTGGTTTCGGTTTGTCATTTCGATTTGCATTGCTAATTGATAAGCGTAAGTGCCGTAATCCGTGATAACGCTAATTAGTCATCCAGACTATGAAGCGCCGAGAGGCAAACTGAATGGCACGGAATCACTGATCGGGTCCAGTGCGCAATACAACAAGCGCTCCGGATGGCGGAGTAGGGCAAAGAACTTTGTTCGCCCGTATCGCCTCACGAAATGACAAATGAGCTCAGTTCGAAGGCGGCGTCGCTCTTGGAGCAGGCAACGTTTGCGCGGCTGCGGTCAAGATTCCCGAATGACTCGAGCTTGGATGCAACATCGGCATTGCTTGCCGAAAACCTGATCGACGGCAGCAAGATTATCGTCATATCAGATGAATGTAAATCCGTGTCACAGTAAAAATGCCTTTCGTTGTACGGTTGCGGCAGAAAAACTTACTTCATGCGGGTCAATACGCAATGACAGGTGTAAGGCGCGGATGATCGACCCGGCCGACATGTATTGCGGCGCGTTCTGTTGTATCGTTCTTGGCGGCTCGGGACAAAGAGATCGCATCACGCGCCGGGCCAGACAATGAGCGCACGCCGCAGGCGTGAACGCTCCATCCAGAACGCTGCTGTCTTCTCTGAGGGAGATGAACGTGCGAGCTGCCGACATCATGACGACAAAGATCGTTTCCGCCACACCCGACATGTCCGTGCGTCAGGCGGCGGGGACGATGGTATTCGCCGGCATCAGCGGGATGCCCGTGATCGACGAGGACGGCACGCTCCTCGGCATCGTCACGGAGGGCGATCTGATGCATCGCGCGGAGATCGGGACCGGCGTCAAGCAACGTGCGTGGTGGCTCGAACTGGTTGCATCGACGCGCGAACTGGCGAGCCAGTATGTTAAGGAGCATGCACGGAAGGTCGGGGATGTGATGAGCACCGACGTCGCGACCGTGACAGAAACGTGTCCCGTCGCCGACATTGCCGAGCTGCTCGAGCGCAAGCGCATCAAGCGCGTGCCCGTGCTGCGCGACGGCAAGGTCGTTGGCGTCGTGAGCCGCGCCAACCTGATTCGCGCGCTCGTGACGATGGCGCCCGAACTGCCCGTCGACGCCGATATCAGCGATCACTCGATCCGCGAGGCAGTCCTCGCCGCCATGTCGGGTCATCCCTGGGGGCTCGCGCGGGAGAGCGTCATCGTGGAGAACGGGACCGTGCATCTGTGGACGCCCGTCACGAGCGAGGATGAAGCAAGGGCCCTTCGCGTAGCGGCGGAGAACGCGCCGGGGGTGAGGGAGGTCGTGACGCACGTCGGTTCTCAGCCGGCCGTTCCACCGTCATCGATTCACGATCTATAGTGTTTTCACCACGAGACAGCGCGGAACGGCGAAACCTCTTCGATGCAAGGTGCAACCATGAAAATCTTGATGGTGTTGACTTCGCATGACCAGCTCGGCAATACCGGCAGGAAAACAGGCTTCTGGCTGGAGGAATTCGCGGCGCCCTATTTCACCTTTCTCGATGCGGGTGTCGACGTTACCGTGTGCTCGCCGAAGGGTGGGCAGCCGCCTCTCGATCCGAAGAGCGATACGCCGGAAGGCCAGACCGAGCTGACCGAACGTTTCAAGGGCGATGCCGCCGCGCAGCGCGTGCTCGCCAACACCGCGGTGCTGGCCGACATGAAGGCCGACGATTACGACACCGTGTTCTATCCGGGCGGCCACGGACCCCTTTGGGATCTCGCGGAGGATGCACAATCGATCGCGCTGATCGAGCGCTTCTATAACAGCGGCAAGCCCGTTGCGTTCGTCTGTCACGCGCCGGGCGTGTTGCGTCACGTCAAGGTGAACGGCGAGCCGCTCGTCAAGGGTAAGCGCGTCTGCGGCTTTACCAATTCGGAAGAAGAGGCGGTGCAACTCACACAGGTGGTGCCGTTTCTCGTGGAAGACGAGCTGAAGCGCCTCGGCGGCCGCTTCGAGAAAGTCGACGACTGGCAGCCGTTGTCGATCATCGATGGCCGTCTCGTCACGGGCCAGAATCCCGCATCGTCGAAAACTGTGGCGCAGGACCTGCTGAAGGTGCTGCGCGGCTCGGGCGCGTGAGCAGCGGGTTCGGTGACGGCGCGGCGCTGATCAGATGAAGCTCGCGCCGCCGTTGACGGGAATCGTCTGCCCGGTGATGAATGCATTGCCGATGACCATCATCACGACATCCGCGACTTCGCTCGCTTCGCCCAGCCGGCCCACGGGCAGCCTGTCCGCGATGTTCGATGCCTTGAGCGGGCCCGCCATTTCGGTGTCGATCGGTCCGGGTGCGACGGCGTTGACGGTGATGCCGTCGCGCGCGAGCCGCGCCGCATAGCCGCGCGTCAGGCCCTCGAGGCCCGCTTTAGATGCGTTGTAGTGAATCCCCACGAGACCCGGCCCGCGCGCCGCCGCCGACGACAGGTTGACGACGCGGCCCCAGCGCCGCGCGCGCATCCCCGGCAGCACGGCCTGCGTGCACAGAAACGCGGACTTCAGATTGACGGCGAGCGTCCGGTCGAATTCGGCTTCGGTGAGCGCGTCGATGTCGATCATCGTCGCGGTGCCCGCGTTGTTCACGAGTATGTCGATGTGGCCGAGACGATGTTCGACGTCTCCGATCATCGCGTTGACGTCGCCGCTGACGGATACGTCGGCGCGCACGGCGATCGCACGGCCGCCGAGGCGTTCGATCTGAGCGACGACATCGGCGGCTTCGTTCTCGCGGTGCCGATAGTTGATCGCGACCGATGCGCCGGAAGCGGCAAGGGCGAACGAAATCGCGCGGCCGATACCGCGTGAGCCGCCCGTCACCAGGGCGACGCGGCCGTTCAGGTCGAGGCTGTGAGCGGGCATGTCGGTGTCCTTTCTCGCGAGTGAGAAGGGACTAGTTTGCGCGCGTCGTGATGAATCCGCTGATTGGCGTCCGCCGGATGTTTGGCTTGCGATGCGTGTGCGATGCGTGTGCGATGCGTGTGTGGTGCGTCAGGCCGCACAAAGAAAAAACCGATGCCGGGTTAAGGGCATCGGTTCTTCCTTGCGCTGTGCTGCTCGATCAGCGGCCGCCGTGGCCTCCGCCACCGTTGCCGCCACCGCCGTTACCGCCGTTGCCGCCGCTGCCGTGGCCACCGCCATTGCCACCGCCATTGCCACCGCCGTTGCCGCCGCCGTTGCC